>CANQET010000010.1 GCA_947595585.1 uncultured Clostridia bacterium
ATGGTGCCACAGTATGGCGAGAATGCGCTCGAATGCTACAAAGGTAGGTTTTACTCCTATGGGCTGTTCGGGCTACTTGACGAATGGGTTAGGCGCGGCTTCCACGAAACGCCGCAGGAAATGCAGTCTTATATCAATAAGATTTGCGGCAAATAAATTAAGGTTAGACTGTAAGGAAGATTATACCGCATCATGTTTCTTCTTCCTACACTACACCGCAAATGACAGCAAAATTCAAAATTAGAAGCGTGCCTATAACAAAAAGCGGGGGAGTATCCCTGCTTTTTTGACTCGCCCAAAGGTGTATTCCGATAAAAATGTTGTTTTTTTGATTCCCTATGGAATACGCCCTTTACGGGAGGTGCTTTTTTTACGGACTTCGTATTTGCGAACTGCGGATAAGCTACGCATAACTTTGTACGGCGCGCTACGCGCTTGTGCCGCCGAAATGAGCAAGTCGATTTCATGTTGCCTGTTCTCGGCGTTCGAACTGCGCTTTCCTACTTCGCCTAACGGCTCGTGCCGCGCTTAGAGAATTAGAAGTGCGCGCGGGGTGGTCACGTACATTTGGGTACGCTCCCGTCGGGAAGCCGCGCGCTCCTCGTTTTGCTTGCTTCTCCGCAGTTTGACGGTTACCGACCACGTCATTCCGACGACCGTAGGGAGGAGGAATCTCGCTCTAATTACGTCACCCTGAGCGTAGTCGAAGGGTCGCCACAGCCTTATTCTTACTTGAGATTTCTCACTACGTTCGAAATGACGTAGGCGGGGTACCCGTATTGCTTATCACGAGCGTAAGGCCTACCCCCATCGGGGTCGCAAAGCGCAATTCTCGCGAAAAGCACAGTGCGCTTTTCGCGGCGCTTTGCGGTGAGTGAGCGCATCGGAAGGCGCGAACGGTGACCGAACGCGGGGCTCTACCCGCGTGAGACGGCTCCGCCGTAGGCGGTGGTGGGGGGCAAGGGAGACGACGAAGCCTATTATGAGCGACCTCATCCCAAACGAAGCGTAGCGAAGTGAGCGGATCTTAAGATACACTCGCTACGCTACTTCGCCTAACGGCTCGTGCCGTGCTTAGAAAAACAATAGAAGCCCCGCACGGGGCGGTATGAGGGTCGGACTGCGTATAGGCTTCCTTGAAAGCCCTGCAAGAATTCGTGCGAAGCAACCCCAAAACGGTTGCCTTTTTTTCGTACGAATGGTAAAATATCGCATATGGAACGGCAAGAATATCTGCGTGCGCTCGATGAACACTTCTGCGCCCGCTACAGCGACTATGTGAAGATCGCGGCCATCGAAGGCTACGAAATGCCCGAGATCCTCACGATCGCCAAAGACGGCACCCTCACCCGCAAGGATCCCTCCTACATGCGGCTGCAATATCAGCCCAAGAAGGAGGAACTTCTCGCGCGCTTCAAATCCACGCTCGTCGATAGCGAATTCACCTTCACCTTCTCTTTCCGTTCCGTCAAAAACAAATTCCGCGATCCCTTTCGCAAGCAGACCTTTGCGAAGTGCCTGCCTGCCATCCTCGCCCGCTGCAACGAGACGGCGGCCTCCGCAGGCGAAAAGCTCGCGATCGAACCCCGCTTCTGGAAGGGCATCGTAAAGGGCAAGCTGTATCCGCAGAAAAACACCGTGCTCGCCCTCGCCCTCGTCACCCATATGCAGACTTCAGACCTCGTTCAGCTCCTCGGCATTTGCGGCTTCACTTTTTCGGCCGACAATGTGCGGGATATCGTCGTGGACTATCTTCTCGTGCAGAAGATCTTCAACCCCGAGATGCGCGACGCTTGTCTGCGGGAATACAGGATCGACACCTTGCCCATCCGAAGATAACAAGATCCATGGCCGCATCATATCCTGAAAACAGGGGGGTGCGTACATGTTTTTTCGCAATTTGCGGGCAGATATCGCGGCCGCGATGCGCCATGATCCCGCCGCCCGTTCCAAGCTCGAAGTCTTCCTGACTTACCCCGGGATCCGCGCCCTCATCTGGCATCGGCGTGCCGCGTTTTTCTACCACAGGTTGCACTTTAAGCTCCTTGCGCGGTGGATGGCCGAATGGGCAAGGCGCCGCACGGGCATCGAGATCCACCCCGCCGCAAAGATCGCCGCGGGCGTGTTCATCGACCACGGGGCGGGCGTCGTGATCGGCGAGACCGCAGAAGTCGAGTGCGGCGTCGTCATCTACCAAGGGGTGACGCTCGGGGGGACGGGCAAGGAGAAGGGCAAGCGGCACCCGACGATCGGGAAAGACGCCGTGCTCTCGTGCGGGGCGAAGATCTTGGGCGGCTTTACGGTCGGCGAGGGAGCGCGGATCGGCGCAGGGGCGGTCGTGCTCCGCGAAGTGCCCCCGTATGCGACGGTCGTGGGGGTACCCGGGCAGATCGTTCGCATCCGCGGAAAGAGGGTCTCCCCGCAAGAGGATATCACATCGCTTACTGCCCGCATCGAAGCCTTGGAAGCCGAGATCGGCACGATAAAGAACCGAAAAAATACGGGCTCCATGCCCGAGGTGGACCATGAAGATCTATAATTCGCTCACGAGAAGAAAGGAAGAATTCGTCCCGCTCGAGGCGGGAAAAGTCAAGATGTATGCGTGCGGCATCACCGTCTCGGGGGATGCCCATATCGGACATGCTTTTCAGGCGATCGTCTACGACGTCTTCCGTAAATTTCTTGAAAAACAGGGATATGAGGTCACTTATGCGCGAAATTATACCGACGTCGACGACAAGATCATCGCCAAGTCGCACGAGACGGGCATCCCTGCCGACGTCTATGCCGCGCAGATGATCCGAAAGATCGACGCGGTGATGGCCAAGGCGCACATCGATGAACCCACCGTTTGGCTCAAGGCGACCGAAAATATCGATACCATCATCGACTTTATCGCCGCCCTCATCGAAAAGGGACATGCCTATGCGGGCGGCAACGGCGATGTGTATTTCGACGTCGACAGCTACCCCGCCTACGGTCAGCTCTCGGGCAGGGATAAATCCGAAATGCTCGACGGCGTACGCGTCGAAAACGATGAATGCAAGCGCAGTCCCTACGATTTCGCCCTCTGGAAGGCGGCGAAGCCCGGGGAGATCTCGTGGGATTCCCCTTGGGGAAAGGGGCGGCCGGGGTGGCACATCGAGTGCTCGGCCATGAACCGTGCCGCGTTCGGCGACCGCATCGATATCCACGGCGGCGGCAGGGACCTCATCTTCCCCCATCACGAAAACGAGATCGCGCAGACCGAGGCGCTCACGGGCAAGCGGTTTGCGAATTACTGGGTCCACAACGGGCTCATCAAGGTCAACGGGCAGAAGATGTCCAAGAGCGTCGGCAACGTGCTGCTGCTCGAGGATGTGCTCGCGAAATACTCGGATGAGGCGCTCAAATTTGCCCTTCTCTCGGCCAACTACCGCGGCGATATCAACATTACGGACGCCCTCTTTGCCGAAGCCGAGGGGCACCTTGTGCGGTTTTACAAGATCATCGCACGCGTGGAGGAGGCCTTCCCTACGCCGCAGGGGGACTTCCCCGAGATCGATGCAAAGTTCGATGCGGCGATGAGCGACGACTTCAACACCGCCCTCGCGCTCTCCGATCTCTTCGGATATTTTAAGGACGTCTCGGCACTTCTTGCAAAGGGCGATCCCGTATCCCGCAAAATGACCGATCAGATCCGCAAGACCTACGGGCTGCTCGGCATCTTCCGCAAGGACGCGAAGGCCTATCTTGCGCAGTATTGCAAAGAGGAGGAGGTGCCCGAAGCGGTGAAGGCGATCGCCGAAGCGCGCTATGCCGCCCGCCGCGAGAAGAATTGGGCGAAGTCCGACGAGCTGCGTGAGGAGCTGAAAAAGTTGGGGTATGCCGTCAAAGACTCCAAAGAAGGGTACTCTTTAAGCAAATTATAAACGAACTGCGGATAAGCTACGCATAACTTTGTACGGCGCGCTACGCGCTTGTGCCGCCGAAATGAGCAAGTCGATTTCATGTTGCCTGTTCTCGGCGTTCGCGCTTGCGTTTCCCTACTTCGCCTAACGGCTCGTGCCGCGCTTAGAGAATTAGAAGTGCGCGCGGGGCGGTCACGTACATTTGGGTACGCTCCCGTCGGGAAGCCGCGCGCTCCTCGTTCTGCTTGCTTCTCCGCAGTTTGACGGTACCCGTTGTCGCTCGTGATGAGCGTAAGGCCTACCCCCATCGGGGTCGCAAAGCGCAATTCTCGCGGAAAGCACAGTGCGCTTTTCGCGGCGCTTTGCGGTGAGTGAGCGCATCGGAAGGCGCGAACGGTGACCGAACGCGGGGCTCTACCCGCGTGAGACGGCTCCGCGTAGCGGTGGTGGGGGGCAAGGGAGACGACGGGGCCTATCAGTACGTCATTCCGACGACCGTAGGGAGGAGGAATCTCGACCTTGAGATTTCTCACTACGTTCGAAATGACGTGGGCGGGGTACCTATGTAGTTTATTCCGCGCACCACCCCCTCCATTGGAGGGGGTAGGGGGGTGGGCGAAATACGACGGGGCCTCTTCCGAGCGACCCTTGGCTCCCCTCGTAGGGGAGCTGTCGCGGCTGAGGCCGTGACTGAGGGGTTTCAAAAACCCCTTCCCCTGCTCACGCAGGTACTTCCCCTAAAAGGGGAAGCAAGGGGACGGACTTCGTACTTGCTCATCAGTACGTCATTCCGACGACCGTAGGGAGGAGGAATCTCAAGAATGAGATTTCTCACTACGTTCGAAATGACGTTTGACGGGGGACCTATATCGTTTATTCGCAATAACACGAACAGAAATCTTCATGGATCGAGGATAAATTATGAAAATCACAGGCAAAGAACTCAGGCAAAAGTGGCTCGACTTCTACACGTCGAAGGGTCACACGGATATCGGCGCCGTCTCGCTCATCGGCGACGGCTCCACGGGCGTCATGTTCAACGTGGCGGGGATGCAGCCCCTCATGCCCTATCTCTTGGGCAAGCCCCATCCCGCGGGCAAGCGGCTCTGCAACGTGCAGGGCTGTGTGCGCACGGTGGATATCGACAGCGTGGGCGACGCCTCGCACTTCACCTTCTTCGAGATGATGGGGAACTGGTCCCTCGGCGATTACTTCAAAAAAGAAAAGACGGCGTGGACCTTCGAACTGCTCACGCGCGTCTTCGGTCTCGACAAGGAGAAGCTCTGCACCACCGTCTTTGCGGGCAACGAGAGCGCCCCGCGCGACGAAGAGACGGCGTCCCTCCTCATCGGCCTCGGCATAAAGGCCGAGCACGTCTTCTATCTTCCCAAAGAGGATAACTGGTGGGAGCTCGAGGGCACCGTGGGCACCCCCTGCGGCCCCGACAACGAGTGGTTCTATCCCCTCGACCCCGAGAAGAAGGACCCCGTCTTCCCCGAGGACTATGTGGAGATCGGCAACGACGTCTACATGCAATATAAAAAGACGGAGACGGGCTACGAACCCCTCGGGCGGGGCAACGTGGATACGGGCTTCGGCTTCGACCGCATGCTGCTCTTCCTGAACGGTCTTTCCGACGGCTACATGACCGATCTCTTCACGGGTGCGATCGCAAAGCTCGAGGCGCTTTCGGGCAAGAAATATGCAGATGGGGGCGAAAACCGGCGTGCAATGCGCATCATCGCCGACCATACGCGGACGACGCTCATGCTCATCGGAGACAGATGCGGCATCCTGCCTTCCAACGTCGGGGCGGGCTACATCCTGCGCCGCATCATGCGTCGCGCCATCCGCTATTGCCGCCAACTCGGCATCCCCTCTTCCGCGATGTGTGAGGTCGCCCGCGTGTTCATCCATGAGGTCTACAGCGAGGCTTATCCCCTGCTTCGCGAGAAGGAGAGCTACATCCTCGAGGAGATCGAAAAGGAGGCCGCCCGCTTCGAAGCGACCCTCGTCACGGGCATGAAGGAGTTCGAAAAGTGCCTGCAGGGCATCGCACGCAAGAATGAGTTCATGAAGAAACAGGACCCCGCCTATATCGATGAAACGGTCATCGGCGGCAAGCAGGCCTTCCGTCTCTATGATACCTACGGCTTCCCGCTCGAGCTCACCGAAGAGCTCGCCGCGGAGCACGGGCTCACCGTCGATCGCGTGGGCTTCGAGGCGGCCTTCAAGGAGCATCAGGAAAGAAGCCGCGTCCTCGCGAAGGGCGAAGCAAAGGGCGGCTTGGAATCTCACTCCGAAATGGCGATAAAATACCACACTGCCACCCATCTTCTCAATGCGGCGCTCAAAGTCGTCCTCTCGCCCGACTGCAATCAGAGGGGCTCCAACATCACCGACGAGCGCATGCGCTTCGACTTCAACTTCGAACGCGCGATGACGCCCGAGGAGATAAAGGCGGTGGAAGACCTCGTCAACGAGAAAATAAAAGAGGACATCCCCGTCGTTTTCCGCGAAATGAGCCTCGAGGAAGCGCGGAAAGAGAACTTCGTCGGCGTGTTCGATAGCAAGTACGGCGACGTGGTGAAGACCTACACCATCGGCGATTTTTCCAAGGAGATGTGCGGCGGTCCCCATGTGGAGCGCACGGGCGTCTTGGGGCACTTCAAGATCCAAAAGGAGCAATCCTCCTCCGCCGGCGTCCGCAGGATCAAGGCCGTCCTCGAATGATCGTTGCGGTTCGCGGGCGCAAATAACGCAAAAACAGGTGACGGCATGACGGAAAAAGAAAAACTTCACGCGGGCTTATTATATAAGGTAGACGATGAGCTTCGCGCAGAGCTTGCGGCGTGCAAGAAAAAGTGCGTCGAATACAACACCACGCCGCGCGAGGACGTCAAGAGGCGTGAGGCGATCATGCGCTCCATTCTCGGCAAGTGCGGCAAGAACTTCGGCATCGAGAGCAACGTGTGGTTCGACTACGGCTACAACACCGAGGTCGGCGAAAATTTCTACGCCAATCACGACTGCGTCTTCCTCGATACGGGCAAGCTTACCTTCGGCGACAACGTGTTCATCGCGCCGCAGTGCGGATTCTACACGGCTGGACATCCCACCGACGCCGCCACGCGGGATAGGCAGCTCGAATTTGCAAAGCCCATCCGCGTGGGAAACAGCGTGTGGTTCGGCGGCGGGGTACGTGTTTTGCCCGGGGTGACGATCGGCGATAACGTCGTCATCGGCGCCGGGAGCGTGGTGGTGCATGATATACCGTCGAACAGTCTTGCCGTCGGCAACCCCGCCAAAGTTATTAAGACGCTTTGAACTTACGAACTGCGGATAAGCTACGCATAACTTTGTACGGCGCGCTACGCGCTTGTGCCGCCGAAATGAGCAAATCGATTTCATGTTGCTTGTTCTCGGCGTTCGCGCTTACGTTTCCCTCGGTCACGTACAAATAGAGTACGCTCCCGTCGGGAAGCCGCGCGCTCCTCGTTCTGCTTGCTTCTCCGCAGTTTGACGGTTACAGTTTTGGCTTTTCCGCAGTTTAACGGTTACCGACCACGTCATTCCGAGGTGTAGCCGAGGAATCTCGTTCTAATAACGTCATGTTGAGCGTAGTCGAAACATCGCCTTAGTCTTAATTCTACTTGAGATTTCTCTACTTCGTTACTTCGCCTATGGCTCGTGCCGACCTTAGTAGAACAAATAGAAGCTGCGGTCGGGGCGAAATGACGTATGTACCACCCCCTCCATTGGAGGGGGGTAGGGGGGGTGGGCAGGAGACCGACGCAGCCCATCCCGAGCGTCCCTTGGCTCCCCTCGTAGGGGAGCTGGCGCGGCGTAAGACGCGGCTGAGGGGTTTTGGAACCCCTTCCCTCGCTCACGCGAGTACTTCCCCTGAAAGGGGCAGCAAGGGGACGGACTTCGTAGGGGCTTCCCCGAAAGGGGCAGCGAGTGGACGGACTACGTAGATACTTCCCCTGAAAGGGGCAGCAAGGGGTCGGACATCGTAGGGGCTTATCAATACGTCATTCCGACGACCGTAGGAAGGAGGAAACTCGACTTTAAGATCCGCTCACTCCGCTATGCTCCGTTCGGGATGAGGGAGGACTTCGTATTTGCCTTGTCGCCGCCCCACCCCCTTGGTCCCCCTCCCACGGAGGGGGCGGTTTTCTGTTCTCCCACGGAGGGGCGGTTTTCTCTTCTCCCACGGAGGGGGCGGTTTTCTGTTCTCCCGCGGAGGGGCGGTCGTACTGCGTACTTGCCGTGCCCGTCTTCGGCGGAAAATATTTATATTTTTCGGAAAAAAATCGTAAATCCAAACGCAAAACAGCTTGACGGAACTTTTCGGAGGTCCTATAATAAAGAGGTAGTCGGCACATGACAGGCAGAACCGCTCGCCCCGGGCGTACCCAAAAAGGAGCCGACGCAACAAAGCTGCTGCCTTCATACAGATCAAGGAGTACAGATATGAAAACCTATATGGCAAGCGCGCAAACGGTTGAGAGAAAATGGTATGTCGTCGATGCGGACGGCATTCCTCTCGGTCGTCTTGCGTCGAAAGTCGCGGCGATCCTGCGCGGGAAGAATAAGCCTACCTTCACCCCCAATGTCGATACGGGCGATTTTGTGATCATCATCAACAGCGATAAAGTCCTTCTCACGGGCAAGAAGCTCGAGAACAAGTTTTATCGCTATCACACGGGCTACATCGGCGGCCTTAAGGAGATCCCCTATGGCAAGATGATGGCCGAGCGGAGCGACGTCGCCGTCTACGAAGCCGTCCGCGGGATGCTTCCCAAGAATTCGCTCGGAAGAACGATGATCAAGAAGCTGCGCGTCTACAAGGGCGCGGAGCACAAGCACGAGGCGCAGAAGCCCGAAGTGCTCAAATTATTTTAAGGTGAGGGGATAGGATATGGCGAAAACGACGATCAAGAAGAAACTGCAGTTCTGGGGAACGGGCAGAAGAAAGAAGGCTATCGCACGCGTGCGCTTGATTCCGGGCGGCACGGGCGCGATCGTCATCAACGACCGCACCCTCGAGGACTATTTCCCCCAGGGGACGACGCAGTATGTCGTAAAGCAGCCCCTTGCCGAGATCGGCGCCGAAGGAAAATATGATATCTTCGTCAACGTCATCGGCGGCGGCTATACGGGTCAGGCGGGCGCTATCCGCCTCGGGATCTCGAGAGCGCTTCTCGAAGCCGAACCCGAGACGCGCCCCGCGCTCAAGAAGGCGGGCTTCCTCACGAGAGATCCCCGCGTCAAAGAGAGAAAGAAATACGGTCTCAAGAAAGCACGCAGAGCACCGCAGTTCTCCAAGAGATGATCGAAAACCGACCCACGCGGGTCGGTTTTTTGCAAAGAATGCCTTAAAAAAGAACGCATAAGGAGGGACGCATGCTGCACGAAACGATCGATCTGTATCGGGAATTTTCGCTTCCGCGCGAAGGCGCAAACGGGGGAAAGCTCACCGTCTTTGCCCGAAGCCCCAATCCCGAAAACGCGCCCAAGCTCCGCCCTGCGGCCCTCGTCATCCCGGGCGGCGGCTACAATATGGTCTCCTTCCGCGAGGGGGAGCCCGTGGCGATCCCCCTGCTTTCGGCGGGGTACGCTGTATTTGTTCTCGAATATTCGGTGCGCTGCGCCTACCCCGTCCCCCTCGACGAAGCCCTGCTCGCGATGCGCTACATCCGTGAAAACGCGGCGCGCTTCGGGGTAGACAAGGGGCATGTCGCGGCCTTCGGCTTCTCCGCGGGCGGACACCTCTTGGGGCTGCTCGCGACGGCGACGCGGGAGGAACTTCATCTCGGCTCCCGCCCCGACGCCGCAGTCTTCGGCTACAGCGTCGTCTCGACGGGTCCCTTCACCCATGAGGATACGGCCGCCACGATCTCGGGGGGCGACGAGGCCCTGCGCGCCGCTCTCTCCGTGGAGAAGCGGGTCACGGAAGATACGCCGCCCTGCTTCATCTGGCACACAATGCAAGACGGCTTGGTCCCCGTCGAAAATTCTCTGCTCCTTGCCGCCGCCTGCAGAAAGGCGGGGGTGCCCTTCGCGCTGCACATCTTCGAACAGGGCGGGCACGGCTTGAGCACGGCGACGGTGGAGACGGCCGACTATGCCGGCGCCGCGGGGGACAATGCGAACGTGCGCGCATGGCTCGATCTCGCCCTTGCGTGGCTCAAGCTCCGCGGGTTTACGGTCGTCTGATCATTTTTTGATGCGGCGGCTCGCCCTCTCGTGGCGGTCCAGAAAGCCGCCCACCGCCGTGCCCCCTTCGGGCTCCTTTTTGGGGGCCTCTCCGTAGGAGGGCGCATCGAAGGCGGCGTCGGGCGTACGTTTTTCCGTCTTGGGCGGATCCTCCGTCATGGCGGCAAGCGCATCGAGCAGTTCGAAGATACCGAATTTTTCCATAAGATCTCCCTCTTGGGGCGGCAAAACGGGGCTGCATTCCCAAAAAACGCGGCTTCCTTGTAAAATTTCTCAAAGAAAACGCGCAAGCGGCGCAACTTTTGATTGCCAAATGCCTCATTTTAGTTTATAATAGTTGTTGTATCTTTTAGAACGGAGAAACTCCGAATACCAAAAAGGTCATACGAATATGCGCAAATCCATCAAAAAGATCGTTGCTGTCGCTACGGCGGCGGCGCTTGCAGCGGGGACGTTCGCTCTTGCTTCGTGCGGGAGCCGCTTCACCGCGCCCACGGGTCTGCCCGAGAAATATGAAGAAGTCACCTCGAATGGCGGTTTCGTCGTCTCCGTCGGGAATTACTACTACTTCATCAACGGCATGGAGACCTACACCTCCGATAACACCTACGGCAAGCCCGTCAAGGGCGCCCTGATGCGCGTGAAGAAATCGGAGCTCGCCGAAAACAAGTCCGAGACGGTCATCCCCTCCCTCATGGTGGCGGGGGACACGACTGCGGGCATCTATGTGTATAGCGACAGAGTGTATTATGCCACGCCCACGAACATCAAGAACACGGCGGGCGTCGTCGAAAACACCTATCTCGACTTCGCGAGCGCCAAGCTCGACGGGACAGGAATCAAGACGCACTTCCGTCTCGCGACGAACACGACGCCCTTCCGCTATGTTGAGCTCGACGGCACCGTCTATGTGCTCTACGTCGAGGGCAGTTCGGACTACACCCTCCACTCCTACAACCTCACGACGGATGCCGATACCATCCTCGCGAAGGGGGCGACGAAGTATGTGTTCTGCACCGAAAACGCCGCAGACGGCGCCGCCAAGGCAGATCCTTGGATCTACTACACGATGGCCGTCGGCGATAAGCAGGACAGCGACGGCGCCGTAAGCTACGACTACAACCAGATTTACCGCGTCCGTGCCGATGCGACCGAAGTCCCCGAGGGCTACGCGTACGGCGAAGACGACTATTGGGATATGGACTACATCGAGGAGAATCTCGACGGCGAGATTCCCTATGTGAACCTCGGCGAGCTCGTGCTCGACGGGCGGGGCTACCGTACGCCCAAGACGGCCTTCAGTCACAGTGCAGAAGAGCCCGCGGCGCCCTTCGGCTACACCTACACGCTGCAGTCCTATGCAAACGGCGGCATCTACTTCACCCGCACCCAGCTCTCGACGGGCGGCAACACGACGGGCACGAACGGGACGCTCTACTTCTACGACACGGAGACCCTTGCGGACAGCGTGGCGCAAAACGATACGCTCGACGTCGTGGCGAACTCTTCGGACGCCTCCTCCAAGGCGACGACCTCGGCGAAGTTCTATCGCGACGATAAGGGCCACCACTATCTCTACGTCTCCAACTCCAACATCTACCGTGTCGACGTCGCCGAAGACGGGACGCCGAGCGAGCTCGAAGTGGCCTATGATATCGGCTCCGCGACCCTCCTCTATCTCGCGTCCGATCCCACGGAGACCTATGAATACGTCTACTTCACCCGCGGCAACGGCAGCGGCACGTCCGTCGAACGGGCGGTCTACAACGGGACGGCCGAGGATTATCGCAACCTCACCTTCACCGATCCCGACGGCACCCATCACGAGAACGAGGCCTTCCGCTCGGCCAAAGTGCTCAACCTGCAGCACACGACGGGTTGGTATAACTACGAAGTCATCGACGGCAACGTCTTCTATGCGGACGGCGGTTCGGATGTGCTTGGCAGTGCGATGAACTATGTGAACGTCGTCAGCCTCAACAATGCGGACGGCACCCTCATGACCAATCCCGAGCTCGAGGACTTCAACGAAAAGTACGAAGAGATGATGGATGCGAGCGCCAAGACGGGCTACCTCGCCAAACTCACCGATGAGGGCAACACCAAGCTCTCCGCCGCGCTCAAGTACTTCTACTACACGGGCGAGACCAAAAAATTCTACGAGAACATCTCCTCCGCAGAGGACAACGGCAAGAACAACACCTACCTCTATTCCGAAGAGGAGCAGGCGGCGTTCAAGGCCTTCACCGAGGGCACGGGCGAGACGGCCGATCTCTTCAAGGATGCGGCAGGAAAATCGTATCGCACCTATTCCTACTTCAACACGCAGCTCGGCGCCATGAGCGAGAGCGACAAAGAGACGGCAGAGACCTATTGGACGGACGCGCTCGAGAAGTACACCCCGCCGCAGACCGACGACGAAGGGCTTGCATGGTGGGCGTGGATGCTCATCGGGATCGCGATCGGCGTCGTGGTCATCGGCGGCGTTCTTGCGGCAGTGTTCGTCGTCAAGGCGAAGAACAAGCAGAAGGCGCCCGTCGCCGCGAAGCCCCATGTGGATACCGAGGACGACCGCGAGATCGACGTGTATGCCGTAGAGCCCGAAGAGGCGCCTGCGGAAGAGCCCGAAGCTACCGGGCAGCCTTCCGAGGCTACGGAAGAAGCGCCCGAAGAAGTGCCTTCCGAGGCGGCGGAAGAAGCCGAAGAAGCGCCCGAGGCCGAGAATGCCGAAGCGCCCGAAACGGGCGCCGAAGAAGGGCAGGATCCGCCCGCGGCCGAGTAACGCAGCAGCACATCGAGCCACCCGTGCAGGGTGGCTCTTTTATGCCGAAAACGTGCGCTTTTTCCCAAAACGCGGGAGAAAATCGTAGGCCGCCGAAAAATTTTCCGTAAAATACAGAATTTTTTTGGAAAACGTACGAAAAAACAGTTTACAAAAGAAATAATTCGTAATATTATTTATTAGCCCGTAAGGTACGGAGGGAGGAATATGATCAAGTATATCAAATGTCCGCGCTGCGAGCTCAATTATATCGACGCGGAAAAGCAGGAATATTGCGACGTCTGTCTCAATGAGATGAAGGGGATCGTGAGCGACCCCTTCGATATGGAGGACGCCGACGACGACGCCGCCACGGAGCTTTGCCCCATCTGCGGGGAAAACATGATGCGCCCCGGCGAGAAGATGTGCGAAGAGTGCCGCAAGAAGGCCGAGTACGAGGAAGAGGAGCCCGATCCCGAAGAGGACGACGAGTGGCGCGAATACCTCGACGACGACACGGATGCCGACCTCGACTCCGAGATCGGGGAGATCGACGAGACCTTCGACGACGACTTCGACGACGAGGAACAGGAAGAGACGTATGAGGGGAACGACGACGAAGAGGACCTCGAATATGTCACAGGCGATGAAATCTATTCCCTCGGCGGCGATGACGACGACGATGACGACGACGATGATGAGAGCGGAGAGGGTGATGATTTCTGAAAAGATCGGGGTGTCCCCCCGATTTTTTCTTGCTTGTTTGGACTTCGTACTTACGAACTGCGGATAAGCTGCGCAATACTGCGTCGAACTGCGCTTTCCTCGGTCGTGTACGACAAAGTACACTCCCGTCGGAAATGCTCGTTCTCCTTGTCTTGCTTGCTTCTCCGCAGTTTGACGGTTACCCGTTGTCGCGCATGATTTGCATACATGGTTTCCCATTTTCGTTTACCATGCGCGTCATCCCCTCCATTGGAGGGGGGTAGGGGGGTGGGCAGGAAACGGCGGGGCGTATTCCGAGCGCAAGGCCTACCCCCATCGGGGGGAGGCTCCGCCGTAGGCGGTGGTGGGGGGCAAGGGAGACGACGAAGTCTATCATGAGCGACCTCATCCCGAACGAAGCGTAGCGAAGTGAGCGGATCTTAAGATTCACTCACCCCTAACGGGGTTCGGAATGAGGGTTGGACTTCGTATTGGCCTCGCGCGCACCCCCCGACACGGCTCATCCCATGCGACACCCCCTCCATTGGAGAACAGACCACATACCCCCTCCATCAGAGAACAGACCACCACCCCCTCCAATGGAGGGGGGTAGGGGGGTGGGCAGGAAACCGAGGTGGCCCCTCCCGCGCGTCCCCTCGGCTCCCCTCGCAGGGGAGCTGTCACGGCAAAGGCCGTGACTGAGGGGTTTCCATCCACCAAGGAGAAACACCCATGGAGCTCATTGCACGCATCAAAAAAGCCGTCAAGCAATACGACGACACCCACAACTTCACCTGTGATATTTGCGGCAGGGAGGTCTTCGCCAACGAGCGCATCTGTGCGCCCTGCGAAAAACTTCTCCCCTTCAACAACGCCCTCGTCTGCCCCTACTGCGGGCGGCGGGTCAAGGAGGAGGGCGCCTGCATCGAATGCAAGGCGAGTCCGCTCGGCGTGAAGAAGGCCCGTTCGGTCTTCGTGCACGAGGGCGAAGCGGCGCGGCTCGTCGTGCGCTTCAAGCGCGGCGAAAAGTACCTCTACCGCACGATAATCGATACCATGGTGCCGCTTTTTGATGCGGAGTTCTCCTTCGTACAGGGCATTGTCGCCGTGCCGATGACCGAAAAAGCCGAGAAAAAGCGGGGCTACAACCAAGCGCGGCTGCTTGCGGAAGAGCTTTCCGCGCGCACGGGCGTGCTCTTTCTCGATGCCCTCCGCAAGGAGAAGGAGACCCCTTCGCAGAAATTCCTCTCCCGCCGCGACCGCGAGAAGAACCTCGAGGGGTGCTTCCGTGCCGACCGTGCCCTCGTCAAGGGCAAAAAACTTCTCATCATCGACGATACCCTCACCACGGGGGCGACGATCTCCGCCGTCGCCGCGGCGCTCAAGCGTGCCAAGGCGGGTGAGCTCTACGCGCTCACCGTGACGAGCGTGGAAAACAAGACGCCTTTCGGCATCCCCGAGGAATAATCTTTCCCCTGCATGAATAGCATAAATGTGGAAATGGGGTAGAAAAAACCGACAAAATTTCGCTTTTTTCGGCAAAACTCTCCCGTTTCCGCGGCCGAAAATATTCTATCATGTAGGTGTTTGAAATGCGATTTATCACCGTACGTCTCCGCTCCATCGTGCTGGCGGCGGCCATGGCGGGAGCGCTCGGGCTGGGCTGTCTCACGGCCAATGCCGCAGGCGCCGAAGAGGTCTACATGAGCGGGACGCGCTCCCTGCCCATCTACTGCGTCGATCGGGACGACGGCAAAGTTGCCCTCTCCTTCGATTGCGCTTGGGGCGTCGATCACACCGATGCGATCCTCACGACGCTCGCGGAAGAAAAGGTGCGCGTCACCTTCTTTACCGTCCAATTCTGGGCGGAAAAGTACCCCGAGTACGTGCAAAAGATCGCAGAAGCGGGCCACGAGATCGGCACGCACAGCGCCACGCATTCCTATATGTCCCGCCTCAAAGAGGCCGAGATCCGCTCCGAGCTCGCTTCCTCTTCCGAGGCGATCTCAACCATCACCCAAAAGCCCGTGGAGCTCTTCCGCCCGCCCTATGGGGATTACGACGACCTGCTCATCGATACCGTAAACGCGATGGGGCTGTACCCCATCCAATGGGATGTGGACTCCCTCGATTGGAAGGACCTCAGCGCCTCGGATATCGCCGCGCGCATCGTCTCCCGCGTGAAGAGCGGCTCCATCATCCTGATGCACAACAATGGGCTGCATACGGCCGAAGCCCTGCCCATCGTCATCGGCACCCTGCGCTCCAACGGCTTCACCTTCGTGCCGATCGGGGAACTCATCTACCGCGAGAATTACACGATCGATGCAAGCGGCCGCCAGATCCCCAAGGGGAGCGCGTAAACGCCCAAAAAATGCAAATGACCCGTACCCCACATGGGCTGCGGCGACGTCCGAAAGGAGGACTTATGGATCACGATCCCGAAAAGAACAACAAGGTCTACATCTATGGCGAAATCGTGTCGGAAGCGACCTTCTCGCACGAGGTCTACGGCGAAGGTTTTTATGAATTATCGATACGGGTCCCCCGCCTTTCGGGGCAGGCGGATGTTCTTCCCGTCACCATCTCCGAACGCCTCATCCGCGGGAACGACCTCACCGTGGGCAGCATGCTCTCCGCCGTGGGGCAGTTCCGCAGCTACAATAAGCTCGAGGGGGGAAGGTCCCGCCTCATGCTCACCGTCTTCGTGCGGGAACTCGTCGAGCCAGGCGCCTCGCGTAACCCGAACAGCATCGTGCTCTCGGGCTACATCTGTAAGCCGCCTATCTATCGTACGACGCCCTTCAACCGCGAGATCGCGGATCTGCTCCTCGCCGTCAACCGCGCGTACAATAAGTCCGACTACATCCCCTGCATCGCATGGGGACGCAACGCCCGCTTTGTGCAAAATCTCAAGGTGGGGGATAGAGTCGCCCTCTCGGGCAGGATCCAGAGCCGCGAATACCAGAAGCGCCTCTCCGAGACCGAGACCGTCACCATGACGGCCTACGAAGTCTCCATTTCCAAGCTCGCCGCCTTCGACGAAGGCGAGGATTTCGACGTCGACGAGGAATTCGACCTCTACGCTCTCCCCTCCGCCCATCAATAATTTCCTGTGGTAGAAACACCACCCCCTCCGCGAGGGGGGACCAAGGGGGTAGGCCTTGCGCGCAGGAGCCGCCCCCCACATAAAACACGCGCCCGAGGTTCCCTCGGGCGCAGCCTTGTTTATTGATTTTCCTTTTTCCACGGCATAGGTAGCGACGTTGCGGGATCATAATGCCAATGGCTCCCATCATAATTTTCTTCTTCGCTGTAATAATAACGCGTAGCCGTTGTCAGATCGGAATTAAATGGAGATATTTTTATATCCATCCATTTATTTGATGTACCCATATAGTATACACTCTTCAGCTTGTCACAAGCCTCAAACGCCCTATCTTCGATATCGGACACTCTGTTTCCGATCGTCACGCTTTCAAGCCCGCTACAGCCACGGAATGCGCGAAATCCGATCGAAGTCACTTTGCTTCCGATCGTCACGGTCTTAAGTCCGCTACAATCCTCGAATGCCCGATCCCCGATCGAGGCCACGCTGTTGGGAATTTCAATATTTGACAGCCTGCTACAATCCTCGAACGCAGAAGTCCCAATCGAAGTCACGCTATCGGGGATCACAACGTTCGTCAGCCCGTCGCAACCACGGAATGCCTCGTCCCAGATCGCGGTTACGGGCAATCCGCCATTTCGTGCAGGGATCCGAATGATCGGCCCTTTCCCGTTGCCCAATCCCGTGACAATGTAACCATCGCCGTGTTTTTGAAATGTCAATCCTGTGGATCCTTGGGCGGGCAATCCGCAACTCGAACAAGCATTTCCGTGAAAACTATGTCTTCCATTATTGATCGCGCGTTTGCATGCCGTACAAATTTTCCAATGTTTTTCCCCATCTATTTGCCACGCACCGAGTTTATGCTCTGCAAGGGGAAGAGGGCGGGTCACCGTCTTTCCGCATTTGCATTCGCTTTGTTCCACACCTTGTACTGTACACGTCGAGGGGGTCACGACCGTCCATTTTTTGTATTCATGTACATGGACGGCGCTCTTCTTGACGTATTTCATCTCCATGCCCGCGATGGACAACGTAATGATGCCGTCTTTCAGCGTGCCGCTCGCAAGCTCCATATTCGAGCCGAAGAGATTTTGATAAAACGTGATGTTGTCTCCATTGAGTTCATAGGTCCCGTTTTCGCCGGCGGCATTGGTCCACTTTCCGCCGTCGAGCTTATAATATTCGTTCTCGTTGAATTGCTCATACGCATACAGGTAGTAGGTGCCGTTGTTCCTGTTTGCAAGGCCTACCGGCAATGCGATCGCGAGTACGAGAGCCGCAACGAGCAGGAGAGAAAGGATGATCACGAGCTTCTTATGCCCCTTTACCCACACGAGCGCGGCCCCTTGCTTTTCCGACGCAGAGAGTGATGACGTCGCAAATGAATAGCCGCAATTGTTGCAAAAGCGTGCACTTCCCGGAAGCCTCGTTCCACAATTCGGGCAGGATTTCTTCAGCCACTCGGGGCCGCATTCAGGGCAGAATCCGCCCTCATACTCGGTGCCGCAGTTCGGGCATTTGTTCATAGGTATACCTCCAAAACAGTAAAAAAATAAGGGCGCTCCAATATGGAACGCCCGCAATAGAGTATCCCATATTGTTGCCACACAAATGATTTTCCTTGCTATAAGCGGAAAAAAGGATACACCTATGCCATGGTAATCCACTTATAGCTTTTTTATTCACTTGTGTGGCATGTTCAGTATACCACGTTCGGGGGAAGTTGACAAGTATTTTGCAAAAAATTCCCTCCCCCGACCACAGAGCGGCCCCTGCCCCTTTCAGATAAAAAGGCAGCCCTTGGAAGGACTGCCCCTGCGTGATAAAGGATAGTTTAGTTTAACCTATAATATTTTGTTGCCCTTCCAATGCCTTCGCGCCGAAGTTCTTGCAGTTCCACGAGTTTTCGAAGTGCGCCCTCTACGGAACTGACGGAGAGCGACGGACTGAGTTCCATAATGTCCGACTTTTGAAATCTTCCGATCTTCTGTTTTGTTGCCCTTCTTACCGTTTCCAAAGCCGAAATATTATCTTGTACCAATTCAAACCTATCCGCAAAGTCTTTGTATGCGGAAAGAACGGTGCCGAGCAGATATTTGATGAAGGGCATAGCGTCGTCCTTACCCTCGTGCCAACCCACTTGGCTCGCTTGCAAAGCGCCATAATACAAATCTTTATTTTGAGCGATCTTGGCTTCGAGCGAAATATACTTTCCTACATAAAACCCGCTCCGGTACAGGAGAAGCGTGGTGAGAAGGCGGCTCATCCGTCCGTTGCCGTCGTTGAAGGGATGGATACAGAGGAAGTCATGGATGAACACGGGAATGGCGATGAGCGGCTCTATTTCATGATTGCCGATCACTCTGTTGTATTCTTCGCAGATACGATCGAGCGCTCCGGGCGTTTCAAACGGAGAAAGGGGCGTAAACAGCGTTTCCGTATGCCCGTCGGGGAAGGTAGCGGCAATATAATTCTGAACGCTCTTCGTCCGTCCCGCATACGGATTATCCATGTGTCCGTACATCACTTTATGGAGCTGTAGGATATAGTTCCGCGTGATAGGAATGACGTCAAAATTTTCGTGAATGATCTTGAGCGCATCCCGATACCCCACAATTTCTTCTTCATCACGGTTTTTGGGTGTCGTCTTTTCGAGCGCGAGCTGTTTGAGCCTTGTGCTTGTCGTCACAATGCCCTCGATGGCGTTGGAAGATTCGGTACTCTGTATCTTTGCGATTTCGACCAGCCTCCCGAGCTTTTCGGGCTGTTGTTTCAAATACAATTCCTGTTTCCCGACCTCTTTATAGATCGCGGCAATGAGACCCAACACTTCGCTATCCCATTTCCGATCCTGAATTGCAGAATAATCAAAATTGCGCATTTGCCCTTATCTCCTTATGTTTTCCCTTATATTATAGGCAATTTTAAGGGAAAAGTCAATCGCTTTGTGGAAAAATCTTTGCTCTCGCAAGGGGAGTCAAGGGGTGCTCATGATACACTCCGTCGGTCTCCTGCCCACCCCCCTACCCCCTCCAATGGAGGGGGTAGGTGTGTTTATTCTCCAATGGAGGGGGTATGTGTGTTTATTCTCCAATGGAGGAGATATGTGTTTGTTCTCCAATGGTGGGGGCGCGCTAAATTTTTCTCGCCGTTCGCGTTCTGATTTTTCGCCCCATATACATATTTTCTCCCCTATATATACATTTTCCCGTGTGTGCATTTTCTCGCCCCATGTGTGCATTTTGGCGTGCATTTTGGCCGCAAATGCACGATGGGCGGCATATTGTTTTAAGAGAACGACCCCCCGAGGTGGGGCGGCGGAACGCAGCAATGCTCCGCTTTTTTAGGGAAGCGCTCAATATTATTTGTATACCCCCCTCATTCGGCTTGACAATGTGCGGCAATGCGTGTAAAATAAAAAGAAAAACGTCGGAGGATTTTGTATGAAACAGAACAAGACGGCGGTCCTCGTCGTAGACATGCTCAATGATTTTGTAACGGGCGCCCTGAAGTGCGATCGCGGGCTTGCCATCGTCCCCAAGACGGCGGAGCTCCTTCGCGGTGCAAGAAAGGCGGGGGTCCCCGTTGTTTTTTGCAATGATGCACACCTGAAGGGCATCGATCACGAACTCGCGCTTTGGGGCGATCACGCCATCGCGGGGACCAAGGGGGCGGAAGTCATCCCCGAACTCGAGCTCTCCGAACAGGACTACGTGGTGCCCAAGCGCAGGTATTCGGGCTTCTTCCACACCGATCTCGACCTTCTTTTGAAGGAACTCGGCGTGGAGACGGTCGTCATGACGGGGCTTCACGCGCACATGTGCGTGCGGCACACCTCGGCAGACGCCTACCAGCTGGGGTACAACGTCGTCGCCGCCATCGATGCGATGGACAGCTTCACCAAAGAGGATTATGAATACGGCATCAAGTACCTGCATGATACCTACGGCGCCGAGCTCGTTACGGTCGACGATCTTCTCGCGCGCTGGGGCGTGAAGTAATTATTTCGGCAGAAGATAGGCCGCGCAGTACGGCCGTAAAAGGCCCTCCGCTCCAAAAAAGCCGGGGGGCCTTGGTATTTCTTTCGAAAAAAACCGCTTGACATCCTTTTCAAAGCGTTCCTCGGCTCCCCTCGTAGGGGAGCTGTCGCGGCGTGAGCCGTGACTGAGGGGTTTTGAAACCCTATCCCCCGCCGCGCTCCCCTCCCCTACAAGGGGAAGCAAGGGGATCGAGGCTACGAAAAAGAGGGCGGAAAGGTGGCGCGAAACGGTTGACTTTTCGGAAAAAATGCGCTATTATGATAGTAAGACCGAACATAAGGAGGAAGGCGCCGTGAAAGGACGAAGTAGCGTGGTAGACATATCCGCGGGCAATGTGCTTTGCGGCGTCGCCGCATAGGGTCGCACATAGCCCGTCTCTTGTTGCATGCCTTGTATTTTGCACGGAGGGACTGCTATGAATGAAGAATTGAAGAAACTTCTCGAGGAGAAGAATTATGAGAACGCTGCCGCATCGGTGAAAAAACCCGATGAGGCGGCGTCTGCTTTATCGGAAATGGCGGAGGACGACATCCTCCCCTTCTGCCGTGCGCTCGACAGCGATTTTCTTGCCGAAGTCATCGTCTTGCTCGATGCTCCCCTTCAGCAGAAGATCCTCTCGGGGCTGCACGACGATGAGCTCGAAGAGGTCATGGAGGACGTCTCCGTCGACGACACGGTCGACATCATCGAGGAGATGCCCGAAGAGATCGCCCGCAGGATCGCCGAGGAAGAAGAGATCCTCGCCCTCCTCAAAGAGCGGAATTTTGCGGTTTTGAAGCCTCTTCTCGCCTCGATGAACGAGATCGACCTCGCCGAAGTGTTCGAGAGCGTGAAGGAGGAAGATCTTCCCATCCTCTTCCGCATCCTGCCCAAGGATCTTGCGGCCGAGATGTTCGTCGAGATCGACAGCGATACGCAGGAAAAGCTTTTGAAGGCGCTCTCCGACCGAGAGATCAAAGAGGTCATGGATGAGCTCTTCCTCGACGATACGGTGGACCTCATCGAAGAGATGCCCTCGAGCGTCGTGAAACGTCTCCTCGCCCAGAGCGACAGCGAGACGCGTGCCTACATCAACGAGCTTCTGAAGTACCCCAAAGACAGCGCCGGCTCCATCATGACGATTGAGTTCGTCCGCTTTCTGCCCACGATGACGGTGGAGGAGGCCTTCGACCGCATCCGCGAGACGGCGATCGACAAGGAGACCATCTACACCTGTTATGTGACGGACACGGCCAATCATCTCATCGGGCTCGTCACGGCCAAAAAGCTCATGCTCGCGGAGAAGGGCAAGACGATCGCCGAGATCATGGAAGACAACGTCATCTACGTGAACACCCTCGACGACAAAGAGGAGGTCGCGCGGAAGATCTCGGATTACGGCTTCCTCGCCATCCCCGTCGTAGATATCGAACGGCGGCTCGTGGGCATCGTCACCGTCGACGACGCAATGGACGTCATCGAAGAAGAGACGACCGAAGATATCGAAGGGATGGCAGGTATCGTCCACGACAACACGCCCTATCTCAAGACGAGCGTCTTCTCGATCTGGAAGAACCGCGTACCGTGGCTACTGATCCTCATGATCTCGGCGACGTTTACGGGGCTCATCATCAATACGTTCGAAGCTCGGCTCAATGCGATCAGCCCCGTGCTCTTCGCGTGCATCCCCATGCTGATGGACACGGGCGGAAATTCGGGCTCGCAGGCCTCGGTCACCGTCATCCGCTCCCTCGCGCTCGGCGAACTTTCCACAAAGGATACGTGGAAGGTTTTATGGAAGGAAGTGCGGGCTTCCTTCCTGCTCGCGGCGACCCTCGCCGTCGCCTGCTTCGCAAAGCTCATGCTCATCGATTGCCTGTTCTTCGGCAACACGTTTATGCCCGGAAACAAGGCCTATACGTGGGATAAATGCGCCGTCGTGTCGCTGGCGCTGTTTGCGACCGTCGTCGTGGCGAAGATCGTCGGGTGCATGCTGCCCATGCTCGTGAAGAAGTGCAAGCTCGACCCCGCCGCCGTCGCCTCGCCCTTTATCACGACGATCGTCGATGCCGTTTCGCTCATTCTCTTCTGCGGGCTTGCGGTCGCCATCCTCGGCTGATACCGAGCAACCTCATACCGAGCGTAGCGAGTGTATCTTTAAGATCCGCTCACTCCGCTCCGCTTCGTTCGGGATGAGGACGGACTGCGTATTTGCTTTTCTGCCGCCCCACCCCCTTGATCCCCCTCCCACGGAGGGGGTGGTTTTTTGTTTTTCCACGAAGGGTGGACTGCGTAGGGGCACAATAGTACGTCATTCCGCCCCGTGCGAGGCTTCTATTGTTTATCGAAGCACGGCACGAGCCGTTCGGCGAAGTAGCGTAGCGAGTGTATCTTTAAGATCCGCTCACTCCGCTACGCTCCGTTCGGGATGAGGTTCGGACTGTGTACTTGCTTATCTACCGCCCCACCCCCTTGGTCCCCCTCCCACGGAGGGGGTAGGAGGACTTCGTAGGGGCACAATAGTACGTCATTCCGAGGGCGTAGCCGAGGAATCTCGACTTTGAGATTTCTCACTTCGTTCGAAATGACGTGGGCGGTGCGGTCGGGGCGAAATGACGTGCTCCGTTCCTGTGCTTCCTCCGCGAGAACCAATTTCATTGCACACAAAAACGCCGCGAAAGAGCGGCGTTTTGCATAGATGGGGTCGAAAAACGAAGTTACTTATTGTGATTTTGGAACTCGGTGTTGTAGAGATCGTCGTCGGCGAAGGAGAACTGCGGGACGCCGTGGATATCGTAGGTGATCTTCATCACGTGCGCATGGCGGTTGAAATCAAGCAAGCTGTCGCCCGTAATTTCCTTATAATTGCGGAAGTGCAGGATGCAGAGCTGTTCGCCGTTGTCGCCCTCGACGAAGCAGTTATGCCCGGGGCCGTAGATCTCTCTTCCCTCATCGGTTTGGAACACGGGCTCCTCGTATTTTTTCCAATTGCTCTTTACCATCGGGTCGTCCCACGCATTGATCTCGAGAAGGCCCATGCAGTATTCATAGCCCGTGGCGGCGGCGGAAAAGCTCACGAAGATCTTGCCCGCATGCTTCAAGACGGCGGGGCCTTCGTTGACGTTTTCGCGCACCCGCTCCCAATCATAATCGGGCCGCGTGAGGAGCATGGGCTCCGTCGCGAGGGTGAAGGGATCGGCGAGCTCGGCGATGTAGAGGTTGGAAGAACCCGGCTTCTGCGCCCAGATGGCATACCACTTTTCCATGGCGTCGTGATAATACACCGTCATATCGAGGGACATACCGCTGTTGAAGGAGAAGCCGTCGCGCGGGGTCCGCTTGATGACGCCCATATACTCCCAAGGATCGTGCATGGGGTCTTGCCCGTTGCAGCGGAGAGCGCAGCACTTGATGCTCCACAGGCTCCCCTGGCTGTAGGCAAAATAGATGACCCATTGCCCCATGATGTAGTGGATCTCGGGCGCCCATACGTATTTCTCGCCGAAATTCGCATCCATGTGCCAAATTTCTTTGGGTACGGCGGCGGCGATGCCGTTCACCGAGTCCGCGGACGTGAGTTCGATGCGATCGTATTGGGGATACGAGCCCGTAAAGTAGTACACCCCCTCGTGTTTATAGAGATAGGGGTCGGCACGAAGCGTCACGAGCGGGGAAAGATAATCCTCTCCCGTGCTCCCGGGCGCCGCGCTTGCCGCTTCCTGCGCTGCGGGGACTTCCGCCTGCTGCACGGGGGCTTCTTCCAAAGCCTCGATGGGATCTGCTTCTGTCTCGGGCAGCGCTTCGGAGAGCTCCTCGTAGGGCATTTCGGAAGGCACAGAGGCCGCTTGCGGGAAGCTCTGCACATTCGCCTGCGGGGCTTCGGACTTTTCCTGCGCATTCGCCTTGGGCGCTCCCATTGCCGCGGGGATACAACCGCAGAGCGCTACGGCGCATACAAGACTGAACAACCGTTTCATCGTTCCCTCCCTTTGAAGACGGGTGATTTGCGTCATCATACCACACCCTCCGCGGAAATGCAAGAGAAAAAACAAAAAAAGTAATATTGTCCACAAAAAAACGGGGGGATGGGGGAAGATATAGATTTTCTTACCCTTTTTTCCAAATAATATTGACACTTTCCTCATTTTATGGTACTGTCGAAAAAATCCAAGTTCGGGGGAAACTATGGGAAGTATCGGAAAACATTTGCGGCGTCTTGCGGCCGTGCTCTCTTTGGGCATGGCGGCAGTCGCCTTCCTCGGCATCGTCCCGACCTTTGCACAGGCAAGGGCGGCGGAAGTGCCCAACGACCGCTTGCTCGTGCGCTACGCCATGGACGACACCGCAACGGGCGCAGGGCAGAAGATCGCAGCCACCAAGTGGGACAGTGCGGCGCAGGAATACGTTGCGGCTCCCGCGTATGACGCGACGATCACGCTGCAAGTCAACAATAGGAGGGCGGGCACCGTAACGGCGACGGACGGCGTTTCGGACGGAGCCCTTGCCTTCACCGAGAGTGCACACGCACGCTCGAACTTCCACCTGCCCGAAAACGCCACGGGCATGACCATCTCCATGTGGGTGAAGAACGTCAACACCTATTGGTCGAGCCTCTTGGAGTTCTGGGACGGCACCAACGGCGGCCGCTTCGGCAAGGGCACCATGCAGGGCAACGGCGGAAGATCCAACGAGAACGACGCATGGTCCGCCAACTGCCCCGCGCACAACTCCGCCACGATCGCTGCGGGCGGCGGCTGGGATTCCTTCTGTATCAATGTCAACAGCGGGGATAACGGCGGCGCTGCCGTCGATCCCATGGTGGCGGATACGTGGTACCAGGTGACCTTCGCCCTCACGGCAAGCGAGATGCGCGCCTACCGCGACGGCGTCTTAAAGCAGACTTTCGATACAAAGGGCGATGCGCCCGGCATCCTCGCCTCCATCATGAAGGCCGCCACCAATCAGGAGAAGGGGCAGTTCGGCATCCGCCTCAGCCTCGATGAGAACCATGAAGCGAACGGAGACGTCCTCGATGAGCTCCGTATCTATAACGGTGCAATGACCGAAGAAGAGGTCCTTGCACTCTATTTTTCCTATGACCCTGCCGCGGAAATGCCCTACTACTTCCCCGATGAATACGATGTCTCGGGCCTCGGCTATCCCGAGGAGATCCTGCTCGGCGGGGCAAGCGAAGTCCGCGACGAGAACGGCGTGAAGAAGGGAACGACCGCGGAGGGCATCGAATATTCGTATACCCCCATCAAGGAGGCCGCCACCCCCGAGCGCGACGCCGCGGGGTTGGAGCTTACGCTCACACGGGGCGAACAGCGGGGAACCAAGACGATGCGGTTCCGCCGCAACCTCGGGCTCACCGCCGAAACGCTCGGCTACAGGCTCGGGCAAAGCGGGGAGAACGTCCCCCTGCCCGTCCCCGAAGACGGCAAGGATATCGTCGTCACCCTGCCCGCAGGGACAGACCTCTCCACCGTGTGTGCGGGAGAGATGTCGGCAAAGCGCCTCGAAGGGGACACGGGCGCCCAAAATTATGAGATGAGGTTCGAATACGACGCCGAAGACCACATCGCGCGGATCTTCTGCATCTATACGCCCTTCCGCAGCCAGCAGACGATCTACACCGTCGTCTTCCGCACGGCGAGCACCGAGACCTTCCTCTCGGCACAGATCACGGGCGGCAAGGCGCCGCTTGTGCTCACGCCCGCTTCCTTCGAAGGCGGCAAGGCGGAAGTGTTCGTCGAGAGTCTCACGTCGTTTACGCTCGGCGTGCACCTCACCCTCGCGGAGGGGGCAACGGGGACGACCGACTACACCTTCACCGAAGAAGACCTTGCGGGCGGCCTCACCTTTGCCGTCAAGAGCGAACAGGGCACGGAGACGAAGTATACACTCACGCCCGTCGAAAATTCCTCGGATGCGGCGCTTTCCGCGCTCTCCTTGGAGGGCTACACGATCGCGTTCTCGCCCGAGACGCTCACCTACCGGATCACCGTGGAAAAAGATGCGGGGGCCGCGCTTCTTGCAAAGCTCACCGCGACGCCCCATAGCGGCAAGGCGGCCGTACAAAAGATCTACGACGCCGCGGCGCGTGCGCTCGTCGTCGTCGTGACGGCGCAAGACGGCACCGTGCGGCGGTATACGATCTCGCTCATCGAACAGGATACGGATGCGACGCTCTCCGGGATCTCGGTCGGCGGAACGCCCATCGCGTTCGATCCCGCCGTGCGCGCGTATACCGTAAAATACAAGGGGGCCCTCCCCGAAATTACGGCGACTGCGGCCTCGGAGAAGGCCAAGGTCTCGGTGGGCAGCCCCGATGGGGAAGGCGCCGTCACCATCACCGTGACTGCGGAGAGCGGGGCAAAGCTCGTCTACACGGTCACGCTTCTGAAGATGAGCACAGATACGAGCCTCTCGGCCGCGATCGGCGCCACGGCGCTCACCTTTACGGAGGGCGTTGCGGAATACGAAGCGCCCGCGGGCACGCAGCTCGGCCTGCTTCCGCTTGTGCTTACGGCGGCGGAGGGGGCGGAAGTCACGACGCGCCTCGATGCGCAGAAGTGCGAGATCTCGATCGTCGTGACGGCGGAAGACGGCACCGCGGCGCAGTACACCGTACGGGTGAAGATCCAAGCGGCGAGCTTTGCCGCGGGCGAAGTCGAAGACAACAGCCCCAAGCAAAAGGGGAACGGCGCCGTCATCGGCGGAAGCGTGGCGGGCGGCGTGTGTGCGCTTGCCGCAGTCGGCATCGTGCTCTTCGTCGTCTTGAAGCGGAAAAAGGGTTAAAAGTGGGGGAATGCTATGCATAGATCATGGAAAGTAAAGCTGTGTCTTTTGGGGCTTGCGGTGTGTTCGGCCGCACTGATCGCCGCGGGCTGCGGCGGGACGCATGAACACGCCTATGCGGCGCAATGGGCCTTCGACGCCACGTCGCATTGGCATCCCGCAACATGCGGACACGATACAAAGAGCGCGAAGAGCGGCCACGTCTTCAGCGAGACGGTCGTCGCCCCGCAAGACGGTGCTTCGGGCTACACGCTGCACATCTGCGCCTGCGGATATGCCTATACTTCGGATCCCGTCGACCCGTCGCCCGAGCCCTCCGCCCTCTATCGGTTCGATGAGACGAGCCACTGGACGGCGGGGGACCCCGACGAAAAGACGGGCCACGCCTACACGGAGGAGACGGTCGAGGCCACCTGCACCGCGGCGGGCTACACAAAGCACAGCTGCGTCTGCGGATATTGGTATGCTTCGGATCCCGTGGCGCCCAAGGCGCATACGCCCTCCGAGGCCGTGGAATACGATGCCGACGTGCATTGGCACCCCTGCCTTGTCTGCGGCGCCAAAGTCGGGGCGGAGGCCCACGGCTACAGCGAGACCGTGATCCCCGCCACCTGCGAGGAAGGCGGCCGCTCCGTGTTCACCTGCACGACTTGCGGGAGGACGTATGAGGGCAATCTTACCCCCGCCTCCCACCGCTATTCGGATACCCTCGAAAGCGACGAATATCAACACTGGTACCCCGCCATTTGCGAACATGAGGGCGAAAAAGGGTACGTGGAAGACCATGCGATCTTCGGCGCAAGCACCGAGTGCGCGATCTGCGGAAAGACCATTCAGCCCCGCCTCGGCTTCGCGTGGAGCGCGGATAAGACTTACTTCATCGTGACGGGCATGGGAAGCCTCACGGGCGATACGGTCGAGATCCCCGCGACCTACCGCGATCTCCCCGTCCGTGCCATCGCCGCCCACGCTTTCGAAAACACGGGCTTAAAGTCGGTCACCTTTGCGGAGAACCTGCAGGAGATCGGCCTTGCGGCATTCAGCGGCACAGAGCTCTCTTCGATCTCCTTCCCCGAGAGCCTCACTTCCATCGGGACCAAGGCCTTTGCGGGGACGCCGCTTTCCGAGCTTCGCCTCGGCGCCTCGGTAAAGTCCATCGGGCAGGCCGCCTTCCTCGGCTGTGAAAATCTGCAGACGGTGGAGATCGCGTCCTCCTCGGTCACCCTTTCCACCGCCGTCTTCGAGGGATGCACGCAGTTGCAGCGCGTGCAGGCCTCGGCCAAAGAGATCGGCGCACGGGCGTTTGCGGGCTGTGCAAACCTCACCGAATTTGCGCTTACGGGCTGCGAGCGCGTGGGGTTCTCTGCTTTCGGCGGCTGTACTTCCTACGCCCCCGAACTCCCCGCAACGCTCGTCTTCGCCGAAGAATACGCCTTCTCGGGCTGCGGGATCGTATCGTTGAACCTTCCCGCGCTCAAGGAAGTCGCGCCCAACATGTTTGAAAACTGCACCGCGCTCACCGCTGCGACGCTCGGCGCCGAGACGATCGGAAGTGCCGCCTTCAAGGGTTGCACCCTGCTTTCGAGCCTCACGCTGACCAAGGCGGTCGAGATCGGAAGCGAGGCCTTCCAAGGCTGCAGCGCGCTTTCCGCGGTCGCCTTCCCCGAGAGCATCTTGCGCGTCGGCGCGGGGGCGTTTGCGGGCACCGATGCCTACACGGCGGCCGATGGGGCGCAGTACTGCGGAAATGTGCTCGTAGGTGCCACCGAGGGCACGACGCAGATCGCCGTACGGGCGGGGACGATCGGCATCGCCGATGAAGCTCTCCGCGGCGCCAAACTTCAACAGATCACCCTCGCGCAGGGCATGCGCTTTGTCGGCGTGGGCGCCCTCCGCGAATGCAGCGCGCTTTCGGCGGTCGAGTTCCCCGCAAGCCTCAAGCTCATCGGCAGCAACGCCTTCCGCGAGAGCGGCCTTGTGAATGTTACGGTCCCCGCGACGGTGGAGAGCGTGGGCGACAACGCCTTCTACGACTGCATGTCGCTTACGACCGTCTCCGTCAGCGCGAAGACGATCGGCCGCTTCGCCTTCTCCTACACGGGCGAGGGCAGGACGCTCGAATCTCCCATCCCGCAGCGGCCGAAGGACGCCAAACTTACGAGCGTGACGCTTGGCGAGGGCGTCGAGACCCTCGGCAGCAATGCCTTCCAATATTGCCCGATCGCGCAGGTCACCCTTCCCGGAAGCCTTCGCAGCATCGGGAAATACACCTTCGCACAGACCGATCTTCAGGCGATCTCCATCCCCGCACAGGTTGCGCGGATCGGCGAGTACGCCTTCTATGCGACACGGCTCAATTCGGCGACCTTCGCCGAGAAGACGGGCTGGACGGCGGGGAGTGCGCAGCTTACGCTGAGCAGTGCTTCCCGCGCGGCGACGTATCTTAAGGAAACTTACGTCGATATCGATTGGGTAAGGGGGTAAGGCGGTATGAACGGCAGAAAAAGTATTTGGGTGCTGATCGTCACCCTTTCGGTATTTTGTTTGGGCCTGCTCTTCGGCTGCGGCGCAAAGGAGCCCACGCCTCCCGAAGTCACGGGGGTGACGCTCACCGCCGCCGAGGGGGCCGAATACGGCAAGACCGGGGAGAAACATCTCCTCGGTTACACGGCGCCCGAAGACAGCACGGTGACGTTTTCGGTGCTGCGCGGGGAAGCGCCCGCCACGGCCGCGGACTATGCCTGCGTCGACGGCGCGTATATCTTCTACGCCGAGGGCGAGTATACCGTCACGGTGTATGCGGCAAAAGATGGGGTCGTGGGAAGCGCTTCGGCCAAGATCTCGATCGCGGCGCGGGAGGCCTTCGTCAAGAACGTGACCCTCACCGCCGCCAAGGGCGAGACCGCGGGAAAGGCGGGGACGCTGTATTTTATCGGCTATGATGTCCCCGCAGGCAGCGAGGTAGCGGTGGCCTTCGAAAAGGACGGCGCCCCCACCGAGGACGTCATCTTTGCGCCCGAAAACAAGACGGTCGTCTTCTGCGGCGCGGGAGAGTTCACCGTGACCGTCTCGGCGGCCTACGGCGGCACGACGGCACAGGGCAGCGCATCGGTCGCGATCGCGGTCGATCCGCTCGAGGTCGCGCTCACTTCAGACCGCAGGACGGTCACCGAAGAGAGCGGCGTCGTGCTCCAAAAGACCGTCTCCTACGCCCTCGGCGACAGCTGCAAAACAGAGGAGGCCTCTGTATTTTATCGCAGGGGGACCTCGGGCGAATTCCGCTTGGCCGAGGAAGAGACGTATGCCCTCGAGGGCGACCTCTTCACCCCGCATGTCGCAGGGGAATGGCGGATCGACTATAAAGCCACGAGCCGCTTCGGCGCTTCGGGCGAGGCCTCGGTACGCATCACGAGCCGCGCGGCGGCGCTCACGCTCAAGCCCTCCTTCGAAGGGCGGATGCGCATCCGCACCAACACCCCTGTAGAGATCGGTTTTCTCGTCACGGGGGCGGCGGATAAGTACAACGTAAGTTTCGATACGCACGGCCACAACGTCGTCGCGGAGAAGGCCGAGGGCAACGCCATGCGCCTCACCGCCTCTGCGCCCGATGCCTTCACCGTGACGGTGACGTATGTCCACAAAGTCACCTCTTCCCAGAGGTACTCGATCGATCTCGACTTCTACTCGGTGGACGATCTCACCTATGCGCCCGCATGGGGGGAAGATCCCTTCGGCGGCATGCCCGGGGAAGTCCTCTCGAGCATGGGGCATCTCTTCACGGTCGATGCAAAGAGCTGCGGCGGGCTCCCCCGTACGCTCACGGCCGCAAACGCCTCCTTCGAAGTGACGGCGAGCAACATCTCCGCCGATGGCGGCGACAAAGAGGCACAGGTGCTCTATGCGGCGGACGATCCCGCGCACCCCTACATCCTCGTCAACAACTTCGGCAACAACACCGCGCACGGGACGTTTTCGGTGAAGATGACGCTCACCGACCCCGATACGGGCTATTCCGCGGTCGCCTATAAGGATTTCACCGTGCTTCCCACGGGCAACACCGATGCGGCGGCGACGAAGACGATCGCCGACTACGTCGAACGCTATGCGTCGTATTACAACGTCGGGGCGATGAACTTCACCTCCGATCTTCCCGCACATACCCGTGAGAACATGGTCCTCACACGCGAAGGGATCATCATGCACCGCACGAACGGTGATTTCGCCCTCAACGGCGGCAATTCGGACTTTGCGCGGATCGATGCGAGCGGGGAGAACATCCGCCTCGAGTTCCGCTTCGAACTCTTCGGGGTCAACCCCACGACGTCTGCCGTGGGCCTCGGGATCGGGCTCCGCACGGGCAATAACGACGGCTGGGCGGGCTTCTTCGACCTGACTTCGGACGGCACGCGGCTGCAGCTCTCCAATTCTCTCGATAAAGGCGCCGTGCGCAACGAGATGACGGGGGCCGAGCTTCCGCTCGCACAGCCCGGGACGGTATTGTATCTCCGCCTCGATCGCACCGTGAGCGAGACGACCGTCGTATACACCCTCTCCTTCAGAACGCAGGAGAGCGGCTATACGCAGTACATGCGCAGCGTCTACACGAAGACGTCGTCCGCAGGAAACCCGGGGGCCCCTGTCGCGCAATTGCAGTTTACCCATAGAAACGGGGGCGGCTGCTACGCCGTGGAAGAAGTGCGGCTTCAGCGCTTTGCATGATCGAAAAAGACCGCCGCCGCCCTTATGTGGGGCGGCGGCGTGCCGTAACAGAAATTCCGCAAATTTTTGCCGCTGTGCGCTTGTATTTTGCGGAAGAATGTGGTAAAATAACCGAGAAAGAACTCCCGCAGTGCGGGGGAATATGTATGGAGGAAGTTCACAATGCAATATTCTCGCGAAGTGGAAGAGATGTGCTGTGTTGCGAAGGGCCCGAAGCACGACCCTGCGCCCATCCCCGAAGAGGGCAAGTGGATCGCGGCAAAGCAGATCACCGACATCAGCGGCTTCACGCACGGCATCGGCTGGTGCGCACCGCAGCAGGGCGCCTGCAAACTCACCTTAAACGTCAAGGGCGGCGTCATCCAAGAGGCCCTCGTCGAGACGATCGGCTGCTCGGGCATGACGCATTCCGCGGCCATGGCGGCGGAGATCCTGCCCCATAAGACCATTCTGGAGGCGCTCAACACCGACCTCGTGTGCGACGCCATCAACACCGCCATGCGCGAACTCTTCTTGCAGATCGTCTATGGAAGAACGCAGTCGGCGTTTTCGGACGACGGGCTCGTCGTCGGCGCAGGGCTCGAGGACCTCGGCAAGGGCCTTCGCTCGCAGGTCGGTACGATGTACGGCACCGCGGCGAAGGGCGTGCGCTATCTCGAGATGGCGGAGGGCTACGTCACCCGCCTTGCGCTCGATAAAGAGAGCCAGGTCATCGGCTACGAATTCGTCTCCCTCGGCAAGATGACGGACTTCATTAAGAAGGGGCTTGCCCCCAACGAGGCGTGGGAGAAGGCGATGGGCCACTACGGAAGATTTTCCGAAGAGCAGGGTGCGGTCAAGTACATTGACCCCCGCAAGGAATAAGGAGGTGCGGTATGGCTCTGTTTGAAGGTTATGAAAGAAGGATCGAAAAGATCCAGAAGACACTCAAAGAGTATGGCATCTCCTCGATCGAGGAATGCAAAGAGATCTGCCTCGCAAAGGGCGTGGATTGCGATAAGCTCGTCCGCGGGACGCAGCCGATCTGCTTCGAGAACGCCGTTTGGGCATACACCGTAGGCGCCGCGATCGCGATCAAGAAGGGCTGCACGAAGGCCTCGGATGCGGCGGCCGCGATCGGCATCGGGCTCCAATCCTTCTGTATCCCCGGCTCCGTCGCCGAGAACCGCAAAGTGGGCCTCGGGCACGGCAACCTCGGAAAAATGCTGCTCTCCGAGGAGACCGATTGCTTCTGCTTCCTCGCGGGGCATGAATCGTTCGCCGCGGCAGAGGGCGCCATCTCCATCGCGATGAACGCCAATAAGGTCCGCAAGAAGCCCCTCCGCGTCATTTTGAACGGGCTCGGCAAAGACGCCGCGTTCATCATCTCCCGCATCAACGGCTTCACCTATTGCGAGACGGTGTTCGATCCCTATACCGAGACGGTCACGGTCACCAAAGAGGTGCCGTATTCCGACGGCCCCCGCGCCAAGGTCAAGTGCTACGGCGCAGACAACGTCCCCGAAGGCGTCGCCATCATGAAGCTCGAGAAGGTGGGCGTCTCCATCACGGGCAACTCCACCAACCCCACGCGCTTCCAGCACCCCGTCGCGGGTACCTACAAGAAGTGGTGCGTGGAAAACGGCGTACAGTACTTTTCCGTGGCCTCGGGCGGCGGCACGGGCAGAACGCTGCATCCCGATAACATGGCGGCGGGTCCTTCCTCCTACGGCATGACGGATACGATGGGCAGGATGCACTCGGATGCGCAGTTCGCAGGTTCCTCCTCCGTGCCCGCGCACGTCGAGATGATGGGCCTCATCGGCATGGGCAACAACCCCATGGTCGGTGCGACCGTCGCCGTCGCGGTGGCCGTCCAAGAGGGCATGACGAAGTAACAAAAGGCAGAAGAGGGGATGGTATCTTGCCATCCTCTTTTTTTCGGCAGAATTCGACAAATTTTGCAAAAAAACGGGGGACGTATGGCGAAAATTTCCAATGAGAACATCCCGGGCGAGGGGCCCGAGGCGACGGGCGAAGAATTCTTTCTGAAGGACGCCAACCTGCGCGATCCCTTCGTGCTCCGCGTGGGGAAGACGTATTACCTCTATGCGGGTCTGCAGCGGGAGGGCGTGCGGTGCTTCACGAGCACGGATCTCAAAAAATGGCGGGGGCCTGTATACGTTTTTCGTACGCCGAAGGGCTTCCACGGCATCAAAGATTTCTTCTGGGCGCCCGAAGTCCACTACTACAGGGGGAGGTTTTACCTCTTCACCTCCGTCTTTTCGGAGAAGACGGGCCACCGCACGATCTCGGTGTACCGCGCCGAAAGTCCGCTCGGACCCTTCGAGGATATCGCGGGCGGCTGTGTGGGGATGGCGGAGTGGGACTGCATCGACGGCACCCTCTTCCTCGACGAGGAAGACCGCCCGTGGATGGTCTTCGTGCACGAGTGGGTGTGTATGCCCGACGGCAACGGCGCCATGTGCGCAGTGCGGCTTGCGGAGGACCTCTCCCGCACGATTTCCGACCCCATATTGCTATTTTACGCGCGCGATCAGCGTGCGGCGCGCACAGGCGTGACCGATGGACCCTTCCTCTATCGCACGGATAAGGGCCGCCTTCTTCTCACGTGGTCCAACTACGGCAAGGAAGATTACTTCATCGCGCTTGCCGCCTCCGAGAGCGGGAAGATCTCGGGTCCGTGGCGGCAGGAGGGGCTCTTATACGCCCGCGGGCAAGACGGCGCCCGTTTCGACGGCGGGCACGGCATGATCTTCCAAACCTCGGAAGGGGAATACCGCATGGCCTTCCACGCCCCCAACGAGCCCTACGGGCAGGAGCGCATCGTCTTCCGCCGCGTACGGGAGGAGGGGGATACGATCCGCCTTGCGCCGCTTGAGGACTGAACGTACATAAAAATAAGGCATAGCACATCCGCTATGCCTTTTTGAGTTTCCATTGTTTTTGCCCGAACGAGGGGGGCCTATAGCGATATTTTGGCTCAGCCCGCCTGCGAGAGGGGCTTCTTTTTCTTTTTGAGTTCGTTTTCGAGCTCGGTGCAGGTCTCCTCGAATTCCGATTGCGTCTCGGAGACGTCGATCCCGTCGAGCACGTTCTGGAGCCTGTATTCGGCGTTGAGATATTTGATGGTCTGGAAGCCGATGACCGAGGTGAGGGTGCCGTTGACGAGCCCCTGCACGGAGCTGTCGACGAGGGCGGCGATTGCGGTCCCGAGAAGGGGGATGCCCTTGACGACGCCGCTCATGGTCCGCGCTACGGTATTGCCGATGTTCATGCCGCCGACGCCGTAGGCGATGAGGGAGTTCTGCAGCACCCGCCCGAAGATCTTCACGAGTTTGGCGTCCGAGGGGCGGAAGCCGTAGAGGAACACGAGATCCTTGATGAGCTGAAGGTTGACGAAGACGACGAGCAGGGCGTCTACCTTGGCAGACTGCGAGGAGGCCGAGTACATGGCAGACTTCAAGGCGCTCTTGAAGATGAGATCTTTGGCGGAGCGCTTCACCGAGCCCGAATAGAGCTGGGTGAGGGCACGTTTTATGCCCTCCTCGTCGTTTGCCTTGCATGCGATCGCAAGCCTTCCCACGACTTCGGAATCGTACCAGCCCACGCCCTCGACCCGCGAGGTGACGTCGATGATCTTATCCGCGATATCGTGGCGGACTTTGCGGTTATGCCGCTGTGCCTTTTTGGCCGTCGCCGCGTTGACGTTGGTCTGGAAGGCGGGCATGCGCATGATCTTCACGACGGGCACGATGAAGAGGAAGATGTAGAGGAGCAGGGCGGCCGCAGCGGCCCCGTACCCCGCATAGGGGTTGAGCTCATAGACTTTGAGCACGACGTCGAGCAGGGCGACGAAGAGAAAGATGCCGAGGATGACGGCGATGAAGCGCAATGCGAACTTCGCCCCGCGGACGTTTTCCCGCTTGACGTATTTCTGTTCGTATTCATAGATGCTCATGCGCGCCTCGCCCTGCGGTTTTTCTTGGGGCGGATCTACGGGCACGAGTGCGGTCGTCTTCTTTTTTGCCATGGAAAGACCTCTTTTGCAAGGATACTTTTATTATACAACAAAGCGACGCATTTGTAAAGCCTTTTTTGCAAGCCGCGCGGGGAGGGCCCAATTCGGTTGACAATCGGCGTTTCGCATAGTATAATGAGGTATCAAAACGCCGCGGAGGGCCGTATGGCAGAGAAAAAGAAAAACAGGCGGGACGCCCGTTCGGAGGAGCTCCCCGAAAAGCAATACGATAGATTTCAGATGATGCTGTTGCCCGTCGATCTCGCGATCCTCGTGCTCGCGCTCGTGGCCGCGCTCACGCTGCTCTTCTTGCCCTATCTGAAGATCGACCTCGGGAAGACGTTGGATGCGCTCTATGCGTCTGCCTTGGAGGACCCCGACGAAGAGGAGCCTGCGTCCCCTTCGGCGCTCGCCGACGAGCCTTCGAGCGAGGAGGCGGCGCGGGAATATTACGGACAGATGCGGGCGATCATCGGGGATACCTCCATCGGTTTGAAGCTCATCCCGACCATGCGCTTCGCCTTCAATGCAGACCCCTGCACGCAGCTCCGCACGACCTGCGCTTCCGCCTTGCGGGCGGCCGAGCAATCTCTCTCGATCGACCTCACGGTGACCTATTTCGTGAGCGCGGGCGGGCTTGAGAACGTCTCCCCCGAGGTGATCGAAAACGTCGATACCGAACGCCTGTATGCCGAATTTTCCGCCCTCAAGGATGCGACCGAGGAGGATAAGGCGGAGTACATCGCGAGATTTTCCGCGGCCCTTCTCGAAGAACTCGGCTGTGCGGAGGATGAGGAGCTGGCCGCCGCCGTGCAGGACGCCATCACCCAGATCTACGATGCCTCCGTCGAATACGCCGAGGAGTTCTCCGTCGAGACGTGCGTCTGCATGCTGCTGACCCAGCTCTTCGACCCCGAACGCGAGGCCCCGTATGCAAATTACGACGAGGCCGTCGGCGCCATGCTCGGCCTCAACGAGGATCACGAAGAGGGCTTCGGCCTCGGCAATGTGATCGACGGCGCCATGTTCGGCATTTGGATCTTTTTGGGCGTCATGTGTATCTCCGTGCTCTCCTACCTCGTACTCGCGGGGATGGCGCTCCTGCATGCCGTCATCGGCAACAAGCGCATGATGATGTGGTATGCCAAGCTCTTCGGGCTGTTTCCCGCCCTCATATGCTTTATTACGCCCCGCGTGCTGCCGAAGCTGTTCCCCATGTTCGGCTGGGAGGGGGCGGTGCTCGCCTCGGTCAAGGGCGTCCTTTCCGCGCTCTCCTCGTTTACCGTCGTCAGCCTCGTGTGCTACGTTTTGCTTTGGGTCATTTCGATCTTCGTCGCCTTCCCCATCAAGCGGAAGATCCGCTACTACGAAAAGAGGATGGATAAATAACTTTTCCCCGCCCCGCAGCAACAAGGTATACTGCGGGGTATTTTTTGCCCAGAATACGGACTGCCCCGCAAAAACGGGAGAAAGCGGCGTGGTGCAAGAAAGTGAAATTTTTTCGCCCTATGGGCGAAAAACGGCGAAAGTGCTGTTGCGACGGTGCAAAATGTATGCGGGGGCGGGTCGTTTTTGCCGATTTTTGTAAATACGCAACATAACCGCGCCGCGCGGCCGATGTTTATTTTGCTTGCTTGACATTCGTAAAGAAAGACTATATAATAAAATAACTTACTTGGTCTGAAGAAATGTTATTGCACTATCTCATCGCATGGGTCATGGCCGTGTTCACGGCGGAAGTGCTCGCGGCGCCCTATCTAAGGAAGCGCGGGCAGGGGGCGGTCGCAAAGGCGGTCGCGCTCGTTTTCGCCTGTCTTTTTCTCGTCGCATATCTTTTGGACTACGACGCCCTCGCCTCGGCCATCCACTTTGCACCCATCGCGGGCATACGTTTCACCACCACGGGTACCTCGTTTGTGCTCGTGTGGCTGACGACGGCGGCGGCGATCTTCACCGCGCTCTATCCCTTCTTCCGAAAGAAGTGCCCCGCGGCGGACGTACTTCTCATCTTTACCTCGGCCGTCTTCCTTCTCGACGGCATCCTGCTCGCGGATTACATCGGCGCCCAGACGGGGGAAGTGCTCGGCCCTGCGACGCTGCGGACGGTGCTCTTCGCGCTCTCCATCGGCATGGGGCTCGGAAATTCCGTGTTCTTCCTCTGCCTCCGCGCGAAGACCTTCCCCAAGAAAAAGAGCACCTACCTATGGCTTTTTCTCGCCCTCTGCGGGATGCTCATCGCGGCCTTCCCCAACTACACCCTGCAGATGCTCTTCGACCCCGCCCGCTACAACCTTCCCGCAAAGAACCTCAACCTCTATCACAGGCTGTGCATCTATCCCATCGTCGTCGTGCCGCTCGTCCTCTACTTCCTCCTCCGGAACAAGAGCGATGAGACCCGCCGCTTCGTGCTTCTATACTATGCGCTCTGCGGGCTTTGGAACTACATGAGTACGCAGAAGTTCCCCCAGATCTACGGGCTCGCGAACGTGGCACATCTTCCCCTGCATCTTTGCAACACGGCGTGCTACATCACCCCGCTCTGCCTCACCTTCAAGTGGAAAAAGATCTTCTATTTCACCTACTTCATCAACGTCTTCGGGGCATTTATCGCCCTCATGATGCCGAGCTACAGCACCGAGGGGCTGCACGGAACGTTGATGATGTCCGAGATCTGGCACTTCTACCGCGCCCACTACCAGGCCTTCTACATGCCCCTTCTTACCGTCGGCCTCGGGATCTTCGCGCGGCCCCGCCTCAAGCAGTTCCTCTGGTCGATGGTGGGCTTTACGGGGTACTACCTGCTCGTGCTCGTGCTCAACGGATGGTTTTCGAATTACGATGCGGGCGTGGACTTCTTCTTCATCAACAGCGACTTCGTCGCGGACAAGCTCGGCGCTTGGGCGGAGGGACTGCGCAACTTCGTGTGGGAATTCGATCTCGGCGGGCTGCACTTCCGCTACAATCCCGTCTACCAAGTGCTCTACTATCTCACCTACTGTCTTTTGGCGCTCGGCATGTGGTTCCTCTATGAACTCGCCTACCGCAGCGTCTCGGGTTGGCTGGACCTCTCCGCCCGCCGCAAAAAGATCGCACTCGATAAGCTCGCAAGAGAGGTCGCGGGCCAAGGAGGTCCCATGGACAACGACAACGGATCGGCAACGCTCGTCCTCGAGCATCTTTCCAAGCGCTACGCCCGCAGCGACGTATACGCCGTGAGCGACGTCTGCCTCGAAGTGCGGGGCGGGGAGATCTTCGGCTTCTTGGGCCCCAACGGCGCAGGGAAGTCCACGATCATCAAGAGCATCGTAGGCATCCAGCCCATCACCGACGGGCGCATCCTCGTCTGCGGACACGACGTCGAGCACGAGAGCGTGCAATCCAAATACAACATCGGCTTCGTGCCCGATCACTACGCCCTCTATGAAAAACTCACGGGGCGGGAATACGTCAACTATATCGCCGACCTCTATGGCGTGAAGAAGGCCGACCGCGACGAGCGCATGGAGTTCTACGTGAACGCCTTCGAGCTCACGCAGGCCATCGATGAACCCATCTCGACGTACTCGCACGGCATGAAACAGAAGATCGCCATCATGGCGGCGCTCATCCACGATCCCAAGGTGTGGATCCTCGATGAGCCCCTCACCGGGCTGGATCCCAACAGCATCTACCAAGTCAAGCAGTGCATGGTCCGCCATGCCGAAAAGGGGAACATCGTGTTCTTCTCGAGCCACCTCATCGACGTCGTCGAGCGCATCTGCGACCGCATCGCCATCATCCGCAAGGGGCAGATCCAGTGCGTGTGCGACGTAAAAGAGATCGAGAAGACGACGACCCTCGAGGAATACTACATGTCGGTCATACGGCAAGGGGAAGTGCAGCCCGTCGCATTTTCACCCAAGAAGGGAGGCAGTGCATGCACCCCGTAAAACAGCTCGGCGTGCTGCTCAAGATGCAGCTTCGGAGCATGGTCGATCTCTCCTTTCTGAAGAGCAAGCGGGCGTTCATCTTGAAGATGGGGCTTGCCGTCTTGCTCTTTGCCGTCGTGACGGCCGCATTCTACGGCGTCTTTACGGTGGGGGTGATGCTCTCCGTGTTCTCCTTCGGCGGCGGCGTGCCCATCACCGTGGTCACCGTGGTCTTCACGCTCATCGAGATCATGAGCATCTTCTCGTGCACCGTGGGGCTCTCGCGCTCCCTGTACCGTGCGGGGGACAACGTGATCCTGCTCGTGCTTCCCGTGACGGGCAGCCTCGTGTTCCTCTCCAAGCTCATCGTCTACTACCTCTTCGAGCTGAAGAAGAGCTTTCCCTTCTTCGTACCGCTCTTCCTCGCCTATGGGATCGTGAACGGCGCCGTGTGGTTCTACTACCCGTGGATGCTCTTCGCCTTCCTCATCGTATGCCTCGTGCCCGTGGCGATCGGGGCGGTCCTCTCCATCCCCGCGCTCTATCTTCCCAAGCTCTTACAGCGGGTACCCGTATTGAAATATCTGCTCATCGTGGCGGTGACGGCGTCCCTCGCCGCGCTCGCCTTCCTCATCGTGGGGCGGATCCCCGAGAACATCAACCTCTTGGGGCAATGGGGGAGCATTACGCTCGCCGTCCGTGAGTTTTTGAACGGCTTCGCCCGCATCTTCTCGCCCTTCCACTACCTCACGCAGATGGTCGCGGGGGGGACGCTCGAGATCGCCCGAAACCCCATCGGGCTCAGGACGCTCTTCGTCCTTCTCGCCGTGCTCGGAATTTCGGCCGTGCTCATCGGCGTCTCGTTCTTTACGGCGCGCGTGCTCTTTCTGAAGCTCACCGCGCGGGCGGGGGAAAACGAGAAGCGCACGAAAAAGCACAGCCCCAACCGCGTGACGCCCCGCCTCGTCTCCCCGCTCGCCGAAGACCTCGTGCGCACTTTCCGCAGCGGCAAGGCCGTGATGCTGTGCGTGCTCGAATTCTTCATCCCCGCCTTCCTCATCTTCACGCTCAACAAGATGTACGCCGCGATGAGCACGAGCTACACGGGGCAGACGATGACGGCGGCCTTCAACATCCTCATGCTCCTCGTGACGGTGCTCACCTCCAACGCCTATTTGGCCCATGCCTACAGCAGAGACGGCGCTGCCCGCAACCTCATCAAGACCCGCCCTGCCGATTTTCGGCTGCTGCTCGTCTCGCGGCTCCTTCTGCGGGCCGTGCTCTCGACGCTCTCCATCCTCCTCGCCGTGCTCCTCTTCGGGGCCGTCTCCGGGGCGCCCGTATCGCAGACGGCAGGCTTTCTCGTGATGGCGGTCTGCCTGAACCTTGCCCATATCCTCTGGAGCGCGGAGATCGACGTCATGAACCCCGAGGCCGTGAGTTCCTCCAAAAACTCCGCCCTCGCGACGACGTTCGGCGTCATCATCTCCGTCCTCTTTGCCCTCGGCTACTACCTTCTCGCAGGCTCGGGAGGGACTTCGGCGTTTTGGAAACTCGCCGTCCTCGCCGTCCTGTTTTTGGGGCTGCGTGCCTTCCTGTATTTCGAGCGGGTACGCATCTATTTCGTCGAAAAGTGAGGCTGCTATGAAGAAGAGCACGGCACTCATCGTATTTGTGACGTTCGTCCTTTCCCTCGTCGTCGTCGGCATCTTCGGGATGCAGATGATGTCGTATAATACCAAAATTTACGTCAAGGAGATCGTCCCCAAAGAAGTCATCACCTCGGCGAACATCTCGGGCGTAAAGATCACGAAGAGCCAAGATGTCGAGAAGGAATACAGCGTCGTGCTTCCCTACCGCGAGGGGCTGGTCGTCTATATCGACTACGAACTCACTCCCGCCGATGCGACGCAGCGCACCGTCGAGCTCTCGATCACGAGCGCCCACGGCGAGGACTACGCCGCGATCGACGGCATGAGCATCACGATCCTGAAAGAGGGGACCGTCCGCCTGCGCTATAAGACGACGGACGGCAGCAACGAGGAGATCACCGTCTATCTCTATGTGATCCCCGCAGATGATTACTACGCACGTCTATGAAGATCCTCCGAGGACGAGAGACCTCGGTGTAACATAAATTCAAAGGGAAAAAAAGGAGGCAGAAATGAAAAAAGTTTGGAAATGTGCGGCGTCGATCTTCGCCGCGGCCGTCCTCATGCTCTCGTGCATGCTTGCAGGCTGCACGGATACGGACGGAGAACTCGGAGCGCTTCAGGCGATCTACATCGTCGAGGAAGGGCTCAAAACGACGTATAACGTCGGCGATACGTTCAACTACGGTGCCGTGAAGATCAACGCCGTCTATGAAGAGGGCGAAGAGACGATCTCGGGCACGAGCGAGGGGGTCACCCATACTACGCTCGATATGTCCAAGGCGGGCAAGCAGGAGCTCACGTTCACCTATAAGGAGAAGAGCGACTCCGTCGAGATCACCATTCTCGAAGTCGTCGATACGCTCGAATCGCTCACCTTCGGCGCCTTCCGCACGGCGTACACCGTCGGCGAGACGTTCGATTACGACAGCGTGCCCCTCGTCGCACACTACACGACGCGGAACGTCGAACTCACGGGCGCGAGCGCAGGCGTCACCCACAACACCCTCGATATGAGCAAGGAAGGCGGGCAGACCCTCACCTATACCTATGAGGGCAAGAGCGCTTCGACGACGATCACCATCTCGGCGGCGCCCGTCGAAAAGAAGCTCGACCGCATCGAGATCGTCGCCGCAGATCCCGCGAACCTCGTCTATACGAGGGGGGATGTCATCGATTATTCGGTATTTTCGCTCAAGCTCTACTTCACCACGGGTGAGACCGAATCGCTTGCACTTTCGGCGGATGGCGTAAGCTACACGCCCGTCGACACCGCTTCCGAGGGCGAGAAGACGCTCACCGTGAAATACGAGGGCAAGGAGGCGAGCATCACGCTTACCGTAAATCCCCCCGAAGTGACCGTGATGAGCTTCGATCTTCCCACGAGCTACGAAAACTACATGAACGACTACGCGAAGGCGCCCGCTCCCGAGACGCGGGAAGACAGCACGCACCTTCTCGCCGCGGCAGGGACCTACCGCGTCGGCGACGACAACGGCTTCAGGTTCATCCCCGCAGCCCGCGGCTTCGTCGGCAATTCCAAGGAGCCCACCGTCGTCACCCCCAAGACGACCTTCACGCTCTCCCTTCAGGGCGAGGGCGCGGATGCGGCCTTCACCGAAGTGGGCGAAGAGGACCTTGCGACCTATGTGACGACCGTGGAAGGCAAGGCGGATATCTACTTCTTCCAAGAGGCCGCCGTCGGCAAGACGTTCAAACTCGCCGTCTCCCTCGCCGAAGGCGTCAAGACGTCGGGCTCGATCAATGCGACCACCATCGAAGCGGTGATCACGATCGTCGACGGCTACAACGTCTACGACGACATCGGGCTCTCCGTGTTCGATAACCTCAACGTCAACCACTGGAAAGAGTTCAAAACGGCGCAGGGCACGCTCGCGTGGGACCTCAAGCCCCTCGTGGAGTACAACGACCTGAGCAAGGGCGAGATCGTGCGGCAGATCGTCCTTCACGATACGATCACGATCGATCCCGATCATCTTCCCGCGACCTACTTCTGGGATGAAGCGCGCGAAGGGCAGAAGGCGGATTTCCAAAGCGTGACACAGCAGCTGAATAATGAAGGGGAAACACAGACCTATGCCGCGCTTCTGCAGGGGTCTCTCCGCGATTACGACGGCAGCGACAGCAACCGTGCGCTCAACTTCAACAACGCCGTTGAGGGCGACGTCAAAGAAGCGTACGATGCTCGAAGCGTCAACATGCAGAAGGGGCTCTACAACAACGTCGGCACGGATATCTCGGGCAACGGCATGCTCATCACTTATGTGAACCCCAAGGAATCGACGGCCGCCCGCAAGCTGTGGTCGGTCCGCGACGACCGCTTGGATCCTTCCTCCAACCCCGTGGGGCATTGGTCGATCTTCAAGTATGCCGATGAAGGCATCATCACAGACGTCTATCCCGACCTCAAAGAGGCAGAGGGCTACAAGTTCTCGACGAACCCCCGCATCGAATCGCTGCGCATCATGGGCTTCATGCCCCGTTTGGCCGAGACGGGGGGCGAACTTCCCCAGCTCATGGCGTTCAACAACGTGATGGATTCCCTCAACCTCATCAACTGCCTCATCAGCCAGGTGTACGTCGTCATTGTGGGCGACGTGGCGAGAGGCACGCCGAGCGCGGTCAATACGAAGGATACCAAGGCGCTCGACGTCTACAGCAACATGTTCTACGTCTGGCGTTCGGATGTGCACGTTCAAAACTGCGTCATGAAGGATGCGGGCGGGCCCATCTTCCTGCTCTCCGACGGCGAATATACGGGCACGGACGGAAAACGCAACGATGCAGAGGGACCGCATCTCTACTTCGATGAGGCGTCTACCCTCGAATCCAAGGCGGCGGGCACCGAGCCGTGGTACAAACTCAACAATGCGGATGCACTCTTCTCGGGGATCAAGATGCTCAATGCGGTGTCAAAGGGCTACCTCAACCGCACCATGACGAGCACCGAGAACGGGATCGAGGTCGTCAACGTCATCGCGGCGCTCATCTGCTCGCCCGGCGAGCTCATGAACACGGAGGATCATATCTCCGTGCGCGGCTTCATCAAGCGCGGCGAGACCGAGACCTACGCCATGAATCCTTCGTCGGGGAACTCCTTTACGGATAGTCTCTATTATACGCCGCTCATCGACAGTGCCGCGCCGATCTTCTTCAGCAATCAGATCTTTGCGGCGTACGTGCAAGGAGCTTTGAAGAACATGGGCTACCCCGGCGACATGCTGGCCAAGACGGCAGAACGTTTCACGAGCGATGCCGCGCAGATCAGGACCTCTTGGGATGCCGACGCGAACGAGTTTATCTTCCTCACGCTTCGCGCCTCCGCGCTCGGCCCGTCGCCTTCCGCCGCCGCACCGCGCTTCGGTGTGCTGATCGGAAATTGCTATAAGGTGCAATGACCAACAAAAAACGGCCCCTCGGGGTCGTTTTTTTTGTTGGACTTCGTACTTACGAACCACGTCATTCCGAGGCGTAGCCGAGGAATCTCGTTCTGCTTACTTCTCCGCAGTTTGACGGTACCCGTATCGCTTATCACGAGCGAAAGGCCTACCCCCATCGGGGGGAGGCTCCGCCGTAGGCGGTGGTGGGGGGTAAGGGAGACCGATGGGGCCTATCATGAGCGACCTCATCCCGAACGGAGCGTAGCGGAGTGAGCGGATCTTAAGATTCACTCACCCCTAACGGGGCGGTATGAGGGTTGGACTTCGTATTGGCCTCGTGCGCCACCCCCATGGCCCATCCCATGCGACACCCCCTCCATTGGAGGGGGGTAGGGGGGTGGGCAGGAGAGCGACGGGGCGTATTCAGAGCGACCCCTTGGCTCCCCTCGTAGGGGAGCTGTCGCGGCGTAAGACGCGGCTGAGGGGTTGCAAAAACCCCTTCCCTCGCTCACGCGAGTACTTCCCCTAAAAGGGGCAGCAAGGGGGAGGACTTCGTACCGGCTTCTTCGCCGCCCCACCCCCTTCATCCCCCTCCCACGGAGGGGGTTTCCTATTCTTTATTCTTCATTCTCCATTCTTCATTCTTCATTCTTCACCCCCTTGTATAAAATGCTTCGGCGGCGTCAATACTCTATCCGTCTTGGAGGATACGATGCGCCGCTTTCTTTTTGCCATGCGCCTCAGCTTCATCTTCGCGGGTGCCGCGCTCTGCGTGCTCTTTGCCCTTGTCGTCGCCGCCCGACCCGTCTTCGCGCAGGGCACCGCCTATGAACTCTACCTCGGCACTTCCTCGGGGCAGATCATAGAGACGAGGCACCCTGTCATCGATAAATTGCGCTATCCCATCGTCGGCGAGAGCGTACGCTACGAGGGCGACCGCCTTCTCGAGCTGCAAAAAGCCTACCGTGCCGAGGTCCTCTTCACGGAAAAAGCGGGGGACGTCGTCAATTATTACCTCTATTCGCCCATGCTCGGGGCGGGCGTATCCTTAAAAGAGGGCTACATCAACCTGCACATCGCCCTATCCCACGGCACGACCGCGGCGGGCACGCCCCTGATTTTCGGCGGTTTTTGAGATATGGGGTATAAAAACCGTGATTTGCGGCAAACATTTACATATCAATTTCGGAGGATGTTATGAAAGAAGAAAAGACCAAAAGCAAGAAAACCATTCTCTACTCTGTGATCGTGGGCGTCTGTGCGCTCCTGCTCATTACGGCGACCGTACTTACGGTGGTCTTCGCGACGCGGAACACCGATCCCGTCGCCGAGATCCCGCCCGTGGATGAAGTCGATCCGCCCGTGGACGACATAGACCCGCCCGAAGACAACACGCCCTCGGGGGGTGAAGCGGCCACCTTCTGCAAGCCTATCGACTATGAGGAGTACAGCGTCGTCTTCGATACGATCTACAACAACCGTACCCTCGGCTGGTGGTACCGCCATAAGGCGATCGATTTTTCGGCCGCGGCGGGGACCTCGGTCGTCAGCATAGCCAAGGGCAAGGTGGAGCAGGTGAGCGTGAGCAAGGAGCTCGGCAATCTCGTCGTCATCGACCATGAAAACGGCCTCAAGTCGTATTACCGCTTCATCGAGCCGAGTGAGGGCCTCAAAGAGGGCATGACCGTCGAGATGGGGCAGAAGATCGGCATCGTCGCCGAAAGCTACGGCTCCGAGGCTGCGGACGGCACGCATCTGCACCTCGAAATGGAGCTCAAAGGGGACTTTGTCGACCCCGTCGATTATCTCGAGCCCGTCCTCGAAGAAAAGTAAAGCCTTATGCCCCCGCACGGGGGCATTTTGCGTATGGACCTTATCGGGCTTGCGGGGAAGCATATTCCCCGCTTTTTTTGCATAGAATATCCCGAAAATCAAGGGAGGTCCCCCATGAAAAAAGTTGTATGCTGCCTCTTGGCGGCGGCGATCGCGCTGCCTCTTTTGGGGCTTACGGCCTGTTCGCGCCGCAAAGAGCTCCGCGGCGAAACATCCTACACGATCTGCGCCGAATACGATCCCGCCCTGCAAAAACTCACGGCGAAAATGCAGGTCTCTGCCGTGAACACCTCTTCCTCGCCCCTCGAAGCGCTTCGCTTCTCGCTTCCCGCGAACGCTTACCGCGAAGGAGCAAAGTATCGCCCCGTCTCGGAGAACTTCTCCCGCACCGCCTACTACGGTGGCGCAAGCTACGGCGGGATCGAGATCACGGGCGTGGAGGGCGCCGAGCGCTTCTCGGTGGAGGGGGAAGACGCCAACATCCTTGCTCTTTCCCTTTCCGCCCCCTTGGCGCCCGGCAAACGCACGGAAATCGCCATCTCCTACGAAGTGGAGCTCGCCCGCGTCAACCACAGACTCGGGGTGGGCGAACACGCCGTAAATCTCGCAAATTTCTACCCCATATTGTGTTTTCTCGATGAAAACGGCTATCGCGAATATGCCTATTCCTCGTGCGGCGACCCCTTTGTGAGCGACCTCGCCGATTACGACGTCACGCTCACCGTCCCCGAGACGTACACCGTCTGTTCGGGCTTTGCGGCGGAGCCCGTCGAGGGCGCCGAGGCGGGCAAGCAGACCTTCCGCATCGCGGCAAAGGGGGTACGGGAGATCGCCTTCGTGCTCGGGGAGGGATTCGTCTGCGAAACGGCGGAACAGGGCGGCGTGGAGATCGCGTATTACTACCTTCCCCAAGCCGCAAAGACCTCTTCCGAGAAGGCCCTCACCCTCGCCGCCGAGAGCCTCGGATACTTTTCGGAGAGCTTTTTGCCGTATGCCTACCCCCGCTACGCCGTCGTCTCCACCGATTTCGTCTACGGGGGCATGGAGTATCCCGCTCTCTCGATGATCTCCTTAAGCCTCACCGAGAGCGAGCTCGCCGCCGTCATCGCCCACGAGACCGCACACCAATGGTGGTATGCCATGGTGGGCAGCGATCAGGTCCAAAATGCGTGGCAGGATGAGGGGCTTGCCGAGTATTCCGCGGCGCTCTTTTTGGAGGCACATCCCGAATATTCGATGACATACCGCGACTTTATCACGGCTTCCGAACGTTCCTATCGCGCGTATTTCTCGGTCTATTCCCAGCTTCACGAGGGCGCCGATACGCGCATGGTCCGCCCGCTCGATTCGTATACGGGGGAGTATGAGTACCGCAACATCGCCTACGATAAGGGGGTGATCCTCTTCGACCGTCTCCGCGAGATCATGGGGAAGGAGAAGTTCTGCGCGGCGCTTTGTAGATACGCGGAAAAATTCAGCGGAAAGATGGCGACGCCCGCCGACCTCGTCTCTTGCTTTTCGTATGCGGGGAACAACGTCTCCGCCCTGTTCGATTCCTTCCTCGAGGGGAAGTGCGTCATCTGAAGCCGTTTTGCTTGCAATTTTGCGCGGGGTGCGCTATAATGAAGAAAAACAAAGGAGGGGGGACGTATGCCGATTTTTTCCTATCGCTGCCCCGCATGCGGGGAGATGTTTGAGGAACTCGTGCGCTCGCACGAAGAGGAGGTCCCGTGCCCCAAATGCGGCAAGAAGGCCGAACGGGTGTGGTCGGGCTGCATGTATTCCGCCACGGGCAAGCCGCCGAAGAAATGTAGTGGGAATTGCAGTACCTGCCCCGGCTGTCACTGACTTTACTGGACTTCGTAAGAGCTAACTGCGGATAAGCTACGCATAACATTGTACGGCGCGCTACGCGCTTGTGCCGCCGAATTAAGCAAATCGATTTCATGTTGCTTGTTCTCGGCGTTCGAACTGCGCTTTCCTACTTCGCCCTTGGGGGCTCGTGCCGCGCTTAGAGAATTAGAAATGCGCGCGGGGTGGTCACGTACGTTTAAGTACGCTCCCTTCGGAAATGCTCGTTCTCCTTGTCTTGCTTGCTTCTCCGCAGTTTAACGGTACCCGTTTTCGCACAGGATGAGCGCCACCCCCTCCCGCGGAGGGGGGTAGGGGGGTGGGCGGAATACGACGAAGCTTATCATGAGCGAACCTCATCCCGAACGGAGCGTAGCGGAGTGAGCGGATCTTGAGATTTCTCACTACGTTCGAAATGACGTAGACGGGGGGATACCTATATAGTTTATTTCAAGCGCCACCCCCTCCATTGGAGGGGGGTAGGGGGGTGGGCAGGAAACGACGAAGCTTATCATGAGCGAACCTCATCCCGAACGGAGCGTAGCGAAGTGAGCGGATCTTAAGATACACTCACCCCTAACGGGGTTCGGTATGAGGGTGGACTTCGTACTTGCTCATCAGTACGTCATTCCGACGACCGTAGGGAGGAGGAATCTCATTCTAATAACGTCATGTTGAGCGTAGGCGTAGCCGAAGTCGAAACATCGCCTTAGTCTTAATTTTACTTGAGATTTCTCTACTTGGTAACTTCGCCTATGGCTCGTGCCGACCTTAGTAGAACAAATAGAAGCTGCGGTCGGGGCGAAATGACGTATATACCTCCCCCTCCTGCAGAGGGGGTACATACGTCATTCCTCTTTTTCTCACCCGATCAAAAAACACCCGAACGCGAACGTTCGGGTGTTTTGGTGTGTCCGACAGGAGTCGAACCTGCGGCCTCAAGCTCCGGAGGCTTGCGCTCTATCCAACTGAGCTACGGGCACATCTTGCCTACATTATAACACATTCTTCGGAAAAATGCTTTATATTTTTGCGGGAATATGGTAAAATAGAGAAAAAATTTTTGGGGGATGTATGGCAAAGCGTGTCGTCGTCGGAATGAGCGGAGGAGTCGATAGCTCGGTCGCCGCCCTGCTTCTCAAGCAGCAGGGGTACGAGGTCATCGGGCTCTTCATGCGAAATTGGGAGGAGACCGATCCAAACGGCGCCTGTACGGCCGACGACGACTTCTCGGATGTGGTCCGCGTCGCCGAGGTGCTCGGCATCCCCTATTACAGCGTAAACTTCGCCAAAGAATATATGGACCGCGTCTTTGCGGATTTTCTGCGCGAATACGCCGCGGGGCGTACGCCCAACCCCGATGTCCTCTGCAACCGCGAGATCAAATTCGGTCCCTTCAAGGAGTACGCGAAGAAGCTCGGCGCCGACTTCATCGCGACGGGGCACTACTGCGGCATCTCGCATGAAGACGGCCTCCACCGCCTTCTGAAGGCCCGCGACCAAGGCAAGGATCAGACGTATTTCCTCTGCCAGCTCACGCAGCCGCAGCTCGAGGGCGTCCTCTTCCCGCTTGCGGATTTCGAGAAGGGGCAAGTGCGCGCCCTCGCCGAAGAATACGGCCTCGCAACGGCCAAGAAGCGGGATTCGACGGGCATCTGTTTCATCGGAGAGCGCAATTTCCGCAACTTCCTCAAGACCTACCTTCCCGCACAGCCGGGGGAGATCCGTACCCTGCAGGGCGAGGTCGTCGGGACGCACATGGGCCTCATGTATTACACGCTCGGGCAGCGCCGCGGTTTGGACCTCGGCGGGCGTCGCGGCGAAGAGGGCAGGTGGTTCGTCGTCGAGAAGGACCTATCCGCCAACGTTCTCTATGTCTCCCATGGCGACGAAGCCCCCCTCATGCGCACGGGATGCACGGTTTCGGGCATGAATTTCATACCACAGGTGCCCCAAACCGAGGTTTTTTCGTGTACGGCGAAATTCCGCTACCGCCAATCCGAGCAGCGGGTGCGCGTTGTAAGGACGGGGGAAGATACGCTCTCCATCGACTTCGAGACGCCGCAGCGGGCCGTCACCCCGGGGCAGTATGCGGTCTTATACGACAAGGAAAGCTGTCTCGGCGGCGGCGTCATCGAGACGACGTATTGAGCGATTCCCCGGGGCCTATGTGGTTTTTCGGGGGGTTTTCATGCCCGAAATAACAAATTTTTCGGCCATTGCATAGGATGAAGTGACCGCCTGCGCGGTCGGGGGTCCTACAAATGCAATGGTTTTTTACGCTCGCGCCTTGGCTTCAGGCGCTCCTGTGCTCGCTCATGATGTATCTTGCGACGGCGCTCGGCGCTGCGCTCGTGTTCTTTTCGGAAAAATTCCGCGAGGAGGCGCTCACCGCACTCACGGGCGGCGCGGCGGGGATCATGCTCGCGGCAAGCTTCTTTTCCCTGCTCCTTCCCGCGCTCGAACACCCTTCTTCCCTTCCTCCCTATCTTACGGTGACGCTCGGATTTTTGCTCGGCGGCGCGTTTATGTGGGGGACAGATATCGTTTTTTCGCGGAAAACGGCCGATTCGCAGAAGAAACGCAACCGCCTTTTGTACCTCGCGGTGACCATGCACAACATTCCCGAAGGCATGGCGGTGGGGGTCGCCTTTGCGGCCGCGGCGTCGGGCGGGGCGATGGCGGCCTTCCTCTTTGCGGTGGGCATCGCCGTGCAGAACTTTCCCGAGGGGGCCTGTGTCGCTTTTCCGCTGCGGGCGCAGGGGATGTCGCGCGGGCGGAGCTTTTTCCTCTCCCAGAGCTCGGGCGCCGTGGAGGTCCCCGCGTGCGTGCTCGGGGCCGTCGCGGCGACGCTTATCTTCGGGCTTCTCCCGTGGGCGCTCTCCTTTTGCGCGGGGGCGATGGTCGCCGTCGTCTGCAGTGAACTCCTGCCCGAATGCTTCCAAAAGCGGCGGGGGGCTGCGCTTTGCGGCCTGATCGTCGGCTTCTGCCTCATGATGCTGCTCGACGTCGCTCTTTCGTAAAAAATCCTACCCCATATATGCAAAATGTATAATTTTTCCATACATGGAGATACTTTGGGCATGGACCAAACAAGCACCGAGAACCATACGCCCGAGGAAGAGAGATCGGCCGCACAGCCCTCCGCGCGGCGGACGGCCATCGTCGTCGGCGGATCTTCGGGCATCGGCAGGGAGACGGCGCTCCGCCTTCTCTCCCGCGGATACCGCGTCTACAACATCTCCCGCACCCCGTTTCAGGGGCAGCGCGTGAAGACGGTTACGGCGGATGCCGCCCGTGAGGGGGAGATCGAACGGGCGATCCGCAGTGTGGGCGAAGAGGCCGCGGCGATCGATCTTCTCGTCTATTCGGCGGGTTTTTCGATGGCAGCCCCCCTCGAATATGCCAAGAGCGGGGATTATCGCTACCTCTTCGAAGTCAACTACTTCGGCGCCGTGGAGGCGCTGCGTGCGGCTGCGCCCTTCTTGAAACGGCGGGGCGGCAGGGCCATTCTCGTCGGGTCGCTCGGGGGAGAGGTCCCCATCCCCTACGATAGTTTCTATTCCTCCTCGAAGGCGGCGCTCTCCATGCTCGCCAGGGAGGCGGATCTCGAGCTGCGGCCGCTCGGGGTACGCGTTCTCGCCCTCCTTCCCGGGGGCACGGCGACGGACTTCACCTACGCAAGGCGGATCTACGGGGAAGAGGAGAGCAAGTCGTATTCCCCCTCCGTGAAGCGGGCTTCGGCCGCGCTTGCCAACATGGAGCAGGGGGGGATGGAGCCCTCCCTCGTCGCCGAAGCGATCCTGAAGCTCGCCGAAAGGAGGCGCCCGCCGCAGGTCTCCTCCGTCGGGGGGAAGAACAACTTCCTCCGTTACTGCTCCCGCATGCTCCCCGAGCGGGTGACCGATTGGCTGGTGCGGAGGCGCTTCAACCAAAAATAGCAACATGTACGATGCCGCAAGAAGTTGATAAAATGTTACAGTTCGGGTTGTAAGAAATTACAACCCGCAATTCTTTTTTATCCGCTTGACGGAAGCGGGGCGGTTTGGTATAATAATGTCATGAAAGAAACGGCACATCTCCGCAGGGTGCGGAAAGGAAACTTCGGATCCGGTGTTTGCTGAGCGGGCAGGTTTTTTCGTATAGAAAAATCCTGCCCCTTTCAATTTGGAGGGGAAACATGAAGAAAGTTGCAGTGATCTTGGGGAGCGAATCCGATCTCCCCGTCGTCGAGAAGGCGTTCGGCGTGCTCGAGGAGTTCGGGATCCCCTATGCCGTACATATCTTTTCGGCACATCGTACGCCCGCCGAAGCGCGGGATTTCGCCCTGCATGCGGCTCCCGAATTCGGGGTGATCATCTGCGCCGCGGGGATGGCGGCACACCTTGCGGGCGCGATCGCGGCGAATACCGTCTTGCCCGTTATCGGCATCCCCATAAATTCGGGGGCGCTCGGCGGGATGGACGCCCTGCTCTCCACCGTGCAGATGCCTTCGGGCGTTCCCGTGGCGACGGTCGCCGTCGACGGGGCCAAGAATGCGGCCTACCTCGCCGCGGAGATCCTCGCGGTGGGGGAGGAAGACCTCTATTGGAAGCTCATGCTGTCCCGCGGGAAGACTTCCGCCGAGATCCTCGAGAAGGATAGAAAGCTCGCCGCAAAATACAATAAATGAGCAAGGCCCCCGCCTTGTGAGATAAAAGGAGTTTTTCGATGGAAAAGAAAGAGCAGCTCTATGAGGGCAAGGCAAAGAAAGTCTTCGCGACCGAAGACCCCGATCTTGTCATCGTCTCCTACAAAGACGACGCTACGGCATTCGACGGCCTGAAGAAGGGCACCATCGCGGGCAAGGGCGTCGTCAACAACCGCATGACGAACATGATGATGCAACTTCTCGAAAAAGAAGGGGTACCTACGCATTTTATTCGCGAACTCTCCGACCGCGAGACCCTCGTGAAGAAGGTGGAGATCGTCCCGCTCGAAGTCATCGTGCGCAACGTTTCGGCGGGAAGTTTCGCAAAGCGCTACGGCGTCGAGGAGGGCATTCCCTTCGAGGAGCCCACCCTCGAATTCTCCTATAAGAACGACGACTTGCACGATCCGCTCATCAATACCTATCACGCGCTCGCGCTGCGCCTTGCGACCAAGGAGGAGATCGCCCTCATCGAGAAGTACGCCTTCAAGGTCAACGAGGTCCTCAAGGCGTATTTTCTCAAGCTCGGCGTGCGCCTCATCGACTTCAAACTCGAATTCGGAAGGTGCAAAGAGGGCATCGTGCTCGCCGATGAGATCAGTCCCGATACGTGCAGATTCTGGGATGCGGCGACGGGCGAAAAACTCGATAAAGACCGCTTCCGCCGCGACCTCGGCGGGGTTGAGGATGCCTACCGCGAGATTTTCGGGCGGGTCCTCGGGCAAAAATAAATACAACGGGAGAGAGCTATGTCGCAATTACACGAGGAATGCGGCGTCTTCGGCATCTTTGCCCCGCAGCGGCAGGATGTTGCGTCGACGGCATATTACGCTCTGTTCGCCCTCCAGCACAGGGGGCAGGAATCGGCGGGGATCGTCGTCAACGACGACGGCGTGTTCACTTCCCATAAGGATACGGGGCTTGTGAACGACGTCTTTTCGGCCGAAGAGCTTTCCCGCCTCGGCGAGGGGAACATGGCCCTCGGGCACGTCCGTTATTCGACGACGGGCGCCGGCGGCAGGGAAAACGCCCAACCCGTCATCGTAAAACATCTTAAGGGCAACATGGCGCTCGCCCACAACGGCAACCTCATCAACGCCTATGAGCTCCGCAGCGAGCTCGAGAGCGAGGGGAGTATCTTCCATACGACTTCGGATAGCGAAGTCATCGCCTATATCATCACCAAAGAACGCGTGAAGAGCGCCTCGATCGAAGAGGCCGTGCTCGCCGCAGTCGGAAGGCTCGAGGGCGCCTACTCGCTCGTCGTGATGTCCCCCTCCAAGCTTATCGCCGTGCGCGATCCGCAGGGCTTCCATCCCTTGTGCTACGGTATCCGGGAAGACGGCGCCTACATCGTCGCCTCCGAGAGCTGTGCGCTCGACGCGGTGGGGGCAAAGCTCGTCCGCGAACTCCTCCCCGGGGAGATGCTCGTCTTCACGCAGAGCGGCGTCGTCTCCAACACTTTCCACTGCAACAAAAAGCGCAAGAGCCTGTGCGTATTCGAATACCTCTATCTCGCCCGTCCCGACTCCGTCATCGAGGGGAAATCGGTACATGAGGCGAGAAAACAGGCAGGGAGATATCTCGCCGAGGCCTTCCGTATCGATGCGGATATCGTCGTCGGCGTGCCCGATTCGGGGCTCGATGCGGCCTACGGCTACGCCGAAGCCTCGGGCATTCCCTATGGCATCGGCTTCATCAAAAACAAATACATCGGGCGGACGTTCATCGCCCCGGGGCAGGCGGCACGGGAGGACCGCGTCCGCATCAAGCTCAACGTCCTGCGCTCGGCGATCGAGGGGAAGCGGGTCATCCTCGTCGATGATTCCATCGTCCGCGGCACCACGTGTGCGCGCATCGTGCGGCTGCTCCGCGAGGCGGGGGCGAAGGAGGTCCACATGCTCTCTTCGGCGCCCCCCTTCCTCAATCCTTGCTACTACGGCACGGATATCGACTCGCGGGACCACCTCATCGCCTGCCATCACAGCGTACGGGAGATCGCGCAGATCATCGGTGCGGACTCCCTCGGCTATCTTCCCCTCGAGAAGGTCTCCCATCTCACCTTGGACGACGGGACAGGCTTCTGTACGGCGTGTTTCGACGGAAATTACCCCACCCGTATCCCCGAAAAGAGCGAAAAGGATCGGTTCGAACGTCCGATCTCGGAGAATCCCAAATACAAGGCAAACTGATTTTGTTTCAAAACAAAACAATTCATTTTGAAAAAACGCCTACATCCCCCCACGAAAAGGAGGAAATATGCAAAAAAGTTACTCGGATAGCTATAGAGCGGCGGGGGTGGATATCACCGCGGGATACCGTGCCGTCGAGCTCATGAAAAAGCACATCGCCCGCACGATCCCCGGGGGCAAGGCCGATGTCATCGGCGGCTTCGGGGGGCTCTTCCCGCTCGAGATCTCGGGGATGAAGGAGCCCGTGCTCGTCGCGGGGACGGACGGCGTCGGCACCAAGCTCCGCATCGCCGCCCTCATGCAAAAATATGATACGATCGGCATCGACTGCGTTGCGATGTGCGTCAACGACGTCCTCTGCTGCGGCGCGAAGCCGCTCTTCTTCCTCGACTACATCGCCTGCGGAAAGAATGTGCCCGAGCGCATCGCCGAGATCGTGGGCGGCGTCGCCGAGGGGTGCGTGCGTGCGGATTGCCGCCTCATCGGCGGGGAGACGGCCGAACACCCCGGGACGATGCCCGTGGGGGACCACGATATCGCAGGCTTCACCGTGGGCGTCGTCGACCGTGCGAAGATCCTCGACGTTCAAACGATGAAGCCGGGGGACGTGATGCTTGCTTTGCCCTCGACGGGCCTCCACTCCAACGGATTTTCGCTCGTGCGGAAAGTCTTCGACGTCGAGCACTGCGACCTCTCCGCCCCCGTCCCCGCGCTCGGAGATAGGCCGCTCGGCGAAGTGCTTCTCACCCCGACGGCCATCTACGTGAAGCCCATGCTCGCCCTCTTCGAAGCGGTGGAAGTCTCGGGCGTCGCGCATATCACGGGCGGCGGCTTCTACGAAAACATCCCGCGTTCCCTCAAAAAGGGGCTGGGCGTCGTCATAAAGCGGGGGGATGTACGCGTTCTTCCGATCTTTTCCCTCCTTCGGGAGCGGGGGAAGATCTCGGAGCACGATATGTTCAACACCTTCAATATGGGCGTCGGCATGACGGCCGTCGTCCGTGCGGAGGACAAGGATAGGGCGCTTGCCGTCTTACAGGGGCAGGGCGTCTCTGCCTACGTCCTCGGGGAGATCGCGGAGGGCGAAGGCGTGACCTTCGTATAGACCATGAAAAAAATCCGTATCGCCGTGCTGTGTTCGGGCGGCGGGACAAATCTGCAGGCCATCCTCGATGCCGAAGCCGAGGGCAGGATCCCGGACGGCGAAGTCGTGCTCGTCGTCTCGGACAGCAGAGAGGCGTATGCCGTCGAACGCGCCAAAAAGAGGGGGGTACCTACGGCGATCTTTGCAAAACGCGAGATGCCCCGTGCGGAGCGCGAACGCGCCATGCTCGAGGCGCTGCACGAAAGCGAGGTGGACCTCGTCGTATTGGCGGGGTTCATGACGGTGCTCTCCTTTGGCTTCGTGAAGGCCTACGAGGGCAGGATCGTCAACATCCATCCCGCGCTTTTGCCGAGCTTCGGCGGCGTGGGGATGTATGGCATCCACGTGCACGAGGCCGTGCTTGCGGCGGGCGTGAAGGTGACGGGGGCGACCGTCCACTATGTTACCGAAGTCTGCGACGGCGGCCCCATCATTGCACAAAAGGCGGTGGAAGTTCGGGAGGACGATACCCCCGAGACACTGCAGCAGCGGGTCATGCGCGAGGCGGAGTGGGTCATCTATCCCGCCGCCATCCAAAAAGTGTGTAAAAAACTTCAGGGAGAATAATCTTATGGCGAGCATGCGAAAGAATTTGGGGCGGCTCCTTGCCGCGAATCCCTACCCCGGCCGCGGGATCGTCGTCGGAAAAACGAAGAACGGCAAGAGGGCGTTTTTTGCCTACTTCATCATGGGCAGAAGCGAAAATTCCCGCAACAGGGTCTTCAAAACGTATGGGGAAGAGGTCAAGGCGGAGCCCTTCGATGTACAAAAAGTGCAGGATCCCTCCCTCATCCTCTATTCGCCCGTGAAGGCCGTGGGCGGCCACATCATCGTGACGAACGGCGACCAGACGGATACGATCGAGGCGTCGCTGAAGGCAGGCCACTGCTTCCGTCACGCCCTCATGCAGCGTACGTTCGAGCCCGACGCCCCCAACTTCACCCCCCGCATCAGCGCCGTTTTGCACCTCGGAAAGCGCGCAAAAGATTTTTCCTACGAGCTCTCCATTCTGAAGTGCGGCGACAAAAAGGGGAGGGGGTGTGATCGATATTTCTTCGTCTACACCCCCGAGAGCGGCACGGGGCATCTTCTCCATACCTACAAAAAGGACGCCTCGCCCCTTCCCTCCTTTGAAGGGGAGCCTGTGCGCGTAAAACTCGGAAATGATCTTGCTGCGATCGCCGAAGAGATCTGGAACGGTTTGAATGAAGAAAACAAGATCTCGCTCGTCTGCAGGACCTACGATCTCAAGACGGGTGAGATGGAGCAGATCGTCTATAATAAGCACATGAGGTGAGAAAATGCGTGAATTTCTCCTGAAATACGGCTGCAATCCCAATCAGACGCCCGCGCGGATCTTCATGGCGGACGGAAGCGAACTGCCCGTGGAGATCCTGAACGGACGGCCTGGGTATATCAACTTCCTCGATGCCTTCAACGCGTGGCAGCTCGTGAAGGAGCTCAAGGCGGCGACGGGCTGCGCGAGTGCGACGAGTTTCAAGCACGTCTCCCCGACTTCCGCCGCGATCGGAAAGCCCCTTCCGCCCGATCTCAAGAAGTCTTGCTTCGTCGACGATATCGAGGGGCTGGACCAAAGCCCGCTCGCGTGTGCCTATGCACGGGCACGGGGGACCGACCGCATGTCCTCCTTCGGCGACTTCATCGCCCTCTCCGAGGAGTGCGATGAGACGACGGCGCGGCTCATCGCCCGCGAAGTCTCCGACGGTATCATCGCCCCCGCATATTCCCCCGCCGCGCTCGAGATCTTAAGGCAAAAGCGCAAGGGCGGGTATACCATCGTAAAGATCGATCCCGACTACACGCCCGCCCCGATCGAACGCAAACAGGTCTTCGGGATCACCTTCGAGCAGGGCAGAAACGATGCAAAGATCGATCGCAGTCTGCTCTCTAACATCGTCTCGAAGAACAAAGATCTTCCCGAAGACAAGGCGACGGACCTTGTCATCGCACTCATCACCCTCAAATATACGCAGTCCAACTCGGTGTGTTTTGCCGTGGATGGGCAGGCGATCGGCGTGGGCGCGGGGCAGCAATCCCGTATCCACTGCACCCGCCTTGCGGCGCAAAAGGCAGACCTGTGGCATCTGCGCCGCCATGAGAAGGTGCTCGGGCTGCAGTTTGCCGAGGGCGTGGGCCGCCCCGAAAAGAACAACATCATCGATCTCTATCTCTCCGAGGAGAGCGACGAAGTGCTGGGAGACGGCGTCTGGCACAAGTATTTCGCCGTACGCCCCGCCCCCTTTTCCAAGGAGGAGCGGGACGCATATCTTCGTACGGTCACGGGCGTCTCGCTCGCGAGCGACGCCTTTTTCCCGTTTGCGGATAACATCGAGCGGGCGGCGAGAAGCGGCGTTTCGTATGTTGCCGAACCGGGCGGGTCTGTGCGCGACGACCTTGTGATCGAGGCGGCGGATAGGTACAACATGCTCCTCTCCTTCACCTCCTTGAGGCTGTTCCATCATTGACAGGCGAACTGCAAATTTGCTACGTAATACTGCGTCATGCTACGTTTTTCTTGGTCACGTACGTTCGAGTACGCTCCCTGCGAAAAGCCTCGCTATTGCTTGTCTTACTTGCAACTTTGCAGTTTAACGGTACCCGTTTTCGCTTCTCCGCAGTTTAACGTAACCCGTTGTCGCACAGGATGAGCGCCACCCCCTCCATTGGAGGGGGGGTAGGGGGGTGGGCAGGAGAGGACGGGGCCTATCATGAGCGACCTCATCCCGAACGAAGCGTAGCGAAGTGAGCGGATCTTGAGATTTCTCACTACGTTCGAAATGACGTAGGCAGGGTACCCATATAGTTTATTCCGCGCCCCTCCATCGGAGAACAGACCGCCACCCCCTCCCGCGGAGGACAAACCACATACCCCCTCCATTGGAGGGGGGTAGGGGGGTGGGCAAATGCTTCAAAAAACCACAACCTCAAAAAAGGGGGGACCTATATGAATATTTTAGTGATCGGCGGGGGCGGAAGGGAGCATGCCGTCGTAAAAGCGCTGAAAAAGAGCAAGCGTTGCGAGAAGATCTGGTGCCTTCCGGGCAACGGCGGGATCACGGCCGATTGCGAATGTTTTCCCATCAAGGCGACCGATCTCGACGGCATCGTCGCCTTTGCAAAGGAGCATGCGCCCGATTTTGCCGTCGTCACGCCCGATGATCCGCTCTGCATGGGTCTTGTCGATCGTCTCGAGGCGATCGGCGTCCCCTGCTTCGGGCCGCGCGCGAACGCCGCGATCCTCGAGGGCAGCAAGGTCTTCTCCAAAGATCTCATGCAAAAATACGGCATCCCCACGGCGACGAGCCGCACGTTTTCTTCCCCCGAGGAGGCCCTTTCCTACCTAAAAACCACCACATACCCCGCCGTGATCAAGGCGGACGGCCTCGCGCTCGGCAAGGGCGTCTGCATCGCGCATGATTTTTCCGAAGCCCAAACGGCGGTGCGGGAGATGATGGTCGAAAAGGTCTTCGGGGCGAGTGGTACGCGCATTCTCGTCGAAGAATTCCTCGAAGGCCCCGAGATCTCCGTCCTCGCCTTCACCGACGGCAATACGATCGTCCCGATGGTCTCCTCCATGGATCACAAGCGGGCATGGGACGGGGACGAAGGCCCCAACACGGGCGGCATGGGGACGGTCGCACCCAATCCGTATTACACCAAGGAAGTCGCCGAACGTTGCATGCGCGAGATCTTTTTGCCGACGGTCGCCGCGATGCACGCCGAGGGGCGGCCCTTCCTCGGATGCCTCTACTTCGGGCTGATGCTCACGCGCGAGGGTCCCAAGGTCATCGAATACAACTGCCGCTTCGGCGATCCCGAGACGCAGGTCGTATTGCCTCTTCTCGAGAGCGATCTTCTCGAGATCATGCTCGCCGTGCGTGCGGGAAAGCTGCATACGGTCGACGTAAAATTTTCGGAAAAAGCCGCCTGCTGCATCGTGCTTGCAAGCCGCGGCTATCCTAAAAAGTATGACATGGGGTACGAAATCTCGCTTCCCGCGCTTGAAGCAGGGGAGGAGATCTACATCGCAGGCGCAAAGCGGGAGGGGGAGAAACTTCTCACCGCGGGCGGAAGAGTACTCGGTGCCGTCGCCGTGGCGGAAGATCTTGCCTCTGCCGTGCGGAAGGCCTATGCGCTCGCGGGCAAGATAAACTTCGAAAACGCCTACATGCGCAGCGATATCGGCGCCCGTGCTCTGAAGCCCCGGACTTAAGTGCTCGGGACGTATAGCACAAATTGTATCAAATCAAACCTATAAGAAGAACAAACAGGAGGGAATGTTATGGTTTATCGCGTTTATGTGGAGAAAAAAGCGGGCTTCGATCTCGAAGCGCAGACGCTTCTAAAGGAAGTCCGTGAATTTCTTGGGCTCGGCAGGGTGGAGCGCATCCGCATCCTGAACCGCTATGAGGCGGAGGAGGTCGATCCCGCGCTCTTCCTTCGGGCCGTGCGTACGGTGTTTTCCGAACCCCAGACCGACGTCGCCTCGGAATTTGCCGATCTTGCGGGGGCGCGCGTATTCGCCGCGGAATATTTGCCGGGGCAATTCGATCAGCGTGCGGATTCGGCGGCGCAGTGCATTCAGCTGCTCTCGATGGGCACCCGCCCCACCGTGCATTCCGCAAAGCTCTACGCCGTCTACGGAAAAGTCACGGAAGACGATCTTGCCGCGATCAAGCGGTATGTCATCAACCCCGTCGAGCGCCGTGAGGCGAGCTTCGCCCTGCCCGAAACACTGCAAATAAACCACCCCGTCCCCGCGGATGTAGAAATTCTCACGGGATTTTCCGAGCTTCCCGATGAAGCGCTTCCCTCATTTTGCGCCGAGCGCGGACTTGCGATGGATCCCGAGGATCTCAAGCTCTGCCGCGATCATTTTAAGCTGGAGATGCGCGATCCCACCCTCACCGAGCTTCGCGTGATCGATACGTATTGGTCAGATCACTGCCGCCATACGACCTTCCTCACGACGATCGACAACGTGCATTTCGAGGACCGGGTGCTCGAAAAATCCTATATGGAGTACCTATCCGCGCGGGAAGAACTCGGGCGGGAGGGCCCTGTGAACCTCATGGAGATCGCGACGATCGCCTGCAAGCTCCTTCGAGAGCGGGGAATGCTCGAAAACCTCGATGAGAGCGCGGAGATCAACGCCTGCACGGTGAAGATCTCGATCGCGGTCGACGGCGTGCCGCAGGATTGGCTGCTCCTCTTCAAAAACGAGACCCACAACCATCCCACCGAGATCGAGCCCTTCGGGGGCGCCGCGACTTGCATCGGCGGGGCGATCCGCGATCCGCTCTCGGGCCGGGGGTACGTGTATAGCGCGATGCGGGTGACGGGTGCGGGGGATCCCCTCGTGCCCGTAGAGGATACGCTGCCCGGCAAACTTCCGCAGCGCAAGATCGTGACGACGGCCGCGGCGGGATATTCTTCCTACGGCAACCAGATCGGGCTTGCGACGGGGCAGGTCGATGAGATCTATCACCCCGGGTATGTCGCAAAGCACCTCGAGATCGGGGCGGTGATCGCCGCCACGCCCGCCGAAAACGTGCGTCGTGAGACGCCGAAGGCGGGGGACAAGGTCATTTTGGTGGGCGGAAGAACGGGCCGCGACGGCTGCGGCGGGGCGACGGGCTCCTCCAAATCGCATACGGCATCCTCCCTCCTTTCGTGCGGGGCGGAGGTACAGAAGGGCAACGCGCCCGAGGAGCGCAAGCTCCAGCGCCTCTTCCGCAACCGTGCGGCGATGCTGCTCGTAAAGCGCTGCAACGATTTCGGGGCAGGGGGCGTCTCCGTCGCCGTGGGCGAGCTCGCCGACGGGCTGGAGATCGACCTCGATGCGATCCCCAAGAAATATGAAGGCCTCGACGGCACCGAACTTGCCATTTCCGAATCCCAGGAGCGCATGGCGGTCGTCGTGAGCGAAGAAGATCGCGCACAGTTTCTCGCGTATGCCGCGGAGGAAAACCTCGAGGCGACGGTCATCGCGACGGTCACCGCGCTTCCCCGTCTTCGGATGCGCTTTGGGGGAAAGACGATCGTCGATCTTCCCCGGGAATTCTTGAATTCCAACGGCGCCGAGAAGCATACGGATGCCGCCGTAGCGCATGCGGAAAACTTCGAACGCGAGGTACCTATGTCGTTTATTGGGGGGATGCGGTCGCTTGCGGGCGATCTCAACGTCTGCTCCAAGCGCGGCCTTGCGGAGTGCTTCGATGCGACGATCGGCGCAGGGACCGTCCTCATGCCCTTCGGCGGAAAATACCAAATGACCCCCCCGCAGGCGATGGTCCACCTCATCTCTTCCGAGAAGGGCCACACCGACGCCGTATCCTACATGGCGTGGGGCGGCAACCCCTACATCGCCGAGAAGAGCCCCTATCATGGGGCCTATCTTGCCGTCGTCGAGAGCATTTCCAAACTCATTGCGACGGGGGCGAGCTTCGACGACACCTATCTCTCCTTCCAGGAATACTTCCTAAAGCCCAAGAAGGACCCCGCGCGCTGGGGACAGCCGCTTGCGGCGCTCTTGGGGGCCTTTCAGGCGCAGACCGATCTCAAAGTCGCCGCGATCGGAGGCAAAGATTCGATGAGCGGCACCTTCGAACAGCTCGACGTCCCGCCCACCTTCATCTCCTTTGCGGTGACGACGGGCACCTCTTCCGAAGCCGTCTCCCCCGAGTTCAAGGCGGCGGGACATAAAGTCGTATTGCTGACGCCCGTCTACGATGCCGACGGGCTCCCCGTGGCGGCTTCGCTGATCGCAAACTATCGTGCCGTCACCGCGCTTCTGCGTTCGGGCAAGGCCGTCTCCGCATGGACGATCGGCTTCGGCGGCGTCGCGGAGGGCGTCCTCAAGATGAGCCTCGGCAACCGCATCGGCTTCCGTTTTGCGGACGGCTTCGACCTCAAGAAGATCTTCTCCTACGCCTACGGCGCCTTCCTTCTCGAGCTCTCCGAGGATGCCGAGATCGGCGAGGAAGTCGGGCAGACGACCGAATCCGAGAGCATCTCCTGCGGCCTCGATCTTCTTCCGCTCTCCGAGCTTGCCGCGATCTACGAGGAAAAACTCGAGCCCGTGTACCCCTGCAACATCCCCGCTCCCGACCGCCCCGTGGAGAACTTCGTGTGCGGCATGCGGTCTGCGGCGGCGCCTGCGGTTTTGCGGGAAACGCCCAAGGTGCTCCTCCCCGTCTTCCCGGGGACTAACTGCGAATACGATACGGCGAAGGCGTTTGCGGACGCGGGCGCAGAGCCCGAGATCTTCGTCATCCGCAACCGTACGGCGGAGGAAGTTGCGCGCTCTGCCGAAGAATTTGCAAGGCGCCTTGGTGAGGCGCAGATCCTCTTCCTGCCCGGCGGATTTTCGGGCGGGGACGAGCCCGACGGCTCGGGAAAATTCATCACGGCCTTCCTGCAGAGCGACGTCATCCGCGCGGGGATCGAAGAACTCCTCGATGTACGCGGCGGGCTCATGGGGGGTATCTGTAATGGATTTCAGGCCCTCATCAAGCTCGGGCTGGTGCCCTACGGCAAGATGATCGGCCCCGACGAGGCTTCGCCGACGCTCACGTATAACGACATCGGGCGGCATCGGAGCCGCATCGTGCGGGTGCGCGTGGCCTCGGTCAATTCGCCGTGGCTGAAGGGCGTAGAACCGGGGGAGATCTACTCGGTGCCCGTATCCCATGGGGAAGGACGGTTTTGCGCGGACGAAGCGCTCATCCGCTCGCTTGCGGAACGCGGCCAGATCATGACGCAATACGTCGACCTCAAGGGCAATGCGACGATGGATGTGCGCTTCAATCCCAACGGCAGCGCCCTTGCCGTGGAGGGCCTGCTCTCGCCCGACGGCAGAGTATTCGGCAGGATGGGGCATTCCGAACGCACGGCGCGCGGCCTCTATAAAAATGTATTGGGCAACTACGACATGAAACTCTTCCAAAGCGCCGTGGAGTTTTTTAAGGAATAAACAGAAGAACAACACCGTACCCTCCATCGCGAGAAGGGTCGAAAAACAACATCGTACCCCGTTGAAAGAACAACCCATGCCCCCCTCCAATGGCGAGGCGGGCTTAAAAGAACTACACCGTACCCCCTCCAATGCGAGACGGGTCGAAAAACAACATCGTACCCCCTCCAATGGAGGGGGGTAGGGGGGTGGGCAACCCCAACCGTATCCCATTGCTTCAAAACCATACCCAAGGAGGACGTATGAAAACCGATATCGAGATCGCACAAGAGGCGCAAAAGGAGCCCATCCTCAAGATCGCGCAAAAGCTCGGCCTTTCGGAGGACGACATCGAATACTACGGCAAGTACAAGGCAAAGCTTGCCCCTTCCGCGCTCGAGGGCAAAAAGGAGAAGGGCAAGCTCATCCTCGTCACGGCCATCACGCCCACGCCCGCGGGAGAGGGGAAGACGACCACCACCATCGGTCTTGCCGACGGCCTTGCCCGTCTCGGAAAAAAAGTCGTCGTCGCTCTCCGTGAGCCTTCCCTCGGTCCCGTCTTCGGCATCAAGGGGGGCGCTGCGGGCGGCGGATATGCGCAGGTCGTCCCGATGGAGGATATCAACCTTCACTTTACGGGGGACTTCCATGCCATCGGCGCTGCGAACAATCTCCTCGCCGCCATGCTCGATAACCACATCTTCCAGGGGAACGAGCTCGGCATCGACCCCGCGCGGATCACTTGGAAGCGGTGCGTCGACATGAACGACCGTCAGCTGCGCTACGTGGAAGACGGGCTCGGCGGCCCCAAATCGGGGGTACCGCGGAAGGACGGCTTCGATATCACCGTCGCCTCCGAAGTCATGGCGGTGTTGTGCCTCGCCACCGACCTCGCCGACCTCAAGGCCCGTCTTGCCCGCATCATCGTGGGGTACACGTACGCGGGGCAGCCCGTCACGGCGGGAGACCTCAAGGCGGCGGGAGCGATGGCGGCGCTTCTGAAGGACGCGATGAAGCCCAACCTCGTGCAGACCCTCGAGGGGACGCCCGCGCTCGTTCACGGGGGGCCCTTCGCAAATATTGCCCACGGATGCAACTCCGTCGTCGCGACGCGTGCCGCGCTGAAGCTCGGGGATTACGTCGTCACCGAGGCGGGATTCGGTGCGGATCTCGGGGCGGAGAAGTTCCTCGATATTAAGTGCCGCTTCGCGAGGCTGAAGCCTTCCGCCGTCGTCATCGTGGCGACGGTCCGTGCCCTGAAAATGCATGGTGGGGTCGAAAAAACCCGACTCGCCGCCGAAGATCTGCAAGCGCTCGAGCGCGGACTTCCCAACCTCCTTCGGCACGTTGCAAACATCAAAAATGTATATAGGCTCCCCGCCGTTGTGGCGATCAACCGCTTCCCCGCGGATACCGATGCCGAGATCGCGCTCGTCATCGAACGCTGCAAGGCGCTCGGCGTGAACGTGCGGCTCTCCACCGTCTGGGCGGAGGGCGGAAAGGGGGGAGAGGCGCTCGCCGAAGAGGTCGTCCGCCTTACCGAGACCGAAAACGACTTCACTTACGCCTACGACGTCTCCCTTCCCATCAAGGAGAAGATCGGGTGCATCGTCGAAAAGATCTATGGGGGTAGGGGGGTCATTTATACGCCCGAGGCGGAAGAGCAGATCTCTGCGCTCGAAAAACTCGGCTTCGGGAACACACCCGTCTGCATGGCCAAGACGCAGTATTCCTTCTCCGACGACGCCGCAAAGCTCGGCGCCCCGACGGAGTTCGACGTCACCGTCCGCGCCGTACGCGTCTCGGCGGGCGCGGGGTTCGTCGTCGTGCTCACGGGCAACATCATGACGATGCCCGGTCTTCCCAAGCGCCCTGCCGCGGAGATGATCGACGTCGACGAAAACGGCAACATCACGGGGCTCTTCTGATGCAGGCGCTGCTCCGTGCGGCGATCCCGCCCCTTCTTGCGTGGTTTTCCGCGCACAAACGCGACCTGCCGTGGCGGAAGGACGTCTCCCCGTATTCCGTGCTCGTCTCCGAGCTCATGCTTCAGCAGACCCGCGTCGAGGCCGTGAAGGAGCGGTACGTCGCCTTTTTATCCGCATATCCTACGGCGTCTGCCCTCGCGGCGGCCTCCGAAGAGGAGGTGATGAAGGCGTGGGAGGGCCTCGGCTACTATTCCCGTGCCCGCAATCTCCACAGGGCGGCCGCGATCGTCGCGCGGGAGGGCTTCCCTACGACCTTTGAAGGGGTACGCGCTCTGCCCGGGGTCGGCGATTACACGGCGGGCGCGATCTGCTCGATCGCGCTCGGGCTGAAGGAACCCGCCGTCGACGGGAACGTCGTGCGGATCCTCACGCGCCTCTTTGCCGACGGCAGGTGTGCGGACGACCGCCGAAAGAAGGACTTCTCCGCCCTCTTGAAGGAGGTCTATCCCCCCGAGACGGGGCAATTTTGCGAGGCGCTCATGGAGCTCGGCGCCCTCATCTGTCTGCCAAACGGGGCACCTGTGTGCGAAAAATGCCCGTGGAAGGGGCTCTGCAGGGCACATGCGGCGGGCGAGGAGACGCGCTATCCCGTCCTCGCCGAAAAGCGGGCAAGGCGGGTCGAAGAAGTCATTGTGCTCGTCTTGAAATATGGAGCGCGCTATGCCCTCGTCAAACGCAAAAAGGGGGAATTGCTCGCGGGCATGTATGGATTTCCCGTCTTCGAGAAGGCCGATCCCGCCGCGTATGGAAACATTCTCGCGGTGAAAACGGCGAAATTCCTGTTTACGCACGTCGAATGGCGGATGACGGGGTATTTTATTTCGGCCTCCCACCCCTTCCCCGAGTTCCTCTGGGCGACGAAAGAGGAGATCCAAACGCAATACGCGATCCCCTCCGCCTTCCGCGCTTTCCGCAGTTTTTTGTAAAAATCCTCCCCCATGTATCAAAAATCCCCCTCACGAGGAGGGGGAAGCGAAATTTCGAAGGGTCAGTTTACGGACTGCGGATCGAACTTGATGGTGTATTGCTCGCCGCGGTCTTCGGGGAAGAGCGTCGCCCCCGAGACGATGGGGAGGGTGAGCGGATTGACGAGCGCTGCGGCGGTGAGATTGGTCACGGCGGCACGCAGATAGGGGAACATCGTCTCCGTCGCGTTGATCGCGAACGTGCGGCGGTCTTCGGCCGTATCCATGTTCTTCACCTCGAAGATGCCCACAAACCGCGCGATGAGGTCGAAGGGCTTGGGCTGATCTTCGGTGGACTCGATCTTGCATTCGAGAATGACGAAGTTGATCGCAGGATTCTCCTGTGCCGTCTGGATGCGGCGGGTGAAGAAAGGCTTGATCTCATACTTTGTATTGGGCGCCGCCTGAATGTGGTTGACTTTGAAGGAGAGTTCGTCTGCCGAGAGACCTCTGATAGAATATTCGATCATAATTTTTACCTCGATTTCGTTACTGCCTCTATTATACCACGCCCCGCCCGCATTGTCAACCGAAATTCTGCCGCTTGTGCGTCTTCCCCCGGGCGGCGTAAACGCGAAAAGACGGATGTGCTTGAGGGGAGAACGTAAAAAAAATAAAAAAATTCTGTTTTCCGAGAAAAAACGCTTGCAATCTCGCCGTGATTGTGGTATATTTATCAAGCAATCGGAAGTTTAGCTCAGCCGGGAGAGCACTTGCCTTACAAGCAAGGGGTCATAGGTTCGATCCCTATAACT
>CANQET010000011.1 GCA_947595585.1 uncultured Clostridia bacterium
CTTCGGACATATAATCGAGCATAGCGGTTACAACATTCTCTTTTACTTGCTTTTTATACAATTCGGTTTTCACAATGCTTTCTCCTGTTTTTGATTACTGTCCCTATTATATTACAGCCACACAGAGAAGTCAAGCGGTCAGAAAGTGATTTTGGCATTTAGGCGTGAGCTTGTCTATGACGAGGACAAAAACTACCCTCGCCTTCTTTATACTCCGCTAAATTGAAATTTATTGATTTCTTCTTCTGTGCCATTCCGTCCAAAACGCGAGATAGCCGTCCCGATCGATTTTGTCGCTTGGAAGTATTTTGGGAGCGCAAGATTTATAAAAGGCTTCAACTTTATCTGCAAAGGCAAAGACGGCTCGTTTGTACTCTTCAAGCGAAATTTCTTCTCTTAACCCGTCCTCCAATACCAAAATTACCTTATCCCCGTCGTGAAAAACAGACCAATCGATTCCGTTATTGCATCCACATATGATCACATTGTCCAATGTATCGTTTGCGAAGATCGAAAATCCACAGCAAGGCAATAGCTGATTATCGGTATGGATCACATGATTTTCAGTCAATGTTTTTAGCAGATAGAGCGCAGAAGCGCTGACCGTGGCATCATACTCCAACCGTCTGCACCCGATATAGGCGACGGCGTGACCATGCAAACACAGATCCTCTCGTTCATCACTGCCTTCCAACCAATGAAAATCCGTGGCGTCGATCGAAAAACTCATATTTTTCTCCGCGAAATTCCTGTTTATCGTTCCCATTATATCAAAGCCGCATAGGAAAAATCAAGCGAAAGAGTATCTAATGGCCTTTCGGCGTGCGCTTGCCTTGGGGAGGGCAAGCGCACACGCATTCTTTGGAATGGAATTACCGCTCCACGAAGTTGACGGATGCGCAATCTATTTTATCCAACTTCAAGATGAACCAACGCTGAAAGGGACTTGTCGCGCTTCCCGTTCCCGGAATCAGCTCTATCTCGTATTCCACCGTCAAAACGTCGCCGTCCAACTGCATCTTGGCGATCTTTGCGGGGAGAACGTATTCGATCGAAAACGTATAAACGATGAGCATTTTCTCCGAGAGATCGACCTTTAATTCGTCGATATCGTCCGCAAATATCTTTTTATATTCCGTCTCATCGGAGACGATAAACGTCCTCGTTTTCGGATATTGCTCCGTATCTTCGGCATCGGAAAAGCCTGCGAGCATGACAGGATTTTCGGTTTGAAAATCTTCCTTGATCCATGATACGGCATTATCATAAAGTTCGGTATGGTAAGGCAGACCCTTGGAACAGCCGACAAGTAAAATCGATAAAACGATCCCCATCAGCGATGCACAGAGCGACAACAACTTTTTCATAAAAACCTCCAATCAATTTTTTACTGCTTGAAAATCAATGCTGACGTCTTGGTATCCCGTAACATATCCGAAGCGCAGGACTTCGATCCCGCTCGCGTCGACTTCCGTATACGGTGCCCCGTCGACATACATGATGACCTTGTACCCTTCGATTTTATAGATGGAATAATGCAATTCGCTTCCCGCCCAAAACGCGCCACCGTCTTTCGATTCAAATTCGATGTTCTCATCGAACGTCAAGTTACAATGATATTGAAATTTATGATGCGGGATAGGACTTTCCGTACCCTCTGCAACAAAATTGAGTTCTGCGCTGTCCGCCGTGCCCTGAAATTTATAATTGATTTTTAGTTTATCGGCCGCCGTATCGTTGTTTGTATCGATCATTTGCAAGGTAATATCGGATAGATCCAACTTGCGATCGAATTTATCGCCCGCGACGCCTTTCAGTTTATATGTATCTGTCGTAGCGATATTTTGGGCGACCGCCTCCGAAAACTCTACAACATAGTTTTCGTTCCCTTCACAGAGAACAAGATTGATGTGATATGCCGTATAGAATTTCGTATCGATTGTGGACAGGTCTTTGACCTTGTTTTCATGTGTTTTTATGTATTCCCCCCGATCCATTTCCGAAAACTCCACACTGACCGTAAGCGCGGAATCGAGGTTGGATGTACCTTGAAAAAGTCCCTCATGCAAGGAGATCTCAAATTGCTTTTGCCCCGTGCACCCGACCAAACAAGATGCAAACGCAAATAAGATACACACAACAGATATTTTCTTCAATGGCTTACTCTCCTTTGATTGAGCTTACCGCTTTTTGGTTTTCGGCATCGGAAGGTCGTCGTACATTGCCTTAAATAGACCCGTCAAAAAAGCCTTATCGTCCACGTTGTCCACATTGAGCATCTCCTTTGCGCCCTCATACGGCAAGGAATACTCCGCCTGCGGCAAATGGGATACAGCCGATTTCACGGGTTTTACGAGCAACCTGTCATCGTAGATCCCGCCGACAAGCTTTCCGCGATAGTAAATCAAATACTCACCCATCATGGGCTTATATGCGATGTCCTCTAAGCCCGAAAGCTGCTCTGCAATGAAATTCAAATATTCCTTGCTCGACGGCATGATCCCTCCGAAAAATAGAATTTATCGCGTTATTGCTCAATTTTTGTTTTTCGTAATGTGAAACGTCAGCTCCGTCATTGTTATCATCAGGACAACAAAGATCAACAAATAAACGGGCAGGATCGTAAATCCGATCGCGTGACCGATAAGCCCAAACAGCGGCGGAATGGTTGTCGTTCCGATATAGGCGCTCGCCATTTGTATGCCGATGATCGCACCGGAATTTTCCGCCCCGAAATGATCGGGCGTAGAATGGATGATACAAGGATAGATCGGCGCACAGCCCAATCCGATCACGATAAATGCGGCGATCGCAAACGCATAGGAATTTACGGGAAGAAATAGCAAAATAATCCCGCAAGTCAAAATGCAAGTCCCGATGACGATCATTCTTCGATCGCCCGTTTTTTCGGTGATAAAGCCGCTGATAAACCGACCTACCGTCAATCCGATGTAAAACAGTGATGCCAAATTTGCCGCATGCTCCACCGAAATTTTCTTGACTTCAACGAAATAGGTGCTTGCCCAATACATCGTTGTCGCCTCAAGTGCGCAATATGCAAAGAAGCCGACGAGTAAAAACGGAACGCCCTTGATCTTCAGCGCGCCAATAAGTCCTACGCTCTTTTGCGGCTTATCATCCGCTGCATTTTTGTTACGTTTCCAAAGCGGCAGAGAAAGCAACATCAGAATTGCGATCCCGAGCTGTATGAATCCTACGATACGATACCCTTCGTGCCACGTCGCATTCGTTACCGCATATCCCATAATAAACGGGCTGACGATCGTTCCGATGCCCCAAAAACAATGCAGCCAGCTCATATGTTTTTCCTTATAGTGCAGTGCGATATAGTTATTCAGTGCGGCGTCGATTGCCCCTGCCCCCAAGCCGTAGGGAATGGCAAAGACGATGAGCATCCAAAATCGGGAAGAAAACGAAAAGCCAAACAAGGCCCCTACCGTAAGAAAGATACTGATAGAGACGACGGCGCTCGTTCCGATCTTTTTTATCAGCTTATCGGATAAAAGACTTGATACGACCGTCCCGCATGAGATCGTCATCGATACAAACCCCATATACGTGACGGAAAGATTCAGTTCTACGTGCATTGCGGGCCAACCCGATCCGAGCAGGGAATCGGGAAGCCCCAAGCTAATAAACACGAGATAGATGACTGCGAGTAGTAATCCGTACATTTTTACGATCGTAAACGCTTATAAGTTGCATATTATTGAGCGATTGCATCCGACGATCGACGTGCCGCCTTCTGCCCTCTTTTTTTGATAAGACAAACGATCGACCATACAAAAAGTATCGCTGCGATTCCTATCACATACCAAATGCCCACGTAAAAGAGTACCGCTTCCGCCGGGAAACTTGTTGCAATTGGGTCATAATTGCTCCGTGTAACGATATAGGAGATGCTTGTGTGCAGAACTCCTGCGATCGTCGCAAGAATGAGCAAAATGCAAAAAATCAAATGAACTTTTTTCATTACGTCCTCGGCCCAATTAGAATTTATCGTGCAAGCCGATCCAATTTCTTCACCAATTTTTTTCCGCCTTTTTGTAAGGCAAGCGCGGCGAGATCGGCTTCTTCGAGGCGAACGGTCAGCATCTGCTCGTGGGAGATCGATTCGAGGATGCACACACCGCCGCGGAAGAGCGTCAGATCCTCATAGATGAGGTGCACGCCGCCGAATGCACATTTCCCCAATCATGGATCCAATCGTCTTGATACTGCGGAAGTTCAGCAAGGGAGGAATTCAAGAACGCCTCGCGTTTTTCTTCGTCGAATGCAAAATCGCACTCTTCGTGCAATCTACCCGAATAGCCGAACGTCACGCGCGGACACAAAGAGTTATGGAAGGCAAGAAGTTTTCTGCCGATAAACGAATAATTCACGCGGATGGTATAGTTGCGTTTGCGGTCGCGGAGCACATCCTTTTCCTGCTTTATGACCCGCCTGCAATAGTCGCTATACATTTCCTTTGTGGGAACTCCCTCGAAATAACCGAGCATCCATTGCGGAAGCTCCGTCGTTTCGGGGTCGTATTCTTGCATCGCCCGCTCATACTGCCTGATACGTTCTATATTCTCTTTGCGAAGCTCGTCGTACGCCGCTTTGAGATATTTTTGTTTGAAAGGGCGAAGCAGCTCCCTTGTCGAACATTTCGCACGCGTCGCGACCGAAAGACAATATCGTATGAGAATATTCCGTTCCTTGGGCGTGAGCTGAACATCCCCTTCGCGATTTGCATCCAAACAAAATTCCATGATCGCCCTGCCTCATCTATCTATGTTATAGCTATATTATACGATAAACCTTCACGAAAATCAAGATATCAAAGAGAAAAAACCAATCTATGCGGCAAGGGTTGCGGAATTTTCGGCTTTGTGCTATAATCAAAGCAGATCAATGCAAGGAATAAGAACATGCTGACGGGCGGCTTCAAAAAATTATATAAGGCGTTTGCATGCGAAGCCGGTCCATGGATAATGCGGGAAAAAGCCAACGCTGCGATACGGAGGATGCCGTGAAATACATAAAGATCGCGATCGCAGGAGCAATGACGATTGTATCTGCCGCCCAATATTTTATCTACGGATTCCTCGGCTTCATGCTCGTATGGTTCCTCTTCTGCCTCATCTATTTGGCGGCCTGCATCTATCAAAGGTTGCATTTTTCCTCGGTGGGATCGCAAGTTTTCACGCTCATCCTCGTCGCGCTCCCCCTCTTCGCCCTCATTTTCTATGAGGTGCACGACGGCTTTCCCAACCTCACGCATACATTTTACATCCTCTTCATCGCGCTTTTGGGGCTTGCGTTTGTGTGGGAGATCGTCTCACTGTGCCTCGTCCTCAAGGCGAGGTCCGATGAAAGGCATAGAAAAGACAGAAAGGAATGATAAAAGGGAAGGTTTTGTGCCTTCCCCCTTTTTTCTATTCTTTGATGAGTTTTGCGACGAAGAAGCCCTCGTAGCGCTCCGTCGGACAGACGGCGAGCATGCCCTGCGGCGCAGGGAGCAACGGGACTTCGGGCGGCGCGATGGGAAGCACGGCGGCTCCCGTCTCACGGGTGATGCGCGCAACGAGCGCTCCGTTTTCTGCGGGAAGGACGGAGCAAGTCGAGTAGACGAGCGTCCCCCCGCGGCGTAAGAGTTTCAACCCCTTTCGGAGCAGTTTTTCCTGCGCGCGGACGCATTTTGCGAGATAGGCTTCGGAGAAGCGCACTCCCTCGGGCGTGACCGTTCCGCTGCCCGTGCAGGGCGCATCGAGCAAGATCTTATCGAAGCTGAGGAAGTCGTCGAGCTGCAGGGCATCGGTGCAGAGCGCGGCGACGCGGGTCGCCCCCTGCCGCTGTAAGTTAAATTTGAGGCGTTCGAAGCGGAATTTATCGCGTTCGCAGGCGGTGATGAGCGCCTTTCCGCCCGAGAGCGCATAGAGTTCGCACGTCTTGCCCCCGGGTGCGGCTGCCATATCGAGGATGCTCTCCCCCGCCTCGGGCGCCAAAATGAGCGGCGGAAGCATCGAGGAAAGATTTTGCAGATAGATCTTGCCCGAGCAGTAGAGTTCGCTCTCCTGCAAAGCGCTCTCCCGCGCTTCGGGGAGGACCAAGGCATCGCCGTACCACGGGACTCGTTCAGCGTAGATCCCCATCTCTTCCAACGTCTTTTCGGCCGTCTCGGCATCGCAGCGAAGCGAATTTACGCGTAAAGAAACAAGGCGACGTGTAAACCCCGCCTCGATCTTTTTCACCGTCTCCGCATCGTAAGCGGAAGATAACGCCTTAGAAAGCTCCGTCATATCAGAAGAAAGTCGCGACTTCGTTCTCGGGCGGATCCGCGTATTCGATGGAAGTCGCCTTGAGGATGGGCCCCCTCTGGCCGTAGATCTTGTGTTCGCCGAGGTCGATGCGGCCCGTCACGATCACCCAATCGCGGGTGCGGAGCGGGAGCGAAGCGGCATGCAAACAGACCATCCCGCTGTAGGCGATATCGGCCTCGCAGCACGTCATGATGTGCCGCCCCACGACGATCGTCCCCTGCGGCATGCGTTTATCCACCGCCACAAGCCCCTTGAATCGCACGATCTTGCCCTCGTACTTTTCCATATCCTCCATGAGGTCGCGGTAGAAGAAAGCGTAATCGCGGTCCTCGATCTCGACGATCGGGGCGTCGACGTCGAAGGGCAAGGGATCGACGATCTCATCGTAGACCGCCTTCCCTCCGATGTATTCATAGACGATATCCGGCCTGCGGCTCACGGCACGCACGACCTTGTGGAATTCCTCCTGCGAGAAGTTCCCCTTGAAGCGGTTGAAGACGACGAGGCTCGCATATTGGATCTTATCGAAGACGAGCTGGCGCATGTTGCGGTTGTAGGCGAGGAAGGTGTTGGCGTCAAAGAAGGTCATCACCTGTGCGATCGCCCAATTCTCGGGCATGGCCTCGAAGAAGGCGTCGAGCGTCATCATGCCGTTGTATTCGACGACGACGCGGTCGGGCTTGTGCTTCTTGACGAGCGCCTGAAGGTTTTCCTGCGTGAGCGCCTCCGAGGCGAGCGTCTCGATCATATACGTCTTCACGGCAAAGCGTGCGGGGACATATTCGATCTCCCCCTCTTCGAGCACGAGCAAAAGCGTGCGTTCGCGCGGTTCGTCGAAACGGGGATCCTCGAAGGTCTCCTGAATGAATGTGGTCTTCCCCGAATCGAGAAATCCGAGAAAGAGATAGACGGGAATTTCTCTCATATCAACCAAGAAGCAGTGCTTTGAGCTTCGCTTCGTCGAGCTTGCAGCCGATCACGCACAGTCTTCCCGTGACGATCGGGGCGCCCGTGCGGATATCCGTCTCCCCGGGCACATAGTCGAAATAATACCAAACGCCGTTGCCCGCCACGATGCCCTTTGCGCGCAGGATTTCGCCGTATTCGCCGCTTGCAAGCGCCGAGAGCGCCCCCTCGAGCTGTGCCTTCGTGAAGGTCTTCGCCGTCTCCACGCCCCAGCTCGTGAATACGTCGTCGGCATGGTGATGGTGGTGGTGATGATGTTCGTGCTCGTGCTCGTGCTCCTCTTCCTCATCGTCATCGTCGTCATCATCGTCGTGGTGATGGTGATGATGGTGGTGGTGGTGATGTTCATGCTCGTCGCCGTCGTGATGATGGTGGCACTCGCATTCGGGATCGTCGCACTCCTCGTCGTCATCGTCCTCTGCTTCCTGCTCGAGACGGAGAAGTTCGGCTTCAAGGCTGTCGCTGCGCTGCATGGCGGCGAGGATATCCTTGCCGTTCAGCATTTCCCAGACGGTGGTGACGATCGTCGTGTTCGTGTGTTCGCGAAGGAGCGATACGGCCTCCTCCACCTTTGCGGGATCGCTGTTGTGCGAGAGCACGATGCAGCTTGCGTTCTCCACTTGGTCGAGGAAAAACTCGCCGAAGTTCTTGAGATACGCCTTGCATTTCTTCGCATCGACGACCGTGCAGAACGCGTTGAGCTTGCTCTCGGGCACATTCGCCCGCAAGACGGCCTTGATGACATCGGAGAGCTTTCCGACGCCCGAGGGTTCGATCACGATGCGCTCGGGAGAGAACTTCTCCGCAACTTCCACGAGGGCCTTGGAGAAGTCGCCCACGAGGGAGCAGCAGATGCAGCCCGAATTCATCTCGGTGATCTCGATGCCCGCTTCCTTCAAGAAGCCGCCGTCGACGCCGATCTCGCCGAATTCGTTTTCGATGAGCACGACTTTTTCGCCCGCATAAGCCTCTTTGAGAAGTTTTTGGATGAGCGTCGTCTTCCCGGCGCCCAAAAATCCTGAAATAATATCGATTTTGATCATAATTCCGCCTTCAAGATGCTGTGTTTTGCGGCGCAAAATGGAGCGCCGCAGGAGTTAGAATGCCCAGTTGCCGTCTTTGAAGAGGACGACGCGCGTTCCGTTTTCGGCGATGCCCGTGATCTCGAGATCTTTGCTTCCGATCATGAAATCGACGTGAATGACGCTGTCGTTGATGCCGAGCGCGTGAAGCTCTTCGATCGACATGTTCTCGTAGCCGCGGATGCAGTTGGTAAACCCTGCCCCGAGGGCCAAGTGGCAGCTCGCATTCTCATCGAACAGGGTGTTGTAGAAGAGCACGCCCGAATTGTTGATGGGAGAATCATAGGCGATGAGTGCGCACTCGCCGAGCATCTTGGCGCCCTCGTCCATCGAGATCATCTTCTCGAGGAGCTGTTGATTCTTCTTAGCCTTGACTTCGACGACCTTGCCGCCTTCAAAGCGCACCGAGAAGTCCTCGATGAGCTCGCCCTGATAGGAGAGCGGCTTGGTGGAGTAGACGATCCCCTCAGCGTCGCCCGCCTTGGGCGAGATGAAGATCTCCTCGGAGGGGATGTTGGGGTTGAAGTATCTGCCCGAGAGGTCCTCTTCGCCCCCGCCCATGAACCTGGAACCGGGGATGAGGCCGACGCGGAGATCGGTCCCGTTGGAGGACTTATATTCGAGCGCGGTGAGCCTGTAGGCATTGAGACGGTCGCAGCGGATGCCGATCTCGTCGTTGTGATGCAGCCATGCCTTCACGGGGTCGGGCCCGTCGGCACGCGCCGCCTTCAGGATCTCCTCCCAGAGGCGCTCGACGGCGGTGTTCACCATGAGGTCGGGGAAGACTTTCTTCGCCCAACCCTTGCTCGGCACGGCGGCAATGCACCACTGGTAGCGGTTGTCCATGGCGTCGCGGTAGGGCTTGATGACCTTGGTCCGCGCGGAACGCACGCCCGTAAACTTCTCCTGATCGATGCCGGAGAGCCCATCGGGATCGGCGGATTCGATGTAGAGCATGGCGGGAAGCTCCTTCTTCCTCAGTTCGAGCTTCTCGATCTCCCACTGCGCGAAGGCGGAGAGCTTCTCGGCGCTCTGATACTTATAGTGGAGTGCGACGAGCGGCTGATGCGACCATTCGACGGTGACTTTGCCCGCCCCGGCGCGGTAGAGTTCCTCGACGCACATCTCTACGAATTCGGGCTGATCGAGCTCTGCCTGCACGACGACCCACTGCCCTTTCTTCACGTTGATGCCCGTGCGGGCGAGCAGCTTTGCATACTTGCGTAGTTGATTTTTATTCATAACAACTCCTTCAGGTTTTCTCTATTTTTGTCCGCATTTCCCGCAGGAAAAACGCAAAAACCGATATTTTTTCAAGTACTACGTCAGATATAGTACTATTTTCCCGCTCGAAATCGTCTTCTTCAGGTCGATCACGCGCTGATTGGAAGAGCCGCGGAACTTGAGGCGGATATCCTTGAGCGCCTCGATGAAGGGCCCATCGACGAGCACATCGATCATGGAGAGAAACTTTTCCGTGACCTCGGTCTGCACCTCGGGTTCTGCGAGCGTCCCCTCGCGGAAGGTATATCCCGTGTAGCACCACACCGACTTCTCGGGAAAGCGTGCGCGGAATTTTTCGAGGAAAGGCAAAAGCCCGCGTTGATTCTCGGGCTCGCACGGGTCCCCGCCGAGCAGCGAGAGACCGCGGATATAGTATGGCGCGACGGCCGTGAAGATCTCCTCTTCGAGCGCGGCGTCGAGCGGACGGCCGTAGGAAAAATCCCACGCGATCCGATTGAAACAGTTTTTACAATGTCTTCTGCAGCCCGAAACGAAGAGGGAAACGCGAACTCCCTCTCCGTTTGCGATGTCTGTTTTCTTGATTTCGGCGATGTTCATGGCCCCTCCGTGGGGCTTGGGCAAAGTTACAGGTGAAGCACTCTGTCGCGGATCTCCTGCGTTCTGCCCTGGTTCCAATACTGTGTTCCGATATAGCCGCACGTCCGCCTTGCGACGTTCATCTTGTTCTGGTCGCGGTTGTGGCAGTGCGGGCACTCCCAAAGGAGCTTGCCGTCCTCTTCGATGATTTGGATCTCCCCATCGTAGCCGCAGATCTGGCAGTAGTCGCTCTTGGTGTTGAGCTCGGCGTACATGATGTTGTCGTAGATGTATTGCATCACGGCGAGGACGGCGGGAATATTATCCTGCATGTTGGGGACTTCGACGTAAGAAATTGCGCCGCCGGGCGAGAGCTGCTGGAATTCGCTCTCGAATTTGAGCTTGGTGAAGGCATCGATCTGCTCGGTGACGTGCACGTGATAACTGTTGGTGATATAGTTCTTATCCGTGACGCCGGGGATGATGCCGAAGCGCTGCTGCAGGCACTTCGCGAATTTATACGTCGTGCTCTCGAGCGGAGTGCCGTAGAGCGAGAAATCGATGTTCTCCTTGGCCTTCCACTCCTTGCAGCGGTCGTTCATATGCTGCATGACGGCAAGCGCGAAGGGCTTCGCCTCGGCGTCCGTATGGGATTTGCCCGTCATGTATTTGGTGCATTCATAGAGCCCCGCATAGCCGAGCGAGATCGTCGAATACCCGCCGTAGAGCAGTTTATCGATCTTCTCCCCCTTCTTGAGGCGTGCAAGTGCGCCGTATTGCCAGAGGATGGGCGCCGCATCCGAGAGCGTACCCACGAGGCGGTTGTGCCGCTGCATGAGTGCACGGTAGCACAGATCGAGGCGCTCATCGAAGATCTTCCAGAATTCGTCCATGTCGCCCTTGGAGGAGAGCGCCACATCGACGAGGTTGATGGTCACGACGCCTTGATTGAACCGCCCGTAGTACTTGGGCTTGCCGTTTTCATCGAGATAGGGCGTGAGGAAGCTGCGGCAGCCCATGCAGGTATAGCAGTGCCCCTCTCCGTTTTTATCGACTTTGAACTCGAGCATCTTCTTTTCGGAGATGTAATCGGGCACCATGCGCTTGGCCGTGCAGCGGGCGGCAAGCTCGGTGAGATACCAATATTTCGTGCCTTCACGGACGTTATCTTCCTCGAGCACATAGATAAGCTTGGGGAATGCGGGCGTGACCCATACGCCGGACTCGTTCTTCACGCCCTGGATGCGCTGGTTCAAGGTCTCCTCGATGATCATCGCAAGGTCGTCGCGCTCGTGCTCGCTGCGGGCTTCGCCGAGGTACATGAACACGGTGACGAAGGGCGCCTGTCCGTTGGTCGTAAGGAGGGTCACGACCTGATATTGAATGGTCTGGATCCCCTTCTTGATCTCATCTTTGAGGCGTTTTTCGGCGATGCGGTGCACCGTCGCCTCGTCGACGTCCACGCCCGCGAGCTCTTCGGCGACTTCGCTGCGGATCTTTTGGCGGCTGATCTCGACGAAGGGCGCAAGATGGGTGAGCGAAATGCTCTGGCCGCCGTATTGGTTGGAGGCGACCTGCGCGATGATCTGTGTGGCGATGTTGCACGCCGTCGAGAACGAATGCGGCTTCTCGATGAAGGTCCCCGAGATCACGGTGCCGTTTTGCAGCATATCCTCGAGGTTGACGAGGTCGCAGTTGTGCATGTGCTGGGCAAAGTAATCGGCGTCGTGGAAGTGGATGAGGCCCTGATCGTGCGCTTCGACGATATCTGCGGGAAGCAGCAGGCGGCGCGTGAGGTCTTTGGAGACTTCGCCCGCCATATAGTCCCGCTGGACGGAGTTCACCGTCGGGTTCTTGTTGGAGTTCTCCTGTTTGACGAGCTCATTGTTGCACTCGATCAGGGTGAGGATCTGCGCATCCGTCGTATTCGACTGGCGCACGAGCGAACGGGTATAGCGGTAAGTGATATATTTGCGTGCGACGGCATACGCCTTCTGCTCCATGATCTGGTCTTCGACGAGATCCTGGATCTCCTCGACATTGACGGCGCGATGAAGCTTCCGCGCGCTGAGGCGGACGTTCTTCGCGATCTCGGCGATCTGCTCCTCGGTGAGGCGGGAAGTCTCGCTCACCTCGTTGTTTGCCTTGCGGACTGCATTGACGATCTTATCTGCATCAAAGGTAACTTCTGTACCGTTACGCTTGATAATTTTCATGGTCTACCCCTTCGTTCGTTGAAAAATCACCCTTCAGAGGAGAAAAAAGCGCCCCTGCGAAAGGAACGTTACCATTATACCGCATGCGTTTTCATTTGTCAAGGATTTCGCCTATATTTTGTAAGAAAATTTTCATGCACACACAATATCTTGTGGTTTTTGTGAAAATTGTCGATTTTTCGCCGTGAAACCACGGGCGCAAAAAGTTACACGCAAATGCGCTTCACCGTGCCACGGACGGCCCCTTTCGAGGGAAAAACGGCGGCGGAAAATTTCCGCCGTGCCGCTTTTTTCTTCCGCATGTTCTGTACGTGCCGAACCCCCGATCTTTCCCGATCAGAACTCGGTTACGGTAAGATTCGAGAAGACTTCTTCGTATTTCGCCTTGGTGAAGGAGATGGTGCCGAAGGTCGTGACGGCGGCTGTACCCGCCGCAACGCCTGCCCGAAGGATATCGGGAAGATCGGCCCCCTGCTGCATCATGACGGCTGCCGCCGCGACCATGCCGTCGCCCGCGCCGACCGTCGAATTGACGGCGACGTTGATGCTCTTGCAATAGTAATTCTTGGTGCCGTTCGTGATGATTGCGCCGTCCCGCCCGAGGGAGAGGAGCACGGCCTTGGCGCCGCGGTCCATGAGCTCTTGGCAGCCCGAGAGCATATCCGCACGGTCGTGGAATTCCCGACCGAGCGTCTCTTCGAGCTCTTCGACGTTGGGCTTCACGAGGTCGATGCCCGCCTCGAGCGCCGAGAAGAGCTTCGCCCCCTCCGTATCCGCGATGCGCAGCGACTTGGGATCGACCGCACGGAAGATCTCGCGGTAGTAACTCGCATCCACGCCGCGGGGAAGTCCGCCCGAGATGACCGTAACATCCGAATGCGCCGAAAATCCGCGGATCATCTGCATGAGCTCGACGAGCTTGTCCGCAGCGACGCTCTCCCCCACATCGTTGATCTCCGTGAGCATGGAGCGCTTATCGATGCACTTATAGTTTTCGCGGACTCTTCCGCTGTTCCAGACGAAGGAGAACGGAACACCCTCCATATCGAGCGCCCGCTCGAACATCGCACCGCTCTCGTTGTACATAAAGCCCGTCGTACGGACTTCCGCACCCAGCCTTGCGACGCCGATCGCGACGTTGATCGCCTTTCCCGTGAAGGAAAGCGTCTTGCTTTTGACGACGTTGACTTTTCCTACGTTGAGTGAATCCAACTCGATCGTGACATCGATGCTCGGACTCATGCAAACCGTCAGAATCATATTCTTCTCCCTGACCTGCCCGCATCCCCATTCCTAATTATAATAAATACAATATCAAAATAGAAAGAGCGGGCGAATGTGCTTACATCGAGATCATCTGCAGCGTCTCGTAGAGCTCGTAGTTGAAGCGCTTCTTCATGGAGACGGCTTCGATGATATCCATATCGATGATCTCGTTCTTGTGGATGCCCACGACGCGGTTGCCGATGCCGTCCTTGAGGAGACGGACCGCCTTGTTGCCGAACTGAGCCGCGAGCATGCGGTCTGCCATCGAGGGCGAGCCGCCGCGCTGGATGTGGCCGATGTTCGTCGCACGGACGGAATACGTCGTCACTTCCTGCAGTTGCTTGGCAAAGGCTTCGGCGCTCGTCGCACCCTCGGCGACGACGATGATATTGGAATGCTTCCCGTTTGCGCGGGAGCGGTTGATCCGCATGACGATATCGTCGAGATCGTAGGCGATCTCGGGAACGACGATGATCTCGGCGCCCGACGTAATGCCGACATAGAGCGCGATATCCCCGCAGTGCCTGCCCATGACTTCGACGACGGAAATGCGCTCGTGCGAATTCATGGTATCGCGGAGCTTGTTGATGACGTCGTTGCAGGTGTTGACTGCCGTATCGAAGCCGAGCGTGTAATCGGTGTACTCAAGATCGTTGTCGATGGTGCCGGGAATGCCGATCGTCGGGATGCCGTAATCCTCGGTGAGGCACTTGGCCCCGCGGAAACTGCCGTCGCCGCCGATGACGACGAGCCCTTCGATCCCCCTCCGCTCCAACGTTGCGACGGCCTGCTTCTGGCCCTCTTTGGTGAGCATCTCGAGGCAGCGTGCCGTTCTGAGCTTGGTGCCGCCGCGCTGTACGATATCCGAAACGCTGCGCATCTCCATGGGCACCATGGTATCTTCGATGAGCCCGGCATAGCCGCGTTCGATCCCGAAGACTTCCATGCCGTAGTAGATCGCCGTGCGGACGACCGCACGGATCGCAGCATTCATCCCGGGCGCATCGCCGCCGCTCGTAAGTAATCCGATTCGTTTCATTTTTGACCTCCGTATTCTGTCCCCTTTCCCTTATTATAGCAGACTTCGTCGCAAATGAAAAGAGGGTTTTGCGTTTTTTTCGTGATTTTCGTAAATTTTCTTGCCCGCTATTGCAGCTTGATGCAGGATTCGGGCAAGAATGTGTAGAGCTCAGCGAGGAGTGCACGGTTCAAATTGACCGTCGTCTCATAGCGTTTTCCGCCGTGTACGATCTTGGTGCGCTTGGGCCCTGCGTAGTCCGAAAGCGTCTCGAGGAGCTCCTCGAGCGTCGCCTCGTCGAGACTGCGGGCATCCAGCCAAAGCACTTCCTCCTTGGGCGGCTCAGCCTCCCGCTTGGCGGGCGCGGCGCCCGCGGGAACGTATTCTTCGATGCTGTCGACGACGATGACGGGCAGCTTTTCGGGTGCGATATCGATCTTCCCCGAGACCGAGACGACGGCGTCGGCCCGCAGGAAGGACTTCGCCCGTTCGTAGAGGCGGGAGAACACGACGCATTCGATGCTCCCATAGAGATCTTCCACGGTGACGAAGGCCATGGGCGAGCCCGACTTCGTATTGAGTTTCTTGATGGCGGCAACGATCCCGCCCATCGTCACGGCGTCGCCCGCCTTGATGCGCTGATAGGTGCGATCTCCCGTCTCTTCGTCTTCGATATAGTCCGCGAGCATGCCGCAGTGGAAGTTGCACCGCTCGAAGTACCCCGCATAGGCGGCAAACGGGTGCCCGCTCGCGTAGACGCCGAGCACGGACTTTTCCTTGGAGAGTAGGTCGGAAGTCTCCCATTCGGGAAGATCGGGATAGATAGCCTTCGGCGGTTCTTCCTTGATGAGATCGCCGAAGAGCGACATCTGCGCCCCGCTCCGCTGCTTGTCCATCCCCGCGATGCGGCGCATGAGCTCTTCATAGATGGCCGCATACTGGCTGCGGCGCTTGCCCATGCCGTCGAAGGCGCCGCCGAAGATGAGCGCTTCGACCATGCGTTTGTTGATGAATTTGGTACAGCGCATCAGAAAATCCGAAAAATCGAGGAATTTTCCGTTCTTTTCCCGCTCTTCGATGACGGCCTCCATGGCGCTCCTGCCGACGCCCCGCAAGGCGCACAGCCCGAAGCGCAGCCCGTCGCCCTGCACCGAGAAGTAGGCCTTCGAGAGGTTGACGTCGGGCGGATAGACGGGAATGTTCTTTTCCTTCATATATACGACGTACTTCGCGATCTCATCGATCTTATCGATGCGGTTGTTGAGTACGCCCGCGAGGAATTCCTTGGGGTAATATTTCTTGAGATAGGCCGTGCGGTATGCGACGACGGCATACGCCGCGGCGTGGGACTTGTTGAAGGCGTAGGAAGCGAAGCTCTCCATCTGCCCGAAGAGCTCGGCCGCGACTTCGGGCGGGATGCCGTGGGCCTTGCAGCCCGTGATGTTGCCGTAGATCGGCTCCCCATCTTTGGTCGTCCCGACGACTTTATCCACATCGCCGTAGATGAACTTATCCTTCTGCGCCATCAGCTCGTTGAGATGCTTTTTGGACATCGCACGCCGCACGAGGTCTGCCTGCCCGAGGGAGTACCCCGCGAGGCTCTGGAAGATCTGCATGACTTGCTCCTGATAGATGATGACGCCGTAGGTCTTTTCGAGGATGGGCTTTAGAAGCGGCGTAAGATAAGAGATGTGGGCGGGATCGGCCTTGTTCTTGAGATAGGTCGGGATGAAATCCATGGGCCCCGGGCGGTAGAGCGAGATGCCCGCGATGAGGTCTTCGAGGCAGGTCGGCTGGAGCTGTTTCATGAAGCGCTTCATGCCGCCTTGTTCGAGCTGGAACACGGCGTCGGTATCGGCTTCGGAGATGAGCTGATAGGCGCCGGGGTCGTTGCATTCCTGCCCGAATTCGATCTTTACCCCCGTATCTTCGAGGATGTAATCGCAGGTCTTCTTGATATCCGTGAGCGTCGTGAGGGCGAGGAAGTCCATCTTGAGCATACCGATGGATTCCACCTCTTTCATATCGAATTGCGTCGTGATATCTTCGCCGTTGCGCGAGAGCGGGACGTTATCCGCGATCTTCTTGCGGCAGATGACGACGCCCGCCGCGTGCATCGACGTGTTGCGCGGCATGCCCTCGAGCTTGAGGCCCATATCGATGACCCGCTTCAAGGTATCATCGGTCTCGTAGATCTGGATGAACTCGCTATTTCGTCTCCCCTCTTGCTCCGCGAGCTTCTTCTTGGCCTCGTCGAGCTTGCCCTCCACATCGGCGAAGCGGAACTTCTCCTCTTCGGACATCGAAGTGTTTTGGGAGAGCGTATTGTACTCTTCCTCGAGGTCGGCGGCCTTCTTCCTGCACTTCTCGATATCCAGCCCCAAGAGCTCGCGGATGGTCGAACGGCCGTCCATGAGCTTTGTCACGCGATCGGTCTCGGCGTAGGGCACGCGCATGACCCGCCCCACGTCCTTGATGACGGCACGGGAGGCGAGCGTACCGAAGGTGACGATCTGCGCCACGTTTTCGGGATGATAGCGCTTGCGCACGTATTCGATGGTCTCCCCCCTGCGTTCGGTGCAGAAGTCGACGTCGAAATCGGGCATGGAGACACGGTCGGGATTCAGAAAGCGTTCGAAGAGCAGGTCGTAGCGAAGCGGATCGACGTCGGTGATGCCGATCGCGTAGGCGACGATGCTCCCCACGCCCGAACCTCTTCCGGGGCCGACGGGAATGCCGTGTAGGCGGGACCAGTTGATGTAGTCCCACACGATGAGGAAATAATCGGCAAACCCCATCTTGATGATGATGGAGAGCTCGTATTCGGCACGTTTTTTGATCTCCTCCGTGAGCACGGGGTACCGCCCCGGCAGGCGTTCCCACGTAAGGCGGGTGAGAAATTCGGGGGAAGGCGTGCCGTCGTCTGCCGTATAGAGCGGGATGAGCGACTTATCGTAGACGGGCTTTCCGTTGTCTTTGAGGTTGAATGGCGTATCCGTATCCGAAACTTTGTTTGCGATGACGCGCGTATTGGCGATGGCCTCGGGATAGGCCTTGAAGAGCTCGGCCATCTCGTCCCCCGATTTCATGTAGAATTCATGCGTCTGCATGCGCATGCGGGCTGGATCGTCGAGCGTGCGCTTGGTCTGGATGCACATGAGCACATCCTGCATCTCCCAATCTTCTTTCTTGAGATAGTGGACGTCGTTGGTCGCGACGAGCGGGATGCCCGTCTCCCGCGAGATCCGCACGATGAGCGGCAGGATCTGTTTCTGTTCGGGGATGCCGTGATCCTGTATCTCGAGATAAAAATCTTCGCCGAAGAGCGAATGCAGGAAGAGCGCAAACTCCTTGGCCTTCTCGTATTCCCCCGCAAGCAGTAGGCGCGGGATGCGCCCCGCAAGGCAGGCGGAGAGGCAGATAACCCCCTCGCAGTGGTCCTTGAGCGTCTTATAATCGATGCGCGGACGGTAGTAGAATCCGTCGACGAAGGCGAGCGAATCGAGCTGGACGAGATTGATGTACCCCGTCTTGTTCTTGGCGAGAAGAATGAGGTGATCGGCCTTCTGGTCTATCTTGGTATGCAGGTCGTCGACAACGTAAAATTCGCAGCCGATGATGTATTTGATGTGGTTTTCCTTGCACTTTTCCGCAAATTTGAGCGAACAATACATATTGCCGTGATCGGTCACGGCAACGGTATCGATTTTCTCGCGGACGCAGTGTTCGATGAGATCGTCGACTTTTACGGCGCCGTCGAGCAAGCTGTATTCGGTATGAAGATGAAGATGTACGAAATCAACCATTTGGTCTTCCCCTTTTCGTGTGTGCGGCTCCCATCAGCCGCGATGGTATTCCACGAGCCTTCTCAGCCTGTGGTTGAGGCAGCTCTTTGAGATCTTGAGAAGGGCGGCAAGCTCTGCAAGCGAGAGTTCGGGATGATCGAGCCGCGCCGCGGCCGCCTCCTTGAGCGGATCGGGCAGGAGATCGAGCTTTCCCGAGCTCTTGAGCGCCGAGATCGCCACGACCTGGTTGGCGCTTGCGATCGCCGCCTTGTCGAAGTTTCCGAGCATGCAGTTGGTCACGCGGTTTTCGTTGTTGCGCTCCTCCCGCTCGGCCGAGATCGCCTCGAGCTTGCGCAGCGCCCCCTCCGCGCGGAGGACGGAGAGATAGTCCCCGATGCCCTCTCTGCTCTTGCAGTAGACGATGCGCTTCCCCCCGCGCCGCGCGATGCTCCCGAGCAGCTGCAGGCGGTCGAGCAGTTCCCCGAAACCCTCGAGGTCCTCTTCAGCGCGGAAGACAAATTCGATGTGATAGCCCGTCGCATTTCCGCCGCGGGGCAACGTACAGCTCCCTCCCCCCAAGAAGGCGCCTTTGAGGTAGGCATACGCGCAATGATCGGGCAGATCGTCGCAGATGAGCCCCTCGATCTCCCGCCACATCGCCCCGCCCGCATGGGAGAAGGTGAGGCGGGTCTTGCGGTTGATGGGATCGCGGATCGCCTCGGTGAGCGTCATCTCGGTGTGGAGAAGCTCTTCGATGAGGGAGAGGATGTAGCCTGCGACTTCCTCGTCTTCACAGGTGAAAAATACTCTTGTCTTTGAGATCGCGCCGCTCGTACGAAGAAAGGCCGAAAGCAGTGCCGTCTTGCAGCAGGGAAGTTCGGGCGCCGTACGCATAAGTTCCCGCCGTATCTCGCTCGTAAAGTTCATATCGGCCTCACATGTGCTTTTTGAACTCCGCAAAGCGGAAGTTCGGCAGACGGCCGTCGATGTTGTCGATGCGGTCGAGCGGTACACCCACGCGGGCGATGATCTCCTCGGCGAGCTTGGTATCCCCGATGCGGTCGACGGAATGCGCGTCCGAATTGACGACGAACCGCACGCCTGTATCCACGCACTTTGCAAGCTCTTCATCGGTAAGATGCGGCTTTTTGGAGCTGATCTCGAGATATGTCCCGTAGTCGGCACAGCACTTTGCGACCTCTAAGGCATCGGCAAAGGTCTGATAATTGAGGTGCGTGATGATGTCGATGGGATTGTTTTTGATGGCGTTGATGTAGGCACGCGTCACGTCCTTCACGTAGGAATCCGAAGGTTTGGCGCCGAACGTCCTGCGGAACCACCCGCCCCAGCCGATCTTGCGGTCGCGGGCGTGTTCGTAGCGGATGACGATGTGGATACCCGCGAGATAGACGTCGAAATTCTCGTAATCGCGCTCGGTGAGGTCGCACAGCCCCGAAATCCCGCGGATATTGCTCTCTATGCCCGTGAGCACCTGCACGCGGGTGAGCTTGTCCGCCTCGTGCACTTCGCGGAGCCAGGCCTCGGTCTCCTTGCGTGCGATTCCGCGGAAGATGTGCGAATAGCCGTGCTCGGTGATCGCTATCGCGGAAAGCCCCGCCTTCTCGGCGGCGACCGCATTCTCGGCGGCGCTGTTTTTGCCGTCCGAATACGTCGTATGCGTATGGTAATCTGCTGTGAGCTTCATATTCCCCCGTGTGAAAAACCTATGCGTGCGTTATGGGATCCGCTTGATCTCCTCGCGGAGCAGGATCCCCGTTTTTTGGTAGACTGTCGTTTGGATCAGGGCGATGAGCGCCGCAACGTCTTCGGCCGTCCCGCCCTCGTTGAGGATGAAATTCGCGTGGCGGCGTGAGACGTACGCCCCGCCCACCGCGGTCCCCTTGAGCCCGCAGCGGTCGATGAGCTCCCCCGCATGCCCCCCTTCGGGATTGACGAACACACAGCCCATGCTGCGCCCCTTGGGAAGTCCCGCCCGCATTGTGCGAAAGGCCACAAGGCTGCGATCGATCTCGCTTCTCGGCGAAAAGCGGAGCCGAAGTTCCGCTTCGCATACCGCGAACCCGCGCTGAAAGATGCTGACTTTTTCGCCGAAACCGCACGTATCGTGCGAAAATTCACGCAAAATGCCGTCTTCTACGGCCCAGACGCGCGTCACCAAGTCGCCGATGTGCCCGAGGCGCATTCCCGCATTCATCGTGACGGCCCCGCCGATCGTCGCGGGGATGCCCGTGAGGCATTCCGCACCGCCAAGCCCGAGGCTTCGCGCCGTCTTTATGAGCCGCCCGAGCGTCACGCCTGCGCCGCAGCGAACTATCTCCCCCGCGGAGCTCAGTGCAGCCATACGGCCGAACCGCACGACGACGCCTTCGAAATACCCCTCTTTCGGGAGGACGTCGGCGCCCGCACCCAAAAAGCAGTAGGCGATGTGTTCGGCGGCAAGATATTTGAGAAGTTGTGCCGTCTCGGCGCCGCTTTGCGGGAAGACGGCGGCGGCCGCAGTACCGCCGCAGCCGATCGTCGTATGCCGTGCGAAGGAAAAATCCCGTTCGGCGGGAAGGGACGGGAAGTCCGCCCGCAAACGCGCAAAAATCTCCATTTTTCAAGCTCCTTTCATTCTACCACATATTTGCGCATATTTCAAACGGTTTTTAGAAAATTATCTATAATTTTTCTATCGTCCCGCCCGCGCGCGTGTTCGGCGATGGTATTCCGCGCCGTTTCGTCGCAGAAGAGACTTGGCGCGAACGTCTTCCCCGTCCCCGAAAAGGGCGTCATGCCGATCTCCCCGAGGCGGGAACGCACGGCGGAAGAGAGCAGCTCGGCGATGAACTTCAGCCCGAGCTCCTCCTTCTCCGGGTTCAGAAGCGAAATGCACTGGAAGAGGTCGTTGTAGGCGGGAAGGGGCCGCTCGAAGACGGAAACGCCCCGCGCGGCAAAGCGGCAGGCATCGCGCTGTGTCCCGAGGAGATAACGGTATTTTCCCGCGAGAAATCCCGTGTACGCCGCCTCGGAGGGCAGCTCTTCTCCCTCTATTTCGGCGTAACGGGCCGCGACACAGCCGAGATTCGCGCCGCCGACCGAGATCGCCGTCTTTCCCGCACTTTGAAAATCATCCTCAAGCGAGAAGAGCACATAGCCGCCGCAGCACCACGGGACGGCACGCGTCTTGCCCTCTGCCTCGGCCGCGGGAAATACATATGGAAGCGGCAGAGCCGCATCGAGAAAGCAGGAGAGCCCGATCCCGAAGGAGATGAGATCGGGCTTTTCTCCGTGCAGGAAGGCTTCATCGGCCCCCTCGGCGGTGTAGCTCGTGACAAGAAAATACACCCCCTCGCGTTCCCCGAAACTTCGCGCGACGCTGCGTAAAAATGCCGTCCGCGACCCCTTTCCCCCCTCGAATGTATCGATGTTCCAGATGCGGACGACAGTCTGCTCCCTCTTTGCGGATGCGCTTTTTCGGGGCGGGAAGGCGCCGAAGATGAGCGCGGCAACGCACAAAAAGGGCACAATATGCCCCAGAACATGCAGAAATTTCGCCGATTTTCGCTTCATACGGCATATTTTATGCGAAAGCGCCCCTGCAAATGCGAAAAATAAGAGGAGGCGCAAGATTAAGTGCCTCCTCGCGTCTTTGCCGGGGAGGCGTCCCCGCCAAAGACTCTATCATAAAGCGGATCCCCGCTACAAAAAGTTTGTGCCGCGGCTGTGATTTTATACAAAAGACCGGAAGCACATGGCTTCCGATCCTCTGCTTCAGACGCCGCGATGCACGAAGCTGTCGCAGCAGGTGCAGTGCTCGCAATCGCACGTGTTGCCCACATGGATCTTATCGAGCTCGCAGTGCATGCCGTCCCGATTGTAGCGGCAATCGGTCACGCCGCAAGAGACGCCCTTGTTAATCTCGTCTTGCATAGTTGCCTCCTTTCTATGAAGTATGCCCCTTTTTCGGAAAAATATCTTGACAAATCCGCCCAAAGCCTGTAAAATTAAGAAAAAAGGAGAAGATCATGAAAGTTATTCTCAAGCAAGATGTGAAGGGCAGCGGAAAAAAGGGCGACGTCATCGAAGTTTCGGATGGCTATGCGAAGAACTACCTCCTCAAAAACGGGCTTGCGGGCATTGCGACGAGCGGCGAGATCAATGAGCTCCGCCAGCGGCAATCCGCAGACGCCCACCGCCGTGAGGAAGAGATCAAGGCGATGAAGGAACAGGCCGCAAAGCTCGGCGGCACGCTCGTCACCGTCCCCATCCGCGTCGGCAAAAACGGCAAGGTGTTCGGCTCGGTGACGACGGATAAGATCGCCTCCGCCCTCGCGGCGCTTGGCTTCGAGGTCGATAAAAAGCGCATTACGGCAAAGGAGACCATGAAATCCATCGGGATCTTCGATGCGGAAGTCCGCTTCATGGAAAATGTCTCGGCAAAGATCAAGGTGAACGTCATCCCTCTCGAATGATCGCAAAAGCACAAAAAAACCGCCGTTATGCGATTGTCCATAGGGATTCTATGAATAAGCGGTTTGGCGGTTAGTCAGGCCGCTTTTTGCGTGTCCTCAAAGTGGGCAAAATTTCTTTCCAATGGAAAGCAGGATAAGAATTGTGGGCAGTTTTGCCACAATTGCCCCTCAACAAGCGGGAAACCCGCCTTGTGGTAAAAAAATTTTTGCAAATGAATTTATTCCCTTTGAATTGTTCTGAAAAATATGCTATAATGGTTATAATCTTAATGAATAGTGGATAGAAAAGGTGGTAACAAAATGGCAAATAAGAAGTTAGCCGCTGCCAAAGACGCAAAGAAAGATGAATTTTATACAAAATATGACGATATTCAACGAGAAGTTAATGCTTATCTTGAATATGATCCTGAAACTTTTAAGGACAAGGTCGTTTTATGCCCATGCGATGATCCGGAATGGAGCAATTTCACGAAATTTTTTGCGCAAAATTTTGAAACACTCGGGCTTAAAAAATTAATAAGTACAAGTTATGCCACTGATAGTAAAAAAAAGAAATACGGGTATGATAATACTCAATATCATCAATTAACGATATTTGAATTGGAGTCACCTCAATTTGACGAAAAGAAAACAACCTCTCGGGGAAAAATTTTCACCCTCACGCGTGATATAAACAATTCAAATAATATTGATATTGATGATTTGGAATGGACTTATTTAGAGGGAGATGGGGATTTTCGAAGCCCTGAGGTAAAAAAGTTGCGCGACGAAGCGGATATAATTGTAACCAATCCGCCATTTTCTCTTTTTGCGGAATTTGTACCTTGGCTTACTGAGGCAAATAAAAAATTTCTTATAATTGGAAACCTAAACTCTATTACATATAAAGAAATATTTCCACTGATAAGAAGTAATAAGATTTGGCTTGGTAAAGGTTTTAAGGGAATGGCTGGGCATTTTATAAATAAATACTATACAGATTATGCAACAGCCGGTGATCATAAAGAAGGAATGATTAGAGTTTCTGGGGTTATTTGGGTTACAAATTTAGAACATGGCAGAAGGCATAAACCATTGGAACTTATGACAATGAGCGACAACAGACGATTTAGTAAACATCAAGAAATGCGTAATAATGGCTATGAGAAATATGTAACATTTGATGCTATTGATGTTCCTTATACAGATGCAATTCCTAAAAATTACTCTGGAATTATGGGTGTTCCTAAATCGTTTATGGAGCAGTATTGTCCTGAGCAATTTGAGATTCTCGGCTATGAGCGTGAAGACGAAAATATCCAAGTAGGAATAAAAAATATGCCGGAAGATTTTTTGTCGGTATATAGAAGTCAGGGTGGTCGAGGACATTATACAAAAGGGATGAAAATGCTATGCCTGTATACAAATGATGGAATTGCAAAAATTCCCTTTTCACGCATTCTAATTAAGTATACCCAATCATGGATAAATCAGCACCCAGAAGATTTTGAAAAAGGAGAAGCTAAATGAAAACAACACTTTTAATTGATATAACTATTGACGAAATCTGCAAAGGCTTTGTTTATAGCGAATTGGAAGGTAAAGGATTATTTGGTTGGTCCGGTAAACTGGTTATTCAACCAGAATATCAGCGAAATTATTTATATGCCGAAGCAAAAATGGAAGAGGCTGTAATCCAATCTGTGTTGAATGATTTGCCATTAGGATTGCTATACTTTAATAAGGTGTCTGAAACAAGATATGAGGTATTAGATGGACAACAAAGAATTACCAGTTTAGGACGATTTCTTACCGGAAAATTTCCTTTGTTTGATGAAAACGATACGCCACATTATTTTACTTCTTTGCCAGATGATCTAAAAAAGAAAATAAGAGAAACCGCTTTAACCATTTATATTTGTGAAGGTGAAGAAAGTGAAATAAAATCGTGGTTTAAGACCATCAACATTGCAGGTATTCCACTTAATCATCAAGAAGAGTCCAATGCGGTTTATTCCGGACCATTTGTAACAAAGGCCAAAGAGGAATTTAGCAATAGTCAAAATGCTAATATTCAAAAATGGAGTGCATATATAAAAGGTAAAGTTAACCGCCAAGACTATCTGCGCACCGCATTAGAATGGGTTGTTCATAGCAATGATAATAATGCTGTTGATGCATATATGAGCAAGCATAGGTCTGACACGCATATCACAGAGCTGAAAACTTATTTTACAAGTGTTATAGACTGGGTATCCAACACGTTTATAGATGTTGAAAGCGAAATGCGCGGACTTGAATGGGGACGACTATTTGAAACCTATCACAACACCCCATATGATCCTATTGAAATTTCAAAAAAAGTTCATGAGCTTTATGCTGACACTGCGGTAAAAAGGCGTACGGGTATTTTCGAATTTATTTTAGGCGGATGCATCGATACAAAACTTCTTGAAATACGCATTTTTGATGACCGTACAAAGCAGGTCGTTTACGAGCGACAGACGGAGGAAGCAAAGAAAAAAGACATATCCAACTGCCCGCTTTGTGCGCTCGGAAACGACAACAACAAACGTCGTATTTACAAACTAAAAGAAATGGACGCAGATCATGTTACCGCTTGGAGTAATGGCGGGGCAACTGATATCAGCAACTGCACCATGCTGTGTGCAACACATAACAGAGCAAAGGGCAACAAATAAGACTTAAATATCAAACTATAACAAAGAAGTCGAGAGCAAAATTCTTGACTTCTTTGTTTGGCTCTCCCAAAGGTGTATCCCGATATTAAATTAACATTTTTCTTGATTCCCTATGGAACACACCCTTTTGGCGGTATTTTTTTGTGTATATTTTTGTATTATGTCACGCATAGTACTTTGTAAAATCGCAATTATCCCCTCTTTACGCCTTCTTTCCGTAGTAGGCGGCAAGGTACATCTCCTTGATCTCGGCGATGAGCGGATAGCGGGGATTGGCGCCCGTGCACTGGTCGTCGAAGGCGTCTTCGCACATCCGATCGAGACGGGCGAGGAACTCTTCTTCCGTGAACTTCTCCCCGAGCGCCTCGCGGATGGTCTCGGGAAGTCCGAGCGCGCGTTGGAGCTCTTTGAGCTTTGCGATGAGCGCTTCGACGAGCGCCTCCTCGCTCTCCCCCTTGAGGCCGAGATAGCGGGCGGCATCCGCATAGCGCGCCCTGCCCTGCGGATAGGCGTACTGCGGGAACGTCCCCATCTTGGTCGGCGCCTCGCTGCTGTTGAAGCGGATGACCTCTTCGAGCATGAGGGAATTCGCGACGCCGTGGGCGATGTGGAAATACGAGCCGAGCTTATGCGCCATCGAATGGCAGACGCCGAGGAAGGCGTTGGCAAACGCCATACCCGCCATCGTCGCCGCATTTGCGACCTTTTCCCGCGCTTCGGCATCCGCTCCGCCCCTTTCGTAGGCACGGGGAAGATAGGTGAAGAGCAGGGAAAGCGCCTCCTTTGCGATGCCGTTCGTGAAATCCGTCGCCATGACGGAGGCGATCGCCTCCAAGGCATGGGAGACGGCGTCGATCCCGGAGGCCGCGGTGAGCCCCTTGGGGATATCCATCATGAGATCGGCATCGACGATCGCGATATCGGGCAGGAGCTCGTAATCGGCAAGCGGGTACTTTGTACCCGTTTTTTCATCGGTGATGACGGCGAAAGGCGTCACCTCGCTGCCCGTACCCGCCGTCGTGGGAATGGCGACGAAGCGCGCCTTCTCCCCCATGTGCGGGAAGGAATAGATGCGTTTGCGGATATCCGAGAAGCGCATCGCCATATCTTCGAACCGGACTTCGGGATGTTCGTAGAGCACCCACATGATCTTGGCGGCGTCCATGGGCGAACCGCCGCCGATCGCGAGGATGACGTCGGGAGAGAAGTCCCGCATGCGCTCCACGCCCTCGTTGGCACAGGCGAGCGTGGGATCGGGAGCGACGTCGGGGTAGATCTCATAGACGATCCCCTGCTCGTTGAGGCTATCCGTGATGCATTTCGTAAACCCGCTGCCAAAGAGGAAGCGGTCGGTCACAATGAATGCGCGTTTTGCCTTATAGACCTCGCCGAGCTCCCGCAGGGCCGCGCCGAGGCAGCCGCGCTTGAAGTAAACTTTTTCGGGGGTTCTGAACCAAAGCATGTTTTCTCTCCTCTCTGCGATCGTCTTGATATTGATGAGATGTTTGACGCCGACGTTCTCCGAGACCGAATTGCCGCCCCAACTGCCGCAGCCAAGAGTCAGCGACGGCGGGAATTTGAAGTTGTAGAGATCGCCGATCCCGCCGTGCGAGGAAGGCGTGTTGATGACGATACGGCAGGTCTTCATGATCTTGCGGAAATATTCGATCTTTTCCGCCCCCGTCGCCGTATCGATATAGAGCGAGGAAGTGTGCCCGAGCCCCCCGTCGCGGATGAGGCGGTCGGCCTTGGAGACGGCCTCCTCGAAGGTCTCCGCGCGATACATCGCGAGTACGGGAGAGAGCTTCTCATGGGCAAATTCCTCGGAGAGTTCGACGGATTCGACTTCGCCGATGAGCACGCGCGTGCCCTTGGGCGCCTCGAAGCCCGAGAGTTTTGCGATGGTCTCGGCCGTCTGCCCCACGATGCGTGCGTTGAGGGCGCCGTTGATGATGATCGTCTTGCGCACTTTTTCGGTCTCTTCGGGCGTGAGGATGTAGCCGCCGCGCAAGGTAAGCTCGGCTTTGAAGGCCTCATAGATATCCGAGAGCACGATGACGGATTGCTCCGAGGCACAGATCATGCCGTTATCGAAGGTCTTGGAATGCAGGATGGAAGATACGGCGAGGCGGAGATCCGCACTGCTGTCGATGACGGCGGGCGTATTGCCTGCCCCCACGCCGAGAGCGGGTTTTCCCGAGGAATACGCCGCCTTCACCATGCCGGGGCCGCCCGTCGCGAGGATCATATCGGCTTCCCGCATGATCATCCCCGAGAGCGGTACGGTGGGCATATCGATCCACCCTATGATGCCCTCGGGCGCTCCCGCCTTGACCGCGGCCTCTGCGACGATCCGCGCCGCCTCGATCGTAGAGCGCTTGGCACGCGGATGCGGGGAGATGATGAGCCCGTTGCGCGTCTTGAGCGCGAGAAGACATTTGAAAATGGCGGTGGAAGTCGGGTTCGTCGTGGGGATGATGGCGGCAAGCACCCCGATGGGTTCGGCGATGCGCGTATACCCCGCCGCGGCGTCGTGTTCGATCACGCCGCATGTGCGGGTATTCTTATAGGCGTTGTAGATGTATTCCGAGGCATAATGGTTCTTGATGACCTTATCCTCGACGACGCCCATCCCCGTCTCCTCGACGGCGAGCTTGGCGAGCGGGATCCTCGCCTTGTTGGCGGCGAGCGCCGCCGCATAAAAGATCTTATCGACCTCTTCCTGCGTGTACGTCGCAAATTTGGCCTGCGCGGCACGCACCCGCACGAGGAGCTGTTTGAGCGATTCCTCATCGCGAACGATCAATTCATCCATGCGTTCCCCTCCTATTTCAATATTAGCAAACCACGCGAGAAAAGTCAACGCCGCAGCATGATTTTCTCGCAAAATTCGGTATAGCGAAGGCGGCAGTCCCCTGCCGCCCACGTTTACAGCGATTCGAGCTGCTGTTCGATCTTCTTTTTCATTTCGAGATACTTGTCCCGCTTGGCATATTCGTCGTCGACGAGCTTCTTGGGCGCTTTGGTCGTGAAATTCTTGTTGGAGAGTTTGCCGTCGGCACGGGCGATCTCGCCGATGACACGGTCGAGTTCCTTGGTGAGGCGGGCACGCTCCTCTTCGATGTTCACGAGTTCCCCGAGCGGAATGAAGATGTGCGCGATCTCGGTGACCTGCGAGACGGTCTTCTCCCCCGCCGCGGCGCCGCGCTCGACGAAGTCGATCTCGCTCGCTCCCGCAAGGCGGAGAATGGAGTTCTTGTTGACGGAGATCAGCCTGCGGGCGTCGGTGACGAGGTAGAGATGCACTTTCTTCGCGGGCGGGCAGTTCACGGAGACCTTCATCGCACGCACTGCCTTGATGAGCCCGATGACGCCTTCGAAGGCCTTGGCCTCTTCGCGATAGGCAAACTTGGAGTTGTAGCGCGGATAGCGGGCGTTGATGATCTCCCCTTCCGTGCCCGGGAGATAGCCGTAGATCTCCTCGGTGACGAAGGGCGCGAAGGGATGCAGGAGCTTGAGCGTCTCCTTGAGCACATACATGAGTACGCCGAGGGCGGCGCGCTTGCGCTCGGGATCCCCCCCGTAGAGCGCGGGTTTGGAGAGCTCGATGTACCAATCGCAGAAATCGTCCCACACGAACGCGGTGAGTTTATCGGCCGCGATGCCGAGATCGTATTTTTGCAGCGAGATCGTGACCTCGCGGACGGTCGCCATGAGACGGGAGATGATCCAACGGTCGGCGGGCGTGAGCTTGATGCCCGTAAGATCGGCGGGGACCTGCACATCCTTGGCGTTCATGAGCACGAAACGCGCCGCGTTCCAGATCTTGTTGATGAAGTTGCGCGAAGACTCGACTTTGGTCTCGGTATAGCGGGTATCGTTGCCGGGCGCGACGCCCGTCACGAGGGAGAGCCGCAGCGAATCGGCGCCGTATTTTTCGATGACTTCGAGGGGATCGACGCCGTTTCCGAGCGTCTTGGACATCTTCCTCCCCTTTTCGTCGCGCACGAGGCCGTGGATGAGCACATCGCGGAAGGGAACTTTGCCCGTATAGCGAAGCCCCGAGAACATCATGCGCATCACCCAGAAGGGAATGATATCGTAGCCCGTGACGAGGACGTCGGTCGGGTAGAAATACTTGTATTCGGGAGTCTCCTCGGGCCAACCGAGCGTCGAGAAGGGCCAGAGCGCCGAAGAGAACCACGTATCGAGGCAATCTTCATCCTGCTTGAGATGGGCGCTTCCGCACTTGGGGCAGACGGCGGGATCCTCGCGGGAGCAGATCTCGGCGCCGCAATCTTCGCAATACCACACGGGGATGCGGTGCCCCCACCACAGCTGTCGGGAGATGCACCAATCGCGGATATTTTCCAACCAATTATAATAGATCTTGGCGAAGCGGTCGGGCGTGAACTTGGTCTTGTTCTTCATGACCGCATCGATCGCGGGCTTGGCGAGCGGCGCCATCTTCACGAACCACTGTTTGGAGACGATGGGCTCGATCGTGGAATTGCAGCGGTGGCAATGCCCGACGTTATGCGTATGCGCTTCGATCTTGACGAGCAACCCGAGCTCCTCCATCTCCGCCACGATGCGCTTTCTCGCCTCATAGCGGTCGAATCCCGCATATTTTCCGCCTTCCGCATTGACTTTGCCGTCGTCGCCGAGGACGCGGATCATGGGAAGGGAATGCCGAAGCCCCACTTCGAAGTCGTTGGGGTCGTGGGCGGGCGTGATCTTCACGGCGCCCGTTCCGAATTCCGGATCGACATATTCATCTGCGACGACGGGGATCTTCCGCCCGACGATGGGCAGGATGAGCGTCTTGCCGATGAGATGCTTGTAGCGTGCGTCGTCGGGATGGACGGCCACGGCCGTATCGCCGAGCATGGTCTCGGGGCGGGTCGTCGCGATCGTGATGACCTCTTCCGAGCCTTCGACGGGATAATTGAAATACCAAAAACTGCCCGCATCCTCGCTGTAGGCGACCTCCTCATCGGAGAGCGCCGTCTTGCAATCGGGACACCAGTTGATGATGCGGCTACCGCGGTAGATGAGGCCCTTATCATAGAGGCGGAAGAAGGCCTCGCGGACGGCACGGGAACAGCGCTCGTCCATCGTGAAGGCAAGCCTGTCCCAATCGCATGAACAGCCGAGCTTCTTGAGTTGTTCGACGATCCTCCCGCCGTATTGCTCCTTCCATGCGTACGCGCGGCGCAAGAATTCCTCGCGGCCGAGTTCTTCCTTCGTCGTCCCCTCCTCGCGGAGCTTCTCGACGATCTTATGCTCTGTCGCGAGAGAGGCGTGGTCGGTCCCGGGCTGCCAGAGGACGGAATAACCCTGCATGCGCTTGAAGCGGACGATGATATCCTGCATCGTCTCGTCCATCGCGTGCCCCATGTGGAGCTGCCCCGTGATGTTGGGTGGCGGCATCATGACGGTAAACGGCACTTTCTGCGGATCGATCTTGGCACGGAAGGCGCCTTTTTTGAGCCAACGCGCGTAGATCGCATCCTCAAAGCTCTTCGGATCATAGGTTGTTTTCATTTCTTTCATAACAAACTACCCAATTGTAATACCGATATATTATACTCCCTTTTTTCGGCGTTGTCAATAATTCCGCCCGTGACATAGAATATATTATTCCAATTTTTACGGAGTGGACTATGAAAAAACTACTAACCACTTTGGGAGCGGCGCTCTTTGCCCTCCTTCCCCTCTCCGCCTGCGGAGAACCGAGCGACGGGCTCACGACCCTTCGCATCAACGAAGTCACCCACTCGGTGTTCTATGCGCCGATGTATCTTGCCGATTCCCTCGGATATTTCGAGGAAGAAGGCATCAAGATCCGCCTCACGAACGGCGGCGGCGCGGATAAAGTCATGGCGGCCGTACTCTCGAATAGCGCGGATATCGGCTTCTGCGGCCCCGAAGCCGCCTTCTACGTCGCCTCGGGCGGGACGAGCGACGTGCCCATCGTCTTCGGCCAACTCACCCATCGCGACGGCTCCTTCCTGCTCTCCCGCGACGACGAGCGCGCGACCTTCGATTGGTCGGACCTCGCGGGCAAGGAGATCCTCGCGGGCAGGCGGGGCGGCGTCCCCGCGATGACCTTCGAATATATCCTCAAGGAGAAGGAGGTCGAAAACTATAAGCTCAACTTCGACGTCGAATTCAACAACATGACGGCGGCCTTCCTCGAGGGCACCGCGGATTACTGCACGGTCTTCGAACCCACCGCATCCGCGATCGAGGCGCAGGGCAAGGGCTACATCGTCGCCGCCGTGGGCGATGCGAGCGGCGAAGTCCCCTACACGAGCTACATCGCCAAAAAATCGTGGATCGACGGCCATAAAGACGTGGTGGAAGGCTTCCTCCGTGCCATGATCAAGGGCGTGAACTTTGCCCAAACGAAGTCTCCCGAGGAATGCGCACGGCTGCTTATAGGATATTTTGCGGATACGAGCGAAGCGTCGCTCGCGACGAGCGTGAAGAACTACCGCGATATCGATGCGTGGGTCACGGACATGGCGATGACCGAGGCGAGCTTCACACGGCTGCAGGATATCATGGATGCGGCGGGGCAGCTCCCCTCCCGCGTGGACTTCGGATTTTTCGTCGATAACGGCTATGCGAGGAAGGCATACGAGGCAGTGAAGGCATAACTTCGCCCCCTACAGAGGAAACGCCTATGAAAAAGGAAATTCTGCGATTTTCCGACGTGACATACATCTATCATACCGCCCGCGGAGAGACGGTCGCGGCCAAAGACCTCTCCTTTTCGGTCGACGCGGGAGAGTTCGTCGCCATCATCGGGCCTTCGGGCTGCGGAAAGACGACCCTGCTCTCCCTCGCGGCGGGGCTCATGAAGCCCTCTTCGGGGACCGTCGTGAGCCATGGCAGCTTCGGCTACATGCTCCAGCGCGACGAGCTCTTCCCATGGCGGACCATCGAGAAAAACATCTCGCTTCCCCTCGAGATCAAGCGGCAGACTGCCCCCGAGCACCGCATGCGGGCAAGGCAGCTCGCCGTGAAATACGGGCTCGGCGACTTCCTCGAGAGTTACCCCGGGCAGCTCTCGGGCGGGATGCGCCAGCGGGCGGCGCTCATCCGTACGCTCGCGACCGATCCCGATATCCTGCTCCTCGATGAACCCTTCTCCGCGCTCGACTATCAGACGCGGCTGAACGTCACCGAGGATGTTTCGGAGATCATCCGTTCGGAGAAGAAGACGGCGCTCCTCATCACGCACGACATCTCCGAGGCGATCTCGCTTGCCGACCGCGTCCTCGTCCTCACCCGCCGTCCTGCGCGCGTAGCGCACACGCACACGTTGAATTTCGACGTCGATACCCCCTTGAAACGGCGGGAACAGCCCAATTTTTCGGGTTGGTTCGAAGTACTATGGAGGGAACTCAACGAATGAAAAAGAAACTTCTTACGTGCTCAAATGAGCATATGGTCTTTCTCAAACGGCGGCGGCAGCGCACGATCCTCGTCTGGGCGCTGCGGATCGGGCTCCTTGCCTTGCTTCTCGGCGTCTGGGAGCTCGTGACCCGCCTCGGCTGGGCCGATCCTTTCCTCACGAGTTCGCCCTCGCGCATCGGCAATACGATCGCCTCGCTCTACCGCGACGGCTCCCTCTTCTACCACATCGGCATCACGCTCGCGGAGACGCTCGTGGGCTTTGTCGTCGCCGTCGTGCTCGGCTGCGGGATCGCGCTCGCGCTCTGGTGGAGCGATCTCCTACGCGAAGTCCTCGAACCCTATATCGTCGTCCTGAATGCACTGCCCAAGATCGCGCTCGGGCCGCTCATCATCATCTGGTTCGGCACGGGAAGCACGGCGATCGTCTTCATGACGGTGCTCGTCGGCATCATCGTGTGTATCTTGCACATGTTATCCGCCTTCATCGCGACAGATAAGAATAAGATCCTGCTCCTGCGCTCGATGGGGGCGACGAAGTGGCAGATCCTGCGCAAGCTCGTGATCCCCTCCTCGCTCGCTTCCTTCATCTCCATGCTGAAGGTCGCCGTCGGCATGGCGTGGATCGGATCGATCATGGGCGAATACATCGTCTCGCGGGCGGGGCTCGGCTATCTCATCGTCTATGGCGGGCAGGTCTTCAAGCTCGACCTCGTGATGAGTTCCACCTGCATTCTGTGCCTGCTCGCGGCGGGGATGTATTTCCTTGTGGCGCTGCTCGAAAAGGCGATCGTAAAGAATACAGACCGCTGAAAACATCAACCCCAAAAACCCTTCCAAGGGATACAGAATACGCACGATCCCCGCAAATCCCATCCGCGAGAGCAGGAAAGCCGCGAAGAGCACGACGCCCTTCGCGGCGATTTTTCCGCCGAAAAGCGCATCCGCGAGCGTAAACAGCGGATAGAGCGAGGAAGCGAGAGAAGTCAGGATCGCGAGCGCCACGGCAAACGGAAAGAGCCTGGAGGTGCGCATCGCATAGAGGAAGGGCATCTCCGCGGTGAAGGCGTTCGTTCCCTCCGCAAAGATGCGGCGCAGGATCACGAAGGCCGCAAGCCCCATCGCGGCCGCGGAGAGGAGCGCCGAGAAGAGCGGGTATTTCATCTCCTCTCCCGCATCCATTAGGACGGGCGCGAGCAGGAGGACGTTCATCCCGGCATAGACGATCCCGCCGAAGCCCCCTCCCCTTGCCGCGAGCGGAAGCGCGGGCGCCCCGCCTCTCGCTCCGAAGACAAAGCACAGGAGCGCGGGTACGAGCAGCGTGTTGAGATAGGAAATGCCCTTCGTCCCGCGGACGGCCACGGCGGCACACAGAAGCAGCCCCGCGAGCGAGAGAAGGGGCGAAAAGCGCGGGGCAAGCGCATCGAGCCCCGCAAGCATCCCCGCGCACGGCACGAAGGAGCAGAGCGAAAGCGCCGCCCGCACCCACTTTTCCGCACGGCCGAAGAGCGCCTGCATCGTCCCCGCAAAGCCCCCGTATTTCTTCCCGAGAACAAGAAAGCGCCACACGAGAAGCCCGAAGAGCGCAGAAGCGGAAAAAAGGCTCAAAAGAAAGTACTTTGTATGAAAGAAGCGGACGAGCTCGGCACCCGAGATGAATCCCGCCCCGATCGCTCCCCCCAAGATGAAAAATACGCCGCGAAAGAGTCCCATCACACTCCCATATGCCGAATTTCGGAAAAACATGCAAAAAAACAGAAAATATTTGCGAAAATTATGTCACACATAATACTTCAGCTATTGACAAATCTTTCCGTATATAGTATAATAGAGAAAACCAAGGAGGAATATCTATGGACGATGAGAAAATGAATGCATCCGAGGATGCCGAAACCGAGGTAAAAGAAGAAAAGGACGAAAAGTCCATTTCCTCGGATCTCATCCGCGGGCACATCAATACGATCATTCTCCGCTCGCTCTACGACGGCGACCGATACGGCTATGAGATCATCGCCGAGATCGAGCGCAAGAGCCACGGGCAATATTCTCTGAAGCAGCCCTCTTTGTACAGCGCATTGAAACGGTTGGAAAAGGAAGGCTACGTCACATCCTATTGGGGCGGCTCCGTCGGCGGCGGGAGAAGAAAGTATTTCTCCCTCACCGAGGAAGGGAAAGCCATCTCCGAACAGAACCAATCGGAATGGGAATATTCCCGCACGGTCATCGATTCTTTGATCTCGGATAAGGCGTTCGATTTCAACAACCCCGCCCCCACCGCCGTCAACATGCGCGTCTTGCGCAGTTCGACGTCCCGCGTCCCCTTCCGCGAGGGCGAAGGCGAGGAGCTCGACTACGAGCCCATCTTCGACGACTCTGCCGACCGTGCCGAGATCGATGAGGAATTCAGCCGCAGGACCGCCGAACTCGAGGAGGACCGCAATTCCCTCTCCGCCGAGAAAGCGGCGCTCGAAGAGGAGCGTACCCGCTTCGAGGAAGAGCAGCGGGAAAAGAACGAGGCCTACGAGCGCGACCGCGCTTGGCGGGAAAACGAACTCGCAGAGCGCGAGAAGCAGCTCGCCGCCGAACGGGAAGAACTCACACGGATGCAAGAGGAACTCGCCGCGGCGCAGAGCCGTGCCGAGGAGCTCTCCGCGGATGAAGATGCCCTCTCCGAAAAGGAGACCGAGATCGAAAGCCTCGGTGAACAGCTCCGCGCGCAGGAGAGCGAGATCGAGGCCCTTCACGAGGAGATCGGGCAAAAACAGGAAGAGATCGAGGCACAGGCGAGCCGACTTGCGGCCGACGAAGCCCTTCTCTCCGCCAATAAAGAATCCTTTGCCGCCGAACGGGCACAATTCGAAGAGGAAGTCCGTGCGCGCAACGAGGCCTTCATGACCGAACGCCTCTGGCGGGAACGCGAACTCAGCGAACGGGAAGCCGCGATCGCCGCAGAGCGCGCAAAACTCGAGGCGTTAAAGTCCGAACAGATGCTCTCCCTCTCCCGCGAGACGGCCGTCAGCGAAGCCAACCGTGCGGCGCAGGAAGCCGATCTGGCCGAGCGCATCCGCCGCTTCGAGGAGACCGAACAGCAGCGTATGCAGGCCCTCGAGGAGGAAGAAAAGCTCCGCCGTCAGGCCCTCGACGAGGAGACCGCCAAGCGCCGTGAAGAACTCGATGCCGAGGAATCCGAGCGGCGGCGCGTCCTCGACGACGAAGAGCTTACCCGCAAACAGACCCTCGAGCTCGAACTTGCGGCCCGCGAAGCCGACCGCGAACGGCAGGAAGGCGCACATTTCAAGGAGCGCGAAGAGGCGCTCGCCGCGCGCGGCGAAGAGCTCGATACCCGTGCCGAGACGCTCGGCCTCCGCGAACAGGAGCTCGACCGTCAAGAACGTGCCCTCTCGGAGGAGCGTTACCGCTTCGCACAACAGCTGAGAGAGCGGGACGAACTCATCGACCGCGAACGCAGAGAACACGCAAACGCCCTCGAAGAACAGCGGCGGCAGATCATCTCCGAACAGCAGGCCTTCTTCCGCAGGCGTGAGCAGGAACTTCTCAACCAAAACTATCTGCGCCTCGTCAGTACACCCCCGACCGAGGAAGCCCGCACGGCCTACGTGCCCGCCCCGACGCCTATGCCCGAGGCTCCCGCCCCCGCCGAAGAGCGCGATTATCGCACCGTCGTGCAGGGGATCTATGCAAACACTTCCTATGAGGAAGCTCCCCGCCCCGCCCGCGCAAGATCGGTCGACGGGTTGGACTTCGGCGACCTCGAAGGCCGTGCCGCACGGGATAATATCCGCATCGCGACGACGGGCAGCAGTGCCTTCGAACGGGAAGAAGTCGAGATGGAGAACAACGTCCACCGCGGGAAAGCCCTGTTCATGAGCGCGATCGTCGTGTTCGTCTTCTGCCTTGCGGAAGCGGCCCTCCTCTTCGCACTCGGCGGCGCCTACTCCGTCCCCGCCTTCTACCCCTATGTCATCCTCGGAGCCGGGATCATCCTGCTCCTCGTGACGGGCCTTGCCTATGCCAACCACTACGGCGCCCATTCCCTCCGCAAGACGGGCCGATCGCTCTTCAACGCCATCGTCGTCTACGCGCTGTGTCTCATCGCCGTGCTGATCGCCGTCCTCTCTGTGGATATCAAGATCTTCACCGACCCCGAGCGGCTCGTATCTTTCGTTTTGATCCCCGCAGCTTTCTTGTTCGGGATCGTCATCTTCGGAGCTTGCTACTTCGTCCTCACGAAAGAGAGAAAATAAAGATCGCGAAAAACGTCCCCGACGCAAAGTCGGGGACGTTTTCTATGGTTTGACGGATCAGGAAAGGCGATTCAGCGCGTATTCCGCGGCGCCGTAGAGCCCCGCTTCGTTGCCGAGCGTCGCGCAGAGGATCTTGAAGGGCGCATATTCGGGCGAAGCATAGAGCAGCGGACGGACGCGTTCGCGAAGCGGGGCGAGCAGGGCTTCCCCCTCATGGGAGACGCCGCCGCCGAGCATGACCGCCTGCGGACGGATCACATTGGCGAGATTGGCGATGCCCTCGGCGAGATAGCCGATGTAGGCATCGACGACCTCCTGCGCCGCCGCATCTCCCGCACGGGCGGCAAGGAAGGCGGTCTTGCCGCTCACCTCGCCGTTGGGCTTCAAAAATTCGCGGATACGGCTCTCGGGATGTGCCGCAAGGGCTTCCCCCGTCATACGGATGAGCGCCGTCGCCGAGGCATACCGCTCGAAACAGCCGCGTCTTCCGCACGTGCAGAGCTCGCCCCCCGCACGGATGACCATGTGCCCGATCTCGGCACCCGCGCTCTTGTAGCCCTCGAAGAGCTTTCCGCCGAGCACGATCCCCCCGCCTACGCCCGTTCCGAGCGTGATGAGGATGCTGTCGCGATAGCGCATGCCCGCGCCGTACCGCGCTTCGCCGAGCGCCGCGGCATTGGCGTCGTTCGTGACGAAGACGCGCTTGCCCGTTGCCCTTCCGACGAGCTCGGCAAGTTCGACATTCTGCCAATGATAATTCGACCAGAGCACGACCGTGCCGTTCTCACTGTCGACGACGCCGGGCGAACCGATCCCGATTGCTTCGATCTCCGAAAAATCGACGCGCGAATTTTCGGCCGCACGTTCTGCAAGCAGTGCGAGCGATCTTGCCGTTTCTTCGGGCGAATTTGTTGCGGAAGTGACGACATCGCACTTCCCGATGAGAGAGCCGTCCATGAGGCACGCCGCCTTTGCCGACATGCCGCCGAGATCGATCCCGATGACCATAATCTTCTTCCCCCTTGTGTTTCTTACTATATTAAATATTTTTGTAGACGCGCAGCCATTCGGGCAGGCGCGAAACAAAGTTTGCGTTATCCGGCGTGCGGCGGAGCATATCGAGAAGGCCCGCCATGTTCTCGGTGAGGCCGCGCTCGCGCATCTTGTAGACGGCGGAAAGCTCCTCTTCCGTGAGAAGCAGCTCCTCTTTGCGTGTACCCGACCTTCGGATATCGATCGCGGGGAAGATCCGCTTTTCGGCGAGTTCCCTTGAGAGGAAGATATCCGAATTGCCCGTCCCCTTGAATTCTTCGTAGATGACGTCGTCCATGCGGCTGCCCGTCTCGACGAGCGCGGTCGCGAGGATGGTGAGGCTGCCCGCCTCCACCGTATTGCGTGCGGCTCCGAAAAAGCGCTTGGGTTCGGCAAAGGCCGCCGCATCCAAACCGCCCGTAAGGGTCTTCCCCGTGCTTGCGACGGTGTTGTTGTATGCCCGCGTGAGCTTGGTGAGCGAATCGAGCAGGATGACGACGTCCTTCCCCCGCTCCGCGATGCGCTTGGCGTGGTCGAGGGTGAGCTCGGCGGCGCGGATGTGATGTTCGGGGCCTTCATCGAAGGTCGAATAGACGACGTTCGCCTCAGATACGCTCATGCGAAAATCGGTCACCTCTTCGGGGCGCTCGTCGATGAGCAGCACGATGAGGGTGATCTCGCGGTGATTCTTTGCGATCGACGAGGCGATAGACTTGAGAAGCGTCGTCTTACCCGCTTTGGGCGGGGCGATGATGAGGGCGCGCTGCCCCTTTCCGATCGGGGCAAAGAGATCGAGGACGCGCAAGGAAAGGTCGCTCTCGTTCTCGGAAAATGCGATCTTCTCCCTTGCATACTGCGCCGTAAGGGCATCGAAGTTGGGGCGGTTTTCGTATTGGCCGATCATCGCGCCGTTGACCGAAAGAAGCTCCCCGATGGCGGGAGAATCGCTCTTTTGGCGGGGTTTTACGGTACAGGCGATGTAGTCCCCCTGTCTCAGCTTCATGGCGTGGATCATGGGCGCGGGGATGAAGACGTCGCCGTCGGCCGAGGGCTGGCAGTTATGTGCCCGCACGAAGCCGTACCCCGCCGCAGTGATCTCGAGGATACCCGTATTCACGCTGCAATCGTAGCTATCCGCCCTTTGGGAAGGCTCGGGCGACGCGACTTCGAAGAACCGCTCGGGGCCTCGCATCTCCGTACACATCCGATCGATCTGGGCGATCACCGAGGGATCGACATAGGTCATCTTCGCGGGAGCTCCGCGCTTGGAGCGCGGCACGGGATCGACTTCCCCCAACAAAATATCGCAGATCGAGCCGATGAGCTCTTCCTTGTGCGTCGAACAAGCCTGCGCGGCGCCGTATTTTCTCCCAAGGATCCGCAGCGTGGAAAGCGGCATCGTCTCAAAATACTTGTGAAATTTTTCTCTCCATTCTTCGGCATTCTTTATTTTCATATTGACCTCTCCAAAATTACGACTTCACACGCACCGCTTCGCCGCGGCACAACTTCGAGCGTAGGCATCTTTTTGACCGAAAAGCCGCTCTTCCCCTCGAATTTCCGCAAAAATCCCTCGATCCCCGCGATCCCGATGTTGAGATCGGGCGTCTTATAGTGCATGGGCACGACGTAGGGCGGCATAAGCGCCTCTACATACGCAGCGGCCTCGGCGGCGCCTAACGTATACCTCCCGCCGACGGGGAGAAGCAGCACGTCCGCGCCGCGCAAGAAATCCAAAATGCGGCCGCATATGGGTTCGCCAAGGTCGCCGAGGTGCACGACGCGTACGCCGTCCGCGGTGAAGGAAAACATCAGGTTCTTCCCGCGCAGGGCGCCCTGTGCGTCGTCGTGAAAACAAGGGAAGGCCTCGATCTTGAGATCGGAATTCCCCATCTCACTGCGAATTGCAGAGTAGACAGCAGGCTTCCCCCCGACGGCAGCGGTGTTGCAGTGATCATAGTGATTGTGGCTCACCGTGACAAGATCCGCACAGACTTTGGGCATGGGATAGCCGATCTCGCCGAAAGGATCGGTGAGCGCGCGCGTCCCGGCCCTTGTCGTAAGCAAAAAGCAAGAGTGCCCAAGATATTTTATTTGCATACTTCCTCCGAAATGACGATAAAGATGTGCAATTTGCGGGAAACCGCATGATCCGGGAAAAATAACCGATAAATAAGATCGCAGGAAAAGGTATTTTCAAAAGGCCGAAGCGTGCAGGCCGTGCATTCGAAGGGAAGAGAAAGCGCACATCCCGCGTAGTCGGCGCGGAAAACGCCCCGCTCGCCCGCAGAAAATCGGGCAGAGAGCCCTATGCCTTCGCGCCGCATCTCCAAACTTTCGCTGTAAAACACGAGGAGTGCGCGGTCGCCTTCAGCCGTATACCGAACGATTGCCGCATCGCCCGCATGTTCAAACTCGCCTTCATAGAGGAACGAACTGCGTGCGCCCTCCTCCTCGGCGTCTATGGAAATGCTACAACGATGCCTGTTTTGCATTATACTACATTCCTCCGCGTTTGTAAACCCGCTTTCTCAAAAAAAATCCGAAAATACCCGAGAAAATGCACGAAAACTTGCATTTAACACCTAATTATGTCACGCATAGTACTTTGTAAAAGTAGAAATACTCAGAGACAGCGCATCGCCCAGAGATATTGTTTGAGGGCATGCCGCCGAATTTTCCAATCGGGCAGGATGCTTCCCACCTCATCCCAGAATGCGGCGCTGTGATCAAGATGGCGGGTGTGGCAGAGTTCGTGCACGGCAAGATAGCGGGCGAGCGCATCGGGAAGGAATGCCGTGCGGAAGGAAAAGGAGATCGTCCCCTTCGCACTGCAGGAGCCCCATCTTCCGCGTGCTGCCGTCACCCGCATCTTCTCATAGGAAAATCCATAGCTTCGGCAAAGTTCAAGAAGAAATTCTGCCATCCGCGCCCGTGTGATGCGCTTCAATAGCCCGATGAGCGCCTTACTCCGCCCCTCTTCGGGGAGAATGAGCAAGTTCTTCTCAACTTTTGCGCGCGTTCCGCTGCAGATCGTCAGCATTTTTCCGCAGAGCTCGATCGTATCGCCGTCGCAAAACCGCGGAAGCGCGGCGTATTCCGCCTGTTTCTTTTGGATCCATGAAAGGTGCTCCGAAACGAACTCCTCGATGCGCTTCGCGCTCACATTCAGGGGCGCGAGGACGACGGCGTTCCCCGCCTCATCGAGCTTGAGCGTAAGCATTTTCCGTTTTTTTCTGATCACTGTGTAATTCATCGCCAAACCGCCTGCACGGATTTTCTTGACATCGCTCGGGAAATCAAGTATACTTTTTGTATGGAACATTATCGTGTACGACCGCTCGCCTTGGAGACCATAGAGGTCTCGGTACCCGCTTCCAAGAGCATTTTGAACCGTGCGATCCTCCTTGCCGCCTTTTCCGCACAAGATGTGCACCTTCTCTGCGGCGACTATTCGGAGGACACGCGCGACCTTCTCCGCGCCCTCCGTTCGCTCGGCGTCTCGTATGAGGAAACCGACGGGCTGCGCATCCATGGGATCGCGGCCCCGCAGAATGCTCGGGTGAACGTCGGGAATGCGGGGACTGCGGCACGCTTCCTCACGGCCGTACTCGCCGCGTTCGGCGGGACTTTTTCCTTGGACGCAGGCGCCCAGATGCGCAGGCGTCCGATGGAACTTTGCGCAGATCTCGCGCGTGCGGGCGTGACATTTCAATTTTTGGGAGAAGACCACTTCCCCTTCCTCATGACCTCGGAGGGGCTCCGCGGCACCATAGAAGTTTCCACCGATTCGAGCACGCAATACGCGAGCGGCATGCTGCTTGCGGCGGCGCTCCGCGGCGGCATGAAACTTCGTCTCACGGGCAGACGGACGCAGGGAAGCTATATTCAGACGACTTGCTCCGTCATCGAGGCCTTCGGCGGGAAGATCGAGCGCGTGGGCGATGAGATCGCCGTCTCCCCCATCCGTCCCCCGCAGGAGTACGCCGTACCCCCCGATGTTTCGGGCGCCTGTTATTTCTACGTGCTCTCCCTCTTCGGGCGGCGCGTCCGTGTGCGGGACGTCCGCTTTTCCGCACAGCAGGCCGATCTGAAGTTCTTGGACCTCTTGAAGGCTCGGGGCGTCGCTGTGGAAGATAGTAAAGAAGGCATCCTTGCAGACGGCAGAAACGTACACGGATTTGCGGGGTTCGAATGCGACCTTTCGGATTTCTCCGACCAAGCCCTCACGCTCGCCGCCCTTGCGCCGTTTGCCGCTTCCCCCACCCATCTTTGGGGCCTTGCCCACATCCGCGGGCAGGAATGCGACCGCCTCGAAGCCATGCGGCACAATCTCGAAGCGCTCGGCGTGCCCTGCAGATCGGGCAGGGATGAGATCTTCATCGAGCCCGCCCCCGTACATCCTGCGACCATCCGTACTTTCGGCGATCACCGCGTTGCGATGGCATTTGCCCTCACGGGGCTGATGGCGGATGGGATCGTCATCGACGACCCTGCTTGCTGCCGTAAGACCTTCGACAATTATTTTACGCTCCTCGATACGCTCACCCGTTCTTCTTAATGCGCAAATAGATCGCGTATCGCCCGCGGTAGCACCGCGCATACGGCAGAAAGATGAGCGGCCTTTCACCCTTCAGGCGGAACCCTTCCCCCTCTCGCGCAAGATAGCGTTCGGGATGTGCGCGTACGTCTTCGGGATCGGGAAATTCCACTTCCTCCGAGCCGATCTTCTCCTTGGGGATGCGCACGCCCACGCCCGTCGTCGTCTCCTCGAGCGCGCCCGCTCCGAGGTCTGCGGCGAGCAGCGTGCCTCCGTATTTGAATGCGACAACATCGGCGCCGTCGGGAAGTCCTTCCGCGGTTATTTTTATGGGAAACCGCATCACAAGGCGGCTGTCCCGCATATGTACCTCATAGAAATCGCCCTCTGCGGCGATTTTTTTGCCATCAAAGGTCATTTCGGGCGGAAAAGTACACCAATCGGGGATCCGAAGCAGCAGCGTAAGCTCGCCGCGGACTTCAACGCTTACCTCGGGATCGAAGGGCAGTGCGCAGGCGATATGAACGGTAGCGCCGTGAAAGTTCAGCATGCAGGCCGTCCACCGTGCGACAACAAGGCGGGTTCCGTCGGTATAAAAAATGCCTTGGGCGAGCTTCGAAAAGTTCTCCATGCCGCTGCCCGTACAGCACCAAAAGTTGTCGTACGGATGCGAGAAGACTTTGAAATAGCCGCTTGCCATGGGCTGAAAGTAGGTCGTCATGCCCGTTTCGGGGTTTTGGGAGGCCAAAATTGCATTCGTGAACGCATTCTCATCGTAATCGAGATACATGCGCCTGCCCGTCGCACAGAAGAGTCCGCAGGCGAGTTTGCGCATGTTGTAGACGTTGCAGGTCTCCGCGTTGCATGCGGTGCGCTCCGAATCGAGGATGCCGTCCCGCCCGAAGTGCTCCCATTCGGAGTTGGCGCCCGTCGCATAGGTGTGATATTTGGTGACGGTCTCGAAAAACGCCTCTGCCGCATGGAGATAGCGCGTGGCGTCGACGATCTTACCGCCGATCTGCTTCCCGTTGAGCACGAGATAGCGGCGAAGGGCGCCGAGGAACTTCGGGATCGTGGTATTGGCATGTTTTCCGTCGAGAAAATCTTTCCGATGTTCGAGGATGCCTTCAAAGAGCGCTTCCTCATCGAAGACATGCGCGGCGGCCGCATAGCGCTCCTCCCCCGTGAGATCGAAGAGCAAGTAGAGCGCATCGTTCATCCCGCCGTATTCGACGGATAGGACGCGCTCCCGGGTATCTTCGTCCCATGGGAGGACGCGCGCCGCGATCCAATCTCCAAGCCGCGTTGCAAGATGTAAGGCAAGCGGACGAAGTTCTTCCGCCGCAGTGCATGCCGCACAATCGATTAGGCCGGAGAGCAGTTTATGCAGGGTGTACCACGGGACCCACGCCTCGCAGGTGAGATCCGTCTTGCCCTGTTCCACGTTGTCGAACTGGGCTTCGATTCCGCCCGCAAGAGGCATTGCGCCCCAAATAAGGCCGGTACCTATGGCGTTTTGCGCGGCCTCAAGGCCCAAAAGGATAAAGCGCATGCGGCCGAGAAGCGCCGCCTGCACCTCGCCTTCCGCTGAGAGCACGGCATATGATAGCGCGGAGAGATAGTGCCCGAGCGTGTGTCCGCCGATGAGCGTACTCTCCCAGCCGCCGTAGCGGGAAAACGGCATAGGGATCCCCGCATTTTGATAAAATCCCGCAAGAAGCCGCTCCGCCTCAAGGGAAAGCAGGAAAGTTACCTCCTTTTCGAAGGCATTTTGCAGCGTCTTATCTTCGATACGGATCCTGCCGAGCGGCAGGGGTGAAAAACGTAGATTCTCCATAAGTTTCATATAGGGTTCCTTAAAACTTTTCGGCGAACGAGCTCTGCGATCAGGGCGTCGAGCCCCATTGCAAGGTCGCAAAACGTCGCATCGAAGTTGCCCGTATACCAAGGATCGGCGATGGCCCGCGGATACGGCGTAAAATCCAACAAAAGTGCGATCTTATTTTCGTATGCTTTTCCGAGGATCCTACGCATAAATGTGCGGTTCTCCTCGTCCATCCCGAGGATCAGATCGTATTTTTCGCCGTCTTCTTTCGTCAAAAGCCGTGCGCTATGCGCTTTTAGCGGAATGCCCATCTGCCGCAGTTTTTCCCGCGTTCCATGATGGGGCGGACAGCCGATCGCATCCGAATGGGTGGCCGCCGAGGAAACGAAAAGCTCATCTTCCGCCCCGCCCCGCACGATCCTGTCTTCGAGCATGCTCTCCGCCATCGTCGACCTGCAGATATTCCCATGACAGACAAATAAGATCCCGAACATCGCAAATTCCCCCAAATTCCCTAAAATACGATACATAAACCCGAATGTGTAAAAAAAAATTTACACTTTTTATCGGTAAAATGCGAAATGTACACGAAAAACCCTTGCATTTTTTGCTTGCATATACTATAATGATGCTATGAAAGTTTTTGCAGAACGGCTCATGGAGCTGAGAAAGGAAAGAGGTCTGTCGCAGGCAACCGTAGCGAGAGATTTGAGCGTAAGTTTGGGCATCGTGTGCTACTGGGAAAACAATAAGAGTGATCCCACCGCCTCTAACATTGCAAAAATCGCACGTTATTTCAACGTTACCTCGGACTACCTGCTCGGCCTTTCCGACTGACGTTTTTTACAACTGCATACTCTTACGGCTTACCGCCTGATAAATCGATTTGTCCACCGCAACGCGGGGATCTTATTGCGATCTCAAAAGAGAGTTTTCATTCTGTTGCGCCCGCAGCAGAAAATTTTTTACGTTGCGCTTCCACAAGCTCCTTTTCGAGGCGGTCGATGCCGTAGAACCCACTCCTCTCTGCGCTGAATCCACCGCAGAAATATTTTTGATACCTTACCGCCGTCTCTTTGATCTCGGGCGCCGTATCTTCGGAAGATACAAGGCGCGATAAGATCTCTTCGGCGGTCCCCTCTTCTTTTGCCGCAAGGAAGTATTGTGCCTGCAGAAGCTTCAAAGCGCCGCCTGCGGGAAGATCTTCCCGAACGACGGGAGCCCCGAAAAGGAGCTCTTTTTTTAATTCCGAAAAAGTCCCGAGATAAAGCATGCCCTGTGCCGCGATCACGCGCAGCAGCGTCTCTTCTTCGGGGCGTTTTTTCATAAGTCCCAAAAAGACGGCGCCGTCCGTCTTCCCCGCGGGAAGATCGCAGGGCATAAGCGCCGAGATCCCTTCATAGAGGAGGAAAGGTGCGAGAAGTCCCGCAAAGAAGCATGCGGGGTGATAGGGAAGCGCGAGGCAGAGTGCAAGGAGCGCCCCGCCCAAAAGCAGATTGAGAAGGCTTCCGCCGAGGGTAAACATGAGCAGTTTTCCGCGTACGTGCCGCGGCTTGCGCGGGAAGGCCGTAATGGCGCCTGCGTGGTCGTTTCCCGCAATATGTACGCCGTCTGCGCTGAAATTGAGGTAGCAGAGCGTCACGGAAGTGCACTTCATCCCGCAAAGCAGCCCAAGGAGAAGGTGCCCGATCTCGTGGATCGCGGCGGGGATACGCAACGCGATGCAGACCAAAAAGACGGCTTCCACGAGCCACTCCCGCCAAGTATAGCCCCCCGCCGGCACATAAAAGACGGCAAGCAAGATGACGCCCGCGAGCGCCGCGGCGCCGAAGAGCAGCGAGAAGGCGTAGTAGAGATTTTGCTTTGTGTGACCGCTCATATTTGCCCCCGCAAAAAGAGATAGCCTTCGAGGTTGTCCCGATCGGAAAACATGATCTCGGGAAGGGAAAGTTTTTCCATGATCTTCGCGAGGAAGTACGCCCCGCCCGCGATGACGTCTGCGCGGCGCGGATCCATGCCCGCAACTTGCTTCCTCGCTTCCACCGTCATGGAAAATAGTCGTGTTGCGATCTTCCGGACCCACGTTTGCGGCAATACAAGCCCGTTCAGCCGCTCCGCATCGTATTCCGTAAGCCCGAGCTTGATCGAGGCAAGCGTCGAAGCCGTGCCTCCGATCGCATACATCGGCTGTGTGCAGACCGCACTTTCCAGGGAAGAGAGCAGCGGATCCAAGGTGCGATCGAGCAAAGCGGCCTCCTCCCCGCACGCCTCGAAGAGCTTCACACAGCCCATGGGAAGGCTCATGGAAGTTACGATCTCTCCTCCTTGGCAGGTACAGATCTCCGTGCTTGCCCCGCCGAGGTCGATGATCCCCCCGTCGCCGCCCTGCGTCGCACCGAAGAGGCCGATGCGCGCCTCGTCTTCCCCCGAGAGAACTTCGACATCTACGCCGCAAGCCGCACGGACACGCGCACAAAACTCATTGCCGTTGGTGCTGCTGCGGACGGCCGCCGTCGCAAAGGCGGAAAGCCGTGCCCCCTCGGCCGCGGCAAGAAGGGCAAGCGAAGAGACGGCTTCGAGCGTCCGCTGCATCGCATCTTCCCGCAAAGTCCCCTCTGCTCCCGCCGCAAGGCGGGTCGTGAGGACCTTTTTATATAAAGTTTTTCCGTCCGCCCAAAGCATCAGGCGAACGGAATTCGAACCGATATCAAGAACCGCTTGTTTCATTTTCTGGGCGTACCCCAACCTTGTTCAAGTGCCAAGTGATACATCCCGACCTCCGTCTCATAGAAGTCGAGCTCGCTCGTCCTGTTATCGAGGAGCGCCTGGTACGATTCGATCTCCTGCTGCAGGCGGTCTCTCTCCCGCTGTGCAACGCCGATCTGAACAAATTGGATGACGAGGATCACAACAAGGAACAATAAGACGAGCACGCCGGCTACGGTTGCGCCGACGGCAATGCGCCTTGCCTTCTCCTCCGACATCTTCGTTTTCGCCATGACCGTTTTTCCCCACTGTTTCGTTGTATCTTATTATACACCATTCTCATAGGAAATGCAACTATTTTGTGGAAACTTTTTTCGTAGACCACAAAACCTGCCAAAATTCCCAAGAACATATACACACGGAGGGCGGGAAATCCCACTTCTATGGAGACAAAAAGGAAGAGCGCGGAGAGCGTAAGGCAAAAGAGCAGATCGAGCACGATGCGGAGCGCCCGCTTTCGAAAGAGCACGCGGGGAACACGGAAAAGCTCATATATTGCGCCGCCGACAAAGCCGAAAAGCCCGCATCGACAGAAGAGAACAAGCTGGTAGATCACGCGCGGAAGAGCTTCCCGAGGGCGTTTTTTGCCCCATAGCGCACGCTGCGGACTTCACCGCTCGCGGAGAAATTTCCGCTTCCCTCCGAAAAGGAGAGCACTTTGAGCCCTGCTCCCGCGATCGTCACCCGCTTGCCTTGCACGGTGAGTACGATGGAAGTCGGGCCGAAGTTATCCACAGAAGTCACGCCGCTCATCGTAAGTTTCCCCGGCTGCTCGATGGTAAGAACGCTCTGCTTGATTTCCTGCATGCTACAGGATATGCAAGCGGCTTGCGATGTATGCGTTATCGCGCCGTGCCGATGCCCTGCATTTTTTCGGCGAGAACGCGCAGCGCGGTAATGAGGCCTTCGGGATCCTCGAGTTCCGAGAAGACCTCCCCCTCCCGCGCGAAGAGATCGGATAGGATGCGGCCTGCATACTCCTTCCCGCTTGGCGTGAGCGAGATAAGCAGCTCGCGACGGGTCCCCTTGATCTGGGAGAGCAGGATGTGCCCCTCGGATTCCAACTCCTTCACGATCGTATTCGCCGTGCTGCGCGGGATCGCCCAATCCTCGGAGATCTGCTTTTGGCTATGCCCCTTTCCGTCGCTTAAGGCATAGAGGATCCAAAAGAGATTGCGCGAACGGACCCCTGCGGCTCTCGCGTATGCATCATACGCCCCATCGATGCGATCGACGAGTTTCCCGAGCGTATAAAAGAAATTTCGTTCTTCCATGGTCCACCTCAAAGTTCGATTTCGTATTTTTATTATAATCCCATTTCGTACTTTTGTCAATATCTTTCGCGGAAATATTTTTGAAAATAATTTTCGCAAATTGAGCTGCTCCCCACTTGATGCAATAAAATTGAAATCCGAATTTGTATTTTAATTATAATCCTATTTCGTATTTATAATGTTTACATCACACATTTTACGCATAAATATGTTTGTTGTCTACAATTTTAATCGCTTTTTATGCAATTTACGCCGAGATCCGAAGCCGTATTCTCGTAAAAATCTCATTTCGGATTATTACAATAATCCAATTTCGTATTCTAAAATGAAAATAATTTTTGTAATTTGAAAAGCGGCAGCCGAAGCTGCCGCCTATCTATCTGTAAATTTACTCTGCTATCTTGGCCTTCGCGCGTGCCTTTGCGCGGAGCTCGCCGTCCAAAATGCGCTTGCGGATGCGGATATTCTGCGGCGTGACCTCCAAAAGCTCGTCGTCGCCGATGAACTCGAGCGCCTCTTCCAAAGAGAGTTTCTTGGGCGGAATGAGGCGGAGTGCTTCGTCCGCGGAGGAAGAGCGCGTATTCGTGAGGTGTTTTTGCTTGCAGACGTTGACGTTGATATCCCCCTCTTTGGGCGAGACGCCGATCACCATGCCCTCGTAGACGGGTGTGCCCGGCGTAATGAAGAGCGTACCGCGGCCTTGGGCGTTGAAGAGGCCATAGGTGACGGCTTCCCCCGCCTCGAAGGCGACGAGCGAGCCCGTGAGTTTGCGTTGGATCTCGCCCTTGTAGGGCTGGTATTCGTAGAATACGGCGTTCATCACGCCTTCGCCCTTGGTATCCGTGAGGAATTCACTCTTGTAGCCGAAGAGGCCGCGTTCGGGGACGAGGAACTCAAGGCGCATCCGAGAGCCCATGGCGCTCATGTGGACGAGTTCGCCCTTGCGCGTGCCCATTTTCTCGAATACGGCGCCCGTACCGCTCTCGGGGACGTCGATGATGAGCCGCTCGATGGGTTCACACTTCACGCCGTCGAGCATCTTGAAGAGGACTTTGGGGGAGCTTACCTGAAATTCATAGCCCTCGCGGCGCATCGTCTCGATGAGGATGGAGAGATGCATCTCCCCTCTGCCCGAAACGCGGAAGGCGTCGGCGCTGTCGGTATCTTCGACGCGCAGCGAGACATCGCGCAGAAGTTCGCGGTAAAGCCTGTCGCGCAGGTGCCGTGTCGTCACCCACTTGCCCTCTTTGCCCGCAAACGGGGAATCGTTGACCGAGAAGATCATCTCGACCGTGGGCTCGGTGATCTTGACGAAGGCGACGGGCTCCACGCGATCCGTACAGCAGACCGTATCGCCGATGTTGATCTTCTCGAGACCCGAGAAGCAGACGATATCGCCCGCCTGCGCCGTCTCGCAAGGGACACGCTCGAGGCCTTCGATCTCATAGAGGTTGACGATCTTGCCCTTGAAGTTCACATCCTTGTGGTTGGCGTTGCAGACGACGACTTCCTGCCCCTGCTTTACGACGCCGCGCTCGATCCTGCCGATGCCGATCCGCCCTACGTAGTCGTTGTAATCGATCGAGGAGACGAGCAGCTGCAGCGGCCCCGTCTCGTCCATTTCGAGGGGCGGGAAGTGCTCGAGGATCATATCGAAGAGCGGCTTTAAGTCCGAACCCGGCTCGCTCTCGTCGAGCGAGGAGGTGCCGTCCCTGCCCGAGCAGAACACAAACGGGCTCTCGAGCTGCTCATCGGTGGCGTTGAGGTCCATCAAGAGCTCTAAAACCTCGTCGATGACCTCGCTGACGCGGGCGTCGGGGCGGTCGATCTTGTTGATGACGATGATGAGGCGGTGCCCGAGTTCGAGCGCCTTCTGGGTGACGAAACGGGTCTGCGGCATGGGCCCTTCGGCGGCGTCGACGAGCAGCAGCACGCCCGAGACCATCTTGAGCGACCGCTCGACTTCGCCCGAGAAATCGGCGTGGCCGGGCGTATCGACGATGTTGATCTTCACGCCGCTGTAGTGGATCGACGTATTCTTCGCGAGGATGGTGATGCCGCGCTCGCGCTCCAAATCGCCGCTGTCCATGACACGCTCCTCGACGACCTGATTCTCGCGGAAAGTTCCGCTCTGGCGCAGCATCTGGTCGACGAGCGTCGTCTTGCCGTGGTCAACGTGTGCAATGATCGCAATGTTTCTTAAATCTTCTCTGACCATAATGACGTTCCTTCTTGAAATCCAAAGCAAATTATAATACTTTCGGCGAAAAAAGACAACGAAAACGGGGCAATTTTCCGAAAAAGTTTGCGGCATACAAAGAACTTCCCGCATTTTTCAAAAATGCGGGAAGTTCTTTGCGAAAAATGAAAGTTCTATTGCATCAGAAAAATACGCCGCGCGCGGCTTCCTTGGTCTCCTTATCGGCGATGAAGGGAATACGTGTCGTATAGCCCGCTTTGGCGGCGACGATCTGCTTGGTCGGCCAACGGAAGATCTCACGGTTCCACGTGTTTACGGTATCGTTGTAGACCTCACGCGCCGCCGTGATCTCCCGCTGCAGATAGGAATTCTGCTGCATGGCATCGGCGAGTTCACGGTGAGCCTTGAGGTCGGGATAGTTCTCGAAGGCGATGTTGACGGAGCGGGCGAGTGCGCCGACCGTCTCGGCATACGAGTTTCTTGCCTCGTCGTCTGCGGGCGACGAGCCGCTGCGATAGGCCGCGATCTTCGTGAAGGTATCCTTATCGAGGTCGATCGCCTTATCCAAGAGCTTCGCGCAGTTCTGCAGGATCTGTACGCGCTGTTCGAGGTAGTTATCGATCTGCGAGGCGTCGTGCTGGATCTTCTGCTGGAGCTGCTGGAAGTAGTTCTTGGCCTTGGTCTTCATGATCAGCCAGATGATCCCGCCGATGATCGGGGGCAGGAACCACCAGATGATGTCGAAGATCTTCGACCCGACGCCCACCTCGACGGGCAACTGTTTAGCGATGACTTTTACGTCGTTGCCTTCATCCAAAGAAGTTGCGGTCATTTCATCCAATTCGTTCATATATTGTTTCCTCCTGTTGATTTATCGATCGTAAAATCTGCGTCGAAACCGACCTGATCTTCGGGCACGACACAGCATAGGATCCCATGATGATAGCCAAACGGCATGTTTTCGTACTTTTCCATGGCGGAGCGGTATACGCCCGATCCCGCCTCTTTTTCAAACTCCCGCTCGGAGAGACCGAGCTCCTTCATCTGCACGACGGTATCCGCGTATACTGGCACATATTCGATCCACGGCACAGGCACGAGATGCGTGTTGCCGTCGCCCCCGTGGACGGGAACATACTCCACCCGCTCATAGGTTTGATAGGAATACGCACGCACGTTGACGCGGTCGCTGCTCCCCTCTCGCTGTAAGAATCCCGTCTTCAGAATGCTCGGCGTCGCGGCGCCTTCGGGCGCAAATGCGCTGCTCGGCATGTGGTTGACGGCACACTCGGTCTCCTGCCACGTAAAGCAGCGGGGATAGCTCTCCTGATAGATGTATTCGTGCGGCTTATATTGTTGATAGAGCGGAATGGAGAGAAGCGGCGCGAGGTCGAAATAGAGCGAACGGAAGTAATCCGCCTGAAAGGAAAGGAACTTCTTCCAAGCAAGATCTGCGCTGTAAGAATGATAGCGTTCCCCCTTTTCGTCCATATCCCAATGCGCGGAATGCTCGGTGATGACGTAGTTGAGGCAGCCTGCTTTTCTCATGTAGAAGTCGTCGCCGTAGCCCTCGCTGTCCTTCATGAGGGCGAGAAGATTTTTCTGCGCGAGCGGCGTGAAGAGCAGGCGGAATTGTACGTCGTTGTCCCGATCGATCGCCCCGAAGAGCACATCGAATTCCTCGTTGCCCATCTCCGTAAACCCACGCCCCGTGCGCATGGCTTCCTTCTGCTGTTTGCGGATCTTCTTGACGCCGCGCTTCACCTTGCTCGCGCGTTCCTTTTCGCTGAGGTCTTCGACGTGGGACGGACGGCGAGAGAAGTGCAGTTCGGGGGCCGCTTCGTTGCCGTAAACAAGCCGTGTCTGCTCGCTGTAATAGGGCTTGGGGCGGGTGATGGAGGCCGTGAGCGTCTGCGAATGGTGCACGGTGACGAGATTGCCCTCAGAATCGGTCTCGTAAGTCTCCCAATAGATGACAAGGGAGCCCGTATAGGTATAGGTGCCCAAGGTATGCACGAGCACGCGGTCCTCCACAAATGGATTGCCGATGATCTCGCCCGTCAGAATGCCGAGGGTCGAAGCATTGGAGTCGTCGTCATCGCCATAGCCGTATTTCCCCCGAAGATAGTCGTAGCGGCGGACGTTGAAGTAATCATCGAGCTGAATGAGCGGGACCGTCTTCTCGATGAGCTTCTTTGTGACGTTGTTATCGAAGAGCGCATTGAGGGGCTCCATCTGCTGCCATGCTTGCTGCAGAAGCTCTTCTGCGGCCTTCTTGATCTCAGCGTGAAGCGCCTCGTTTTCGCGGAGCGCGGGCACGACTTTTTTGGCGAGCAGACAAGAGGCCGCCACGATCGAGACGATGCCCGCTACGAGCAATATGGAGGCGATGAGGTACTCCTGCGAAACAAAAAGCCCGACGGCGGCAAGAAGCAACGCGGCGCCCGCCACGATCCAAAAGATCAGCAGCCCGCGGAAGGTACGAAAGCGTGAGAGCGTATGTTCCACGTCGGCGCATTCGCGCATCTTCGCATCGTACTTAGAGACCGTCTGGCGGTTTTGGGCGAGATCGATGCCCGATTTTTCGATCAAACCGTCGAAATATTCCTTGCAATTCGCCTGAAAGGCCTCTTGATATTTGGTTTTATAGGCGGTAAGCGGTTCTAACAGGCTGTCATCCGCCGTCCGCACATCCTCTTCCGACATCATTCGACAAGATTTTACCACACAACTTTGGGCTTGTCAATATTTTGCAAAAAAAATAGCGGCACGCCGCGGCGGTCCGACTATTTTTTCACATGAAGATTCCGATAGGTACAGAAGCGGATCGTGTAGCCGTTGTCCTCTTCGGGCGGACTTTCGAAGATGAGGGAGAAATTTTCATCGGCATCGAGGTCGGGCACGAACACATCCGCGCCGCCGTCGGCATCGACTTTCGTGACGAGCACTTCGCTGCAATAGGGCAGAAGGGCACGGTACACGCTCGCCCCGCCGATGACGAAGACGTCGTCTTCGGGATACTTTTCAAGCTCCGAAAAGAGCTCTGCGAGGCTATGCGCGGTAAGTACGCCCGCGACGTCTTCGGGGCAGAGCACGATGTTCGTGCGGCCCTTGAGGGGTCTTCCGCCAGGGAAGGACTGCAAGGTTTTCGACCCCATTACCACAATTTTGCCCATTGTGGTCTCGCGGAAGAACTTCATATCCTTGGGGAGGGAGAACATTAGCCCGTTGTCTTTCCCGATGCCCCAATGTTTGTCGGCGTGAAAAATGGCTTTCATTGTGTTGTGTTCGCAGGTAGAGATCCCTCGCTCCGCTCGGGATGACGTGATTGGATAAAGCTTTGGCGTGATAGGATAAAGCTTTGACGTGATTGGATGACAAGATGACGTGATGGGATAAAGCGATGACGTGATTGGATGAGAAGATGACGTGATAGGATAAAACTATGACGCGTGAGGCGATCAGATCGCGACGGGGATCTTGGTCTCCAGCGGATGATATTCATAGTTTTCGAGGGAAAAACTATCCACCGTGAAGTCGTAAAAACTACATATGCCCCCGTCCATTTTGAATTTCGGCGCAGAATAAGGCGCCCGTTTTATGATCTCTTCGACGATGGGAACATGCCGATCGTAGATATGCGCATCTGCGATCACATGCACGAGTTCCCCCACTTTCAGCCCCGAGACCTGTGCAAACATCATGAGCAGCACCGAATATTGCACCACGTTCCAATTATTTGCGGTGAGCATATCCTGCGAGCGTTGATTGAGGATGCCGTTCAACGTATTCCCGGTGACGTTGAAGGTCATCGAATAGGCACAGGGGTAGAGGTGCATCTCGTGGAGATCTGCGAAGTTATAGATGTTCGTGAGGATCCTGCGCGAGGCGGGGTTGTGCTTTAAGTCGTAGAGGACGCGGTCGACTTGGTCGAACTCCCCCTCTTTATATTGATGTTTTACGCCGAGCTGGTAGCCATAGGCCTTGCCGATGCTCCCCGTCTCGTCCGCCCAGCTGTCCCAGATGTGGGAATGGAGGTCGCGGACGTTGTTGCTTTTCTTCTGCCAGATCCAAAGAATCTCATCGATACAGCTCCTGAACGCCGTGCGGCGGAGGGTAAGAATGGGAAATTCCTCCTGCAAATCGTAGCGGTTGACGATCCCGAACTTCTTTACGGTGTGGGCGGGCGTGCCGTCTTCCCAATGCGGACGAACGGCAAGATCTCTATCCCATGTACCGTTTTCGAGGATATCCTTGCAGTTCTGAATGAAGATCTCGTCTGCTCTGCTCATTTGTTTTCTCCTTTCGGGGGGAGCCCAAGCGATTCGCGGTATAGCTCTCTTGCCATTTCCTCGGCAGAGGGCTCTATCTCACTGTACCACTCCTGCGAAAACTTCCACATGAGCGTTGCAATGCGCTCCCGCACTTCCGTCTCCCCCAAGATCTGCATGATCGTCCAAAGATCGGGTGTGTTCGCCTTGCCCGTCGTCGCGATGCGCAAGATCTCGGCGACATCGGCGACGCTCCCCTTATATTTTTCGGGATTCGCCTTATAGTCCTTCATCTCCGCGGCATAACCGTTGCGTTCCGCCACCTGCTTGAGCTTTTCAAACCAAGTCTGCGAATCGTCCGCAGAGCAATAGCTTTCGAGGAAATGTTCCATGACGCTTGCACGGTCATACGGCAGCGCACGGAATTCTTCATATGTTTCGGGCCGCGCGAAGAAATAGCGGATAAACTTCATGGCCTGCGATGCCGTCGTGAAGTCCTTTCTGCGTTTCTTGCCGCCGATGCCCATGCAGAGGGTGAGGACGCGGAGCATCTTCTCGCGATCTGCGAAATATCCCCTCTCTTCTTCGGTGCCGAATTCCTTCGCCCAATCCGCTAAAAACGATAGCATCCCCTCGGCATCGAGGCGGGAGAGCTCGTCTTTGGAGATATCATTGAGCTTATCGAGATCGAAGAGCGTGCCGCTCTTCGACATCTTGGCCGCCGTGAATTTGAACTCCTCGAGCGGGAGATCGGGGTTCTTCCTATACCACTCCTCGAAGTTGGAATTGAGCAGGGTGAGGATATACACCTTCACCGCGCGGGGGAAGTACCCCTCCTTGCGGTAAAATTCGAGGGAAAGCTCGGGGTCCTTGCGCTTGGAGAGCTTGCGGCGGGTCTCCCCCTCTTGCTTCATGAGGGAGCAGTTGTGCCCGTAGCGGGGAAGTGCAAAGCCGAGCGCGCCGAAGAGCTCGATGTGGATGGGAAGGCTTGCGAGCCACTCTTCCCCGCGGATGACAAGGGTCGTCCGCATGAAATGGTCGTCGATCGCATGCGCGAAGTGATAGGTGGGGATGCCGTCGGACTTCAGGATAACGACGTCCTGATCGTTTTCGGGAACGGTGATATCCCCCTTGATCGCATCGCGGAAGGTATGCTTTACAGCGGGGTCCCCCATCGATCTTAAGCGGATGACGAAGGGCTTGCCCGCATCGAGATTTTTGTAGATCTCCTCTTCGGAAAGATCTCTGCACTTAGCGTATTTGCCGTAGTAGCCCGTCACTTCCTTGCGGGCCGTCTGCTCCTCGCGAAGGGCGGTGAGCTCCGCTTCGGTGCAGAAGCAGGGATACGCCCTCCCCTCCTCGATGAGGTGCTTCACGAAGGCGCGGTACATGGTCGCGCGTTGGCGCTGATACCACGGGCCGTAGGTCTCATCCGTGCCGATCTCCGCCCCTTCATCGAAGCGGATATCGAAGTAATCGAGCGCCTTGATGACGGCCTCGACCGCCCCCTCCACCTTGCGCTTCAAGTCGGTATCCTCGATGCGAAGATAGAGGATGCCGCCGCTCCTGTGGGCGATGCGCTCGTTGGCGATCGCGGCGAAGAGGTTGCCGAGATGGATAAAACCCGTCGGCGAAGGTGCGAGGCGGGTCACTTCCGCCCCTGCGGGAAGATCGCGCGGGGGATAGAGTTTTTCATAGCTTTCGAGTGCGGGATAGTCTCCGGGGAGAAGCCGCTCCGCAAGCGCTTTGTAGTCCATATTTGCCTTACTCCTTGCCTTGTTTTGTCCCGGTGTGTTTGAAGAGTTTGGGCTCCTGCATGATCTCCGCAAAGTAGCCGTTGGAAGAGATGGGCTCCCCGCCTGCGATGAGGTGTGCGCAGTCGCCGAGACGCTCCACGCGGAAATATGCCTCATCCTCGACCCTGCATTCGGCCGAGAGCACGGTGACCGAGCTCGGCGCCAAGTAGAAGCCGTGCAAAAGCGCCTGTGCGGGCAGGTTGAGAAGATGGGACAGAAGGATCATCGCGATGCCGAAATGGCAGAAGATGACGACCGTCTTCTCCGATGGATGACGGGACAGATAGCGCCGCCCGACGCGGTAAAACCCATAGCTCTTCAGCAGCTTATCGAGCGAATTGCACACGTTCTCGTATTCCTCGCGCAAGGGGACCATCGGAAGCAGATTGACCCAATCGTTCTCGCGGAAGTTTGCGGAAAGCTTCGTCCACTCCGAGGGATAGAAATCCCACGGGATGCGCTTTCCCCCCTTGCCGTCGTCGATCATATAGAAAAATTCTTTGACCCAATCGAGCGTCGTCGCCGTCTTGCCCCAAGCGCGAAGGCAGGGTTCGGCCGTCGCACGGGCACGCCCGAGCGGGGAGACGTAGACGTCGTCCACATTCCAATTTGTCGCACGCTTCGCAAGAAGCGCAGCCTCGTGTCTGCCCTTTGCCGTGAGCGCATCCTTGGGATACTCGGGATCGGCATGGCGAATGAGGATCAATCGCATGGTTCCACCTCCAAAAGTTCTATCGATGCGGGAGAAAGTTCCGCAAGTCCGTTTTCGATCTCATGGACGAGCGCGACCGCCCGCCTGAGCTTGGTGCAGGGGACGCCGAGGCGCTCTCCCGCATTTACGACGGCCCCCGCGACGAAATCGATATCGCAGCGCCGCCCCGCCTCCAAATCGCGCAGCATGCCCGAGCGGATCGCGCGGTGCCGCTTCATCGCTATGGGAAGAATGATCCCCGCGAACGGGCTTTGGGCGAATTTCATGATGTTGTGCCCGTTTTGCACGAGCGCGCGGCAACCCTCCGCCTTGGCGACCGAGACCGTCTCCCGCATGAGCGCAAGGGCGATCTTCTTGTGATGTTTTGCGATTTCGCCGAACGAAAGCCCCGAGATCGCGGAGAGCGTGGAGAAGGCGGCGTTGACGGCGAGCTTGCTATATCGGATCTCGGAAAGGTTTCCCACCGTCACGGTATAGGCGCGAGAGAGCAAGGTGCGAAGTTCTTCGAGCTGCTCCCCCCTTCCGTATGCCCCGAGCGAAAGGCAAAGCTCACCTTCCGAAGAGAGTTTTATGACCCCGGGCGAGACGAGCTCCGCCCCCCAGCCGAGCGCACAGCCATAGACGCGGTCTGCACCGAAAACTTCGGCGAGCCCCGCTTCGGGAAGACCGTTTTGCACGGTGACGAGGGCGCCGTCCTCCTTCAGAAAGGGACGAAGGAATGCGGCGATCTGCGCGTTGTCCCGCTGTTTCGTGGCGAGGAAGATGACGTCGTACTCCCCTTGCATCGCTTCGGGAAGAAGGGCATGCACGCGCACGCGAAATTGCGCCGATCCCCCGATAAGATCCGCACCCTGCGCGTTGAGCGCCTCGACATGCGCACGGTTTCGGGTGACGAAGTCGAAGTCGCAGCCGGGGACTTCCGTGAGAAGACGGGCGCCGAGGCTTGTCCCCATCGCCCCCGCACCGTAGATGCAGATCCTCATCGCGCTTTGCGGTTTTGCCGCCCAAACATGCATGAAGCGCGGCAAAATTCTCCTTTCGCAAACTATTATAACGAGTCGCTATAAAAAAGTCAAACGTGCATCCGCGAGAAGTTGGAATTCCTGCAAAATTTTTTATTAAAAATATTGTTTACGTCTTGACAAACTTTGCCATACGCGCTAAACTATAGCTACAAAATTTCTAGGAGGAAATCATGAAGAAGAAACTTACTGCGATTCTTTGCACCGTGCTCTCGGCGATCCTGCTCGTAGCACTCTGCGCCTGCGGCTCCACTTGGGGCAAGATCAAGTCTGCCTACGAAAAGCAAGGATACACCGAGATCAAGGTCTCCGATGCGATCCGCGAAGCGATCGAAAAGCAAACGGATGAGAAGCTCGAAGAGTCCGATGCGACCATCCACTTTATGACGAAGGCCAAGATCAACGACGACGACAGCGACGCCGAGATCATCGTGAAAGCCTTCCTCTCCCCCTTCGCGATCGTGTGGGAATACAAGAACGTCGAAGCCGTGCAGAAGGCCTATAAGGAAGACCTCAACGAGGAACAGCAGAAAGATTTCGATAAGCTCTGGGAAGAATATCAGAAGAGCGACAACGTAAACGGCAACTGCATCCTCATCCTCGGAGATGCGAATATCTTCAAGGGGACCAAGTAAAATCACTTCCCTCTCGCACTGCGGGAGGGAAATTTTTTTGTGTTTTTTTCGAAAATCCCGCGAAAATAAGTTGTTTTTTTGCTTGCCGTATGGTATAATCCTATTTGTATTTTGCAAAAAAGGGAACAACGGTATGAAACTTGCTTCTTATCTTATGAATTTGCTTGCGCCTGCGCACTATCTGCCCCACCTCATCGTGAGCCTTGTGCTCATCATCGCGATGGGTGTTTCGGCACTTGCCGCGATCGTGCTCGTCATGCTTCAGCCCGGCAACTCGCAGGGCATCGACGCCCTCGGCGGCTCCAGCGAGACCTTCTACGGAAAGAACAAGGGCAAGTCCACCGAATCCAAACTCAGGATCTGGACGTTCGTCTGCCTCGGCGTTCTCGCCGTGCTGGCGGTCGTATTCTTCATCCTGCAGATCGACGCGATCTGGAATGTTTGATCTCCTAAAATAAGCGGAACGGGCGGGCATGTGCTTGCCCGTTTTTCTATCCCAAGGTGACTTTGTGAACGCGAAACGCTCCCTGCTCTCCCATATCGAATGCGGCGACTTTGCCCTCTGCACGGATGCGCAGATCGCAAAGGTACTCGGGCTCGGTCGGCAAGAGACGCTTGCCGTCCGCGATATCCTATATTCTCTCGTCCGTGAAGGCCGCATCTTCATGGACAGCCGCGGAAGATTCGGCACGGCGAAGCAATTCGGCGCCCTCCGCGGTACGATCTCGGGCAACGAGCGCGGCTTCGGATTTTTTGTCCCCGAAGACGGCTCGGGCGATCTCTTCCTCCCCCACCGTGCCCTGAAAGGCGCCCTCCACGGCGACACGGTGCTCGCCTTCCGCGTCGGCCGCGGAAAGGATGAGGGTGAAGTGCTCTCGATCCTCACGCGCGGCGCAAAAGAGATCGTCGGGACCTATCGCCGCGAACACAGGGCGGGCTACGTCGTCCCCGACGAGAAGAAATTCGATGCCGAAGTGCTCATCCCCGCGGGAAAGCACAGCGGCTGCCGCGCGGGCGATAAAGTCGTAGCGCGCATTACGTCCTTCGAGGGCGAGACGCCCTTAGGCGAGATCGAGAAGATTCTCGGAAAGAGCGGCGAGCTCTTCACCGAGGAGGCGGCCATCATCCGTGCCCATCATCTGCATGAAGCCTTCCCCGCGGCGGCGTTGAAGGCGGCGGAGCGCATCCCCCAAGCGGTAGAGGCATCCGCGCTCGAGGGCAGGCTGGATCTTCGTGGAAAGTGCATCATCACGGTCGACGGCGAAGATACCCGCGATATCGACGACGCGATCTCCGTCTCCCGTACGGGCGAGAATTTCCTGCTCGGCGTGCATATTGCCGATGTCTCCCATTATGTGAAGCGCGGCGACGCCCTCGACCGCGAGGCCTTTGCACGGGGGACGAGCGTCTATTTTCCCGACCGCGTCCTCCCCATGCTTCCCCCCGCCCTCTCCAACGGCATCTGCTCCCTCAACGAGGGCACCGATCGCCTCACCCTCTCCTGCCTCATGACGGTAGACCGCAAGGGCAACGTACTGAAGAAAAAGATCGTGCCCTCCGTCATCTGTTCCGCGCATCGCATGACGTATTCCGAGGTCACGAAGCTCTCGGAGCGCGACCCGAAGACGGTAGAAAAATACCCCGATCTTCTCGAGTTCGTCGATACGGCGGTCGCGCTGACAAAGATCCTGAAGGATGCACGGGCCAAGCGCGGCGGCGTGGCGCTCGAAGTGAAAGAGGCGAAGATCCTCTATGAAGACGGCAAGATCTCCATTCCCGACGCCGAACGCACGATCTCCCACGAGATGATCGAGCAGTTCATGGTCCTCGCGAATGAATCGGTCGCAGCGCTCATGACGCAGCGCAAAGTCCCCTTTGTGTACCGCGTCCACGAGAAGCCTTCCGAAGAAAAGGCGGGGGGCCTTATGGAGTTTTTGCGGGGCGCAGGCATTGCGGCGCACTTCGATCCCGCAGACGTCACCCCGAGGGATTACGGCGCCCTGCTCGCACAGGCCTCTTCCCTGCCCATCGCGCCGATCGTCAGCCGCGTGATGCTCCGCTCGATGATGAAGGCGGTGTATTCCCCCCAAAACATCGGGCACTTCGGGCTGGCTTCCGAATGCTATTGCCACTTTACTTCCCCCATCCGAAGATATCCCGACCTTTGCATCCATCGCATCATCAAGGAGGCCCTCGTCTCCCCCGCGGAGGCAAAGCGGATGTATAAAGACGCCGTACAAAGCGCGGCGACGCAGTCTTCCGCCACCGAACGCACGGCCGCGGACGCCGAACGGGATATGGACGATCTTTACATCGCCGAATACATGCGTTCGCACATCGGGGAGACATTCGAGGCGACGATCTCGGGCGTCACTTCCTACGGGCTGTATGCGGAGCTCAAGAACACAGTGGAGGGCTTCATCCCCATCGAGACCTTGCCCGACGACCGCTACGAATTCCTCGAAGCGCACTACACGCTCCGCGGGACGCGCGCTTGCTTCCGCCTCGGCATGGCCGTGCGCGTACAGGTCACGGGCGTGGACTTCGGAACGCGGAAGACGCAATTTTGCTTGCTTGCACCCCTTCGGGTCGGGAGACAGATATGAAACAGATCGCAGTCAACAAATCGGCTTCCTTCGAATATTTTATCGAAGAAAAATACGAGGCGGGGATCGTCCTCGAGGGAGCGGAGGTGAAATCTCTCCGCACGGGCAAAGTATCGCTCAATGAGAGCTTTTGTGAACTCCGCGGCGGGGAAGTCTTCCTCAAAAACGCCCACATCGCCCTCTATGATAAGAGCGGCGCCTTCTCCACCCGCGATTCCCGCAAGGACCGCAAACTCCTTCTGCACCGCGTAGAGATCTCCAAGATCGTGGGCAAGGTCCACGAGCGAGGCTATACCCTCGTCCCCCTTCGCATCTACTTCAAAGATGCCCTCGTAAAGGTGGAAGTGGCGCTCTGCCGCGGCAAACACGCCTATGATAAAAAGCAGACGATCAAGGCACGCGACCAAAAGCGGGAAATGGACCGCGAAGCCGCGCGCTACTGATCATTTGCATTCCCCTATATCTACCGCACGGCCTGCCGAAGTTTTCGCGGAAGAACTTAAAAATCGCAATATGACAAACGGGAGAGGTATCACCTCTCCCGTTTGCGTATAATTTTTTATTCCGCTCTGCGTTCCTTCTTCGGATACAGATTTTCAGGCGTTTTGCAGAACAGCCGAACGACGCTTCCGCAATCGCGGCATACCGTAGCAAAAAGAACGGCCAAATGCGCCGTGCCTGTGCCGACGGATACGCTGCTCATCATAGATGACACATTGCTCTCAATGAATTCTTCTCCGCCGCAATACGGGCATTTCTCGATTTTTACTTCTTTCATAGAATTATCCTCCCTGTTGCAATTTATCGCAGAATGATCATACCATGTTTCCGTGCAAAAGTCAAGCCAAAAAGATGGTAAAAAAGCAGATCCGAACCTCACGCTTAACAAGCATTCGATTCGGATCGCAAAGATTTGGTGCGCCGTCTGAAAACAAGGTTGAACTTGTTGCGTGGACTAAGTAGCCCCGCAGGGCACACACCTTGCTTGCAAGGTATAGTGTGCTATACCTTATTCTTCTCCGTTAATTTCATGTAGCCGAATCCTATCTTTTCTTAATTTTGTTTTAAGATTGAACTTGATAT
>CANQET010000012.1 GCA_947595585.1 uncultured Clostridia bacterium
TCATATTGCCCCACTTTTGGTATATCATAAGACATCGGTTAACCTCTCTTGAACCACGCGACTATCGCGTGGTTTTCATTAGACAATAAAAAGCAAGGTGCGATAAATTTTATCGCACCTTGCTTTTTGGTGCATCGTATGAAAACAAAGTTGAACTTGTTGCGTGGACTAAGTAGCCCCGCAGGGCACACGGAACTTATGGAGCGAAGCGCAATAAGTATAGTGTGCTATACCTATGGTATAGATGCTCGTCGCCCGTGCGACTAAATTGAAATTTACTCTTTCGGGTTCTTCATAAATGCAAAAATAACTTATACGATGCCTACACCAATCAGAACAATTGCAAAAACAGCTGCAAGCGGGGATTTGAAGCCATCCCTTCAACGCATGGATCGAATCATATCGTAAACCGAAAGACATTTGGCACAGCTTTGTCGCCAAAAGTCTTTACAGCCATTCGGTACATAGCTCTTGCATGGATCCTGTCATGCCAGACAAAACGTCTGAGCATCTTTCGCAGCGACCATTCTTCATCATAGCTGCCAAGGCAGACGGCACGTTTCAAAAAATCCGATTGATTTTCAAGTGCCGCAAAGCCGCGCTCTCTGCATTCCAAAATCGTGCCTTCATTATCCGCGGAAACGCCAAGTTCTCCAAAATAATACTCATTGACGTTTTTTGTGTGCGCATACATTTCCCACGCCGTACGCGGGACCTGCCCGTAAAACGTTTTTCGGCTTGGCAGGCAGCTTTTATTTTTATCGGGAATGGCTTGATACAGTGTCAAAAAATCCCGTGCTGATTTCAGGGTGAGTGCTTTCAATTCCGCATATTCTACAAGGCTCAGCACTTTCCTTTCCGAATCAAAGATGACATCAGAATCGGCATCGGAAACGGTCAGATCCGATTGCTTTTCCTGAATGATTTCGCATTCAAAAGCATCGGGCATCAAGCCTCCTTTCCAGCTGATATAAGACTTTATTTCCGTTGGCATTTTCTCAAGAGCCGAATCCTTGGAGGCGGCGCGCGTAAAGGCACCGACATAGGTATCCGCAAATAAAAGACTGTCGCCGCCGTTGTGTTCCCATACGCAGAATATTTTCATGGAGATCTCCTCACAAATCCGGACTTGTCGAACACTCACTCACCCGACACTGAACATTATACCATCCAAATGTGAAGAAATCAAGCACTCTTCATGCACGCTTATCAAAATCTTTTCCTATTATGTAGTTTATGTCAACTTAAAACTTTCAAACTCCTCAATATAGCAAAATAGCCCGAACGTTCTTTTTACGAAAAAGAAGTTCAAGCTATTAAGACTTGGTGCATCGTATGAAAACAAAGTTGAACTTGTTGCGTGGACTAAGAAGCCCCGCAGGGCACACGGAACTTATGGAGCGAAGCGCAATAAGTATAGTGTGCTATACCTATGGTATAGATGCTCGTCGCCCGTGCGACTAAATTGAAATTTACTTAAATTCAACTTTGCTTGCAGTTATCTTAAACAGCAAGTAATGTTTTGAAGTTGCCTTACCGTAGTGCTTTATAAGAACGGGGCATTCTTCCATAAATCGTCTTTTTAATTCTATATCGTTGCATTCTTCCGCAAAACCCGTAATACGCAACCATTCTCTTGTATCTCTCTTTTTTGCTATAATTTGTATATGTCCGTTGGTGCGTAGCTGCTTGTGCGCTTCATTGCCGTCGTGTGTAGCAATATAGAGGTTTTCATCCACTTCCATAATAGCTCCAAACGGTCTTACAGCAGGAAATTCATTGTTAATTGTTGCTATATAAAAACATTCGCAATCTTTTATAAAGTCATAAACCTTACTCATAATAATGCCTCCGTAAATTCCTGTTTATCGCTACAATTATACCATAAAAACAGGAGAAACGCAAGTAGCAGGCGGCACTCATAGATAAAAAGTAAATCCGAACCACTCACTCGTTACGAGTATTCGGTTCGGATTATACTGACTTGGTGCGGATGACAGGACTTGAACCTGCATGGTCTCCCACAGGAACCTGAAACCTGCGCGTCTGCCAGTTTCGCCACATCCGCATATCATTTTTCGCGGGCGGCCCCGCGGCGGGAGATCGGCCCCGCAGGTCAAAACTCGGTTTTGACGATCTTCTCGCCCGAAGTTGCATCGAGCCACCAAACTTTTCCGCCCGCGGAGATGCTTCCGACGGGTTTCCCGTCTACGATCTCGAGGGCAGCGTTGTTCTCGACGCCCCAAGCGCAGTATTGATTATACAACAGGATGCGGTCGAAGTCAAGCATTCTTTCGTTGTAATGCGGAGAAATTTTTCCCTTGAGGATGCCGAGGCCGGGATACATGGCGTATTCCCCCTCGATCACGGAGTCCGAATACATCTCCTCGAACCAACAGATCGCCCCCGCGGAGAGTCCGCAGATGAGGGTGCCGCGGGCAAGCGCCGCTTGGATATAGGGATACAGCCCCGTCTCGTGCCAACTCTTCAGCATGAAGACGGTATCTCCCCCGCCGATGTAGAGAAAATCCGCTGCGGCGAACTTCTTCTGCATTTTTTCGGGATCGATCTCCCGCCCCACGGTGAGGGCGACGTCCGTCTTGATATCGAAGATGCCCGTATACACCTTGTGGAAGGTGTTGTAGTAGGGCATACAATCGTGGCTGGCGGTGGGAAGGAAGAGCCCGCAAGCACGGGATTCCCCCGCATGCGCCTTGGCAAGACGGGCGATGTATGCATCGATCTCGAGCGTCTCACGCGTCTTGAGTTCCCCGCCTCCGATGAGGATCATGTGTGCCATTACTTCTTCTCCCCGTCCGAAGCCGGAGCGGTCCCTTCAAGGAGGGCCGCCTCGCTCGCAGAGATGCCGGCAGTGCGGTCTACAGGGACGCAGAAGATGACGCCACCCGCCTCCGTCTTGACGCCGACACGCTCGGAAAGCGCGTTCATGATCTGCATCGCCGCCTCTTTTTTGGTGAGGATGAGGAGGATCTCCTGTTCCCGCATCAGGGAGATGCCGATGAATTGTTCGGCCTTCTCGTTGCTCATCGAGCGGGAGCGGATGATCGTCCCCCCTGCGGCCCCTGCTTCGCGTGCCGCTTCCATGGCGCTATCCACATAATTTGCAGCGACGGCTGCGACGATGAGCGTATATTTTCTATCCTCAGAACTCATGATCGTGCTCCTATCCGTGGTTTTGTTGGTCGATGCCGAAGTGATGCCCTTTGCGACGATTCCCGAGACGCCCGAGAGCGGGATCGTAAACGTGATCCCCCGTCCGACGAGATAGAGCGACATCTTGTTGCGTACTTCGCGCAGGATGAGAGCTTCGTCGCTCTCGGGGATGAGCGATATGAGGACGGATTTTTCGGTCTGTCCGATCCCGAGGTAGTCGAGCATGGCAGAGCGTGCCGTCCCCGTGCCCGCAAACGTATACGAGAGCGCAACCGAACAGGCGTCGAGGATCTCCTTGAGCCGCGCTTCGTCGTTGCGGTTGACGACGCTCAAAAGCAGCTTTGCGCGGAGCGGCATCTCGGGCTGTTTTCCGCCGAGCGGAGCCGAGAGCAGCGCCCCCACGATCCCCGATGGCTTGCGCGGGGGAAGCGTTTTTCCTTTTTGCTTGCCCTCTACATGCTTTTCGGCCATCATAGCACCTCGTATTCGAGTATTTTTTCTTCGACGGTGAGGAAATTCCGCTTGATCTTGCCCGTCTTGCGCTTATAGAGAATGCCGAGGATCTGGATCGAGATCAGCGGCGTGAGCGCGACAAAGGCGATACAGCCGAATGCCTGTGTCATGATGAGGGAAGGATCCCCTCCGCTCAGCGTGTAGCAAGCGCCGATCGCGAGCGGGAGGACGAACGATGAGACCATCGCACCGCTTGCGACCCCGCCCGAGTCGAACGCGATACCCGTGAAGACGGGCGGCGTAAAGAAGGTGAGGATGAGCGCGATCGCGTAGCCCGGGGCGAGGATCCATAAAATATTGATGCCCGTGAGAATGCGGAGCATGGCAAGCCCGAGCGAAATACACACGCCGATGCACAGGCCGTGCTTCATGGAAGCGGCCGAGATCGCACCCGCCGACATGCGCTCGACCTGCTTATTCAAGACGTGCACGGCGGGTTCGGCGGCGACGATGAAATAGCCGATGAGCATTCCGACGGGGATGAGCAGGGCGCCGTTCCAAAGCTTCGCAAGTCCCTCTCCGATCGCCCTGCCGACGGGCATGAATCCGACATTGGCGCCCGTAAGAAAGAGCACAAGTCCGACGAAAGTATACAAAAAGCCCATGAAGATCCGCACGACCAAGCGCTTACGGAAGGAGCGCGTAATGAGCTGGAAGAGCAGGAAAAATGCGATGATGGGCGAGATCGCGATGGCGACTTCCTTGGCGTAATCGGCAAAGCCGTGGAGGTAGGCAAAGAGCACGTCGTGCGTATCCGTAACTTCCATGAGTGCTTCGTAAGGATAATCGGGATCGTGTACCTTGAAGATGATCCCGAGGACGAGCACGGCGATGATCGGCCCCACGCTCGAGAGGGCGACGAGGCCGAAGGAGTCGTCTTGCCCGCCGCTGCCCGCACGAAGCGAGGCAACGCCCATGCCGAGGGAGAGGATGAAGGGCACCGTCATGGGGCCTGTCGTCACGCCGCCCGCATCGAAGGAGACCGCCCAGAAGGAGGGATCCACGAAGATGCTTGCGATGAACGCCCCGACGTAAAAGACGATGAGAAGGATGGAAAGACGGATATGCAGCACGATGCGGAGCATCGCGATCATTAGAAAGATCCCCACGCCGACGGCGACGGTGAGGATGAGAAGATAGTTCCCGAGCGGCGTCTTTTCCGCGATCGCAGGGACCTGCCGTGCGAGGATCTGAAGGTCGGGCTCTGCGATCGTCACGATGATGCCGATGACGAGAGAGATGAGCGCAATGAGCCATACCTTCCTCGATTTCGTGACCGCAGATCCGATCCGTTCGCCGATGACGAGCATCGACATATCCGCGCCCTGCGTAAAGAGCCCCATCCCGACGATCAGCAAAAAGACGCCCGCAATAAACAAGACGAACGTTCCCGCCTTGAGGGGCGTCACCGTGAGCGCGAGTGCGACCACGATAAGAGCGATGGGCAAGATCGCAGTCAGGGACTCAACGATCTTGTCGCGCAGCGCTTTCGTCATGTGCCAATCCTCCGAAGTGCAGTATCAAAAGTCAGTGGGAGTTATTCTGCTCGATCGCCGCGATCTTTCGGATCCTGCGGACGTGTTTTTCCTCTCCCGAAAAGGGCGTCTCGAGGAAGACGCGCACGATCTCCTTTGCGAGGGAGACGCCGAGCATGCCACCGCCGAGGGCGAGCATATTGGCGTCGTTGTGCAGCCGCGTCATCTTCGCGGAGAGCGGATCCGAGCACAGCGCACAGCGGATGCCGCAGACCTTGTTTGCGGCAATGGAGATGCCGATGCCCGTCGTACAGACGACGATCCCCCGCTCGCATTCGCCGCATGCGACCGCTTCGGCCGCCGCAAGCGCGAAATCGGGGTAATCGCAGGAATCGAGGTTATGCGTTCCGTAGTCGATGACCTCGTGGCCTTCCTCACGAAGATATGCCGCGATCTGCAATTTGAGTGCAAATCCGCCGTGATCGCAACCTAAAGAAATTTTCATAATACCCCCACCCCTATATCGTTTATTTAAGATTTTTGCCCCTCTTCCTCGAGCGGCGGGCAATGGATCCGCATGATACGCGGCATGCATTCGCGGATGATGCGGAGCGTTGCACGGTAGGCGTCGATGCCCTGCCCGTAAGGGTCGGGGATCTCGGTGCCGCCCGCCGCTTTGAAGGTCGTCACGTTGGGAAATGCGGAGAGCTCATCTGCGATCGTCTGCGTCATACAGATGACGACCGAGGCCTCCGTGATCATCTTCTCGGTGATAAGGCGGGAAGAAAAGGTCTTGGAGTACGGGATCTTCGCCTCGGTGAGCGCCTGACGGCTCTCGGCCGACATCGGGCTGCCCTCGTGGGCGCGGATACCCGCCGAGCGGACGTTGTACCACGCGATTTTCTGCTTTTTGAGGGCATGTTTCAAGACTGCCTCCGCCATGGGCGAACGGCAGGTGTTGCCCGTACATACAAACAAGATCTTCTTATGTTTCATGTTTGCTCCCCGAATGCCTTTTTGAATCTGTTGCATACGCCCGCCATCACGCCGCCGCGGGCCTTGGGTTCGATGCCGATGAGAAGGGTCGCCGAATCTTCCGCGCGGCGCAGGAGCGCATAGAGGCGCCGTGCCATCTCTTCGCCCGTTGCGCCGAGGTCGAGGACCTCCGCCCCTTCAAGCGCGGGGATCAAGGCGCTTTCGCACAAGATGAGCGGTTTTCCGCACCCCATCTCTTCATTTCGGTAGATGCGAAGGGCCTCCTCCGCACTGTTTGCAAGGGCCGTAGGGCAGCGCGGCGCATAGTGTTTGTATGCCATGCCCGGGCTCTTCGGCTTCTCCCCCGTCTGCCGTTTGTATACGCCGCAATCCCCCGCGACGGCCGAGATCATCTCCCGCGTCACGAGGCCCTCCCGCAGGATCTGCGGGACCTTGCCCGTACAATCGAGCACCGTGCTCTCGATGCCGCCCGTGCAGGCGCCGCCATCGAGAATGAGCGGGATCTTGCCTTGGAAGTCGTCGTAGACGTGCTGCGCGGTGACGGGCGAGACGTGCTTGGAGAGGTTCGCGCTCGGCGCCGCGACGGGAAGATCCGAAGCCCGCAAAAACGCCTGTGCGACGGGCGACGACGGCACGCGGATCGCGAGCGTATTCAGCCCGCAGGAGACGTATTTCGAGACCTTGCCCGTCGAAGGATAGACCATCGTGAGCGGCCCCGGCAAAAACGCCGCACGGAGCGCCGCGGCATAGTGCGGTTCGCCGTCGATGAGCTGCGTGATATCGTAGTCCCTATGGACATGCACGATGAGCGGATTGTCGGCGGGACGCCCCTTCAGGGCGAACACTTTGAGGACGGCTTCGTCGTCGAAGGCGTTGGCACCCAAGCCGTAGACCGTCTCCGTGTGAAAGGCGACGACCTCCCCCGCTTTGATGTAAGCCGCGGCCGTAGCGAACCTGCCGCGCGTCCGCCCGAGGATCTTGGTCTCCATCTTCAGTCTCCGAAGTCGTCCATCGGGGGAAGATCGTCGTCGGAGGGCGCGGAGAGCCCCTTGCGGGTGTACGTCGGTTCTTCGTCGGGACGGCCTTGGTCCTCGACGTCGATAAACTTGGTCGTCTCGCCGATGAAGCGGAGCGGGATGCGCCCCAAAGAGCCGTTTCTGTGCTTGGCGATAACGATCTCCGCGGCGCCTTTGATGATATTCCCCTTTGCGAGCTCCTCCTGCGTCGCGGTGACGTCGGGGCGGTTGATGAACATGACGATATCTGCATCCTGCTCGATCGCGCCCGATTCGCGGAGGTCGGAGAGCTGGGGCTCCTTTGTCTGGATACGGCGGAGCTGAGAGAGTGCGATCACGGGCACATCGAGCTCCTTTGCCATGATCTTGAGCGAACGGGTGATCGCGGCGATCTCCTGCGTACGGTTGAAGTCGCCGCCCGAGCTCTTGGTCTCCCCGCCCATGAGCTGAATATAGTCGATCATGACGAGGTCGAGCCCGCCCTGTGCGGCCGAGAGCCGCCTGCACTTGGAGAGCATCTCCGCGGGGGTGATGCTCGAAGAATCGTCGATAAAGATCTTGCTCTGTTTGAGTTTATCGCCCGCGATCCAGAGGTTTTTCCATTCCCGCTGCACGAGCTTTCCCGAGAGCGCCTTCTCCATGCTCGCATCGGCATGTGCGCACAGGAGGCGCTGCACGATCTCCGAGCGCGGCATTTCGAGAGAGAAGACGGCCGCAGTCTTCCCCTTTACGAGGCAGGCGTGCTCTACGATGTTCATCGCGAGCGACGTCTTGCCCATGCCGGGGCGGGCGGCGATGATGACGAGGCTCCCCTTCTGCAGCCCGTGGGTGATCTGATCGAGACGGGTGAAGCCCGTCTCCAAGCCGCGGTAGGCATTGGGATCGGCCTGTATCCCCTCGAATTTTTCGAGGACCTTCTGGACGACGTCGCCATCCGAAAGCCCTTCGAGGGAGTTGCCGTCTTCGGATTTGGAGATATCATAGACGAGCTTCTCGGCAAAGGCGATCGCCTCGCGTTCCTCGTAGCCCTTCTGGCAGTTTTCGGCAATATCGCGGGAGGCACGGATGAGGGCGCGGTTGACGCTGTCCCTGCGCACGATTGCGAGATATTGCTTATAGTTCGCGGATGAGGGCGTGTTTTCGGAGAGCTCGGTGACGGCCTGCAGGCCGCCCGCCCGCTCGAGCGTTCCGTCGCGGTCGAGCTGATCGGTGAGCGTGACGACATCCACCGTCCTGTGTGCGGCAAAGATCTCCTTCATCGCAACGAGTATGAGGCGGTGTGCTTCCTGATAGAAATCCTCCTCGCGGAGGCTCTCGAGGATATCCGTCTGGACGCCTTCATCGAGAATGAGGCACCCCAAAAGCGCGGATTCGGCATCGAGATTGTGCGGCATTTGATTGTTCGGCATAATGTTTCCTCGGTTTATTTGCCGAGCGCGGCTTCGAATTCATTGAGCGCATCTTCGAATTCGCGCATGGCGGCTTCAAACGGCGCCTTCCCCGTGAGATCGGCGCCCGCAAGTTTGAGCAGGGAGACGGGATCGGTAGAACTTCCGCCCTTTAGAAAGTTTTTGTAGTCCTCGACGGCGGGAGCCCCCTCTTTCAGGATGCGGTCTACGATGCAGAGCGCCGCGGTGATGCCCGTCGCGTACTTGTAGACGTAGAACGAAGTATAGAAGTGCGGGATGCGCGCCCACTCGATGGCGATGTTTTCATCGTGCACGATCGCGGGGCCGTAGTAGGCTTCGTTGAGCGACTTATAGAGTTCGGAGAGATTGTCCTTGTTGAGAGGCTCCCCCGCCTCCGCCATCGCATGCGCCTTCTCTTCGAATTCCGCAAATTGGGTCTGGCGGAAGAGCGTCGTGCGGATCATATCCATGAAGTAGTTGAGGAGATACTTCTTGAGCTTGGGATCCGACGTCGTCTTGAGAAGATATTTGAGCAGAAGCACTTCGTTGACCGTGCTCGCGACTTCGGCGACGAAGATCTTATAATCGGCCTTAGCATAGGGCTGATTGGAATTGGAATAGTAGGTGTGCAGGGAATGCCCCATCTCGTGGGCGATCGTGAAGACGTCGTGCGTCGTCTTCTGATAGTTCAGAAGCACAAAGGGATGCATGCCGTAGGTACCGCTCGAATAGGCGCCGCTGCGCTTGCCCTCGGTCTCGCAGACGTCGATCCAGCCCTCATCGCGCCCCTTCTTGAAGAGTTCGAGGTACTCCTCCCCGAGCGGAGCAAGCCCCTTGAGGCAGAGCTCGTATGCCTCTTCATAGGAGAGCTTGAGCTCGGCGTCCTCGACGAGGGAGGGATAGATATCATACATGTATTGCGTCTCATACCCCATCACCTGTTTGCGGAGGGCGATGTAGCGGTGCATGACGGGCGAAGCCGCATGGACGCATTCCACGAGGTTGCGATAGACGCTCTCATCGACATCCTCTTCGAAGAGGGCCATCTGAAGGCAGGAATCGTAGCCCCGCGTCCGCTGATAGAAGATATCCTTCTGCACGTTGCCGTAATACGTCGTCGCGATCGTGCCGAGCAGCTTGCGATAGGCGGAGTAGTAGAGCGCATAGGCCTCTTTGCGCTTTTCGCGGTCCTTCCCGCTCATGATCACCGAATACAGTCCGTGCGAGAGCTTGACTTTCTTGCCGTTATATTCGATCTCGGGGAAATCCACTTCGGCGTTATCGAGCATCATGAAGACGAGGCTCGCCGTCGTGAGCGGCTCCCCCGCCTGCGCCAAGATGACTTCCTCCCGCTCGGAAAGCGTGTACTTTTTGCTCGCTTTGATGCGCGAAAGGCGGTAGTCGTAGGCGGAAAAACGCGGATCGGCGAGATAGGCATCGAGCACTTCATCGGGAAGTGCGGTGAGCTCGGGCGTGACGAAGGCCGTCTCCGCGTCGAATTTGGTGAAGAAGGCGAAGATCTTGGAGACATATGCGCCGTATTTCGTCACGCGGACGTCTTCATCGCGCTTCAGGTGCGCATAGAGATAGAGCCGCATCGCCTCGCTTGCAAGCGCTTCATCCGCCGCGAAGAAGGCGAGGAGCCCCTCCGCCGTGCCGAGTTTTCCGCGGTATTGCGCAAGATCGGCCTTTGTTTCGAGGGCGGCAAACGCCGTCTCCCATGCCTCATCCGAAGGAAAAATATCGGATACCTTCCATTTGTACTGTTCGGAGACCTCTGATCTCTGCATAATTGCTTCTCCTTTCCTTTAATTTTTGAAACTATGGATGGGTGCGGGAATGAGCCCGCCGCGCCCGATGAATTTGCTTGCATCGCCGCCGTGGACGGGCAGGATGGGCGCTCTGCCGAGGAGACCGCCGAATTCGACTTCCTCGCCGACCCCCTTCCCCGGAACGGGGATGACGCGCACTGCCGTCGTCTTGTTGTTGATCATGCCGATCGCGGCTTCATCGGCGATCATGGCCGAGATCGTCGTCGCGGGCGTATCCCCCGGGATCGCGATCATATCCAGCCCCACCGAGCAGACGGAGGTCATCGCCTCGAGCTTTTCGAGGGAGATCTTCCCCTCCTCCGCCGCCTCGATCATGCCGATATCTTCCGAGACGGGGATGAAGGCGCCCGAGAGCCCGCCGACGCGGGAAGAGGCCATCACGCCGCCCTTCTTTACGGCGTCGTTCAGAAGAGCCAGGGCGGCCGTCGTGCCGTGGCAGCCGACGACGGAGAGCCCGAGTTCCTCGAGGATATGGGCCACGCTGTCGCCGCGGGCGGGCGTCGGCGCGAGGGAGAGATCGACGATGCCGAACCGCACCCCAAGCCGTTTTGCGGCCTCTCTCGCGATAAGCTGCCCCGCACGGGTGATCTTGAACGCTGTACGCTTGATGACTTCGGCGGCATCGGTGAGATCGGCATCGGGGCAAAAGGAGAGTGCGTGTTGTACGACGCCCGGCCCCGAGACGCCGACGTTGATGACCGAATCCGCCTCGCCGACGCCGTGGAAGGCGCCCGCCATGAAGGGATTATCCTCCACCGCGTTGCAGAAGACGACAAGCTTGGCACATCCGATCCCGCCGCGGTCTTTCGTGCACTCGGCCGTCTCCTTGACGATCTCCCCCATCCTGCGGACGGCATCGATATTGATGCCCGAACGGGAGGAGCCGACGTTGACGGAAGCGCAGATGCGCTCTGTTTCCGAAAGCACTTCGGGGATGGTATTCAGGAAGACGGCCTCGTGATCTGCCGTTCCCTTATGTACGAGGGCGGAATAGCCGCCCAAAAAGTCGATGCCGAGCGCATGTGCCGCCCGATCGAGGGCACGGCCCACGCATCCGCTCTCCTCGGGGAAGGCCGCCGTGATGAGGGAGACGGGCGTCACCGAGACGCGCTTATTGACGATGGGGATGCCGTATTCCCGCGAGAGCGCGAGAACGGTCGGGACGAGCCCCTCCGCCTGCCGCATGACGCGGTCGTAGACGGCCTCCGCCGTCGCCTTCGCATCCGCGCGGATGCACGAAAGCAGGGAGATGCCCATCGTGACCGTACGGATATCGAGATGTTCTTTTTCCACCATTTCGATGGTTTCCAGCACTTGGTTCTTGTTCAGCATCGTTCGCCTCAGATGTTGTGCATGGCATCGAAGATCGCCGCGTGCTGCAGGCGGATATTCATGCCGATCTCCCGCCCGAGCGCCGCGATCTTTTCGCAAAGTTCCAAGAAGGACTCCTGCGTATTTTCGATGTTCACCATCATGATCATCGCGAATTGATCCCCCAAAATGGTCTGGGAGACATCCTCGATGTTGGCGCCGTGTTCGGCGAGAAAGCCGCTCACGGAGGCGATCACGCCCTTTCTGTCCGTCCCTGTCACAGTTACGACCGCACGCATATTTTCACCTCAGCCGTCGAGCAATTCGTATTCGATCAGCAGGTTGCCCTGCGATACGATGCGCACCCATTTCCCCTTTTCGAAGGGCGGGAAGTCCTTTTCGCCGTCCACAAAGATACGACGCTTCAACACGTCGTCTTGCTTGATGTTGGCGACGAAGAACACGGCGACGTTCATATCCACCCCGTCTTGCGTCATCCAATCGTCGATCTCCTCGAAGGGAAGCTCGGCCGTCTCCTTGAGGCCCAAGGAGATGTATTTGAGCATCCTGCAATAGGCATTGCACCGCTTGAATTTGATCCCCATGAAGAGAAACGCAAAGATGATGTAGCATGCAAACATCACGCAGGGGATCAGCGTGAGCCACCAGCGATCGGGGCTTTGATAGGGAAGCTCCACGTAGAATGCGATGACGACGGCAAACGCCGCGAGCACGGCAAACGTCACCGCCAAGAAGACGGCGAGGAGCTTTCTCCGCTGCATGTAGGCGTCCCAATAGTCGCGATCGGAATATAATTTCACCATGAGTTTCAGCTTTATTCTGCGATGAAGAGCACGCCGAGCGTATTTCTGCCGCAGTGCCCCGTGATGACCGAACCCGCCACCGTCTCGAGGACTTCGCGGAAGGAGAACGTCGCCGCGACCTTCTGCTTTGCGAATTCGACGAGTTCGGCATCGGCCGTGCTGTGCGTGATGAAGCAGCGGGTCGGATCGTATTTCGGATATTTTTCGGCAAGGCCGTCGATGTATTTATCGATGCACTTTTGCATGTTGCCGCGGTATTTCGAAGACGCGATGAGCTGGCCGTCGTCCATCTCGATGAGAGGATGGATCTTAAGGATATTTGCGGCGTACATCGACATCCTCGAGCATCTGCCGCCCTTGTAGAGATAATCGAGGCGGTCGGGGATGAAGGAGGTGTTCGTCTTCGCCCGAAGCGCGTTCACCCGCTCCACGATCTCCTCGGCGCGCAAGCCCTCTTCGATCAGGTCGGCCGCCTTCATCACGAGCAGCCCCTGCCCCGAAGAGAGCGCCTTGCTGTCTACGACGAAGACTTGTCCCCCGAATTTCTTGGCGGCTTCGGCGGCATATTGATAGGACGAAGAAGATTTTGCGGAGATGTTGAAGTGGATGACCGTCTTGCCCGCTTCGGTGTAGCCGCGGAAAAACTCTTCGTAATCGCCGATGCTCGGCGCCGCCGTCTTGGGCAGCTCTCCCGTGCGCTCCACGTAGGAAAAGATATCCTGCGGGACGATATCCACGCCGTCGTGGAAGGTATCCTTCCCGAGGATGACGGAGAGCGGCATGATGCCGACATTGCGCTGCACCCCGTAGATGCCGAGGTCGCAAGTGCTGTCTGCGGTAAGTTGGATCTGATTCATATGTTTCCTCCGGATCGGTAAGCACCGACTCAATTTCCTTGAAATGCGCTGTAAAAACCGAAGCGCAGCCCTTCCCACCATGTGATGAGCGGCTTGACGGTGAGGACCCAATCGGGAACGACGCCGACGATATCCTCCTCCTTGAGGCAGCGATCCCCCATACTGCGGGAATCCGTGCTGTTGGTGCGGTTATCCCCCATCACGAAGATCTCCCCCGCCTTCAGCGTGCGCTCGTGAAAATCCGAGGTATACACGCCTTCGGAAAGGTAGCTCTCCTCGATGGGCTTGTAGCCCTCTCCGCTGTCGAGATATACGATGCCCTCTTCGCATTTGATGCGGTCGCCGCCCACAGCGATCAGGCGTTTTATGATCGTCTCCCCCGCCTTGATCTTGAAGATCTCGCGATAGTCGTCGATATTGATGATGACGATATCTCCCCGCTCGGGCTGTGCCGTGCGGTCGGCGTAGACGAAATCTCCGCCCTCGTATTCGCCGCCGCCCACCTGCACGCCGCCGTAGAGGGTATGGAGCATGGAGTCCCCCTTGATCTGGATGATATAGTACTTCGCATTGAAGATGGTCTGCATGCCGAGCATGAAGAGAACGATGGCGAGGAAGAAGAGCATGAGCCGCAACATCCACCCGAGATCCGATCGCTCTTGCCCAAGCGGCAGCGGACGCGTCTTTTTCTGCGATTCGCGTTTTGGGAGACGTTTTGTCTCAGATCCAAAGAACATTGTTGACAAGCGCCTCTTCATCGCTTAAAAAGACGACCGAGACGACGCCGCGGAAATCCCCGAGCGGCGCGCCCGTCTCAGACTTAAAGTCGTTGGGATCGAAGATCAGGCTCTTCCATTTGCCGTTGCCCTCGATCACGGTCTCATCGGAAAATCCAAGCCGCTCCTCTTCATCCTTGTAGAAGATGATGCGAAGGCGGGTCGTCGCCCTTGCATAGGCGTCGAAGCGGAAGCTCGCCCCCTCCGGCGGTTCGTAACGGGGTTCGCCGACGCGGTAGGAGATGACGCCGGGGCATGTGCAGATGCCGCGGATCCCGCCGTAGCCCGCGATGAGATTCATCCCCGAAGCGGCGCCGCGGGAAAAGACGTCGCCGATCGAATCGGCACGGGTGCGGATCGCCGAGAAGCCGTTGTAGCCGTCCGCCTCCTGAAATACGACGCGGCTCGCGAGGCAGCAATTCTTATACTGCCGTTCGACGTTGACTTCGCAGATCTTGGAAGTCACCGATAAGCTGTTGGAATAATTTACGAAGGCATAGACGAGTGCACGCGTGCTTCCCGCGTAGAGCGCAAGCGGGATGGTGCCCTCGTTGTTGGGATCGAGCGCCTCTGCCTTGCCGAAGACGCGCGTCCAATCGCGGGATTTGAAGCCCGAGACGTTTTCGGTATAGAAGATGCCGTATTCCTTGACTTCGCCCTCGGGATCGAACTTGCCCCGCACGACGAGGTTGCCCTCCGCGTCTTCCTCGACGGAGATATCCACGGGTTCGGACAAAAAGACCGTGCGGCCCTTCAGATATTTCTCCAAGAAGAGGTCGATATCCGAAAGCGAGTGCGAGCCGACGAGCCCGCTCCCGTGTGCCGAGAAGAGGATCGCCTTCTCCACATCGCGGTTGATTTGGCGGAAGGTATCGTAGACGCGGTCGTAGTTGTATTTCTTATCGTTGACGGCCGAAATGAGGAGGATCGGGCACTTCACATAGGGCGCATAGCTCTGGGAATCGATGCCCGCGATGAAGCGGTGGCGTTCCTCGTTCAAGACCCTCTTTTCGGCCTCGGAATCGAACCGCCCGATCCCGCGGTAGGCGAGCCAACCCGCCCCGCACACCGAGATCATGCAGGAAAGCGGCGCATAGGGCGCGATCTTGAAGAGCACTTCGCCGCCCGTACGAAGCCCGATGGCGCCGATCTTCTTGACTTCGGGGCGCCCCGCAAGGTAGAGCGCGGCATAGCGTGCCACGCAGGCCCATTCGTACCAACTTGTCTCCTTGGCGGTGTCGTCGCAAAATTCGGCGTGGCGGCCCGCCCGCAGGTAGTTGGCGTAATCGATATCCGCGGGATAACGGGTATAGAGCGAAGTCTGTTCGTTCTCGCCGCAGTAATCCGCCATGAGTACGCCGTATCCCTCCCGCACGTAGCGCAGTGCGAGCGTCTCATCGAAGGGCATTCCCGCTTCGAAGAGAATGAGCACGGCAGGGAAGCTCTCCTCCCCCTCGGGGAAGAGATAGCGGGCGTAGATGCGGACCCGCCCCTCCTTCGTCGTTCTGCCGCCGAAATACAGGTCGCGCTTTCCGACGCCGTCTTCCGTCCACTCCTTTACGGACTCTTCCTCAAACGGAAGCGTCTCGTCGAAATCCTGCCACAATGTGATCGGGGTCAATATCGTGTTCGCCAAACCGTGTACCTCACTCCGCAATGATTTGCGATCCGTGCTTTTCGGTCGCCTTCTTCACAGAAAGTTTCCGTTCGATCCTATGTTTCAATTCCTCGACATGCGAGATGATGCCGATCGTGAAATTGCTGCTCTTGAGCTTCTCGAGGCTGTCCATCACGGTATCGACGAGCCGCTCATCGAGGGTGCCGAAGCCCTCATCGAGGAAGAAAAATTCGATGGGACGAAGCGAGCGTGCGCAGATCTCGGCGCCGAGCTCGAGCGCAAGGGAGAGCGAAACGAGGAAGGTCTCGCCGCCCGAAAGCGTATGTACGCCGCGGAGCGCCCCGCCGTTGAAGTTGTCCCCCACAAAAAATCCGCCGTCGTAGCGCAGGAAATACCGTCCGTCCGTGAGAGAGAGCAGCCGCGTGCTCGCATGGACGGCGATCGACTGAAGATGCTCCTCCGCGACGTATTCCATGAATTTGTTGCTCGAAATGAGCTCTTTGAGCTTCAAAAGCCGCTCGCGGACGACGTTGCATGCCGTATATTCGGCCTGATAAGTGCGCTTCGTCGCAAGGGCCGCTTCGTAGCGGGCAAGCTCCTGCTTCTCGACGGCAAGCTCGCCCGAAAGCTCCCGAAACGAAGTCTCCGCCGCCTGCAGTGCCGTACGCGCCCCCTCGAGAAGCTCCGGGGTGAGATCGGAAAAATCTTCCCCGCCGAATTCCGAAAGACGCGCCTCGGCCGCCGAATATGCCGTACGATAGGCCGTGCAGCGCTCCTGCGCCGCCTCTGCCTCGCCGAATTTTTCGATGAGCGACGAAGCCTCCTCGGCCGCCGTAAATCCCCCCGCGGAGAGCGCCGTGCGGTACTTCTGTACGCCCGCTTCATAGCTCTCCTGCACGGCGGAACATCTCGCCTCGGCCTTCAGTAGTTCGGCCTGTGCGCGGTTATCCTCCTCGGCACAGCGCTGCCGCCGTTCCCCCTTCTGCTTCTTCTCGGCACGGAGGGCGGCCAAGGCAGCCTCGGCGCCCGCGGGGATCTCGGGGATCTTCGCAAGCTCCTCTTCACAGGCCGCAAGCTCTGCCTTACGGCGGGAAAATTCGCTTGCGAGCTGGGAGAGGCGGTTGACGTGGATATCATAGCGGCTCTTCTGCCGTTCGAGGTTGACGCGGGCGGCGTTGAGCGCTTCCCGCTTCTTTTCTACAGCTTCGAAGTCCTTCCTTAGGGCGGAGAATTCCACTTGCTCTCCGCTTGCGCGGGTGTTGTATTTTTCGATGAGCGGAGAAGTATCCTCCGCGATCTCGGGATATTTTTCGGTGAGAGACGTGAGCTCCTTCGAGAAGGCCGCATACTCTTCCCGTTCCAGAAAGCCCATGCCGTGCGTTTCGGCGTAGGCGAAGAAGTCCCCCGTGCCGAGGTCGGAAAGCAAATTGTCGAGCTCGGCCTTTTGGGCGTCGTAGGAAAAATCCGCATAGAGTTTGCTCTCTTCGCGCGTATCTGCGGCAATGCGGGTAAGTTCCTGCTCGATCCTGCGATGCGTTCCTTCGAGCGCTCTTCGTGCCGCCGCCTGCGCACAGATGCCCGTAAGGCGGTCGATCTCGGCGTCGGCTGCGGCTTCATCCCATTCGGAGGCCGAAAGCAAGGCCGCACGTGCGCTTTCCGCGATTTGCTTCGCGGCATCCGCCCGCGTACGGGCCTCTCGGAGGGCCGCAGAGAGCGCGTTCCCCTCCCGCACGGCTTCGACGACCGCGGTCGCCTGCTCGAGCCGCTTCAATTCGCGCTCGAGCGCCGCCATCTCCTCGCGGCGGGCTTCCAACGCGGAAAATCTCTGTTTTGCGGCCTCGAATTCGATGCGGCGGGCTTCACGGGCGGAGAGCGCCTTCTCCTCCGTGCGCATCCGCACAAGTTCGGCGTTTGCGGCATCGAGGGCGGCCGCCTTCGCCTTCAATGCGGACTTGCGCTCCCCGAACCCCGCTTCGGTGTACGCCTCATAGGGCTCGAGCTTGGTCTTCGCCGCGACATAAGAGCGATCGACTTCGGTATAGCGGCCGTTGACCTTCTTCACGAGCTGTTCGCCGTATTGTTCGAGCCCGAAAAGACGGGCGATGAGCTTGAGCCGCTCCGCCTTGGCCGATTTGATGAAGCGGGCGAATTCCCCTTGCGGGAGGGCGATACAGCGTTCGAAATCCCCCTGTTCGAGCCCGACGATGCGCAAAATGAGCGCCTTGCACTCACGGACGCCGTCTGCAAGCACGGCGAGACGGTCGTCGATCCGTTCATAAACGCGCACGCTCTGCTGGGCGTTTTTGCGTTTGAGTTCGCGCTCCACGCGGAAGATACGGCGCCTGCCTTCGAAGACGATCTCAAACTCGAACTTCACATAGGCGCTGTCTTTGGCGTAATGGATGATATCGGCGATACTCCCGCTGCGGGCGCGGAGCACTTCGCCGTAGAGTGCAAAGCCGAGACAATCCAAAATGGTGCTCTTGCCCGAACCCGTATCTCCGAAGATGCCGAAGATGCCGTATTCGAGGAGCAAGGAAAAATCGATGGAAGCGGGTTCGGAGAAGGAATTGATCCCGCAGAATTCAAGATAGCGCGGCTTCATTCGTCTGCCTCCCCCAAGATCTCCAGAAACAGTTCTTTGAGCTCGGGCGCAGGGTCCTCGGGATAACGCGAACGGTAATACTGCGTGAAGAGCTCCTCCGCGCTCATCTCGGAGCGCCGCACGAGCTCGGTCTGCGCTTCGGTATTCAAGACGACTTTGAGCGAGACGAGCCCCTCGTTCGCCGCACTGAGCTCCGCGGTCTCCGTCGCCGTGAGGGGCGAAGTAAGATGCAGGGTGAGTTCGACGAATTTTCCGGGATTCTTGCCGAGGATGAGAAGGGCGTCCGCAAGCGAATTGGCCTCGAGGCGGACGAGCTTCTTGCCGCGCGTGAGCATGATCTCCTCGGGCGGCGACACGCTCTTTCCGTGCGTCTCGAAGAGAAGCACGCACTTTTCGGTGTTGGCTTCGTCGAAGGAATACTGCAGCGGAGCGCCGCTGTAGTGGATGTTGCCGCGGATGGTCTGCCTGCGGTGCAGATGCCCGAGGGCGACGTACCCCTCTTCGGGGAAGTTCTCCACGGGGACCGCACGTGCGCCACCGAGATCGATCGCGCGCTCGCTTTCGGAGACCCGCCCGCCCGTCACGAAGAGATGGGAGAGCAGGATATGTGCCGCGGCGCCGTCGTAGTGAGAATCGCCGGCGTCGATCCAACGCTTTGTCTTTTCGGCGTAGCTCTCCTCCGTCTTGTCCTCTTTGAGGCGTGCCTCGTTGGGATAGGGCAAGACGTTGATGTAGACCCGCTCCCCCGCCCGGTTTTCGAGGAGCAGGAAGTTCTCCCCCGAGTCTGCGACAAACACAGGCCGATCTTTCCCCGTCTCGGGGATGCCACGCCCGAAGATGTAGACCCCTTCCTCGGCCGCGATGGGAGCGGCGGCGGCGAGACGGACCCCGTCGTCGTGATTTCCGCTGATGACGACGACCGCCCGCCCCACGGCAAGGCGCTTCACCGCACGGAAAAAGACTTCCTCGGCCTCTGCGGGAGGAAGGTAGGTATCGAACACATCCCCGGCGACAAGCACGACTTCGACTTGTCTCTCTTCGCAGATCCCCGCGATCTCGTCGAGGATCTCGATCTGTTCGGGAAGACGTTCGCGCTCGACGAGGCGCTTCCCGAGATGCCAATCGGATGTATGCAGGATCTTCATTTCACACTCTTTGCCGAAAAATTTTCCGTCCGCCGCGAAATCACTTTGCAATTTTTCGCGGCTGTGCTATACTATTATACACTTACTTCTCGGAAAAAGCAAGTATTGAAGGGATTTTTCGGAAAAAAGCAGAGGAAAAATCGGAGGAAATTATGTCGTTCAGCTCCTTCTCCAAGGATTTCGCGGAAAATGCGTTTACGAGCGTCGAAAACCGCTTCATCGAAAAATATCTGCCCGAAGCGGAAGGCGATGCCGTTCGCGTCTATCTCTATGGGCTGTATCTTTGCGGAAGCGGTAAGGATCTCGACGGCGAACATGCGGCGCAGCTGCTCGGCATCCCCTATGCACGCCTTGCGGAGTACTTCGATTTCTGGGAAGAATGCGGGCTCGTGCAGGTCCTCTCGCGGTCTCCGCTCTATGTCGAATATCTGCCCGTCAGCGCCGCCGTGGGCAAACCCAAGCCCATGCGCCCAGAAAAGTATGCGGAGTTCAACCGCGAACTCTTCGCCCTCCTGCAGCGGGCGGGCAAGGACCTCAAGCCCTACGAACAGCAGCGGATCCTCGAATTTTTGGAAAACGGCCCCATGCAGCAGCAGGCGTTCTTGCTCGTCGTCGCCTACTACGCCAACCGTGAGGGCGCCAAACTTTCGGTGACACATATCCTCAATGCGGCCAACAAACTTGTCCGCGAGCACAAGTATACATATGAGCAAGTGGAGAGCGAATACGCCGATTTCCACAGGCACGAGGCAGAGCTTCTCAAGCTCTTCCCCCTCCTCGGCATCTACAGAAAGCCGCAGGACAGCGACTACGCCCTCCTCGCAAAGTGGCAGGAGGCGGGCGTCGAGGCGGGCGCCGTCTTTGCCTGTGCCGAAGCGCTCAAAAAGGGCACGATGGCGACCCTCGATCAGCTCGTCGGCGAACTCATCGCAAAGGGTGTGGCTTCGGAGCAGGCCGCAAAAGCCTACCTCGCCCGCCGTGCAAAACGCGCCGAGCTCGTGTTCGCCGTCGCACGGAAGTTGGGCGTAAAAGTGCAAAATCCCCGCCCGTACGTCGAAGAATACGCCGAAAAATGGGAAAAACTCGGCTTTTCGGAGGGGAGCGTACTCGCGCTTTCCGCCCTCGGACTGCATCTCGGGTACGACTTCGCCGCCCTCGATACCTGCATCGCCGCGCTCGCCGCGGGCGGATGTACGGAGGAGGAGAAGGTCAAGGCGTACTGCGAAGGGCGGGAAAAACTGCTCAAGCTCCTCGGGCGCATCCAAGCTGCGTGCGGCGTCGTAAAACAATCCGAAGCCACCCTCAACATGGTCGCGACGTGGAAGGCATGGGGCTTCTCCGACGCCATGATCCTCGAGGCGGCAAAGCGGAGTTTCGGCGCCGCATCCCCCCTCCCCTATATGAATAAACTGCTCTCGGAGTGGCAGCGCGGCGGGGTGACGACAATAGACGCCATCCCCGAGGAAGGCAAGCCGCAGCGGAGGGAATTCCGCAGCGAGACAGCCGTCGCCGCGGATGCGCGGAGCGACCGCGAACGCTACTATGCGGCGCTTCGCGAGAAGGCACAGCGGCGGGTCGACCGAGCGCTCTCCATCGCCGAAAAGGATGAAGGGTTCCGCACGGCAAGCGCCGCCCTCTCCAAGGGCGAACTCGAGCTCGCCAAGGCCGAAGTCTATCACCCCGAACAGCTTTCCGAGATCTCTTCCCGCGTGGAAGAAGCGCGGAAAAAACGGGCGGAAGCTCTCTCCCGCCTCAAGCTCTCGGAGCGCGATTTCGTCCCTAAATTCACCTGTCGGAAGTGCTCGGATACGGGCTATCTTCCCGACGGCAGGATGTGCGATTGCTATCCCGGTTGAGAAATTTCTTCGCGCTAACGCAAAAACACTTCAAGATCGCAGGGGACTGCGGTCTTTTTTTGTGATTTTTGGGCCGAAAACCGAAGTTCTACTTTCGTTCGATAGCGCGATCCTTGCAATTTCGGGCGCAATATGTTATCATACGAGGCGATCGGAGGCATCATGAACGACTACGATTTCGGCAACTTCATCTACACGCTCCGCACAGAGAAGGGCCTCTCCCAGAGCGAGCTCGGGCGGCTTTGCGGCGTCTCCAACAAGGCGGTAAGCAAATGGGAGATGGGCGCCGCCAAGCCCCGTCCCGAAAAACTTGCAAAACTTGCGGAGATCTTCGGCGTCACCATCGAAGAACTGCTCCGCGGCAAACGAAAAGAAGCGACAGAGAAGAAGGCGGCGGAAGACAGCGAAGAGATCGCCTTTGCGATCGACGTCTTGATCCTCGAATACAGACGGGCAAAACTTTGGCTCATCGCGGGCATCCTCCTGTTCTTCGGTGCTCCCCTCTGCATGCTGATCGTCCTCTTTGCCGCCTACTGCGTGGGTGCACTCGAGAGCATATGGGCAGCCGTACTCATGGGCGTATTCATCCTCATCCACGCCTTCGGAGAGGCGGCAACCATCGTCTCCGCCGTCCTCATGGTGAAGCGCAAACGCATGCTGTATGCGAGTTTCCCGCGGCGCAGAGAGGAAGTTTCGGCGCGTTCGCACACCGTTCCTCCCGCAAAAAAACGGGGAAAATTGGGGCTCTTCGTGCTCCTCGGCTATCTTACCGTGTTGATCGCGCTCGCCGTGACCTTAAGCGCTACGAAAATCATCGAAGGCGGTGCGGCGGCGTATATCATCTGCGGCGGGGCGCTTGCATTCGGGCTGGGAAACATGCTCTTCACGCAGCTTTGGCTCAGGCGGGTCAACAACGAAGCAAATGCGAGGCAATACGAAAAAGCAGTAAAAGATGGAAAATTTCTGCTCGAAATGTGGCTTCCAGACGGCCGAGCCCCCATCTGCGACGCGCTTCGTCTCTGCATCGCCGTCGCCTATTTCGGGCTATATGACGACGCGCAGTTTTGCGACTATTTGGGCGAGATCACCGTGAAAGCGTATCTTCCCGCAAAAAGTTACTATACGTGCATCGCGCTCCTTTATAGAGGCGACAAAGCGGGCTTCAAACACGAATATGAGGAAGTGTTTCTGCCTCTGAAAGATGAGAAGCGGGCGGCGCGGACTGCCGCCTACTACGAGGCGCCCCTTCGCCGCTTCTTCGAGCTTGCACAGCATCCGACGAAAGAAGGGAAGGAAAAGCTCATCTCGATGCTCTCGAATCCCCGGACCCGCGAGATCGCGGAGCGGATGGCGGAAGAAGGATAAATCGCTTCAAATATGTTGCTTTAAGACAAAAAGTAGGGTGGGAAAATAGTATTATGTCACGCATACTACTTTGCAAAATATAAAAATATCGGTGCGAGATCCCCTCTGCACCGATATTTTTCTGCTTATTCGTATTCTCCGTAGTCGCGGCGGTCCCGTGAATACTGCGGGGGCTCGGAAGGTGCATCTTCCCACTTTCCCCGCTTTTTCTCGGGCTTTGGCGCCGATTTTATTTCGACGAAGATGACGTCTACCCCGATCTTCTTCACGCAGCGAAGTTCGATGAAGAGGTCTGCCTTCCCCCAGCGAATGCCGTGCCCGCCCGGGACGACGATGCCGAGCACTCTCCCCTCGGGCCAGCTGAAGACGATGTCGCACACCTTGCCGAGGCGTTTGCCGTCGAGAAGGTTTACAGTCTCCTTTTTGCGCAATTCCACATAACTCGTTTCCACACCTTCATCGTATGCGGAATTTGTCGAAAAGTTGCCTTCGCTACTTAATTTCTTTCCGGACGGCGGCGAGGGCGTTCTTCTCGAGGCGGCTCACCTGCGCCTGCGAGATCCCCACTTCTGCGGAGATCTCCGTCTGCGTCTTGCCCTCGAAGTAGCGTAGACGCAAGATCTTCCTCTCCCGCTCGGTGAGGCGGTCGATCGCCTCGCGCAGGGCGACGCGCTCCGTCCAGATCTCATCGGACTGCGTCTCATCGTAGAGCTGATCGACGAGCTGCAATGTGTCCCCCGCCTTGTTGTAGATGGGATCGTAGAGCGAGACGGGATCGGAGATGGCGTCGAGGCAGTAGACGACTTCGCGCTCCTTCACCTGCATCTCGGCGGCGATGCGCTCGATGGTCGCCTCCTCGTCGCGGGCTTCGATCCCCTCTCTTACCTTTAAGATCTTGTAGGCGGTATCGCGGATGGAGCGGGAGACGCGCAGGCTGTTCCCGTCGCGAAGGTAGCGCTTGATCTCGCCGAGGATCATCGGGACGGCGTACGTCGAAAACTTCACCCCGAATTTGAGGTCGAAGTGGTCGATGGCCTTGATGAGCCCGACGCAGCCCGCCTGAAACACGTCGTCCGCGTTGGCGTTCTTGGCCCAGAAGCGCTTGACGAGCGAGAGCACGAGCCGCATATTGCCGATGATGAAGCGGTCGCGCGCGGCCTTATCGCCTCCCTTGAGGCGGCGCATGAGCTCCTCATTCTCCTCGGCCGTGAGCTTGGGAAGCCCCGAAGTATCCACACCGCAAATGACAACCTTGTTGAGCATACTGTTCCTCCTTATGTAGCCTGCTGCGGGAAAACAGTATCTGCAACTTTTTATTCGGTTATGCGGTGCGTTGCGGCTTCCATTGTACGGAAGCGGAAAGCGCAGATCTTGCGAATTTATGCCGTATTCCGTCGAAAACTATCGCATTTTTGCGCGGAAAGCCTATTTGGATGCAAGAGCGCCCGTCGCGATGCGACGGGCGCAGGCCGTATCATGTGTTTACAGGCGGACGAAGAGCTTACAGCCCGCCGCGAGGAATTCTTCGATCTTCTCCTCGAGCCGTGCCTGCGTCACCCCGAGCTTTCGGGCAAGACAGCCTTTGCACAGGGGCGCTGCGGCGTTGGCGTTGAACTTTTTGTTGAGCCCGAGCTCGTTGTAGGTGAGCACGGCGCCGCATGTTCCGCAGTTCATTTTTTCACCGCACGGAAGCGGTAGACCGCGCACGAATGGGCCGCAAGGTCGCAGGCGAGCACGCCGTTCTTCGAGACGAGCTCTTCTCCCGTGTACGCCGCCTTCCCGACGAGCCGAAGCCCCGCGATCTCGGGAATGCCGAGGTCGTCCGTCGTCACCCAAAGCGAGGCGGGCGCATCGCCGAGGTTGAAGAAACCCACCGCGAGGTCGCCGCCGTCAAGGGCACGCACGAAGACCGGGAGATCGTCGTTTTCCCACATCTTCAGAAGATAGGGGCGGACGCCGCGCGGATCTTGCTGGATGCCGATGAGGACGGGATCGGTGAGGATGCGCTTCGTCGCTTCGTCCATCTTGCGGATATCGCAGCCGATCATGAGCGGCGAGGCGAGCAGGCACCAAGCGGCGAAGTGCAGGCGGTATTCTTCCTCCGTACAGCCCTTGAGCCCCACGTGGCCCTTGCCGTGCATGCCCACGACGAGCATATCCATATCGTTGAAGCACCCAACCCCGCCGTAGGGCAAGATCGTATATTGTTTTTGGATGAGTTCCTTGATGGAATCCCACGTATCGACGATATCCCCCGTCGAACGCCACATATTGGCGCCCGTAGAGCCGATCCACGTGTGCGTCTCATCGGCGCCCCAACTGCAGGCGCTGAAGAGGATATCCCTTCCGCAGCCCGCGAGCGCAAGCCCCATGCGGCGGTAGAGGTTCTTCCCCTCGACGGAGCGCGGCTTGAAGCAGTAGTCGTATTTGAGGAAGTCCACCCCCCACTCCGCAAACGTCGCTGCGTCGACGAACTCATGGTTGTAGCTCGAAGGATAGGAGGCGCAGGTCATGAGCCCGGCGCAGGAATACATGCCGAGCTTGAGCCCGCGGGCGTGGAGGTAATCGGCGACGTACTTCATGCCGTGGGGAAATTTGGCGGGATCGGGCACGAGCTTGCCCTCTTTCGAGCGCTCTCTCAGCGCCCAGCAGTCGTCGATGACGACGTATTCATAGCCCGCATCCTTGAGCCCCGATGCGATGAGCGTATCCGCCGATGAGAGGATGAGCTCCTCGTTGATGTTCTCGGCGAAGGTGTTCCAGCTGTTCCATCCCATGGGCGGGACGTTCTTTATCATGTGCAACTCCTCTTGCTCCAAAGGGAGCGGTTTCTACCGCTATTATAGCCGAAGCGGTGGGGCTTTGTCAATGCGTCTTGAAAAATCTTTTCCCGCTTTTCATACAAATTTGGAAATTTCCTTCTTGAGCCGCTCGATGATCTTCTTCTCGAGGCGGGAGATGTAGCTTTGGGAGATCCCGAGGGCGTCGGCGACGTCCTTTTGGGTCATCTCCTCCCTTCCGCCCAGCCCGAAGCGCATGCACATGATCCGCCGCTCCCGTTCGGGGAGCTTACCGAGTGCCTCGCGCAGGAGCTCTTTTTCCACGTTGGATTCCACGCCGCCGTAGACCGATTCGCAGTCTGTGCCGAGGATATCCGAGAGAAGCAGCTCGTTTCCCTCGAAGTCGGTGTTGAGGGGTTCGTCGATGGAGATCTCGCTCTTGAGTTTTACGGTCCTGCGCAGATACATGAGGATCTCGTTTTCGATACAGCGGGAGGCATACGTCGCGAGTTTGATGTTCTTCTCCGCACGGAAGGACCCCACCGCCTTGATGAGGCCGATGGTACCGATGGAGATGAGGTCGTCGGGATCCACCCCCGTATTCTCGAATTTGCGGGAAATATAGACAACGAGGCGCAGGTTGTGCTCGATGAGCTTGGCCTTGATCGCCTCGGCCTCCTCCCCCTCCTCAAGCTTTTTGAGCATCTCGGCCTCCTCTTCGGGGGAGAGCGGGAGCGGGAGCGCTTCGCTTCCGCAGAGATAGTGGATGACGTTTTCACTGCCCTTGAGCTTTATAAGCCACATTTTGAGCTGTTCGAAAAGGTTCACGCTATGCCTCCAATAACGCGGTATGCAGAATGAGCTGAAAGTCGCCCGAAACATCACCTACGGTGATGAGGACCCCATGCCGCTCGAGGGTCCCCCCGCCCGTGCGGATCGCGAGCGTATCGCAGCAAAAGACGGGAGACGTCTTCTGCCCGTTGACCGTTGCGACCCGTATGTGTCCCTCGGCATGCGGGTGCCGCCCGAAGAGGGCGAAAACGGCTTGCGGCGAAGTGACGCAGACGGGCTTTCCGCGGAATTCGAGCAGGTTCCCGCTGTCGGCATAGCCACGCCATTCCACCTTTCGCTCTCCCGCAACGAGCGCACAATCGAGGGTGTTGCGCACTGCATGGCGGTAACGGTAAAACCGCCTTGCGCCATAGAAGAAAAAGATGAAAAAACAACATAGGCCCCCCGCCATAAGTCCTACGGGGATGCGTTCGACGAGAAACCCTTGCCCCGCCTCCGCCTCGATCCAGAAGAAGGAATAGGCCGCGGTGAGAAGCCCGCCGAGCGCAAACGTCATGAGGAAAAATGCGGCGACGGTGATAAGATACGGCCGCACCTTCTTCCCGTGGGCCGCAATGAGCCCGAGCGCGGCGCCGCCCGTAAACTTTACGAGGTATGCCGCCCAAAGGGGAAGCACAAACAGCGGGAATACGATCGCCTCTATCGCACCGACCGAAGAAGATATCGCAAGCCGCCACCACGAGACGCGCACGCGGGCACAGTGCAGGGCGAGGAACATAAGCACGCCGTCGATGAGAAAATTTTCGAGAAAGGCAAGTTCGATATAGACTTTCATGGCCGTCCGTTTCTGCCATTATAGCGCGGAAAACGGCATGAAAAAAGGCATATCCCGTCGGAATATGCCGAAAATTGAAATGTGAGAAGATCAGTCCTCCAGCCCCGCAAGATAGTCGATCGAGACGCCGAAATATTTTGCGAGCGCGATGAGCTTGGAGAGCGTAGGCTCACATTGCTCCAATTCCCATAGGCTGATGACGGACTTGCCGACATCGATCTCCTTCGCAAGACGCACCTGTCCGATGTTCTTTTCCAGACGAAGCGCCCGAAGACGCTCCCCGAACCCAGTTTTCATACAAATATTTTCCCACAATAATGGGAAAAATACTTGACTTCCCAGAATAATGGGAATATAATATTTATATATTCCAAAGAAAGGAGAAAAGTATGTTTTGCAAAAATTGCGGAAAAGAGATCGATGATCGGGCAGTCATCTGCCCCCACTGCGGCGTCGCTGTGACAAATGACGCGCTTACGCCGTCTTCGGGCAAGATGAACGCGCTCGCCATCGTCGGCTTTGTGCTCTCGTTCTTTGTGTCGATCGCGGGGCTCATCTGCTCCATTATCGGACGTAAACAGTGCAATAAGCGCGGCGAGGGCGGCAGCGGACTTGCGCTTGCGGGCATCGTCATCAGCGCAGTTGGTATGGCGATCCGGGTCATCTATTTGTTCATCGTTATCGTCGGAGTGCTCGCTGCCCTGTAACCAAGAAAGGGAAAGAAGTTATTGCTTCTTTCCCTTTCTCTTTCTGATCTCGCGGACGGCCGCTTCGTATCCCTTTTCCGAGGGCGTATAGTAGACGCGGTCTTTGAGGCTGTTTGGAAGATATTGCTGTTCGACATACCCGCCGTAGCTGTGCGGGTATTTATAATTTGCGCTCGCCGCCTTCATGCTGCCGTCGCCATAGGAACTATCGCGAAGGTAGGGCGGGATGGCGTCGTCGGAGGCGTTCTTTGCGTCCTCACGTGCGGCATCCATCGCGAGCACGACGGTGTTGCTCTTTTCGGCCTCGCAGACGTAGATGATGGCCTCGGAGAGCGGCAAAAGCCCCTCAGGGTAACCCATATTTTTGAAGGCCGTGAGCGCAGAAACCGCAATCGTGAGCGCATTGGGATCCGCCATCCCCACATCCTCTGCCGCATGTGCGATGAGACGGCGGATGACGAGCAAGGGATCGCAGCCCCCTTCGATGAGCCGCATGGCGTAGTAGAGGGCGGCGTTCGCATCGCTCCCGCGGAGGGATTTGCAGAAGGCCGAGAGGAGGTCGTAATAGAGATCGGTGTTATAGGAGAGAGCCTTGCGCTGGATGGACTGCTCGGCATCGGCAAGGGTCACATGGATCTTGCCGTCCTGTGGGGGCGTGGTGAGTACGGTGAGCTCGAGGGCGTTGTACGCCGTACGAAGGTCCCCTCCCGCGGCCGTTGCAAGATGCAGGAGGGCGTCTTCATCGACTTCGGCCGCATAGCTCCCAAGCCCGTGCCGCCGATCGGTGAGCGCACGCACGAGGGCGCCGCGGATCTCCTCGGCCGTGAGCGCTTCGAAGTGGAAGACGCGGCAGCGCGAGACGATCGCGGGCGTCATCGAGGCATAGGGATTTTCCGTCGTCGAGCCGATGAAGAGGATGGTCCCCTGTTCGATCGCGGGGAGCAGGGAATCCGACTGTGTCTTGTTGAAGCGGTGGCACTCATCAAGCATGAGATAAGTGCGCTTCCCGTACATTTTGAGGTTGTTCCGCGCCGTCTCCACCGCCTTCTTTACGTCGGCAACGCCCGCGTTGACGGCGTTTAATTTGATGAAGGCGCCGTTGGTCTGCGCGGCGATGATGTTGGCGAGCGTCGTCTTTCCACAGCCCGGAGGACCCCAGAAAATACAACTTCCGAGGCGGTCGAGGGCGATGGCACGGCGAAGCAGCGAGCCTTCCGCAACGAGATGCGCCTGGCCCACGAAATCCTTCATCGTCGAGGCGCGCATGCGCTCCGCAAGCGGCTTTGCGCGCTCCTCGTTTTCGTTAAAATCAAAAAGATCCATTGTATTCTCCGTGCGCGCGGATCTTCTCCGCTTTTGCTTTATAGGGCATGCGCCGTGGCGCCTTGCAGGCCGAATTTTGCATAACGTCCCCCCGCCATTGCATAGAAATAGGCTATGCAGATCTTGCTGAAGCGATGCAAAAATATCGTGGTCGCCGCAGCCGTCGTCGGCGCGATCGTCCTCCTTCTCTTCGCCCCCGCGCACTATGCAAAGAGCGTCTTCGAAGGGGTCTCGCTCTGGGCCGTCGCCGTGCTCCCCGCGACGCTTCCGTTTTTCTTTCTCGCGGAGATCTTTACGACACTCGGCATCTTCCGCCGTCTTGCCCGTGCCGCCTCGCCCCTTGCAAGGCGCGTGTTCCGCGTTTCGGGGACGGGCGCGTGCGTGGCGCTTCTCTCCGTCGTCTCGGGGTACCCCGTCGGCGCGAGGACGCTCGGGGAGCTTGCCAAAACGGGAAAAGCGCATCCTTCGGAAAATTTCCGCATCGCCTGTATCGCGACGACGTCCGGTCCGGCCTTTCTCGTGGGGGCGGTGGGATGCGGCATGTATGCGGACCCGAGGATCGGCTGGATCCTCTGGTTTTCGCACCTCATTGGAATATTTTCGGTATCCGCGCTCCTCTTTTGCAGGGCGCGACCGCCCCAAAAAAGTTTGCCGCCCGTGCGCAGGACGGATCTCTCCTCCGCGCTCTCGGGCGCCGTGCTTTCGGTGCTATGTGTGGGCGGCGCGATCGCGATCTTCTTCGCCTTCGGGCAGATGGTAAGCGATCTTCTCGCCCCCTTCTCCCTTCCCCCCATCGCATGCGGCGTGATCCGCGGACTCATCGAGATGACGGCGGGCTGCGGCGCCTTGGCGAAGATCGGCTCGCCGCTTGCGGTCGCGCTCAGCGCCTTCCTCGTGACCTTCGGGGGAAGCTGTGTGCTCATGCAGCAGCTCATCTTCCTAAGGTTGGCGAAGGTAAAAACTCTCCCCTTTCTCGGCGTAAAACTGCTACAGGGCCTCGCGGCGGGGGCCGCCGCGCTGGGACTTATGTATCTTATCGCCTAATTGTAGGCGCCGAGCAGCTTGAACTGCGTACAATAGGCCTCCGCCTCGGAGATCGCACGACGGACCCATTCGCTTGCGAGGTCGCCCGCGAACTCGATGAAGAAGCGGTAGGTCCCGAAGCGATCTTTGACGGGGCGCGACTCGATGCGGGTGAGGTTGAGCCTCTGCCGCAAAAAGATCTTGAGCAGTCCCAAGAGCGCGCCCGGGCGGTCTTCGCAGACGGCGCAGAAGAAAACCATGGCGCCGTGTTCATATCCGAAGGGCTGTTTGCGGCGTTCCAAGAGCAGAAAGCGCGTAAAATTCCCCTTATTATCGGCGATGTTTCCGGGGGAAAGCACGACTTTCTCCCTTACGATATGCGCCCCCACGATCCCCGCGGAATGCGCGTCGAGGTGGTCAAGGCTCTCCACCGTCGAAGCCGTATAGATGCACTTGGCATTCGGGAAGCGGCGGAAGATGTATTCCGAGCACTGGCGGATGGCCTGTTCGTGCGAATAGATGCAGGTGATATCCTCCTCACGGACCCCTTCGAGCATGGCAAGCCTGTGGTCGACGGTGAGCGGAAGTTCTTCGATCGCGAAGACATCTTCCTCCGCGAGAAGGTCGAGGCACTCGTTGACGCCGCCGTTCAGCGAATTTTCCACGGGGAGGACGGCGTAGTCCACTTCCCCCGTAAGGAGTTTTTGCACGGCCGCCGTAAAGCTATGGCAGAGCACGATCTCGTAGTCCTCGCACAGCACATGCGCCGCAAGCTGCGAATAGCTGCCCGCAGGCCCCAAACAGCTCACGCGCATCTTTCCCTCGGCATGCCGAAGGCCGCGAAGACGCTCCTCTTCGCCGGGTACAAGGCGGCCCATCAGGCTTTCTCCGCGATATCGAGGATCAGCCGCTCGGTATCTTCCCACCCAAGGCAGGGATCGGTGATGGACTTGCCGAATTCGACATCATGCTCCTGGCAGCCCTCTTTGAGGAAGCTCTCGATCATGAAGCCCTTGACGATCCTGTGAAAATCCCCGTCTTGGCGGCGATTCTGCAAGACTTCGTTGACGATGCGGATCTGCTGTTTGAAGTGCTTGGCCGAATTGGAATGGTTGGCGTCGATGATGACGGCGGGATTTTGGAGCGTACCCGCCTGCGCATAACTATCCATGACCTGCATGACCGTTTCATAGTGATAGTTGGGGATATCGTTTCCGTAGTTGTCTACCCGCCCGCGCAAGACGGCATGGGCATAGGGATTCCCCCCCGTCTTCACCTGCCAATTATGGTATTTGAAGACCTGCGGGCTCTGCGCCGCATAGATGGAATTGATGAGGACGGGAATACTCCCGCTCATGGGATTTTTGAAGCCGACGGGCAGCTCGACGCCGCTCGAGACCAACCGATGCATCTGATTTTCGCTCGAACGGGCGCCGATCGCAACATAGGTGACGAGGTCCTCGACATAGGCATAATTTTCGGGATAGAGCATCTCGTCTGCGGCCGAAAGGCCCGATTCCTCGATGGCGGAAAGGAGCAGTGCGCGGATGGTACGGATCCCCCGCAGCGTATCCTCTTTGTGCTCGGGGTCGGGCTGGGAGAACATGCCCTTGTAGCCGACGCCGCGCGTCCTCGGCTTTGCCGTGTAGATGCGCGGAATGAGCACGAGGCGGTCTTCCACCTTCTCGCTGAGCGTCGCCAAGCGGCGCACGTATTCGAGCACGGGCGCGGGTTCATGCGCCGAGCACGGGCCGACGATCACGAGCAATTTGTCGCTTTTGCCCGTAATGACGTCGATCGCAAGCCGATCGCGTGCACGCTTGATCTCGGCGAGTTGCCGTGGTACGGTGCGTTCGGCGATGATCTCCTCTGCGGAAGGGATCTCGATTTGCTTCTCAAACATTATTGTCCTCTCTTGCCGATGTATTCGTAAACTGCCTTGGGAACGTATTCTTCATAGGGCTTGCCGAAGCGGATGGAATTGCGCACGATCGTGGAGCTCACATGGAGCAACTCCTGCCCCGTGGGAAGATAGATCGGGATCATATCGGGGTTGAGTTTGCGGCTCGCGTAGTAATCGGCCGTCTCATATTCGAAGTCCACGATGTTGCGTATGCCGCGGACGTAGAAGGGCGTATGCTCTGCAAGAAGCAGATCCGCCGCGACGCCTTCCCAAAGGACGACCCGCACGCGCGGCTCCTCGCGGTAGACGGCACGGATCATCTCCTCCCGCGCTTTGGCGGGGAACATATATTGTTTTTCGGGGTTTTGGGCGACGGCGATGACGACTTCATCGAAGAGCGCAAGCGACCGCGCTACGGTCTCCGCATGACCTACGGTAAAGGGATCGAAGCTGCCCGCAAACACACATTTTTTCATAAGTTGCTCCTTTCGAAGATGGCGATCTTCGTCCTGCCGTAGCTGCGAAGATCTGCCCGCACCCAGCCTTCGGGCGCCTCTTCCTCTCTTTCGCTCTCTGCGACGACGCACCCGCCTTCACGAAGAAGGTCCCGCTCCCGCACGATGCGGAGGATCTCCTCGGTGTAACGCTCTCGATAGGGCGGGTCCGAGAAGATGATCTCGAACTTTCCCGTTGCCCCAAGGAGCGCGGCGCGGAAATCGCGAAGCGTCGTCTCCGCCTCGATGCCGAGCGCGGCGAGATTTTTTTTGCACAGGGCAAGGCTCTCGCGGGAGAGATCGTTGAAGACGGCCGCCCGTGCCCCGCGGGAGAGCGCCTCGATGCCGAGGGCGCCGCTTCCGCAGAAGAGATCGAGCACACGTGCCCCCGCAAGCCGCGGCGTGAGGATCGCAAAGAGGGATTCCTTCACGCGGTCGGAAGTCGGGCGGATGGCGTCTCCGCGAAAGCCCGCAAGCACGCGTCCACGATACTTCCCTGCAATGACTCTCATTTCTTCGCCTTCTTCTTTCCGCCCCGCTCTACGGCCGTCTTCTCGGCACTCTTGAGGCGGTCGCTCCGCTCACGCAAGGCGCCGATGATGTAGGCGATCCCGCTCACGACGATGGGCAGGATGCAGATGATGAGCGCATAATAGGGACTTGCGACAAAGGCAAAGTCTTCTGTTTTTCCGAACCAAGAGATGGGAATGATCGCCCAACCCGCGAGCATGACGAACAGCACATAGACGATATCGCTCGCCGAGGCCGCCCATTTTCCCGTGAGGGCGCCCGCTACGATCGAGAATACGATCGCGGGGAGGGCCGTGTAAAATCCGATCAAAAAGCCCTTCCAAGGGCGGTACTCGCGTTCGACGCGGTGGCTCGTGGAAGCGTTGAGCCCCTCTTCCTCGCTCTTACGGTTGAGCTCTCCCGCGACGAAGTTGCCGTAGTGCATCTTTCCGAAGGCATAGAGCAGGTTGGCGTTGTAGCATGCGCCGCCGATGATGCAGGCAATGCCGAGCGTGATCGCCGCGGCGTCGCTTCCGATGAGCTGGCAGGCGAGGCACAGAAGGCTCATGAAGAGGTACATCATGTAGGGAATAAACGCACGGCGGAAGCATTCCCACTGCGTACGGTAGAAGAGCTGAAAGCGCGTGGGATGCGCGTAATCCACCTCTTTTTTGGGTCTTTTCCGGGGAGCTTCGTTTAACATACTTCCTCCATGGTCTATCTATTATACCATGAAGACGTGGGGATGTCAACCCGAATTCCCGTCCGCAGGAAGAAAGGCGTGGATTTTCACCGAACACGTGCAGGATGAAATTTCCAAACAAAAACGGAGCGCCGTAGCGCTCCGAACATCAAACATAGGTCTTCTCGGCACACTTTCCGAGGCGCACCAAGACTTCGTAGGGCGTGGTCCCGTGCGCAAGCGCATAGGATGCGACGTCGCCGAGGACGAGCACTTCCCGCCCGACTTGGGCTACCCCCGCCGCGATGCAGGCATCCATGCAGAGGTTGCCCTCCGCAAACGGCGCCCCGCTGCGAAAAAATCCGTCGCCGTAGCCAAGCCGCAGGGTGTGCATTTTGGTCAGCTGCCGCCGCGCCCGCCCGTAGCCTGCGCCGCTGCCGAGGCGGGTCCTTTGGTCGGAGACGACGGCATAGAACTTCATCGCGGGGGTGACTTTGCAGCTTGCGTCCGCGGGAAGATAGCCGTAGAGCGCAAGCCCCGCACGGACGAGCTCCCCCTCCTTGACGAACAACCCTCCCGAGGCCCCGAGATGGGATCTCAGCCCAGGAAATACGCCGCGGGCGAGGCGGACGGCGCTACGGAAGCGGGAAGTCTGTTCGGCGAGCGCCGTGGGGCTCTGCGGGGCGTAGAGATGAGAAAAGATGCCCGTGACGAAGGCCTTCTTCACAAGCATCTCACAGAGCTGCACCGTACGCTCGGGGCGGACGCCGTAGCGATTCATCCCCGTGTTGACGGCGATATGTACTTCCGTTCCGCTTCTTATCAGCCGTGCCGCACGCAGCGACCCTGCCGCGGCGGTCAGATGATAGGCGAAGATGCCCTCTGCGTCTTCTTCGTCGAGCGGGGGCGTGAGGACGAGGATGGGCGCCGTGATCCCCGCAATGCGCAGCGCGGCGCCTTCTCGGACCGTCGCCACGGCAAATCCCTCTGCGATTCCGCTGAGGGCGTGGGCGACTTGCTCGGCCCCGTGGCCGTAGGCATCATCCTTGACGACGGCGATGAGCGGCCGCCCCGCAAAGCGGCGAACGTTTCTTGCATTTTCGGCGATCTTCTTGAGGTCGACGACGGCATGAACGGCTTGCATACTTTCATCGTATGCGAAGAGCCGCCCGTTTGCTTACGGCTTATAGACGAAGCGGCGGCAATTTTCGCATTCGACGATCCCGCCGCCCGCGAGCGATCCCTGCTGGGCAAGGGGGAAATCCCTTCCGCAGATGCAGAAATCTCCGTTGAGCGGTACGACGATCGGGAAGATGCGCTCCTTGCGCTTCTGCTGATAGCGCTCGAGGATGCGCGGATCGATCTTCTTCGCGATCTCCGCAAGGCGGGCGTTGATCTCTTTGACTTCCTCGGCATGCGAATCGCGGAGGTTCTCGAATTTTTCCTTGTATTCGCGGTACTGCTTCTGCATCGCGATGGTCTGCTTCTTGAACTTCTGATATTCCTCCGTTGCGGCGTTGACTTCGGAGATGAGGCGGGCAAGCTCGCTCTTTACGGCACGGAGCTTCTCGAGGAGGGCCTGTGCGTTTTTCTTATAGAAGGCGATGTCGCCGCCGCCCTCTTCGAGCATCTCATCGAGATCGGCATACTCGTCGATCGCCTTGGCCGTCTCGTCGACACGGCGGGTGAGGTCGTCGCGCAAGGCACGCAGTTCCTCCGCATGCTTCTCCTGCGTCTCGAGCTTCTCGCGCGCGGCTTCGATGAACTTACGCGCTTGCATGTATTTTTTGCGCTCTTCGCTCGTAGCGATCTCCTGCTCGATCTTGCGCAGTTCGCCGTCTACTTTCTGGTACTCCAACAATTCGTTTGAAACAGGCATTTCTATACTCCTTAAGTTTTCTTTCAGATGAGCCGCAGATCGGAAAATGTATCTGCGGGGATGCGAAGTTGCGCCATAGCGCGCTCCGCAAAGCGAAGGAAGCCGTAGTTCTCTGCGGCATAATGGGTGAGAAGAAGAACATTCATCCCCCGCTCCACCGCCTCGGCGACGAGGTGATGTTTCTGATCGGAGGAGACGATCGTATCCGCGCCTTCCACTGCGGCAAAGCGGATCGCATCGGGCCCGAAGCCGGCGCCGCAAAAACTCGCGACCCGCCGCACGGGGCGATCTCCGTAGACGACGATCCTCTCCGTGCAAAACGTCTTTTTCACATGCTCCGCGAAGGCTTCGAGCGAGGCGGCAGGGACGTCGTAGACCCTGCCGTAGCCGCCGCCCGTCAGCTGTTCCATGACGGCAGCATCCCTTCCGCCGAGGCCCTGCATCAGGCTTTCATCGATCCCGCCCTCCGCCGCATCGAGGTTGAGGTGGGCGGAGATGACCGAGATCCCCTCCCGCATACAGCGCTGCAGGGCGGGCGTATCTTCGGGGGTGATCCGCTTAGGAGCATCCCAGATCGCGGGATGGTGGGTGACGATGCAATTCGCCCCTGCCCGCTTCGCCTCCTCAATCGCGGCGAGCGAAAGGTCGAGCGAAAAGAGCACGCCCGAGATCTCCTGCCCGAGGTCGATGAGGATGCCGCTGTTGTCGCGTGCGCCGAAGCGCGTCATGTACTCGGCGGACAGGGCAAAGGGCGCAAGCCCGTCGACGATCTCATAAATTTCTCTTAATTTCATCGATGATCTCTCCGATCTCTTCGTATTCTTCGAGAAGGCGGCGCCTGCTCTGCGGCTGCATCTTCCGTTGCATACGGAATGCAAGTTTTTCGCGCTCCTCTTGCATTTTTTGAAGAAAGGCTTCGGATGCGCCGCGCAGGTTGTCCCGCCCGTATTTGCGCTCCATGGGCGAATATTCGTCTTCGCCGCAAGAAGTTCCCTTGAGGATGTCGTAATACTTTTTCTTCTCTGCGCCCTCCGAAAAGGTGAGGTCGCATTCGATCTTCGCCCCCTGCGATAAGAGGTATTCCCGCACTTTGGGGGTGTTCTTCATGGGCTGCAGCACGAATTTTTCGGGGAGAGGCCCAAGGGAAAGGATCTTCACGATCTCCTCTCCCCCCATCCCCGCGATGAGGACGAGGTCGCACGGCTCGGGGATGCCGCTGAGCCCGTCGGCCACGACGGGAATACATTTCCCCGCTGCGATATAGGGCGCAAGCAGCGTCTTTGCCTTTTGGAGGCTCTTGGGGCTGATATCCGATATGTATGCGCGTTCGCACCGTCCCGAGGCGAGCATGTATTCGGTCATGTAGCCGTGATCGCAGCCGATATCCGCGAATACGCGGGCCGCGGGAAGCAGGGCGCAGATCTTACGGATGCGCTCTGTCATCAGTTCAAAAAGTCGCGCAGTTTCTTGCTCCGCGAGGGATGGCGCAGTTTGCGCAGCGCCTTGGCTTCGATCTGGCGGATGCGCTCACGGGTGACGTTGAACTCCTTGCCCACTTCTTCGAGCGTACGGGGCTTGCCGTCGTCGATGCCGTAGCGGAGGCGGAGGACCTTCTCCTCGCGGGGGGTCAGCGTATCGAGCACGCTCAAGAGCTGTTCTTTGAGCATGATGAAGGTGACCGAATCCCCGGGGGTCTGCGTCTTATCGTCTTCGATGAAATCGCCGAGGTGGCTGTCTTCCTCCTCGCCGATCGGCGTCTCGAGCGAGACGGGATCCTGTGCGATCTTCTGGATCTCGATGACTTTCTGCACCTCGATGCCCATCGCCGCGGCGATCTCTTCGGGCGTCGGGTCTCTGCCGTTCTCCTGAAGGAGCATGCGGGAGATGCGGGTGAGCTTGTTGATCGTCTCCACCATGTGGACGGGGATGCGGATGGTCCGCGCTTGGTCTGCGATGGCACGGGTGATGGATTGGCGGATCCACCATGTCGCGTACGTCGAGAACTTGAAGCCCTTCTGATAATCGAATTTCTCCACCGCCTTCATAAGCCCGAGGTTGCCCTCCTGGATGAGATCCAAAAAGAGCATGCCCCTTCCGACGTAGCGCTTTGCAATGGAGACGACGAGGCGAAGGTTTGCCTCGGAAAGACGGCGCTTTGCCGCTTCATCCCCCTCTTGCATCCTGCGGGCGAGCTCGATCTCCTCATCGCCCGAGAGAAGCGGAACTCTGCCGATCTCCTTGAGGTACATCTTTACGGGGTCGTCGAGCCCGATGTCCGAGAGCGCCTGTTCGAAGAGTTCGCGGTCGCGCTCGTCTTCATCGAAGATGACGATGCCCATCTCGGGAAGCGCCTTGTAGACCTGTTCGATCTGCTGCGGGGTGAGCTCATACTTCTCGAGCGCGTCGCAGAGCGCATTGGTCGAGATGCTCCCCTTCATCTTGTACGTCGTGGCAAGGTTTTCGATCAAATCATTGAGTTGCTGGTCGTTGACGTTCATATTTCCTCCCATCTTATTTTTTCAGCTTGTTTTTCAGTTCCGTTAGTTCGCGGATGCGCTCCAAGATCTCCCGCTTTTCTTCGGGCGTCTCGGCCTTTTCGAAGCGTTCGCGCTCTGCGGCGATGCCGCGGGTGTAGGCACGGCGGTCGAGAAGGGCGAGGCAATCCTTGAAATATTGCGCGGCGCGGTCGCCGTCGAGATTGTCTCCGTAGTCGAGGTTGAGCACCTCCGAGAGTTCGCCGTCGGGATCGAGGAGGTCGAAGAGCCCGCTCGGGCGCACGTTGCCCGCGGCCCTCCCCTCTGCGATGTAGGCGGCGATAACTTTGTGATCTTTATCTTCGAAGACGCGGTCTTTGAGGTTGACGCGCAGCGTATACGGCTTGGAAAGCAGGCATGCGGCAAGCACGAAGCGCGCGGCCTTCTTCTCGCCGTCGGCCGTATCTTCCCGGACGGCCTGCGCCGCGGGCGGCTCCCGCCGCGGCTTCTCGTCCCGCTCGAGGTCCCGCTGCAGGGCCGAGCGGCTGATCCCCGAAAGCTCGGAGATCTTGCCGAGCAACTCTTCCCGCTCTGCGGCGCTCTCGGCTTCCCGCGCGATCCCGATGGCTTCGGCGACGAAATCCCGCCGCTCGTAGGGATCGGAAAGATCGTGCTTGCGCCTTGCCGCGAGGATGCGGAAATCGATGAGGGGCATGGCGGCATCGATACATTTTTGATAGCCTTCGGCGCCCTGAGATCGCACGACGTCGTCGGGATCCAGCCCCTCAGGCATGGGAATCACGCGGACTTTGAGCCCCTCGTTTTTGAGGATATCCAAGCCGCGCAGGTTGGCCTTCTGCCCCGCGAAATCGCCGTCGTAGCCGATGAGGACCTGTTCGCAATACCGTTTTGCGAGCCGCGCCTGCTCCTTGGTGAGCGAAGTGCCCATGCTCGCGACGACGTTGCGGAATCCCGCCTGATAGACGGAGATGACGTCCATATACCCCTCGAGGATGATGAGCTCGGGCATCGGGCCCGCACGCTTCTCCTTCTTCACGAGGTTGATGTTGTAGAGCGCCTTGCTCTTGTTGAAGAGCGGGGTCTCGCGGGTATTCTTATATTTTGCGTGATCGGTGGGGCGCATGAGGCGGCCGCCGAAGGCGATCACTTCGTCGAGCTGATCGATGATGGGGATGATGAAACGGCCGCCGAGGGAATCGATGAGCTTGCCCTCTTCGGTCCGCGCACAGGCGCCGCTCTCGATGCACTCCTCGGGCGTGTAGCCGTTGGCGAGCAAAAAGGACGGAAGGCCATTATAATCGAGGGAGGCCCCCAGCCCGAACTTCTTCATGACGGAGGGCGTCAGGCCGCGGGAAGCCGCGTAATCGAGGTGCTCCTGCGCCTTGCCCGAGTAGAGATTGCCGAGGTAGAAATGCGCGGTCGCCCGCATGAGTGCGGAGAGCCTGTCCCGTTTCTTTTTCTTGAGGGCGGCCTCCTCGGCGGAGCGGTCGTCGTAGGCGGGAACTTCTAGCCCCGCACGCGCGGCGAGGAGCTGCACGGCCTGCATGAAGTCGACGTTCTCGTATTCCTTGATAAAAGTGATGACGTCCCCCGACTTCCCGCAGCCGAAGCAGTGATAATACTTGTCCGCGGCGTTGATGGCGAAGGAGGGCGTCTTCTCGTGATGGAAGGGACAGCAGGCCCAATATTGATAGCCGCGGCGCTCGAGGGGCACATAGGAGCCGATGAGTTCGACAAGGTCGATGCGTTCTTTGAGTTCATGGATAAAATCGCCGAATTCGCCGCTTGCAGCCATTTTTTCTTCCCTCCTTTGTTACTTTCCACCCCTATATTCGCCGAAAAACAAAAAAATTCCTCTTTTTTGAAGAAAAATTTTCCATATTTTTCTGAAGTGCGTATCGTTTTTGCGAAAATACAAAAATCGCCCATACGGGCGAAATTGCATACTTGGGGGCGGAAAATTACGAATTCAGATGTGGAATCCGCCGTTTACGGGCAAGATCTGCCCCGTGATATAGCGGCTTTCGATCAGGAAGACGATCGCCTCCGCGACCTCTTCGGGCCGTGCATACCGCCCGAGCGGGATCTCTTCTTCAAGCGCCGCGCGCTCCCCCGCCGAAAGATGGGCATTCATTTCCGTTTCGACGACGCCCGGGCTCACGCAGTTTGCCGTGATCATGGCGGGCGCAAGTTCCTTTGCAAGTGCCTTGATGAAGGACTGCACCGCCCCTTTCGTCGCCGAATAGATGCTCTCGCAGCTTCCCCCCGTCTCTCCCCAGACCGAGGAGACGGCGACGATCGCACCCCCCTTTTCGAGCATCTTCGGGATGCCGTATTTGGCGCCGAGGAAGACGCCGCCGAAGTTTGTATCCATCACGCTTCGGTACGTCTCAAAGGAGATATCCTGCACCTGCCCGAAGAGCGGGACGCCCGCATTCAGCACGAGGGCGTCGAGAGAGGGAAATCTTGCAAAGACCGCCTGCATCTCCCCCGCATTTGCGACGTCCGCGCGCAAAAATTCTGCCGCAGGATACCGCTTTTTTGCCGCTTCCGCAGCGGCCTCGTCGCGATGATAGAGCGCGGTGACCAAGTACCCCTCCTCGATGAGGCGGCCGACCGTAGCGAGCCCGATCCCCTTCGTGCCCCCCGTAACGAGCGCCCTCATGCCATGCCCTCCATGCGGCCGACGATCTCCCGCGCGATCTCGTCGATCGACTTTCCGTCGGTATCCACGATCGTATCCGCGACGAATTCATAGACGGGGGTACGCGCATCGAGAAGCTCTTTGAGGCGCTCCGCCGTCTTGCCCATATCCTTGAGCAAGGGGCGGGTCTCATCGGCGCGGACGCGCTTCAGAAGTGTCTCGAAGCTCGCACGCATGAAGACGATCTTGCCGTTTTGCTTGAGCAGTTCGCTGTTTTCGGACTTCAAGACGAGCCCGCCGCCCGTCGAGATCACAAGGTCGTCGAGCGCGGAGAGCTCCTTGACGATCTCCGTCTCGAGGGCGCGGAAGTGCGCTTCGCCGTAGTATTCGAAGAGATCCGAGATCTTGCCGTAGCGATCGGAGATGACGATATCCGTATCGAACCATCTGCGCCGCGTGAGCTCTGCAATGCGGATGCCCACGCTCGTCTTTCCGACCCCCATCATGCCGCAAAGTACGATATTCATAGCCAAAAACTCTCCAGAGCGAGGAAGTAACTATATTTGCCGAAGCCGAGGATCTCTCCCTTGCAGACGGGGGTGAGGACGGAATTGCGGCGGAACTCTTCCCGCGCGTGTACGTTGCTCATATGTACCTCGACGACGGGAACGGAGACGGAAGAGATCGCATCGCGGATGGCGTAGGAATAGTGCGTGTAGGCGCCTGCGTTGAGGACGATCCCATCGTACTTGCCCTCGGCCTCCTGAATGTACGCGCAGAGGTCGCCCTCCCAGTTGCTCTGAAAGAACTCCACGCTGTGCCCGTGCTGCTCCGCGAAGGCCGCAAGCTCCTTCTCGATCTCTTGGAGGGTCTCCCCGCCGTAGATCTCCTTCTCGCGTCTGCCCGTCATATTGAGGTTGACGCCGTTGAGTACCAAAAATTTCATGGATTCTCCTCCCTGTATTTCTCCCAAAGTACCTTCGCCGCGGCAGGATCGGGCTTGCGGCCCAAGATGATGCAATCGGCGCAGTAGGCCTGATAGAAGAGCATCGCCCCGCCCGAGAGCGTGGGCTTGCCGCATTCCCTTGCGATGCGCAAAAACTTGGATTCCTCGGGGACGTAGATGAGATCGACCGCCCCGCCGCACTGCGACAGAAGTTCTTCGCCTACGGGCATCACCCGCCCGCCTTCGTAGATCACCGTCGGCGTCTTGCCCACCGTATCGTGCATGCCGATGCCCGTACAATTTACAATGAAGTCGTATGGCACGCAAGGGACCTCGGTGAGCGGATCGAACCCGCCGAGCTCGCGATAGACCGACATGAGGCGCTCCTCGTTTCGTTCATACACGAAGACCTCGGCGCCCGATGCGGAGAGCATCTTGATACAGCTCCTGCCCGCACCGCCCGCTCCGAGCACGAGAACGCGCTTTCCCGCACATAGGTACCCCGCGTTTTCGAGCATCATCGAAAATCCGAAACCATCGGTATTACAGCCGATGCGCTCCCGCGCAAGGACGGTATTCACGGCTCCGAAGATGCGGGCGTCCCCCTTCAGCTCCTTGAGATAGGGAATGATCTCCCCCTTGAAGGGAATGGTGACGTTGAAGGCATCGAACCTGCGGAAGAGCTCCTCCGCGTGCACCGAAAATTCGGCAGGTGCCACCGAGACCTTCTCATAGCTGCACCGCTTCCCCATGCCGCGCAGGATGAAGGTGTGCATCTGCGGGCTGGAGGAGGCGGAGACGTCTTTTCCGACGACGGCAAGCCTCAGCATAGTTCCTCCCCGATCTTCTTGAGCTCCTCTTCGTACTGCGCAAAGGGAAGCTCCAAGAGTTCATATTTTTGGGCCGCAACGGGCACGGTGAGCGTCACGCGGCCCTCTGCGGTATTTTTCTTATCGAAACGCGCGGAAAGCGCGGTGAGCGGCGGAAGCGCTTCGGCTTCGAGTGCCCTCTGCGCAAGCAGGGTAAGCTCCCGCAAAAAGGCTTCGTCGACGCTGCAATGACGGGCGGCGAGCTTGCTTTCGAAGATCAGCCCCCACAGCACGCATTCCCCGTGCGAGAGGCCCGAGGTGAGCTCGATCGCGTGCGCCGTCGTATGGCCGAGGTTGAGGCAGCGGCGAAGCCCCTGTTCGAAGGGGTCTTGTTTTACGATCGAGGCCTTGAAGGCGACGTTCTCGGGGACGATGCCTGCAAGAAAATCGAGGTCGAAGAGATCGGGCTGTGCATTGAGCCGTGCAAAAATGGGAGCATACAGGGCGCCGTGTTTTACGATCTCGCCCAAGCCGCACTTCAACGCCGTATGCGGGAGCGTATGTAAAAATACGGGGTCGACGTAGACCTCCTGCGGCGGATAAAACGCCCCGATGAGGTTCTTCACCCCCTCGAAATCGATGGCGGTCTTCCCCCCGACGGCGCTATCCACCTGAGAGAGCAGGGTCGTCGGGACCTGAATGCAGCGGATGCCGCGCATGTAGAGGCTTGCCGCGAGCCCGCCGATGTCCCCCACCACACCGCCGCCGAGGGCGATGAGCGTGGAATTGCGGCGAAGCCCCGCCTCCTTCATGGCGGTAAGGAGCGAAAAGAGCGTCTTCTCCGTCTTATGTTCTTCCCCCGCAGGCATGGCAAAGACGGGCAAGCCGCCGAGCGTACGTCCGATCTTGCCCTTGTAGAGCGAGAAGACGTTGGTATCGGTGAAGATGAGGGCGCCCGCCGTCTGCAGTTCGGGGTGACTTGCTTGAAGTGCCTTTAAGGCGTGTTTTCGGCAAAAGACGGTGCTCGTAGCGGCCCCGCCGCGCACGCGGATGCGGACGGTCTTCATTGCAGCCTCACGTAGCGCTCCTTGACTTCGGCGAGGGTGTCGCCGCCGAGCTGTTCGAGCACGACCGCACAGAGCTCGCTGCAGAGGGCCGCCTCGAGGACGGTCTCACAGGCGAGAATGGCGCAGACGTCGCTGCGTTCGGGCGCGGCAGTCGCGGGAAGGCCGCTCGCCGTATCGACCGTCGCAAGGCCGCGCATGAGCGTAGAAATGGGCTTCATCGCGGCGCGGAGGACGATCTCCTCCCCGTTGGACATGCCGCCCTCGATCCCCCCGGCGCGGTTGGTCTTGCGGAAGACGCCGCCCGTGCCGTCGGGGAAGATCTCATCGTGCACACCGCTTCCGCGAAGGGCCGAGGCGGCGAAGCCGAGCCCCACTTCGACGCCTTTGATCGCCTGTACGCTCATGAGTGCGGCGCACAGACGGGCATCGAGCTTTTTCTCATAGGTCATACAGCTCCCGAAGCCCGTTTTCAGCCCCCATATGTGCATTTCGAGCACTCCGCCGATCGTATCGCCCGCCGCTTTGCAGGCATCGATCTCACGCATCGCCCTCGCTTCGAGGTCGGGATCGAGCATGCCGAGCACCTCGCTGCGCGCGGCAAGATCGGAGAAAGTATATTCACGAAGATCGACGACGGGCCCCACGCTTTTGACGAAGCCGAGGATGTAGATGCCGAGCTCCTCCAAAAGGCCGCGGCAGATCTCCCCCGCGGCGACGCGGACGGCGGTCTCCCGTGCCGAAGCGCGCTCGAGGACGTTTCGCGCATCCGTCTGCCCGAATTTCTTCATGCCCGAAAGGTCTGCGTGCCCCGGGCGGACGCATGTGAGGCGGCGGGAAGCCGTGTCGCACCCTTCGGGCGCCATCACTTCCTTCCAATTTTCGTAGTCGCGGTTGCGGACGGTGAGGGCGACGGGGCTTCCGAGCGTCGTAAGATCCCGTACCCCCGCAAGGAGCTCTGCATGGTCCTGTTCGATCTGCATGCGCGGCCCCCTGCCGTAGCCGCCGGCGCGGCGGGCAAGGGCGGCGTTGATGGCCGCAAGATCGATGGTAAGGCCCGCAGGCAGGCCCTCGATGATCGCATACAGCCCCTTGCCGTGCGATTCTCCCGCTGTCGTGATCCTCATGATAGTTCCTCCGTCTTTCCGATCGTAAAAGTTCCCCCTTGCGCAGTCACGGTGAGCCCGCCGAGCTCATCGAGGCGGAAGGTATCTGTGATGTATTGTTCGAGCCGGCCGAGGGCGTCTCCCGCGGGATGACGGTATAGATTTCCCTCGCCGCAGGAGATGATGCCGACTTGCGCCCCGAGGAGGGATAAGAGCTCCTCCGAGGAAGAAGTGTTCGAGCCGTGGTGGGCGACTTTGACGACCTGCGTATTATCGAGCCGCACGCTGTGGCCCTCACTGTCGAAGATCGTCTCATCGACCGCATACTCCGCCGCGAGCTGCTGTTCGCGCTCCGCGGTCACGTCCGCAAGCAGTAAAAAATTCACGCCGCCCGCATGCACATAGAGCACCGCGGAGGAGGTATTCTTCACCTTCTCATCGGTCTTATGGGGCGAAATACACACAGCGTACTCCCCCGTTTCGCGGGAAATGCAATCGTATCGCGTGAGGGTCTGCATCGGCACATTGCGCGATCTCGCCACGGAGAGCATCTCGTCGTAAAATCCGTTTTGCGATCCGAGGACGGGGAGATACAGCTTCGTCACATGAAAATTCCGCAGGATATCCGCGATGCCGCCGCAGTGGTCGATGTCTGCATGGGTGGCGACGACGATGAGCTCCTTGGGTTTTAACCCCTTCAGATAGCGGTAGACGGTGTTATCCGCGAGATAACTTCCGTCGCCCGCATCGACGACGAGGCAGGCGCCGTCGGAAAATTCGACGATCGTGCAGTCCCCCTGCCCGACGCTGACAAAATGCACCCGTGCCTCCCCCTCTTTGCGCATGGGGAAGGACTGCGCGGGGAGCAGATGCTCGAAGGGCGCAAGCGCTTCGATGAGCGCCAAGATGAGCACGACGACCGTGGAGACGGCTATGGTGATCCACAGCTTTCGCCGCGCTTTTACATCGGGATCCTTACTTTTTTGCACGGCGCTTCTTCCCCGCGGCTTGGATCGCCGCCTTGATCTCCGCCATATGCGCCCGTGCTTCGCGGTAGCCGATCTCATACATGGCGTCCATGGCGGTCTGGTTCACATCGGTCGCGGTGTAATCATGAAGATCGGGCCGCAGCATGATGTCCGCGGCATCGTAGCCGCGCGTGCGGGCGTCTTCCGTGTAACGCACTTGCGAAAGGGCGCCGAGCGCACCGATCGCACTGCCGATGAGGCGGGAGATCGCCCCCTTCTCGGCTTCGGGCTTGAGGAAGGCGGCAAGGTCTACGCCGATCACGAGATCCGCCCCCATGTTGCGGCAGACGTCTGCGGGGACGGCGTTGGAAAAGGCGCCGTCGTAGAGCTTTCTCCCCTCCCATTCCACGCCGCGGAAGAAGGGCGGGATCGCCGCGGACGCCGTGAGCGCACGGGCCGTCTTTCCACGGTCGAGAAGGACGCCGTTGTTGGTCTCCCCGTCCGTCGCCCAAGCGGCAAAGGGAATGGGCAGATCTTCGATATTGCCCTCGAGGTATTGCCCGAGATAGGTCTCCAAAAAGGAGAGATCCGCAAAGGGACGAAGGTTGCGTGCGAATTCCTTGCGGTTGAGGTTCTCGACGATGCCCGTCATATCGGCAGAGGTAAAGCCCTTGGCGAGCAGCGCCCCGACGATCGAGCCGATCGAAGCGCCCGTGATGACGCCGAAGGTGATGCCCTCCTCCTCGAAGGCCTTCAGAATGCCGAGATGGGCCATGCCCTTCGCGCCGCCGCTGCCGAGGGCAAGCCCCAAGACGGGCGGCTTCTTCCGGAATAAACTTTTGATACGGGCGAAAAATCCCATGCGTGGCCCCCTCTCCGAAAATGCGGAACTTCTTTTCCTTATTTATTTTACTCTTTTTTTCAAAAAATGCAAGGAGCTTTCCCCCATTCCTTGCAATTTTTCCGCGCTTTTCTCGCTTGTGCAGGTTTTTTTCGGAAAAAGATGCCCGCCGTGCTTTCCGAAAAGCACGGCGGGCGGCGATACGTTCAGATCTCGAGTGCCATGCCGTCGTATGCGGCGATCACGCCGTACTCCTCTTCCGCACGGCGAAGCAGTAGCGCCGTGGGTTCGGCATTGTGCGAAAAATGCGTGATGACGCGCTTGGTATGCCCGTCTGCAAGCCCCATTTCCTCGAGGCGGGCGAGCACTTTTGCGTTCGCATCGAGCCCCATGTGGCGGGCGCCCTCCGCCGTCTCTCCATAGAGGAACGTGCAATCGAAGGTGATAAGATCGATGGGGGCCCCACCCTGTTTTTCGAGGATCGCATAGGCCGCTTCGGGAAGGAGGCCCGTATCCGTGAGATGCAAGATGCGCCGCCCATCGCGTTCGAGGAGAAACACGAGCGGCTCGCGGGAAGAGTGGCAGGCGGGAAGCGCCGTGAGCTTCCAGCCCCCGAACGCGTAACTTCTGCCCGAACAGATGGGATGGAGCACGATGCCGCGCCGCACCTCGGGCTTCATCTCCCGCCGCGTGCCCTCTTCGAAGACTTCGAGCGCCTCCGCATTCGCAAAGATCTCGAGCTTGGACGAGGAGAGCTCCTTGGCGTATTTGTAGCCGCGGAGCACGAAGTCCTGCACATAGAAGTGATCCATGTGGGCGTGGGTGACGGCGAGATAGCGAAGGGCCGAGAGATCTACGCCGAACTTCACCGCGTGATAATAGGCATCGGGCGGGAAGTCCACCGAGAGATCGCCGTAGAGCACCTGTGCCCGCGTACGCACTTCCCCGCGCAAGCGTGCTCCGCGGCAGAAAGCGCAGTTGCAAAAACAGGCGGGTATGCCCTCCGCGGCGCCCGTACCAAGATAGAGGACCTTCATATTACACCTCAAAGAGGATGGTGACGGGCCCTTCGTTCACCTGCTCGATGTGCATATCGGCGCCGAAGACGCCCCGCTTTGCGGGGATGCGGGCGGAAAGCAGCGCGAACGCATAGTCGTAGAGCTCTTTTGCGCGTTCGGGGCGCTCTGCCTCGGTGAAGCTCGGGCGGTTACCGTGCGTGCAGTCGCCGAGAAGGGTAAACTGCGAGACGAAGAGGATCTCCCCGCCGACTTCAAGCACAGAGCGGTTCATCTTCCCCGCTTCATCCTCGAAGATACGCAGCCCGATGAGCTTCTCCACACACTTTTTGGCCTGTGCCTCCGTGTCGCCGACCTTCACGCCGAAATAAACGACAAGCCCGCATCCGATCTCGGAGACGGGCACGCCGTTTACGGAAAGCGCCGCACGCGACACGCGCTGTGCGACAAATCTCATGGTTAAACTCTCGACATGTATTCGCCCGTGCGGGTATCGATACGGATGGTATCGCCCTCGTTGACGAACATGGGCACCTGGAAGGTCGCCCCCGTCTCCACCTTAGCTGCCTTGGTGACGTTGGTCGCGGTGTTGCCCTTCACGCCGGGCTCCGCCTCGATGACCTTGAGCTCGACGAAATTCTCGGGCTCGACGGAAAACGCCTGGTCGTAGAGGAAACGGACGGTGACGATATCGTTTTCACGGATATATTTGAGCGCATCCTCCACCTGATCGTGGTTGAGAGGCGTCAAATTGTATTCGTCGTCCATGAAGTAGTAGAACTCGCCGTCGTTGTAGGAATAGGTCATCTTCTTGGTCTCGACCTGTGCCGTCTCGAGCTTGGTCGAGGGGTTGAAGGTCTCGTCGGAGAGGACCTGTCCCGTGACGACGTTCTTGAGCGTCGTACGGACGAATGCCGCACCCTTGCCGGGTTTGACGTGCTGGAATTCGGTGACGGTGTAGACGCCGCTCTTGTATTCGAACGTCGTGCCCTTGCGGATGTCGCCTGCCATGATCTGTGCCATATTTTTATCTCCTTTTGATTACAAAACGATCAATTTTTTCTCTGTCTTCATGAAGGTTGAGGCATTTCCGCCCTTCAAGGTTACGGTATCTTCGATGCGGATGCCGAGCTTGCCCGCGAGATAGACGCCGGGCTCATCGGAAAACACCATGCCGTCTTCGAGCACCGTCTCCCCGCGGGGAGAGAGCGTGGGCGCCTCGTGGATCTGCAGCCCCACGCCATGCCCGAGGGAATGGGTGAAATACTCTGCAAGCCCATGTTCGCGAAGGCACGCGCGGGCGATCTCGTCGGCCTCTTTGCCCGTCATCCCCGCACGGAGTTTCTCGAGGACGCGCATATGCGCTTCCAAGACGCAGCCGTAGATCTTCTTGAAGTCCTCGTGCTGTTTGTCGTCGCCGAAGAGGAAAGTGCGGGTGCAGTCCGAGCAATATCCCTCGTATTTGCAGCCGAAGTCGATGAGGACGGCGTCGCCGAAGCGAAGTTTGCGGTCGCTCGTCTCATAGTGCGGGACGCTGGCGTTTTCCCCGAAGGCGCAGATGGTCTCAAACGAGACGCCGCTCGCGCCGAGATCGCGCATGAAATATTCGAGCAGGGCCGCCGCTTCCCGCTCTGCCATCCCCTCTTTGAGCTCACCGAAGAGCCGCGAGAGCGCGGCCTCCGCGATCTCGCACGCCTTGGCGATGCGGGAGAGCTCCTCCTCCGTCTTCACGATCATCGCATGCTGCAATGCGGGCATGCAGTCGCGAAGCTCGTGCCCCGCCGAAGTGAGTTTGTTCGCCGCGGCAAGGCTCATGAAGGGATAGGGAACGCCGATCGAAGTATAGGGTGCGATGTATTCCATCGCCTCTTTTGCGGCGCCCGCAGCGACGCGGACGGGGCTTCCCTTGAGGCGCTTTTCAGCCGCCTCGAAGTAGCGGGGATCGGCAAAGAACACGCATTCGCGGTCAGTCAGAACGACGTAGCCGTCCGTCGAATAGAAATCCGTGAGGTAGCGGCGCAGAAAATCGCACTCGAGAAAGAGCGCCTCCGCCCCCGCCTCGGCATAGATCGCTTGGAATTTGCCGTTCTTCATATCCCTATTATAGCAAAGTTACACGGGCAAGTCAACTTTTTTTCAAAAAAAAGCACACCGTTTTGACGGTGTGCGCGCTTTTCTTTGGGATTTTCCGCAAAATCACGGCAAAACGCACTGCGCCTTGCACGATCTTCCGAAAAATCATCTGCGGGAGCCGCGGTAGAAGACGGCAAGCGTCCCCGATCCCGAATGGGCGCCGATGACGCTTCCGATCATGTTGACGAAGATCGGGCGGTCGCCGTAGTCGCGGCGGAGAAGTTTGATGAGGTAGGCGACGTCGTCCTCGCAATCGCCGTGGCTGATATAGATCGGGTCGTCGGGCTCGAGGATCTGCGTCGCATTCATGCGGTCGACGAGAGCGGAGATGGACTTCTTGCGCCCCATCACCTTCCCCATGGGAATGAGATGCCCTTCGTCGTCCACATGCAAAATAGGCTTGATGTTGAGCACGGTGCCCATGAAGGCCTCGGCGCCCGTCACCCTTCCGCCCCGCTTGAGGTGGTAGAGATCTTCGACGGTAAAGATGTGGCAGATGTGCCGCTTCAGGCCCTCCGCATAGGCGACGGTCTCATCGATTTCCGCCCCCATGTCTGCTTTTCGGACGATATAATCGACCAAGAGGCCCTGCCCGTAGGAGGCACAGAGCGAATCGACGACGGCGATCTTTACGCTGTAGCGCGTCATGAGTTCTTTGGCTGCGGTGAGGTAGCTGAGGTACGTGCCCGAAAGGCCCGAAGAGAAGGCGACGACGAGCACATCCCGCCCCGCCGCGGCATAGGGTTCGATATGTTTTACGGCCTGCTCGGGCGTTACCTGAAAGGTCTTGGGCATGGCCCCCGCGCGAAGACGCGCATAGAACTCTTTGACGTCGAGCTCGGCCTCCTCTTCGCCGTAGGTGACGCCGTCCATAGTAAAGCCGAGGCCGATCTTCCCTACCTCGTGTTCGCCGTAATAGCTTTCGGGAAGATCGCTTCCCGTGTCCGTAAGTATCGCAAATTTTCGCATGATCTTGTCCCTCTCATCTATCTATTATAGCACACGGCGGCGGGAATGTCAAATCATGGAAACACATTTAGGGGAGCACTGTGAAATTTTTTACACGGACGATGCGGCAGGTGAAGACGAGCTCCCGCGTCTCCCCCTCTTCGCGCATCGTGAGAAGAAAGCCGCCGTCCGTCTCGAAATACTCGTTTGCGACCCGCTTAAAATCGGCAAGCGCGGCACGGCGGGAGGCCTCGTTGATCTCCGCCTTATCCCGTTCGAGGATGCGCATGAGGCGCAGTTTCTCTTCTCTCACTGTCTCCACCTCCTGAAAATGCCCGAGATCCCCCGCTTCTCTTCGCGCGGAAGCATGCTCTCGGCGAGGGCACGGAAGGCACGGGAACGCTCGGCGACGTTGTCCAAAAAGAGTTTATCTTCCTCGGGGACCACCGCGACGACGGGCAGGCGTAGCGTATGGGCGATCTCCTCACGGCTCAGGATCTCCCCTTTTCGCATGAGGTCCCTCTTCACGAGGTTGACGACGAGCCCCGTCGCAGTGAGTTTGTAGCTCTGAAGGATGGCGGCGACGCGGTCGGCATCCCGCATGGCCGAGATGTGGGGCGTGGTGACGATAAGCGCCTCTTCCGCACACGATACGGCACGGTGGAAGCCCTCTTCGATCCCGGCGGGGGAATCGATCAGAATGAAATCGAACTGCGGCGCAAAGGAATCGATGACGAGGCGCACGGCCTGCGGGGAGATATAGCGCTCTGCGATACGGTTGGAGGCGAGCGTGTAGAGCGTGGGATAGCGCGGGTGCTTTACGAGCGTCTGCCGCGCACGGCAGCGCCCCTCCACGGCGTCGAGCACATCGTAGGTCGCAAGGGACTCCACGCCGAGCACGACGTCGACGTTGTTGAGCCCGAAGTCGAGATCGCACACGGCGACGCGGAAGCCCCGCCGCGCGAGCTGAACAGCGAGGTTACAACATACCGTCGTCTTGCCGACCCCGCCCTTGCCCGACGTTACCACGATCTTCCTTGTCATGTCATCCTCCGCGCGCGCATTTGTATAGATCATACCTGAATTTTGCTGAAGATGCGGGGGAACGTATGTCGAAATTCCGCGATTTTTTGGGAATTGCACGAGGGCGTACATAAAAAAAGAAGACCGAGCGATTCGGTCCTCTTTCTTACTTTTTGAGAAGTTTGCGGAGGTAGGCTTCGTACTCCGCATCGGTCAGCTTTTTGATCTTCTTTTTCATGCCGCACTCCCCTCTTGGTTTTTCCAAAGTATGGGCAAGGCGGGGAAAACTTATTCGGTGCGGAGCGCGATCACGGGATCTTTGCGTGCCGCGGCCTGTGCGGGGATGAGCCCCGAGATGAGGGTGAGGGCGACGCTTACGCACACCATGATGAAGGCGGTGAGCGGCGGAAGCGATGCGATGCCAGCGATCCCCGAGAGCGAGAAGATGATCGCGCTGATGATCCCCGAGATGATGTAGGTGACGGCGATGCCGATGAGCCCCGCCGCAAGGCCGATGATGAAGGTCTCCGCGTTGAAGAGGTTGCGGATATCCATCTTGCGGGCGCCGAGACTTCGGAGCACGCCGATCTCTTTGACGCGTTCGACGACCGAGACGTAGGTGATGATGCCGATCATGACCGAGCTTACGACGAGCGAGATCGCCGTGAACGCCACGAGGACGTAGGTGATGACGTTGAGCATCGTCTGTACCATGCCCATGAGCAGGCCCACGCGGTCGGTATAGGTGATCTTATCTTCCTCGGCCCGCCCCGGCGATTCGTTCCATGCGTCGAGGTAGTCGAGGATATCCTCTTTGGCGTCGAAATCCGAGGCGTAGATGAGGATATCGTTGGGGGCGGAATTCCCGCCGAGCACGCGCGCGACGGCTTCGGGCGTCATCGTAATGTAGGTGATCCCCGAGAGCGCAGCACCCTGACTTTCCACGAGGGCCGTGATCTCGCTGTACTCTGCGAGCACCGAGCCGAGCGCCAATGCGACGTCGGACCGCGCTACCTTGCCCTCTTCGTCGGCATCGAGCGCCGCGCATTTTGCGGAGATCGCATCGAGCAAGGCCCCCGCCTTTGCCGTATCGCCGCCGAAGAGCATCGAAAGCTGGCTCGAAAAACTATCCCTGTGCGAAGCAAAATATGTAAGGATCCCCTCTTTTGTCTCGGGGATGGGCTCGGAGAAGAGCTGTTCTGCCAGCACGAGGAAGGCATTCCCGAGGATGTTCTCCTTATTCGAAGAGAGATCGAACGCCGTATAATAGCTGTTGAGATGTTGCGCGGGAGAGCGGTACATCTTCATGCCGCCCACCGAAAAGCCGAGTTCGGCATCTTCGCCCGTCATCCATTTTACGAGTTCGGAGTTTCGAGCGTTGTACTTCACATAGGAATCGATCGCGGCCTCGGTGAGGTTGAGCCCCTCCTGCAGGCAGCCGTAAGTAAAGTTGCTCTTGAGGCGAAGGATGCCCGAGATATGGAAGGATATGCCCTGCTCCGGGGTCGCTTCGAGATCGTTGCGCACGCCGCGGTATTCATAGGGGTACTCCGTCGTCCCGGTCTTTCCCGTCTTCGCATAGAGCTCATCGGCGTAGTAGAGCACATAATTTTGGGCGAAGATGTCGTCGAAGGAGAGAAGGTCGACGTCGCCCACTCCCTCGGACGGCGTTTCCGCGAGCGTGACGGCGGTAGCCGTGGGGCCGTCCTCCGTAAGGCCGGCGTTGAAGAGATCGAGGAAGCGCTCTTCCGTCAAAAAGCCGAGCTGCACGAGGGTGAGGTCGATGATGGCATTGTTTTCGCCGACGACGAGCACGGCTTCGTCCTCGTGTTCGGGGAAGGTCCCCGCGATCAAGTCGTATTGCGAGCGCACGTAATTTCCGTAGTCCTCCGCTTGGAAATCCGCGGTGCCGGGCATCTTATTGAGGACGTTGGTGAAGAAATCCACGAAGCGGAGGAGGCTCGTATACTGCGGGGCCTCGTTGATGAGCTCCTGAATGAGGAATTCCTTGAGGGATGTGACCGAATTATAGCGCACGGTCTCGGTTTTTCCCGTACTGCCGCCCCCCACCGTCATCGACGTGAAGAGCGCATCGGCGAGGCTGAAACCGTAGCCGTATTGCACGGCGCTGAACCATTCGGGATGCGCATCCTTGCCTTGGTCGATGTAGCTGATGTATTCCTTGCTGATGTTGTTCTGCACGGCGACGCCCTGCGCAAGCCCCGTCAGGAAGGAATTGATGTAGACTTTATCTTTGATCTGTTCGGCCGTCGGGACTGCATGCCCGTTGTTGATGCCGTCCATGACGGACATGACGTCGAGGGCGCTTTCGGAGATCTCGAGAGGATAATAGGAGAGCATATCCTCTTCGGTATGGCGGATGTAGGTGCCGAAGCCGCTCGAGAGCGCGAGCACGAGGCAGACGCTGATGATACCGATGCTCCCCGCGACGGAGGTGATGATCGTTCGCCCCTTCTTGGTGAGAAGGTTCTTCGCGGAAAGCGCAAGTGAGGTGAGAAAACTCATCTTGGCACGGGGCTTCTTTTCCCGCTTTCCCCTCTTCTCCGCGGGGGCATCGTCGAGGACAAGTTCTTTTTCCGTCCCTTCCCATACCCGCATGCTCGAATATGCTGGGAAGAGCAGACCGAGCGCAGCGGCACACACGACGAGCAGGACGACGCCCGCCCACCACAGGGAGGGAACGAGTGCAAAGATACAAATTGCGGCAGTCACCGCGAGTGCGGAGAGCAGTATGGTGACGACCAAATACACGATACGGGCGCAGCGGACGGCGGCGGAAGACTTCCCCGCCACCCTGCGTTGCTTGGGCATAGAGTCTTGTTCGCTTTCTGTTTCGATAACCGCTGCAGGCTCCCCTTGTTCTTCTTCGTGGTAGGGATCGGAGTCGTCCTCGACCTGCCCGTCTTTGAGGCGGACGATGCGGGAGGCATACTGCGTGGCGAGCTCGGGGTTGTGCGTCACCATGATGACGAGCCGCTCCCCCGCGATCTCACGGATGAGGTCCATGATCTGCACGCTCGTCTTGCTGTCGAGGGCGCCCGTGGGTTCATCGGCGAGCAGAATATCGGGATTGTTGACGAGGGCACGGGCGATCGCGACGCGCTGCATCTGCCCGCCCGAGAGCTGATTGGGCTTCTTGTTGAGCTCCTCGCCCAATCCCACGCGCTCGAGCGCCTCTTGTGCACGCCTTTTGCGCTCCTCTTTCCCGACGCCCGCGATCGTAAGCGCGAGCTCGACGTTGGCAAGCACCGTCTGATGAGGGATGAGATTATAGGTCTGGAAGATGAACCCGATGCGGTGGTTGCGGTAGACGTCCCAATCGCGGTCCTTGAAGTCCTTGGTGGACTTGCCCTGGATGACGAGGTCGCCCGCGGTATAGTGATCGAGGCCGCCGATGATGTTGAGCAGCGTCGTCTTGCCGCAGCCGCTCTGCCCGAGGATGCACACGAATTCGTTTTTGCGGAACTCGAGCGAGACGCCGCGCAGCGCATGCACGACCCCCGAAGCGACTTTATAGTCCTTGGTGATGTTTGTTAATTTCAGCATGATTGCTCCTTCCCTCTCTCATAGCGCCGCAATTACGGCACAAATACGCACATTATTTTTCCGAACGGCGCTTCTCGCGGACACGCCCCAAGGTCGCGAAAAAGCGCTCATAGAGCGAGATGAACTTATCCATATTCTTTTCGCCGATCTCTTCGACGACTTGCTCCATGATGGCATTGGCCTCGCTGCACTGCTCTTCGAAGATGGCACGGCTGTGAGCGGAGAGGCGCACGTAGGCGATCTTGCGGTCGTTGGGCGCATCCACGCGCTGCACGATGTCCTCTTTCTCGAGCTTGGTGACGATCTGGGAGACGGCCGAGCGGGTGATGCCGAGCCGCCGCGCAAGCTCCGAGGAGATGACGTCTTTCCCATGTTCCCCTTCGATGACGATCTCGCGGATGAGGCGAAATTCGGTGCGGGAAAGCTTCGCAGCCTCGGGGAACAGGTCGATGTTCTCCATGTCTTTCATGGTCTGGAACAGTTTTACAAGATATTTGTTGGTTTCCATATTTGTACACTCCTCCTAACTTTCGTTATACAATACTCTATTATATTCACGCACGCGCGAATTGTCAAGAAAATAACATATCTTCGGCGAGAAATTCACCGCCTCTTCACAATTATTTATTTATAAAACCGCCGCAGCCAAGCGCTGCGGCGGAAGAAAGACCACAAAATACCCGTTTAATTTGCGGGGGTACCCCCCTTTTTCTTTGCGACGAGGCCCTTGATCCACGGTACGGCGCAATAGCAAAGTCCGCCCGCGAGGGCAATGGCGATATCCGTGATCGTATCCGTAAGCGGCGGGATGCCCTGCGCGATCGCGCTCTCGATGCCCTGCATGTCGCTGTGCAGAAAGAGATCGGCGACGTATTCGTAGATCTCCCAAAACGTCGCAAGGGCGATCGTGACGAGGAGGAACACGACGAAGTGGCGGATCTTGGGCTTTGCGCCTTCGAAGCGGATGTAGAGGTAGTAGAGCACGCCGCAGCCGATGAAACCGAAGTAGCCGTGGACGAAGAGATCCCACCACCAAAGCAGTTTATAGACCCCCATCGCGGTGCCGATATCCACGGCGAGCACGAGGTGGAGGCAGATCGCGAGGATGAAGGGAAGCGGAAATCCGAGGCGCAACAGGCGGTTGAAAAAGACGACTCCGAACGGCACGAGGGAGATCGCCGCAACGGCGAGATAGGCGCTCGTCTTGTGCGTCTCGAAGGCCGTCGCATACAGGATCTCCGTAAGGATCCCGATAAGAAGCGTTGCGATCGCGGGCAGATAATCGAGGAGCGCCGCCTTGATTTTATCACGTTCCATACTGCCTCCTTTCCCGCAAAACGGCGGGGGATGTCATCGTTTATCGCCCTCTTTGGGCTTCTCGCCGAAGTAGAAATAGAGCCCGCAGCGGATGTTCGCATTGTATAAGATCCTGCGGCGGGTCGCTCTTCCGAAGATGCGTTCAAACTCGGGGTAGGCGGTGATCACATAGGCGCTCCACGCGGGCAACGCATGGAAGGCGCGGGAGAACTTCTTGTAGAGCGAAGAGAGCTCGCGCTTCTCCCCGAGGCGTTCTCCATAGGGCGGATTTGCGGCGAGGACGCCGTATTTCTCCACGGAAGTAAAGTCCCCTGCATCGGCAAGCGAAAAGCGGATGTCGCCCGCAACGCCCGCACGCATAGCATGTTCTTTTGCGACGGAGATCGCACGGGGCGAGATATCTCCCGCAAAGATGGGTGCAAGTTCGCCGCGGAAGACTTCTTCCTTTGCAGCCTCCCGCTCCCGCGCGAGGACGGGCGGGGCGCACTTCCAAGCCGTAAAATCAAACGTACGCATGGCACCCGGTGCAATGTTTCTTGCATACAGCGCCGCTTCGATCGCGAGCGTGCCGCTGCCGCAGAAGGGATCGCAGAAGACGCGTTCTCTTCCGTAGAAGGAATCCTCTACGATCGCCGCGGCCGTAGTCTCCCGCAGAGGCGCATCGTAGGTGAGGACGCGATACCCCCGCTTGTGGAGGCCGTCGCCGCTCGTATCGAGGGTGACCGTCGCCACATCCCCGAAGATAGAGACGCCCACGATCGCGCGTTCCCCCTTTTCATCGAACTGCGGCGCACCGTGCTCCTTGAGGCGGGTGAGGATGGCCTTCTTTACGACGCCGCCCGCCGCTTTGATCGCCATAAGGCGGCTTTGGAAGCTCTTCCCGTCGATGAGGATACGGGCATGCGGGGTGAGAAATTCTTCCCACGGGAGGGCGCGGACGCCTGCAAACAGGTCGTCGAAGGTCGGCGCGGGGAACTCCCCCATGCCGAGGAGGACGCGCTCGCCCGCACGCAGACGAAGATTGAGGCGGGCAACGTCTTCCCAGCCCCCTTCGAGCGCGATGCGGCCGCGAATGGCCGGGGCCTCCCCGTAACCGAGGCGGGAAAGTTCGCGCTTGACGGACGCCTCGATGCCCGTAGCTACGGGGATGTACAGCCGCATGTCACTCCTCCGTTTCGTCTACCGTCTCCGGTTCGACGGGCTCGGGGATGTAGGGCTGAAGAGGAGCGGTGACGGGCGTGAGATCGTATTTATCGTCGATGTCGCCGAGGAGCTCCTCGATCATGTCTTCGCGGGTGATGAGGCCGAGCGCGTTGCCCTCGGAGCCCACGATCACCATGTGTTCGCGCATGGACTGCATGCGCTTCATGAGGTCGGAGACCTTTTCATCGGTCTGGGTATAGGAGACGGGGCGCAGCAGGTTTTCGAAGTCGCGCCGCCCCGCGAGCAGGTTTTCATAGAAGTCGGCACGGTAGAGAATACCGATGATGTTCTGCTTGGTCCCCTTGTAGATGGGAAGGCGGGAGAAGTTGGTCTCGCGGAAGATCTTGAAAACGGTATGCGAGCCGTCGCGCACTTCGGCGAGGACGACGCGGTCGAGCGGGATCATGCAGGAGCCGACGTGCAACTCGTCGTAGCGGAGGGTCTTGTTGATGAGATCGTGCTCGGTATCGTTGAGCACGCCCTCCTCCTTGACGTCGGAGACGAGCATCTTGAATTCGGCTTCTGTGATCTTTTTCTTCTTTTTATTGAGCCCGAAGATGAGGAAGATGAGCTTCTTCCACCATCCGAAGAGGATACTGAGCGGCAGAAAGAGCAGGTAGAAGACGTAGAGCGGGTATGCCATGCAGCAGGCAAAGCTCTCGGGGGCCTCCTTTGCGAGCGTCTTGGGCGTGATCTCCCCGAAAATGAGAATGGCGACCGTGAGCGCGATCGTCGAGACGGTCGGACCGAGGTCCTCCCCGATGAATTTCGTGAAGAGCAACGTTGCGATCGTCGCCGCCGCGATATTGACGATATTATTGCCGATGAGCAGTGTCGTGAGAACTTTGTTGTAGTCCTCGCTCATCTTCAGCGCAAGCCGAGCAGTCGGCTTTTTGATCGCGTAGCGGCGCATACGCACCGTGGAAAAGCTCGTGTATGCCGTCTCCGTAGCCGAAAAACAGCCCGAGAGAAAGACAAGCACGATGAGGGCGACGAGTAGCCATATGTCGCTGCCGTCCATATCTGTTTACAAACCTCCGTGCGGCAGTTGCCGCAAATTTTATTTTCCGCCGTCCGATGAGACGCCGTATACAAGTTTCAAAAAGGCCTCGGCGCCGTAGTTCCACACCGAGAAATCGTGTCTACGCCCGGGAAGACTCTCCGTGATGAAGGCCCCAAGCGCTTCCCCCGCGCTCTCCTTAAGCCCCTCGAGTAGGGTGAGATAGTAGGGATAGGAGAGATCGTCATCTTCGCCGCAGACGGCGTAAAGAAGGCGCAATGGAAAACCGCTTTCGGCGATCCGAAGGCCGAGCATGGTGCCGCATTCCGTCGTAGGGCCGCAAGAAAAACTTCCGATCGAGGAGAAGAGATCAAGACAGCGGGTACCGAGGTTGAGCGCCTGCATCGCCCCCATGGAAAGGCCGGCGAGCGCCCTCTGCGTGCGGCAAGCGCGGAGCGAAAATTCACGCTCGGCTGCGGGGATGAGGTCGCGGCGCAGCTCGCGGTCGAAGCGGTAAAATCCGCGTACGCTGTCCGTCATGGCGACGACGCCGTTTCGGATATCATAGGAGCGATCGGCAAACTGCGGGCAGGTACGGCCGTTCGGGAAGATGACGACGACCTCTTCGATCTCGCCCGATGCGATGAGGCGATCGAGAATATCGATACAGGCCCCCCGTCCATTTTCCTTCCGATCCACCCATTCGCCCTCATCGCCGCCGATGCCGTGCAGAAGATAGAGCGCGGGATAGCGCTTTGCGGGCGTGTAGCCCGCGGGAAGATAGACAAAGGCGTGTTTTTGCGGGGCGCCCTCGATGGAAGAGGCGTTATAGTAGAGATCGACAAGGCTTCCTTTCTTGGGAGACGATGCGGCCAACAATTCGGGGGAAGAAGACGAAAATGCACATATGGGGTCGGTTTTTTGCAAATTCCCCTCTGTTTTCGGCGTTGATTTGGGACTTGTCGTCATGGCTTCCTCCTCATACGGGGCGGCCTGCGCGCAAGAAATCTCTCGCGCTGTGCGCCGCAACGCAACCCTCGCCCGCCGCTTTCGCATATTGATAGGGGCGGCCCGTGACGTCGCCTGCCGCGAACAATCCCGAAAGATTGGTCGCCATCGTGCGATCGACGAGAACGCGGTCGCCCTCTACGGCAAGACCGCCGCAGAGCGCCTTGGGCGGCGTGCCGTCTCGGCAGAAAAAGACGCCGTCGACCGGGATCTCCCCTTCCGAAGTGAGAAGCCCCTCGACGCGCTGCTCGCCCAAAACAGCCATGGGCGCAGCACTGAGCACAGTGATATTTTCTTCCGAAAATTCGAGCTTTTCGGGGCAGTAGCAGAAGACGGTCTCGGCGAACTTCGCGAGATGCTCGGCTTCCTCCGCATACTTGGCGCCCGAGAGCACGGCAGCGACCCGTTTCCCGCGGTAGAGCGCCCCGTCGCACACGGCGCAGTAACTCACGCCCCGCCCGAGGAGCTCCCGCTCCCCCTTGAGGACGCCCGCAATCTCTACCCCCGTTGCGAGGATGACCGTTTGCGCTTCGAAGATCTGCTTCCCCGCGGTGACCGTGTAATACCCGCCCGCCGAATAGATACCATCGACCCTCGCCGGGGTAAAAAGAATGCCCTCGGCGTCTTGTTGACGCACGAGCGCGCGGACGAACTCTTCCCCGCTCCCCGTCTGCGACGGGAAATTCTTCACTTTGGCGGCAAGGGAAAGCTTTCCGAAGGGCGTAGTGCCCAGCCAAAGGACGTCGAGCAGAAGATTTTTGGCCGTGAGCGCGGCGGTGTAACCTGCGATCCCCCCACCCACGACGGCGATATCATAGCGTTTCATGAAAGTATTTTGCGCAGTCGGCAGAATTTCCGCCGCTGTTCTATTCTATTATAGACGATTTTTGTGTATTCGTCAATAAAATCCGAGGGGATTTCCGTGAATTCTCCCCCGATACCGCCCTCTTCTTGCCGTCCTTTCGGGAAGTTTTGAAAAATCTCGGCGAATCCCCATAAAATCGGTTGCATTTTTCGACGGATTCGTGTACAATGGAGAGGCTTGCAGAGATGTCTGAGTGGCTTAAGGAGCACGATTGGAAATCGTGTGA
>CANQET010000013.1 GCA_947595585.1 uncultured Clostridia bacterium
TTGAGCGAGCGGAAATCTTCCTCCGCCCAGCGCATGAGTTCCGCGTAGAGCGAGGGAGAAAGCCGAAGCGGCACTTGTTTTTTATTTTTCTCCGTCTCCTTCATTTCCCCTCCTCGGAGAGTTTTGCTTTCAGGAGCGCTTCGACGGGGCGCACCTTCCTACGGTAACATGCGAACATGATCATCCAGATGACGAGCGATACGATCGCCGCGGGGATGAGAAGCGCCATGATCGAGCTTCCGATGCAATCGGCGAGGACGTCCCCCGCCCCCGTGAAATATCCGACGAGGCCGAGGATGAGGCCGCCCAAGACGGAGCCGACGAGGAAGACGAGGAACATGATGTTCCCCCTTCTCTGCGATCTGATCCACGCCTCTTGAAGTTTTCTACGAAGATCGTCTGCCTCCCCACTTCCGAGCTTGTCGCCGTTGCGCCTGTAAATTTCGTTCTTCTTCGCTTCGAGGGGCAGAAGCAGTGCAAACAGCACGCCCGTCGCCGTGACGAGGACGCTTCCCGCGAGCAGCCACGAGACCGTCGAGCTCAGCCTGTTCCACAAGTCTCCCAAAAACATCGGAAGGACGATGGCGACGCCCAACGCGAAGCCGACCGAAAACCCGATGATGCTGCTGCGATTGTTGACCCTGCGGAACTCCTCTTTCTCGACGCCTTCCTTCAGGAACATGGCGACGGAGACGGGCAGTTGGGAAAATCCTCGGGCGTTTTCCGCTTCGGCGGCGATCTTCTTCTCGGAGAGCCCGAGCTGTTCGCGCTTGAGCTCTGCGATCTCCTGCTCCGCGGCTTCATAGAGCGCAGCGCGGGCACGGCCCTCGGAGAGCGTATGCAAAAAGGATGCGGTGCCCGTAAGCACGCCGAAGGCGAGGCAGGCGATGAGTAGAATGTAAGAAGGAAGCGAACACGCCGCACAGACGATCGCAGCGACCGCGAGGAGCACACAGGAGAGACCCGTAAGGGCCGTGGAGGCCATCCAAAACGGATCACGTCTTCCGAGCGTCTTCTCCCAAGCCGCATAGAGTGTTTCGCTGCGCGTCCGCGCTTCCCCGCGCAGCTCGAGTGCGTTCGCGGCGCTCTGGAGTTCGACGAGGGCACGCAGATACGCCGCCTCATAGGCCCGAAGCCCCACGTCTGCCGCGCTGAAGAGCAGGCCGAGCACCGAAAAAGCGACGGTGAGCGGCAGGTTTTTCATGACGATCGTAAAGAAGACGGGCACGAGCGCAAGGACTGCGCCCACGATCCCGAAGATCATGCGCGCGCGGCGGAATTTCGCGATCCCTTCCGCACGCTTGCCAGTGAGATACAGGCGGATAAATTCTTCCATACTCCCTCCTTATTTACCGAACATGATGCGTTCGCTCGAGAGAAGTTTTGTGAGGATGAAGACGAGCAGGGCCGTGTAGACGAGGTTGATCCCCAGCGAAAGCAGGGACGTGAGCACGGGCAGTTCGCCCTTCAGGATGCCCTGCATGGAGACGACGGCGTTGAAGATCGGCACCGCCGAGATCCAACTGCCCATCGCGGGCAGGAACGACGTCACGATCGAGAGGACCATCGTGAAGATCATGAGTACGCCCGTATAGGCGGAGGCCTCCTTCACCGAACGCGAGAGCGCCGAAACTGCGGCGATCGCACTGACGATGAGCGGGACCGTACTCAAAATGAGGACGAGCATGAGGATGTAGCTCCACACCGAGTAACCGCCCAAAAAGCCGAGGGAGAGCCCCATGAGTTTGGGCATGGAGAGCGCGACGCCCAAAAAGCTCGAGAGCGCGCCGAGCATGGAGATACAGGAGAGCGGGATGATCTTCCCGAGGGCGATGTGCGAGCGCTTCGCCGACGTGACGAGGATGGTCGAAAGCGTACCCCGCTCCTTTTCCCCCGCCACCGATTCGAGGGTGACGGACATACACGCCGAGAAGATAAAGCAGACGATGAGCATGGGAAGGAGACCCGAGAGGATCTCGGCGCCGATCGCCGCGTCCTCTTTAACCGTCTCCGCCTCGATGGGGAAGCGCATCCCCACGCCGATGAGAATGGACGAGACGACGGAGTAGAAATATGTACTATCCTCGCTCCCGTTATCGTAGATGATGCCGACGCTGGCATCCTCGCCGAAGAGATCGAAGTTCTCCGAGAATTTGAGGATGGCGGTCGCCTCCCCATCTCTCACGGCGGCACGCGCCGCTTCTTCGTCTTCGAGGGGAAGCCATTCCACCTTGTCTTCATTCTCCGAAAGCGTTTGTTCGATGACGGCGACGACGGCGGAGCTTCCCGAGAGGTAGACTTTGAACTCACGGCGATCATCGGAATGTGCGATCTCCCCGATGAACGTATATAAGAGGAAGATGAGGACCCCGGGGAGCAGCATCGTGATGATGAGGCGGGGATCGTGAAAGAAGCGGTGAAACTCCTTCTTCATGAGTGCAATGAGCTTCATACGATCTCCCCCTTTCTCTCGCGGTACATGCGGAAAAACGTCTCCTCAAGATTGCCCATCGCAACCTCTTCGAGTGTCCCTTCGGCGGCGAGCTTGCCGTCGATGATGATCCCGACGCGGTCGCAGAGCTTCTCGACGAGGGAGAAGATGTGCGTGGAGAGCAAAATGCTCTTGCCCATCGCCTTGAGCTCGCACAAAAAGTCGGTGACGACTTTGGCGGTGAGCACGTCGAGGCCGTTGGTCGGTTCGTCGAAGATGACGACTTCGGGATCGTGGACGATGGAGATGACGAGCGAGATCTTCTGTAGCATGCCCGTCGAGAGGTCCTTTACGGGCACTTCGGCGAATTTATCGATGCCGAAGCGGGCAAAGAGTTCGCGTTTGCGCTCTGCGACGACCTGCTTCTCCACGCCGTGCATGGCGCCGAAGAACCCGAAGAGATAATCGGGCGTGAAGAACCCCTCGAGCTTCAGATCGCTCGTGAGAAACCCCACGACGTCACGCACCCGCTCGGGCTCCTTCACGATGGAGTGACCGCATAAGAAGGCATCGCCCTCGTCGGGCCGAATGAGCGTGGAGAGCATGCGGAGCGCCGTCGTCTTGCCGGCGCCGTTGGGCCCCAAGAGGCCGTAGATCTCCCCGCGATACGCCGAAAACGAGAGGCCGTTCACCGCGACGCGGCGGGTCTCCCCCGTCTTCTCGATCCGCTGTTGTTTTTTGGAGAGCGTGAAGGTCTTCTTGAGCCCTTCCGCCCGTACGATCTCTTCCATATTATTCCTTTAGTCCCCGATCTCGTCGTAGACGATGAATTCATTTTCGGCCATGAAGGCGCTGTATTCTGCGCGGAAGGCCTTCGCGGTGCAGAGGTTGGAATAGAGCTGTCTCTCGAGGACAAACTTCTTTTTGCGGAGCGCGACGAGCTCGGTTTCGGTCATTTCGCGGCGCAAATTCGGTTTCTCGAAAACTTCCGTGAGTTCATCGTCGGAGTTTGCCTTTACGACCTCTCTGACGCCGTCTGAAACATACGTTGCACCTTCGTCCGAGGTCTGCCCCGCGAGAATGAGTTCCCGTACCGTCGCGCCCTCATACTGATCGACGACAAAACATTTGCCGCGCTTCGGGACGCACAGATCGTAGGGTTTGCCGTAGGAAAGGTACCAAAGCAGAACCGTGCAATCATCTGCCGCGAACTGCGCTTCGAGCCGCGTGCGCTCCTCATCGGTCTGTTTGCGGTTCGCCCACTTCACCCATACGTCCAAAAAGGCGCTGAGCGCTACGAGAAAGGCGGGGAGCGCGATCCCATACATCCAGGGCATATCGCGCCAAAGCCCGATCCCAAAGCAGGTTATGGCGGCGATCAATGCGATCGTCGCCACGGCGATCTCGATTGCCCGTTTCATAAAACCAAATCCTCCCGTGCGTACTTTACCCCTCACGGAAATTTCTCGGCACGAGAAATTTCGTGAGCAAGCTAAAATGATGTGCGCGAGCAAAACCACGCTTTTGCGCTGCGCGACTCAATTTGCTACGCCACCGCACGCTTCTTGTCTTTCAGAACAGACATGATTGCGGCCGACGGGGCTGTGAGGTGTACTTTCCTAACCCCTCACGGAAATTTCTTTTCCACCGAAAAGAAATTCCGTGAACCTTAGTAGATACTTCCCGTGCCGACGACGGGCTGGGCATCGCGGTTGCCGCAGAGGACGACGAGGAGATTAGAGACCATCTGGGCCTTGCGCTCGTCGTCGAGCTCCACGATCTCCTCCTCGGAGAGCTTATTGAGCGCCATTTGTACCATGGAGACGGCGCCTTCCACGATCTTCTGACGGGCGGCGATGATGGCCGAAGCCTGTTGCCGCTGAAGCATGGCCGCCGCGATCTCGGGCGCATAGGCAAGGTGGGAGATACGGGCTTCCAGAATTTCGATGCCCGCCATCGTCGTGCGCTGCTGAAGTTCTTCACGCAGGACGGCCGCGATCTCCTGCGAACTGCCGCGGAGCGAGGTCTCGTCGCCGTTCGTGGAGACGTCGTAGGGATACTGCCTTGCAACTTGGCGGATGGCAGCATCGCACTGCGTGGAGAGATACGCCATATAATTTTCCACGTTGAAGACGGCGCGTGCGGTATTCGTGATCCGCCAGATGACGACGACGGAGATTTCGATGGGATTGCCCTCTTCGTCGTTGACTTTCTGTTTATCGTTGTTGAGCGTCATCGCCTTCAACGAGATCTTGCGTGCGAAGCCTGCCGCCGTGCTCCTTGCGGGGTTGACGGACGAGCAGAACGGATTCACCCAAAAGAAGCCGTCCCGCTTCAAGGTGCCGTAGTACTTGCCGAAGAGCGTGAGGACATACGCCTCGTTGGGCTGAAGAAGTTTGAAGCCGCTGACCATAAAGAAATTGATGACCAAAATGACGCCGCCCGCAAAGGCAAGCGCGATGAGCGGATCGTATTCATTCGCAAAGATCGAACCGAGCGCAATGAGCGCGATCCCGCAGGCGCCGATCAAGATGATCACAAAAAGCATCAGCCACCCGTTTTTCTCGTGTGCGGGCTTCTCTGTGATTTTGTCGAATTCCTCGACGTTGAATTTCTGTTCCATGACTACCCTCCGAAAAGTGATATCATTTTGATATCATCATGATAGCACAACTTTGGGGCGCTGTCAAGGGTTTTTCATGCGATTTTTGAAAAATTTACGCCCCGCTCCAAATGAGCGAGGCGCAGCCGAAGAACACTATTCCTATTTATAAAATTGGGGCGAAACCTCAGAGCGCCGCATACATCTGTTTCATCGCGGCGGCGTCCTCCGCCTGCGTGCCTGCAGACTCGGAGACGACATAGGGCTCGAGCGAAAGCGCATGCAAGACCTTGGCAAGCGGCGCGAACTCGGGGCCGTACTCCGTATCCTCGAAGGTGAGGTGACGGATCTCCCCCTTGGCGCCGTATTGGATCTTGGAAAAGTGCACATGGAAGTTTTTCATGCGCGCGGCGCTGAGCTCGCCTATCATATATTCGAGGCGGGAAGCATAGTCGGCTTCACCCTTCAAACTCCCCTGTTCGCGAGCGTTGACATGCCCGAAATCGACACATGGGGTATAGATCTCATCGATTTTACAGAAGCGGACGATCTCCTCGATCGTGCCGATCTGCCCCGTCTTTCCCATCGTCTCGGGGCAATATGTAAGGTCGTCGAGGCCGCTTGCGTGGATGAGCTCGGCGAGCATCGTCAGCCGCTCTTCGGTGAGCTGCACGGCCCTTTCGCGGGAAAGTTTTCCCTGTGCAGCGGGGTGGAAGACGAGCCGCGTCCCCCCCATCGCCCGAAGCATTTTCGCGCTCTCGAGGATATAGCCGAAGGACTTTTCCACCATCTCCCGCTCGGTGTTGGCGAAGTTGATGAAGTAGGGCGCATGGACGCTGATCTCCACGCCCGCTTCCTCAAATGCGGCACGGATCGAAGCCGCCTTTTTCTCCGTCATATGGACGCCCCGCCCGAAGGAATATTCATAGCAATCCAGCCCGCGTTCCTTCACGAAGCGCGCCGCGTCCTCGGTATGTTCCAAGCCCGCGGCGTAGAAGCTCAACCCGTTGCCGCTCGGTCCGAATTTTATCATCATTCGCTCTCCTTTAATCTTTGGATATCCTTCCCAAGCTGTGCCCGCAGGGCCTCTTGGGAGGGAAAAGTTTGGATCCCGCGGTAAAACTGCGTGGGATAGATGCGCACGCGCGTGCCGTAGAGGTCCCCCGAAAATCCATCGAGGTAGGCCTCGATCTTGCGCTCTGTAACGCCGAACGTCGGACGGGCGCCGATGTTGACGATGGTGGGATACGTCCCCCGTTCCGTCACGCACACGCCGCCGTAGACCCCGTCGGGCGGAAGCAATTTCTCGGCGGGAGGCGAGAGATTGAGCGTGGGGAAGCCGTAGGTCCTGCCCACCTCTCTTCCGTGCTCCACGGTGCCCTGTATGAAGAAGCCCCCCGAAAGGAGGTCCGCCCCGCCGCAGAGACAGGCGTTCAGGCGGGAAAGCTCGCCCGTGCTAAGATAAGCCTTACAGGCGGATGTGGAGAGTTTTCGTGCTCTGCCGCTCTCTTCGGCGAGATATTTCACCGTCTTTTGTACGGAGATCGGGCGGGACGTGAAGCGTTGCAAGAGCTCCGCCGTCCCCTTTGCGCCCTTGCCGAAGCGAAAATCTTCGCCGCAGACGATCTTATCTGCCGCGATCGTCGAGAAAAGTTTGCGTGCGAAGTCTTCGGCAGAAGTCGCCTTGAGCGCCTGCGTGAAGCCGATCTCGCACACGGCATCGACCCCCGCCGCGGCGAAGACGAACTCCCGCTCCGCCATGGTGAAGAGTTCTCTTCCCTTGGCGCCCGAGATCGTCGTCAAGACGACGGGCAGCCCCGCCTCTTTGGCCGTATCCAAGAGCCGTCTGTGGCCGAGATGCAGGCCGTCGAACCCGCCGAGCACGAGCGTGCAGGGCGAGATATAGGTTTCCCCGAACGAAAACTTCAGCATAACTTCTTCCCGGGGCGCAATTCGCCTCCCTCCACGACGCCTGTTCCGTAGAATTCGCCCCCGCGGTAGATCTTATAGGTGCCGTCGGGGCGGTCGATCGCGAAGCGGACGCCGCGATAATAGCGTTCGTCCTCGACTTCGAGCGCGGGGAAGGGAAGAAGCGTATCCGTCGGAATGAGATATTGCCCGAGGTTTTCCGCGGTAAGCGCGGAGAGCGGGACGGCCGTCTCCTCGGTGAAGGCGCCGCTCGCGGTGCGGCGGAGCGCCGTCGTATACCCCTGCGTGCCGAGCGCCGCGGCGAGGTCCCGCGAGAGAGAACGGATATAGGTCCCCCCGCTGCATTCGATGCGGAACTCGAATTCGTCGGGGGAGGCTTCCCCCACGAGCGCAAAGGAAAAGATTTCCACGCGCTTTGCGGGAAGGGTGAACTCCTGCCCGTCGCGGGCGAGCTCGTAGCCCCGCTTCCCATCGATGCAACGGGCGGAAAACTTGGGCGGGATCTGCGAGATCTCCCCGAGAAATCGATATAGGGCCCCCTCTATTTCCGCTTTTTCGGGGATCCTTCCTCCGAGGACGACTTCGCCCTCGCCGTCGAGCGTCTCCGTGGTCGCGCCGAAGCGAAACCGCGCAAGGTAGGTCTTCTTTTTGGACAGAAAATAATCAAAGAGGCGGTTTGCGTTCCCTATGCCGACGGGAAGCACCCCCGAGGCGAGCGGATCGAGGGTGCCGAAGTGCCCGCACGGGATCTTGCCGTAGCCCAAACGAAGGAGCCGCTTGACGCAGTTCACGACATAGACCGATGTATCGCCCCGCCGCTTATCGATGTTGAGAAAGCCCGTCATAGATCCTCCGCATGCTGCCAGACCGCGTAGCGGAGCTTATCGCAGATCTCCTCGTAGTCGCCGAAGAGCATACAGCCCGCGGCGAGCACGTGTCCTCCGCCGCCGAACGTACGGGCGACCGCGTTGACGTCCGTCCGTCCCTTGGAGCGCAGGGAGACTTTGTATTGCCCCTTCTTCATCTCGAGCAGACAGATGCTCGTCTCCACGCAGTCGATGGAGAGCGCGAAATCGACGATCCCCTCGGTGGCGTCCCCCTGCAAACCGTAGTGCGAGAGCCGCTCTGCCGTGACGAGGGCGATCGCGAGCGTATCCTCGGAGAGAAAGCGGAGCTTGGAGATGACTTCCGCATAGAGAAGGGCGCGGGCCTTGCTCTTTTTGCGGAGCATCTCATAGCCGATGCGGGAGACGTCCGCCCCGCCGTCGGCGGCAAGCGCGGCCGCACGGAAGGTATCGCCGTTGACGTCGCCGTGTGAAAATCCGCCCGAATCCGTCACCATGCCGAGCATGAGAAAATCGGCAAGGTCCCCCTCGATCTTCACGCCAAGCGCCGCAATGAGCTCGGCGATGTTCTCGCAGTTGCTTGCCCGCTCGCGGACAAAATTATAGGCCGCGAAGTTCGTATTGGAGATATGGTGGTCGATATTTACGGTGATCTTTTTGCGCAGTGCACCGCGGAAGACGGGCTCGAGCGCCCCGAAGCGCGCAAGGTCGCTCGTATCGACGGCGATATACGCCTCGGCATCGAGCGTGGGGCAGAGCTTGATCTCCTTGATGCCCGGCAAAAAGCCGTACATCGCGGGGATCTCCCCCTCATTTACGACTTCGTTCGCGATCCCGCATACGGAAAGAGCGCGGGACAGCGCCATGCCGCTCCCGAGCGTATCGCCGTCGGGCCGTACATGGGTGAAGATCACCGCGCTCTTGATGTTTTTCAGAATGTTTGCGATCTCAAGGATGCTCATGATTCGTCCTTATGCAGGTCGGCAAAGAGCGCATCCATCTTTGCGCCGTATTCGAAGCTGCGATCGGGCAAGAAGGTGAGCTCGGGCACCGTGCGCGTCCGCATGACGAGTGCAAGCTCGTGCCGCACAAATCCGCCTCTTTCGCGGATGATGGAGAGCGATCTCTCCTGCACCTCGGGCGAGGCCGCATAGATGCTGATATATACCTTCGCCGTCTTGAGGTCGGGCGCGACATCGACTTCCGTCACGCTGATGAGCCCGCCAAGCTCGGGGAATTTGTTCTTCAAAGGACCCGATACGATGGACGAGATCTCCTTTTGCAGCTCGCTGTCGAGCCGTTCGGTCCGTTTGCTCACTGCTTGATCTCCTCGATGAGATAGCATTCGATGAAGTCGCCGATGCGCACTTCGTTGAAGCCCTCGATCGCACAGCCGCATTCGAGGCCTGCCGCGATCTCCTTCACCTCATCTTTATAGTGTTTGAGCGTCTTGGCGTTGCCTTCGACGATCATGATATTATCGCGATAGATACGGAGTTTGCCGCCGCGCATGAGCCTGCCCTCGACGACGAGGCACCCCGCGACGACGCCGACGCCCGAAACGTTGAACGTCTGGCGGACTTCGGCTTTGCCGATGAGCGTCTCCTTGTATTTGGGTGCGAGCATGCCCTTGAGCATGGCCTCCATTTCGTCGAGCAGTTCGTAGATGATGCGGTACATGCGCACTTCGACATGGCTGCGCTCGGCGAGCGTCTTGGCCTTGGCGTCGGGACGGACGTTGAATCCGATGACGAGCGCGCTTGCGGAGTCTGCAAGGGAGATATCGCTCTCGGTGATCGCACCCGCCGCCGCCCGCACGACGTGCACTTTGACTTCCTCATTGGAGAGCTTTTCGACGGCGGCCTTCACCGCTTCGACGGAGCCCTGCACATCTGCCTTGATGATGACGTTGAGGTTCTTGAGCCCGCCGTCTGCTTCCTTGAAGATATCTTCGAAGGACTTCTTGCCCGACTCCTGCACGAGGCTCTCGCGGAGCTTGTTCTTGCGCTCCTCCTGCAGTTTCTTCATGAGGGACTGATCGACGGCGAAGATGGAATCGCCCGCCCCGGGGACATCCTCGAGCCCGAGCACCGAGACAGCGGTGGAGGGACCTGCCTCTTTGACCGTCTTGCCCTGATCGTCGATCATCGCACGGACTCTGCCCATCGTCATGCCCGTGATGAGGTTGTCTCCCGTGCGGAGCGTTCCGTTCTGGACGAGCACGCTCGCGACGGGGCCCTTGCCCTTATCGAGCTTGGCTTCGATGACGACGCCGCGGGCCCTGCGGTCGGGATTGGCGCGAAGCTCCATCATCTCCGCCTGCAGATAGACGCTCTCAAGCAGTTCGTCGACGCCTTCGCCCGTCTTGGCGGAGACGGGAACGACGATCGTATCGCCGCCCCACTCCTCGGGGACGAGGTTGTAATTCATGAGGCCCTGCTTCACTTTATCGGGGCTGACATTGGGTTTATCCATCTTGTTCATCGCCACGATGATGGGCACGTTTGCGGCCCGCGCGTGGTCGATGGCTTCCACCGTCTGCGGCATGATGCCGTCGTCGGCGGCGACGACGAGGATGACGATATCCGTCACCTTGGCGCCGCGGGCACGCATGGCGGTGAAGGCGGCGTGGCCGGGCGTATCGATGAAGGTGATCTTGCGGTCGCCCGAGAGCGTGACGGTGTAGGCGCCGATGCTCTGGGTGATGCCGCCCGCCTCCCCTGCGGTCACGTTGGTCTTGCGGATATAGTCGAGAAGAGAAGTCTTGCCGTGGTCGACATGCCCCATGACGGTGACGACGGGCGCACGGACGGCCGTGTTCTCTTCCTGCGATTCGCCGTGTTCCTCGATGAGGGCGTCTTCCGCCGTCTTCTCGGGTTTATATTCGAGGTCGATACCGAGGTCGATCGCCATGAGCGCAGCGCTCTCGTAATCCACGGATTCGTTGACGGTCTTCATGATGCCGTCGCGGAAGAGCCGCTTGGTGATCTCGACGGCCGAGATGCCGAGCTTTTCGGAGAGCACCTTGATCGGGATCTCCTGCGTGGTGACGACGGCGTGGTCGATCTTGATGGTCGCGGTCTCCTTGCGGGCCTTCTTGCCGAAGCGCGCTTTGCGGTAACCGCTCTCTTTATCGAAGTCGCCGACGCTCGCCCCCTGTTGGCGCTGCAATGTGCGCTTGTTGACGGGACGGCGCTGTTCGACGTACGTCTTTTCGAATTTCTTTGCGGGCTCCCTGCGCGGCGCGGGCGTGGGTGCGGGCGCTGCGGGGCGAGGCCCCATAGGGCGAAGACCCGCCGCCCCCGTAGGACGGGGACCGAGCGGCGGACGGGGCGCGGGACGGCCCGACGCGGCGCCGACGGGAGGTTTATACGAAGGACGCGCAGGCTTGGCCTCGGGGCGGAAGGTCCGCGGCGCAGAGGCTTGGGGCTGCGGTCTCGCTTCGGGACGGGGACGGGGCGCGGGGGCGGGACGGGCCTCCGCTGCAGGTTCTGCGGGTGCGGGTGCAGGCGCAGGAGCAGGCGCGGGTGCGGGTACGGAAGCCGCCGCTTCTTCCGACCGCTTCTTTTCCGCCTCCTCTTCGGCGCGCTTTTGTTCGAGCGCGATGCGCTCCTCTTCGGCACGCTGTTTTGCCTCCTCTTCGGCGCGCTTACGGGCCGCGGCCGCCTCAAGATCGGAGAGCCGCTTCAGAAGGTCGCCGAGACGTTTTTCGTTCGCCGCAATGGCAGCCCGAAGCTCCTCGGTCGCCTTTTCCTTGGGAAGCGCTCCCAATTTTTCAATGGTGTCGTATGCCATATTATTTCTGTCCCTCCGTTTCCGAGATCTCCGTCTCTCTCAATATAGCACGGGCAAGGTTTTCCTCGCGCACTGCCGCGAGTTTGCAATACGCCTTCCCCGTCATCCCCTCGAGGTCGTCCACTTCGACGAGCGGACAATTCTCCCTCTTGCGGATCTTTTCGATTTCCTTTCTGCTGTTTTCGGATGCCGTGCGATCCACCACGAGAAGGCAGATCCCGTGCGCGGTCTGCGCCGCCCCCACGCCGAGCACGACTTTGCGCGCCCGAAGGGCGAATCCGAGATATGCTGCGATCTTATTTTCCCGCAAGGAACTCCTCCTCGATGCGCCTGTACACCTCATCGGGAACCGCCGCGGAAAACGTCTTGTGGAGAAGTTTCCGCTTTGCGAGCAGCTTCACGCATTCCTCGGAGGAACAGATGTATGCCCCCCGCCCCGGAAGCCGCCCCGAAAAATCGAGCGAAATTTCCCCCGCGGGGCTGCGCACGATCCGCAGCATCTCCCGCTTGGGCATCTCCTGCCTGCAAGCGATGCAGGTCCGCATGGGGATCTTCTTCGGCATTATTCCTCCGTACCCTCTGCGCCGCCCTCGAGATCGAGTTTGGCCGCGGCGGATTCGCTCTTCACGTCGATCTTCCAACCCGTGAGGCGGGCCGCAAGGCGGGCGTTCTGCCCGTCTCTGCCGATCGCAAGCGAGAGCTTATCGTCGGGCACGACGGCCACGGCGGATTTCTCCGTGAGCTGGGTGACCGAGATGACCGTCGCGGGGGAGAGCGCCTTCGCGATGAATTCGAGCGGGTTTTCGCTCCAGAGGATGATATCGATCTTCTCTCCGCCGAGTTCGGCGACGACGGCGTTGACGCGGGCACCCTTGTTGCCGACGCAGGCACCGACCGCATCCACGCGCGGATCGAGGGAAGCGATCGCCATCTTCGTGCGATGGCCGGGTTCACGGGAGATCGCCTTCACGGTGACCGTACCCGCCTTGATCTCGGGAACTTCCTCTTCGAAGAGGCGCTTCACGAGCCCGGGGACCGAACGGGAGACGAGCACTTGCGCGTTTCTTCCGCCGCTGCGCACTTTCTTGACGTAGACTTTGATCTTGTCGCCGACGTCGTACCGCTCGCCGGGGACTTGATCCTGCGGGAGCATGAGCCCCTCGATCTGCCCCTTGCCGAGCTCGATGTAGACGTTGCGCCCATCGACCTTGCGGATGATGCCGCTCATGAGTTCGCCCTCTTTATCGGAGAACTCGGAGAGCGTGTTGTCGCGCTCCGTCTCGTGGATCTTCTGCAGGATGACCTGCTTGGCAGTCTGTGCGGCGATGCGCGAGAAATCCTTGGGGACGAATTCCTCGGAGAGGACGTCGCCCACCTTGGCGCTCTTCTTGATCTCGAGCGCATCCTCGAGCATAATCTCCCCGTCGGCGATCTCCTCATCGGTATTTTCGACGACGGTCCGCGTCAGAAAGAAGCGGATCGATCCCTTCTCGGGATTGAGGCGGACTTCGACGTTGCCCGTCTCGCCGAACACCTGCTTCTTATAGGCCGAAGCGAGCGCATTCGACAGCGCCTCGAGAAACACCTCTTCGCTGATCCCGCGTTCCCGCTCCAGATCGGCAAGCGCCGCAAAGAAATCCTTGTTGACCATATTCTTTCTCCCGTTGATGTTTTTTGTGGAATAAGTTTCACCGCGCACGGCGGCGGAATTTCAGACTTCGATATCGAGGCAGACCTTGGCGCACTTTTCGAAGGGGATGACTTCTTCCCCCTTCTCCGAGCGCAGCACGACGTTTCCCTCACGGAAGGCGACAAGCTCGCCTTCGTAGTACTTCTTCCCCTCCCAAGGCGCATACAGCCGCACTTCCACCTTTTCGCCGATGTGGCGCAAAAAGTCCGCCTCCGTCTTGAACGGGCGGTCGAGCCCCGGGGAAGAGCAGTTGAGGGTGTAGGGGGCGCCGAAGGTCGGATCGAGCAGATCGAGCGGCGCATCGATCGCATTGTGGAATTTCTCGCAGGTATCGAGATCCAGCCCGCCCGCCATATCGATAAAGACGGTGAGCGAACGCGTGCGCATATCCCATGCGGCGTCTACGATCTCCACGCCGACCTCTTCGGCATAGGGTTGCAAAAATGCGACGATCTCCGCGATCGGCTTGACCTTCATATCCTCCCCCCATAAAGAAATGAGAGCGGAGACCCGCCCTCAATCACGTTTTCATTGATCAAGTAAGTACATTTTACCATAGATTTCCATGGATTGCAAGCATTTCGCGGCGGTTTTTTCGGGAAATTCCAAAAAAACTCAATCGGGCAGGCCGCCCTTCTTCTTCACGAGCTCCAAAAAGATCTTCGCCGTCACGAAGGCGTCGTCGTAAGCGCGATGATGGCGGAAGGTAAAGCCGAAATATTCGGCGACCGTCTGCAACTGGTAGTTCTTGAGATGCAAGACTTCTTGCGCGAACGTGCAGGTATCGTATTGCCGCTGGTCGAAGAGGAAGCCCTCTTGTTCGCCGTAATAGGTGATGAATTTGCAATCGAAGGGGGCGTTGTGCGCCACGAGAGCGCAGCCCGCGGTGAATTTGTAGAAATCGGCGATGACGTCGGAGATGGGCGGGGCGCCGATGAGCATGTCGTCGGTGATGTGGGTGATATCGATGATATCGGGCGGGATGCGCACGGGACAGGCGACGAAGGAGGAAAACTTCTCGGCGATCTTCCCCCCTGCGATCTTGACGGCGCCGACCTCGATGATGTGGTCCATCATGCCGTTCACGCGGTTGAGGCCCGTCGTCTCGAGGTCGAATACGACGAACGTGTTCTCGGTGAGTACCTTCGGAAGGCTCTGTTTGCCGAAGAGATCGCCCTGCACGAGGTCTGCCTCGGGCATGGGGAAGACGGCACGGTACTGCGCGGGGACGGGGCGGGAAGGCCGCTGTTCGGGCACGAAATCCTTGGGCGGAGCGCCGAAGTCCAGCCACCGCGCACGGAAGGAGAGACCGCCGTTGTAGAGCTCGTTGTCCCCCGTGAGACAGATGCGGCTGCCCACACGCAGATCGCGGATCTTCTCCACGGTCGCCTTGCGGGAAAAATACGAGGTGCGGAGGTTCCCCGTTCCGTCGGAGATCGAGATGGAAAAATAGGGTTTATCGTTCTTGGTCCTGCGCTCTTCGATGTAAGCGATCTCGCCGCAGACGGTCACGCTGTTTGCGACCTTGTTGAGGTCGGCGATGTAGATCGCGCGGTCGGGTTCGGGCTTGGCGCCGTCGATGGGCGAAAAATCGCAGATTTCGAAAAAGCGGGGCGCGAAGATGTATTCCTCGGGCGGGACTTCCCGCTCGATCTCCCCTCGCTCGGCTTGGGCATAGCGGATCTCCCCCGTCCATGTGCCGCAAAATCCCCGCTGCAGCACGGCGCAGACTTCGTCGAGCACGGCGTCGTTCTTCTCCGCACTGTTTTGTTCGGCCGTCGTGATATAAAATCTTCCGCCGGCGCCGCCGAGCGTCACGCCGATGTTTTCGGGACGGGTGAAGGCGGCGAATGCGGGGAAGCGGGTACCGAGCAGATCTGCGATCGCATGGCGGATGCCCTCTTCGCTCGGGACGGATTTTACGACGGTCGCCCGCGCCTCCAGTCCGCCCGCATAGCGGCGGGAGACCTCACCCGCATAGGCGACGTCGTCTTGGGTATAGTTGACGTCGGTGACGAGATGGAAGGTCGCCACGTCGTTTTCCACGGTGATATTTTTCAATACGGCACGGCACAGCCCCGCCCGTTTTCTGATCTCCGCAAGATATTCCTCACTTCTCATTCCATCCTCCCGAGCAACGCTTCGAGCCGCGCAAAGAAGGCCTCTTCGGCGTGTGCGATCTCGACGCGCTGCCGCGTTTCCCCCTCGAAAATGATACAGTAGTCCTTCCCCCCGGCGATCCCGAGGTCGCAGTCCTTCGCCTCACCGGGGCCGTTGACGACGCACCCCATCACGGCGACTCTGCACGGCTTACGGATCCCCGCACAGCGCGCATTGACGCGCTCGGCAAGGCCCATGCAATCGTATTCGCACCGCCCGCAGGTCGGGCAGGAGACGACTTCGACGAAATCCTTTTCCAAGCCGCAGGCACGCAGGATCTCATGCGCGGCGAGCACTTCCCGCTCGGGCTCCGCCGTGAGCGAGACGCGGATGGTATCCCCGATCCCGTCGAGAAGCAGGGCGCCGATGCCGACGCTGCTCTTCACGATGCCCGATCGCTCACACCCCGCCTCCGTCACCCCCAAATGCAAGGGGTAAGGCGTACGCGCGGCGAGCATGCGGTATGCCTCCACGGTGAGGGGCACCCGCGAGGCCTTCACGCTGATCACGAGATCCGAGACGCCGTGCTTTTCCAAGACGGCGACGTTTTTGAGGGCACTCTCGACGAGCGCCTCCGCCGTTCTCCCGTAGCGCGCTTCGCTCTCTTTCTCCACGCTGCCCGTGTTGGCCCCGACGCGCACGGGGATGCCGTGGGCGCGGACACAATCTGCGACGAGGGCGATCTCCCGCTCCCCGCCGATGTTCCCGGGGTTGATGCGCAGCTTATCCGCCCCCGCCTCCGCGGCAAGCACGGCAAGGCGGGCGGAAAAGTGAATATCCGCGACGAGGGGCACGGGGATCCGCGCACGGATCTTTGCGATCGCACGCGCATCGGCCTCATCGAGCACGGCGACGCGCACGATATCGCACCCCATGTGTGCAAGACGCAGAATTTGAGCGACGCTATTTTCAACGTCGCTCGTCTTGACTGTCGTCATGCTCTGTACGGCGATCCGCCCTCCGCCGAGGAGGACGCCGCCTACCTTTACTTTCTTTTGAGACATTCTTTCTCCGACTTACTTCTTTTCGGCCTCTTTCTTTTCCATCATATGCTGAAGTTCGGCCATGAAGGAAGAAATATCCTTGAAGGAGCGGTAGACCGAAGCGTAGCGCACATAGGCGACTTCATCGAGCTCCTTGAGCCCTTCCATCACCATTTCGCCGATCTTCTTGCTCGTGATCTCCTGTTCCATGGAGTTGTAGACCTTCTTTGCGATCTCATCGGCGAGCGCATCGATCTTCTCGAGCGGGACGGGGCGCTTTTCGCAGGATTTGATGATGCCGCGTTTGATCTTATCCTTATCGAAGGCCTGACGGTTCCCGTCTGCCTTTACGACGAGGATCGGAGCGACCTCGATGGTCTCATAGGTCGTGAATCTTCTGCCGCATCCGATGCATTCCCTGCGGCGGCGAATGGTTCTGTCGTCGTCGGCGGAACGCGAGTCGATGACCTTGCTCTCCGTGCAATTACAATACAAACAACGCATAGCTACTCCCTTATCTTCGGCTTCTTGGGAAGATTATACCACAAAATATGGGGTTTGTAAAGCAAATGACGGAAATTCCTCGGAACTTCCGTCATCTTTTCTCATAAAAATTTTGCCGCGGATCAGAGATCCGAGAAGGGATCGTCGGGCGGAGGGCCCCCTTGCGACGAACTTCCCCCGCCCGAAGGGTAATCCGAGAAGGGATCGTCTTGCCGCGGCTGCTGCGCGGAAGACGTACCGCTCCCGCCGGGGCCGTAAGGGTAGTTGCGTGCGGCATAGGCCTCCATCCTGCGGCGTGTGTATTCGCCGTAGTCGACGGGCGTATTCTTGCGGACGGCGAAGATCGTCGCCCCGCGGAAGGGAAGCACGGCGCTCAGGACCGTCATGACGGCGGGGTTACGCGCGTAATATTTGCGGAAGAAGGCGAGAAAGAGCACGTAGAGCATGACGATGCGGACGACGGCAACGAGGAACTTGAAGGTCCACGGCCAAACAGATGCGGTGAAGGCGCACAGCCAGCGCAGATTTACGGGAACATCCGCGAGTGCGATCGTGAGTTCGTTGAATCCCGCAAAGAGCTCGATATCCTCGGCGACGGGATTGAGACTTGCGACCTGCAAGAATACGAGGTTGCACACAAGATCAAACACGGTAAAGAGCACGGCGATCCCCTCTGCGATCGCAGCATACAGCCCGGCCCGCTTCATCTTCTGGCCGAAGAAGCGCGCTTCCCCCGTGATCGTGCCGAGATAATAGGTATTCGCGAAGGGGATAAAGCCCATCCACGGGCGCTTTATCCCTGCCCGCTTTGCGATCGTATAGATCCCGAAGCCCATCAAAACCTGAAAGATGAGCCATAGCCCGACGGCGATCCCGATCGCGATGAAATATCCCGTATACGTCCCCGCGATCGCTTCTTCCCGCGTGACCTCATCGGCAAAATACGAGGGTACGATGAACAGGATGAGGACTTCTAACCAAGCACTGAATTCCATAAATTCTCCTTATGTTTTCTCCGCACCAAAGAGCGGAAAACCGTAGTCGACGCGTTCGAGCATCAAGCCCGCGGCGGGCATCGTCTTTGCAAGCAGGGCGCGGTCTCCGCCCGAAAGCGCGGCCGCAAGCGAGGAGAGCGGCTTCCCGCAGCCGACCGCAAAGAGTTCTCCCGCGATGCTTCGCACCATCTTGTAGAGGAAGCCGTTCCCCGTCACGGAAATGCGAAATATCGATATAGGCCCCCCGTCTTTTTCCTCGATCGAGATCTCATAGACGGTGCGGACGGTCGTCTTTGCCGAGGAGCCCGAAGCGCAGAACGCCCGAAAATCGTGCTCCCCCTCGAGAAGGCGGGCAGCGGCCTGCATCGGCGCCAAGGAGGGCTTTCCCCGAAGCCGTACCGCATAGCGGGCAAGAAGCGGAAGCTCGGTCGGGGCATGGTAGGCGGTGTAGGCATAGGTCTTGCGCTTTGCCCCGCGCGTGCAGTCGAAGCCTTCGGGCGCCGCGGCCGATGCGATCACGCGAAGATCGGGCCCGAGTTCGCCGTTGAAACATGCAGCGAGGCGGTCTGCGGGAATGGAAGTTTCGGCATCCATGTGGCAGATCTGCGCCCGTGCGTGGACGCCCGCATCCGTCCTTCCGCTCGCACAAATATGCGTCGCCTTTCCGAACAGGCGCTCTGCGGCCGATTCGAGTTCCCCCTGCACTGTCCGCTCCCCCCTCTTCTGGCGTTGGAAGCCCGAAAACTCGGTGCCGTCGTATTGCAAACAAAGGACGTATCTCATAGGAAGCTCCCCAAAAAGCCGACGGGGTAGACCCGCAGAAGCACCACGCCCGTCACGAGTGCGGCACCGAGCAGAAAGCCGATGAGGTCTCGCCAGCCGAAGCGCAGCTTCTTGTATTTCGTGCGCTTGATGTCCCCGCGGTAACAGCGGGAATCCATCGCGTTGCCGAGTTCCTCCGCACGGTCGATGGAGGAGACGAGCAGCGGGATGAGGATGGGCACGATCGCCTTGATCCTATGGAAGATGCTTCCCGTTTCAAAGTCGGCCCCCCGCGCCTTCTGGGCGTTCATGATGCGCTCGGTCTCCCCCGTGAGGACGGGGATGAGGCTGAGGGCCATGTTCATGACGAGGGCGAGCACATGCACGGGGATATGCAGCCATTTCAGGGGGGTGAGCAGGCTCTCGATGCCGTCGGTCAGGGCGACGGGCGTCGTCGTATACGTGAGCATGGAAGAGCACATCACGAGAAGGGCAAGGCGCAGTACGAGGAAGATCGCGAGCACGATCCCCTCCTGCGTGACGGCGAAGATCTTCCACTCCCAATAGACGGCAGGCCCTCCCCAATAAACTTCGTCTCCGTGGTTGAAGAGGACTTGGATGACCGCCGTAAAGATCACGAGGAACAGGATGCCGCGCACGGCACGGAGGACCTTCCCGAAGGGCACCCGCGAGGCGAGGATGACGGCGAAAAGCACGAGCGCGCACGCCGCAAGCCCATAGAAGTTATCGGCGAGAAAGATCGCCGTGATGAATGCGATGAGGAAGAGCAGTTTGAGCCGCGGATCGAGGCGATGCACGAAGGAATCCGCGGGATAATATTGCCCGAATGCGACGTCCTTCATGAGGCGCCTCCCTTCTTCAGCGCAAGCACTTTTTCGAGAAAGTCCTCGGTCGTGAAGTCGCAGTCGATCGCGATCCCGCGGCGGGCAAGGGCCGCCGTGAGTTTGGCCGTGAGCGGGATATCCAGCCCCAACGCGTAGAGCTCTTCGGCATGCGAAAACAGCTCCTTGGGGGTGGAAATATAGGGCACGGTGCCGTCTTTGAAGACGGCGACGCGGGTGCAGTTTTCGGCAATTTCATCCATATCGTGCGAGACGATGACGATCGTCTTGCACCAAGTCCTGTGGAGCTCGTGCAAGAGCTCCATGATCTCGCGCTTGCCGAGCGGATCGAGCCCCGCGGCGGGTTCGTCGAGGATGAGAACTTCGGGACGGGTGACGATGACGCCCGCGATCGCGACGCGACGCTTCTGTCCGCCCGAGAGGTCGAAGGGCGACTTCTCCCCCACCTCGGCGGCATCGAGCCCCACCGCGGCAAGGGCGTCGCGCACGGCGGCCTTGATCTCCTCCTCGCTCGGGCGGCTCTTCTTATCGGCGAAGTTCTTGAGCCCGAAGGCGACGTCCTCCGAGACCGTCTCCGCGAAGAGCTGGTATTCGGGATATTGGAAGACCATGCCGACGCTTTTGCGGAGCGCACGGAAGTCCGTCTTGCGGTCGGAAAGATCGAAATCCCCCACTTTGAGCACGGGTTCGGGCGGTACGGGCTGCCCGCGTTTCGGCTTCTTGGGGTGATAATGCTTGCACGAGGAGGGAAGGCGGATGAGCCCGTTGAGGTGCTGCACGAAGGTGGATTTTCCGCTCCCCGTGTGCCCGATGATGCCGAAAAATTCCCCCTCCTCGATCGTGAGCGAGATATCGTCGAGCGCACGCGTTTCGAAGGGTGAACGCTCGTTGTAGGTATAGGAAAGATGCTCGGCTACGATACGCATTCTGCGATCTCCCCGGCAAGTTTTTCGATATCGAGGGTATCGGATACGGGGATCCCCCCTGCATTCAATCCCTTTACGATCATGCCGATCCGCGGCAAAGTAAGATTATAGGTGAGAAGTTCTTCGTGGCGGGCGAAGATCCCCGCGGGCGTATCCTGCATGACGATCTCACCGCGGTTCATCACGATGGCGCGGTCGGCGCGGAGCGCCTCCTCCATGAAGTGGGTGATGAGGATGACGGTGATCTTTTCCTCGCGGTTGAGCCGTTCGACGACGTCGATGATCTCCCTTCTCCCCCGCGGATCGAGCATGGCGGTGGATTCATCGAGGATCATGATGCGGGGCTTCAAAGCGAGCACGCCCGCGATCGCGATGCGCTGCTTCTGCCCGCCCGAGAGGCGGGAGATCGTGGCGTTTCGGTATGCTTCCATGCCGACGGCCTTGAGCGCGAACGCGATGCGCTCCCCGATCTCTTCCCGCGGAAGACCGATGTTTTCGGCTCCGAAGGCGACGTCGTCCTCCACGATCGAGGCGACGGTCTGGTTATCGGGGTTCTGGAAGACGATCCCGATCTGCTTGCGGATCTCGTAGACCGTCTTCTTGGTGAGAAGGGTGCCGAAGACCTCGATCTCGCCCGAATCTGCCTCGAGAAGGCGGTTGGAAAGACGGGCAAGCGTGGATTTCCCGCTCCCGTTGTGCCCGAGTACGGCGACAAACTCCCCTTCCTCGACCGCAAAATTCAGATGATTGAGACGAAATCCCCCGATTTGGGGCTCCGCTTCGCCCTCTTCCCCATAGGAAAAGGAGACGTCGCGGAATTCGATCGCGCGCATAGCTTCACCTTTGCAATTCGTACGGGGTATATTATAGCAAATTTACAGCCGATTTACAAGGAAAATGCGGTGAAATTCAAAAATTCCTTCGAAAAGGCGGGGAAGATGCAGGTAAATTTTCTATATATTGTGTTTTCACGCACATTCTATAACAATTTTTCGGGAAAATTGGCGTTATAATATTGACTTTGGAAGAGAAAACCGTTATAATACATTTCGGCGGTGAAAGCGCAGAGCGCTCCGCCGCCCGAAAAACATGAAAAATTTATAAGGTTTTGGAGGTTTCCGATGACAAAAATGACGATCGACGGCAATACCGCCGCCTCGCATGTCGCTTACGCGTTCAGTGAAGTGGCTGCGATCTACCCCATCACCCCCTCTTCGCCGATGGCGGAAAGCGCAGACGAATGGGCGACGCAGGGCAGACTGAACATGTGGGGGCAGAAGCTCCGCATCACCGAGATGCAGTCCGAAGGCGGCGCCGCGGGCGCCGTGCACGGCTCGCTCTCCGCAGGCGCACTCACCACGACGTACACCGCTTCGCAGGGCCTGCTTCTCATGATCCCGAATATGTATAAGATCTCGGGCGAGCTGCTTCCCATGGTCATGCACGTCTCCGCACGCGCACTTGCCGCACACTCCCTGAACATCTTCGGCGACCATTCGGACGTGATGGCTTGCCGCCAGACGGGCTTCGCGATGCTCGCTTCCTGCTCGGTGCAGGAGGTCATGGATCTCGCGACCGTCGCCCATCTCTCTACGCTGCGCTCCCGCGTTCCCTTCATCCACTTCTTCGATGGATTCCGCACTTCCCACGAAGTCGCCAAGATCGACACCATCGACTATCCCGAGATGAAGGCGCTCTTCGATAAGAAGGGGCTTGCAAAGGACGTCGCCGAATTCAAGGCACGTGCGCTCAACCCCGAACATCCCGTCCAGCGCGGTACGGCGCAGAACGGCGACACCTACTTCCAGAACCGTGAAACGGCCAACGGCTACTACGCCGCAACGCCCGCGATCGTACAGGAAATGATGGACGAAGTCTCCGCGCTCACGGGCAGGAGCTACCACCTCTTCGACTACGTCGGCGCTCCCGATGCGAAGCAGGTCATCGTCATCATGGGCTCGGGCGCAGAGACCGTCGAAGAGTCCATCAACAAGCTCAACGCGAAGGGCAAGAAATACGGCCTCATCAAAGTCCGTCTGTATCGTCCCTTCGTCTCCGATGCCTTCGTCGCCGCGATCCCCAAGACCTGCAAGAAGATTGCCGTGCTCGATCGGACGAAGGAGCCCGGCTCTCTCGGCGAACCCCTCTATCTCGACGTCTGCACCGCGCTCCTCGAGAAGAATGTCAAGAACATTCAGGTCGTCGGCGGCAGATACGGCCTCGGCTCCAAAGAATTCAACCCCTCCATGGTGCTCTCCGTCTATAAGAACCTCGAGCAGAAGGAATCCAAGAACCACTTCACCGTCGGTATCTTCGAAGATGTGACGAACAGCTCTTTGGATTTCTCCGAGAAATTCGATGCGGCGCCCGCGGGCTCCACTTCGGCGAAGTTCTACGGACTCGGCTCCGACGGCACCGTCGGCGCCAACAAGAACAGCATCAAGATCATCGGCGACCACACCGATATGTTTGCACAGGCCTACTTCTTCTATGATTCGAAGAAGTCGGGCGGCATCACCGTCTCTCACCTCAGATTCGGCAAGACGCCCATCCAGAGCGAATATCTCATCGACGCGGCCGACTTCATCGCCTGCCACAATCCTTCCTATGTCATCCGCTACGATATGACGAGCGATCTCAAGAAGGGCGGCAGCTTCCTCCTCAACTGCCCCTGGACGACGCTCAAGGAGCTCGAGAAGAACCTTCCCGCCAAGATGAAGAACATGCTCGCCCAGAAGAAGGCCAAGCTCTATGTGATCGACGCCATCAAGATCGCCCGCAAGCTCGGGCTCGGCGGCAGGACGAACACCATCCTGCAATCGGCATTTTTCCTCATCAACGAGCAGATCATGCCCTATACGGACGCCGTCGACTACATGAAGAAGATGGCATATAAGTCCTTCGCGCGCAAGGGCGACGCCGTCGTTCAGATGAACTATCAGGCGATCGATTCGGCGAAGGCCAACCTCAAGCAGATCCGCATCCCCGCCTCGTGGAAGACGACGACCGAGGGCGCGGAGATGGTCAAGCTCGCAGACAACGACTACTTCAAGAGCGTCATCGCTCCCATCCTTGCCCTCGAGGGCGATAAACTTCCCTCCTCGGCCTTCAATGCAGACGGCTCCGTGCCCACGGGTACCACCAAATTCGAGAAGCGCGGCGTGGCCGTCACCGTTCCCAAGTGGATCAAGGAGAACTGCGTACAGTGCAACCAGTGCTCCTTCGTCTGCCCGCATGCCTGCATCCGTCCCGCGCTCGTGGCGGCGGGAAGCGAGAAGCCCGAGGCCTTCGATACGAAGCCCGCGACCGGCGTCCCCGGCTATGAGTTCCGCATGCAGGTCTCCCCGCTCGACTGCATGGGCTGCGGCGTCTGTGCCGAAGTCTGCCCGGGCATGAAGGGCAACAAGGCCCTCGTCATGACGCCGTTTGCCGAACTCGAGGAAGTCGAAGCGAAGAATTGGGAATACGCAGTAGAGCTTCCCGAAGCAGACCTTTCCGCCGTGAAGATGGCAGATGTCAAGAAGTCGCAGTTCACCCCTTCCCTCTTCGAGTTCTCGGGCGCCTGCGCGGGCTGCGGCGAAACACCCTATGTGAAAGTCGTCACCCAGCTCTTCGGCGACAGAATGATCGTCGCCAACGCTACGGGCTGCTCCTCCATCTACGGCGGTTCCTCCCCTACCTGCCCTTATACGACCAACAAGCAGGGACACGGTCCCGCTTGGGCGAACTCCCTCTTCGAGGACAACGCCGAGTTCGGCTTCGGCATGAACCTCGCCTATAAGGCAAGAAGAGCCGCGCTCGCCGAGAAGGCGACAAAGCTCGCCGAGATGTGGGCGGAATACCCCGAGTGCCAAAAGGTCCTCACCGATTGGGTCGCCGCCATGGACGACGCCGAAGAGAGCAAGAAGACGGCCGCCGCGCTCGTCGCCGACCTTACAAAGTGCAAGGCCGAGTGCGAGGGCGAAGAGCTCGAGCTCGTCGAAGCGATCCTCGCCGAGAAAGATTGCCTCGTGAAGAAGTCCTTCTGGATCATCGGCGGCGACGGTTGGGCCTATGATATCGGCTACGGCGGCCTCGACCATGTGCTCGCATCGGGCGAAGACGTCAACGTCCTCGTGCTCGATACCGAGGTCTATTCCAACACGGGCGGCCAGGCAAGTAAGTCCACCCCCATCGGCGCAGTCGCGAAGTTCGCTTCGGGCGGCAAGCGCATCAAGAAGAAGGATCTCGGCATGATCGCGGCAAGCTACGGCTATGTGTACGTCGCACAGTGCGCGATGGGCGCGGATAAGGCCCAGCTCGTGAAGGCGCTCAAAGAGGCCGAGGCCTACAAGGGACCTTCCCTCATCATCTGCTACGCGCCTTGCATCAACCACGGCATCAACATGACGAAGTCGCAGGCCGAAGAGAAGAGCGCCGTCGAGTGCGGATATTGGCAGCTCTACCGCTACAACCCCGAGCTCGCGGCCAAGGGCGAGAACCCCTTCACGCTCGACAGCAAGGATCCCACGGGCGACTATCAGGCCTTCATCCTCGGCGAGACCCGCTACGCTTCCCTCAAGAAGACGCAGCCCGCCGTCGCCGAAGAACTCTTCAAGAAGACGGAGGAGAGCTCCAAGGAGCGCCTCGCCGGCTACAAGAAGATGGCTGGAAGAGAATAAACCGAACAAAGAACAGCTTCAAACCGATCAACTGACCCAAAAAGACGCAGCGTGTGCTGCGTCTTTTTGGGTAAAACAAAATCAAGCGCGGCAAAATGCCGCGCCTGATTTTGAGACCGCGAAGGCGTCCTTTCGCACGAAAATCGCAATTACAGTTTGATCCACAGCGCGGGAACAATACCACCGCGTGTATTGCTGACATGATTACCGGGCATAACGTAACCGTCACCACTAACATAACTTGCCGTTTCATTGCTAAAAGTACCCGGCGAACGTAGCCACCACATACTATTACCGACATAACCACTATCTGTAGATACATATATCCCCTGTGATTTCGCATAGTCTGTCGATTGCATTTCACGCGCAGAATCATCCGCTTCAGTAAAACCGTACGCGCTCTTAGCCTCTTTATAACTTAGCAGAAAAACTTTGTCCTTTGTATTTTCACAGGTGTATTCGTTATCATCCGATGCCGTAGAGGAAGTACTGTTGTCCACCGTAGCCGTTTCGATAATTGATTGTTCATTTCCATTGAATGCTGTTTTGTAAAAGGTTAAATTGAGCCATTCGCGGATTTCACTGTACATGTAGTTATTGGGCTCTACCCTTCCTTCGTCCCCTGTGGGTTTGTTTGGATGACAGTATTGTTGGCTGTCGAGGATAATGTTAGACAACAAAAGAGCTGTCCCATTACTTCTTTCCAATACGCGCCACTCGATAGGCTCGTACTTGAACCAGTACACTGTATTTGTATTGTACCCGTTTTCGTCCTGATAACTTTTTTCGGCAAGACTTTCTTCCGTCGTATTCCACGGACGGTAGCTCGTGAAATAAATTCCGCGATAGCGACCGCCCTGCAGTTCGACATCTATATACCACATATAACTCTTTACCGAGCCGCTTATGTAGTAGTCGTAATCTGTCCACTTGCCTGCATTTTCAACCGTGGGGACACCTCCGGCTTCTATGTTTAGCGCCGCCTTCAAATCGTCTTCCGTCACTTCGCTCTGCGGATATTCACCGAAATAGATCTTCGTACCATCTCCGCTCATTGTATAGGGCTTCTTTTCGGCTCCGCACACCTCGCAGGTATTATCTGCGCCGAATGCGTGATTTTGATGTTCATAATCGCAATCATTACATTTGCCGTTCTCATAAGTATGCTGTCCCGTCACGACTTTGCCGCAGACGGAACAGGTCTGCGAGTGCCCGCTCTCCGTCTTTTCGTACGCACCGAAGACGTGCGCCACGTGCTCATATTTACATTCCGTGCATTTGCCGTCTTGGTAGATGTGCGCGGCTTCGCCGCTCCGCTCCGAGATATGCCCGCAAGTAGCGGCATGCCAATGCTTTTCTTCGTCATGCGACCATTCTTCCGCAAAAGTATGGGTATGCCCCGACTGGGTCGTTCCGCCATCGATTTTGGCGCTGGCGCAGCCCGCAAAGGACAGACACAAGCAGAGAGCAAGCAGGGTCGCGATCCATACGCGAAGATTGTGTTTCATGTTCCTATTTCTCCTTTTGTTTTTTTGGCGGGCAAAAAAATAAGGACGCCTCAATCCGAGGCGCCCGCTTCGAGTATCCCCGAATTGCTGCGACACAATATCCTGTTCATGAAATAGGAAAAAGGATACACCGATGCCGTTGTATCATTCATGAACAGTATTCTATTGTGTCGCAAGAATTATTCTAACACAGAACGGAAACTTTTGCAACACTTTTTATAAAAATAACCAAACATAATTTGCATGGAAAGAGAACGAATGAAAAGCTGAACAGATCACTTCGGAGGCTCTATCCCAAAAGGAAGAGATCTTTCTCATGTGAGCGAATCCACACGAAAAAAGAATCCGGCGCTTCTCAACGCCAGACCCAAAAAAATCCTTCTCTTTGAAACTTCACAACTTCTCGTTGAACATAATTTCAAAATCTATGGCGCTTAGTTGATAATTCGCTCAAAAGAGTTGATTTTTGTACATTTTTATGGTATGATAGAATTATCCATATGATACAGGGGTGGCTCTATGAAACACGTTCGAAGGATCGCGGCGATGCTCGTATGCGCTGCGCTCACATTTTCCTTTGCTGCGTGCGCCCACGATGCGCCGCACGTCCATGCCTATACGCAGTGGGAGCACGACGAACAGCAGCACTGGCGGGTCTGCCCCGACGACGGAGCGATCGACCCTGCGGGGAAGTCTTCCCACGACTTCACGGAAGGCGACTGCATCTGCGGCGAGGCGGCGCCTGTCGATCCGCGTGCCGAGGCCTATGCCTTTCGCCCCGTGATCCGCAAGGATATGCCCGCCATATACATCGAAACGGACGACGGAAGTTTCGACTTCGCGACAAAGCCCAACCTCGATATGAAGCATCAGGATCTGGTGAATTACGTCGGGGCGACGGTCTCCGTCTGCGGCTACGGCGAGGAGAGCGCCTATTCCCTCACCGCGAAGGCGCAGGTGAAGGCACGCGGGAATTGGACGATGAACTACGAAAAGGAGCCCATCCGCATCAAATTTGAGAAAAAGCAGTCCGTGCTCGGGCTCAACGGCGGGGCCAAATACAAGAGCTGGGTGCTCCTCGCCGATTGGAAGGACCTCTCCATGTCCAACAACACGATGGCCTTCTACTTCGGCAAGACCATCCTCGGCTCGGACGGCTACTATTCGAGCGATTATCGCAACGTGGAAGTGTACATCAACAACCAATATTGGGGCATGTATCTCCTCGTCGAACAGCAAGAGGCCAAGGGCGGCGAAAACGGCAGATCGAGCGTGCCCGAAGTCGAAGAGAACTACACGGGCACCGATATCGGGTACTTCGTCGAATACGACGGCTACTACACCGATGAGCGGAACATGCCCAACAATGCGGGCGACCCCACCTTTGAGCTCAACTACAACAACTTTGCTCCCCTCACCCGCGCGGACGGCAGCACATTCAACCCTTGGGGCGGAACATCTTCGATCGGCTATACCGTCAAAAGCGATATCTATCCCGAGGCGTACAGCGAAAACCATCCGCAGATCGCGTTCATTCGCTCCTATCTCGATAACGCCTACAAGATCGCCTATGAGGCGGTGTATCGCGGGCGGATGTACAAGTTCAACGACGACTATTCCGGCATCGAACCGACGAGCGGAAGCGCTGAGGACGTCGTCTCCGCCGTCATCGACGTCCGATCGCTCGTGGATACCTACATCCTCAACGAGATCGCCTGCGACGCCGATATCGGCTGGTCCAGCTTCTATCTCTCCATAGATATGACGGCGGGCGGGAGCAAGAAGGTCATCTTCGAAGCGCCGTGGGACTTCGATTCCGCCTTCGGCATCAAGAACGGATTCGTGAACAATGCGCAGGGCCTGTATGCGGCAAACAGCACGAATCCATGGCTCGTGCTCCTCGTCCGCGAGGGTTGGTTCCGCGACATGGTTACGGCAAAATGGGCGGAACTCGTGCAATACGACGTACTCCGCACCGCGCTCGAGCTCGTCGAAACGCAGAAGGTGACGTTCGCGGACCAATATCGCAACAATTTCACGCGCTGGCCCGGCCGCCTCTACGGCGACGGCGAACTTCTCCCCGAGATCAACACCTACCGCACGCAGGGCGAAGCGGCCGATTATCTCGAGCGCTGGCTGCACAGCCGTCTCAATTATCTCAACGCCCAATGGGGAGACGGCTCCGATGTTCTTACGCTGCCCGAAGGCAAGGCGGCCGCGGCGGCCTCCCTCTGTGCGGCATAAGGCTTGGTCGGCGAGGATCGGAAAATCAAAAGATGACCCCCCTCCCCATTTCGTTTGCCTACGATCTCTGCAGAAAAGAGGACCTCCCGATCCATGGGAGGTCCTCTCTGTTTATACCCTATTCGAAATTCCTACCGAAGAATGATCACCTGATCGTATGCGGGAGAATACGCGATCGGGACCTTGTCCCCAACGTATTTCGCCAACATTTTATGATTCCCGATCAGCAAATTGGGCCGCTGCGTTTGTTCTTTCACCACGCCGTCGTATGTAAAACGAACGGCGACCTGATACGGGTCGTACCCGGGCGTGATATGGTCAAGTCTGTATATTTCGGCGTTCAGGACGACCGCATCCCGCAGCCATTTTTTGATCTGCCTGTTGTGCCCCGTATGATACAGCAATAGACCCGCCGCAACGCATATCAGAAAGAATGCAAAAATATTTACCACGATCAAGGCGCTTCCGATCTCGCGATCCAAGACCATCTGCCCCGCAGCCGCAAGTATTACGATCGCGATCGTCGCGGCTGGAATGAGAATGGCGTCGGCCAGAAGGATATACAAGGCGATGAATGCTCTGCGGCGCACGTATCTCCCGTATTTTACCGTCGCCGCGATGTCGGATTCCGATATCATAATGTTACTTTTGTTCGGGCCCCGTGAGGACGGCGCGGTACCCCCTTCCGTAGTGCACGCATTTGGAGACGCGCGAGAGCGTTGCGGAAGAGATGTTCGTCTCAGCGATGATCTGCTCATACGTCTTTCCCGCGAGCAGAAGTTTTGCGGCGCGCACGCGCTGAAGCATGGATTCCGCCTCGTTGCGCGTGAGCAGGTCCTCGAAGAAATCTCCGCATGTTTGCAGATCTTCGATGGAGAGGATCGCCTCGAAGAGCTCTCTGTATTCCTCGGCAAACGTCATATCCATCCGTGTTCCTCCGTACGTTTCAAAAACGCCTTCAATTTCTCGCTCTTGGGGGCGCCGAACACTTCCTCGCTCGTCCCATCCTCCTCGATGACGCCGTCCGCCATGAAGATGACGCGGTCGGCGACTTCGCGTGCAAACGCCATCTCGTGGGTGACGACGATCATCGTCCGCCCCTTGAGGCCGCGAATGACTTTGAGCACCTCGCCCGTGAGCTCGGGATCGAGCGCCGAAGTCGGCTCGTCGAAGCAGAGCACCTCGGGGTCAAGCGCCAACGCCCGTGCGATCGCGACGCGCTGCTGCTGCCCGCCCGAGAGTTCATAGGGGAAGGCGTCCCGCTTCTCCTGCAGCCCGACCTGCGCCAAGAGCGCATCCGCGCGGGCATGGCTCTCCGCGATCCCCTCTCTCTTCATCGCCGCGGCCTCGGCCGAGATACGGCGGTAGGCCTTCAGCCGTGCGATGCCCTTTTCCGCCGCAAGCAGTTCGCGTTTTTTCGCCCTTGCCCGCTCCCGTGCGAGGAGTTCGCAGGCGAGGGAGACGTTCCGCTTTGCGTCGTAATTGGGAAAGAGATTGAAATTCTGAAAGACAAGCCCGAACCTCAGCCGCTTTTTGCGCAGTTCGCGGTCGGAATAGCGCACGGCGGCATCGGAAAAGAGCTCCCCGTTGAGGTAGACCTTGCCTTCATCGGGCGTCTCGAGAAAATTCAAACAGCGCAAAAGGGTCGTCTTGCCGCTGCCCGACGCCCCTATTATAACAAGGATCTCCCCCTTTTGTAAAGTAAAGCCGACCCCTTTCAGGACTTCCGTTTGGTGAAATTTTTTTCGGAAGCCCTCTACGCGCAGATATTCCATATCAAACCTTGAGATACGCCGTCTTCTTCTCCGCATAGCGGAAGAGCAGCGTGAGAATGCCGATGAAAAGCAGGTAAAATACGCCCGTATAGAAGAGCGGCCAGATGAGCCCCTGCCGCATAAATGCCTCCGCGGACTTGATGATCTCGACCACGCTGATGATGCGGGCGAGTGAGGTATCCTTGACGAGCGTGATGACTTCGTTCGACATGGGCGCCAAGATGCGTTTTACGACCTGCAACAGCGTGATACGGAAGAAGATCTGCACCTTCGTCATGCCGAGCACCAGCCCCGCTTCATACTGCCCACGCGGGATATTTTCGATCCCGCCGCGGTAGATTTCCGAAAAGTAGCACGCATAGTTGATGACGAACGCCACGATCACCGAGGGAACGCGGTCGAACCCCGTAACTCCGAAGAGGAGCCCGGGGCCGTAGAAGATCACGATGAGCTGCAACATAAGCGGCGTCCCGCGGATGATCCACACGATCGTCCGCACGACATACCGCAGCGGCTTGAAGCGGGACATCGACCCGAATGCGACGATGAGCCCGAGCGGAAGTGCGAGTACGAGCGTCAAGATGAAGATGTAACACGTCGTCCCAAAGCCCTCGAGGAGCTTGAGCGTGACCTCTGCAAAACTCGTCATACCATGTACTTCTCGATCAAGGTATCGAATGTGCCGTCCGTCTTATACTCTGCGATGATCGAATTGAGCGAGGCAAGCAGATCGATATCCTCTTTCCGCATGCCGATGCCGTATTCCTCCCCCGCAAAGCCCACATCGAGATAGCCGAGATCGGCAAAGTCCGTCCCATCGCCCGTCATCGATCTTGCCATCGTGATATCGAGAATGGCGATCTCCGAGCGGCCTGCCTTGACTTCGAGCAGACAATCAGACTGCGCGGAAAGCGTTTGGAGCTTGCTCTCGTACCCGTTTTCCTCCGCAACGGTCTGCCCCGCCGAACCTTCCTCCGCCGCAATGGACGCCGCCGCGGAGAGCGAAGCAATATCGGAAAACTTCGCAAGATTATCCTTTTTTGCCACGATCACCTGTTTGTTCTCCATGTAGGGATCGCTGATCGCAATGCTCGCCTTGAGCTCGTCGCTGATCGTCATGCCGTTCCAGATGAGATCGATCTTTTTGGTCTTAAGCTCGTTGATCTTGTTGTTCCAATCGATCTCGATGAATTTGGGCGTGTAGCCGAGCTTCGCACAGGCGAGTTCGGCGAACTCCGTATCGAACCCGACGAGCTTGTCGTTTTCATCATAATAATTCATGGGCGAATAGAGCGTGATGCCGATCTTGAGAGTCTTGTCGCCATCATCGGGATCGTTCACGTTGGCGGGACCATCCCCCCCGCACGCACCCATACCCATGAGCGCCGCTGCGCCCATCGCTACCGTAAGTCCAAATACTGCAAACTTTTTCATACCTTCCTCCTTGCTTCAGCACTTTATCTTGCTGAAGTATACTCCTATTATACTTCATCTCTTTAGCGTTGTAAAGCGTTTTCATGCCGTTTTTGGAAATTTTTCGAAAAAAAATAAAATTGCCGCAGCTTCGAGCTTTTGCGGCGGAAACAAGTAAAATGTGTTGCAAAATCCGTAATTTTTGCTATAATATAGATGTTGCAATGCAAATCATATTGTGATGACATCGTTGCGACGTAGATAATATTGTTCTGTACGTTGCAGCAACGCAAAGCAATATTGTTCTACAAGTTGCAGCAACGCAAAGCAAAATCGTTCCACAAGTTGCAGCAACGCAAAGCAAAATTGAATATGGAAGGTTGGCGGAGCGGTCGAACGCGGCGGTCTTGAAAACCGTTGAAGTGCAAGCTTTCGGGGGTTCGAATCCCTCACCTTCCGCCAAGTGCAACTCGTTTGAACTCTTTTGGTTCAAGCGAGTTGTTTTCTATTATCTCTTCGAGGTTTTCTGCGGCTTCGGCTTCTTTTAATTGCTTTTTGTCAAGTTGTTTGATCTCTCGGTCGTTCGAGTTATAGAGGATAATGACCTTATCATCGAAAAGAATAACACGGTTTATAAACGAATTAAAGAATTCGTTTCTTTCCTCGCCGTCCTCGTATTTCATACGGGCAAAGTAAGTCAAAAACTTCTTGACTTCGCTTGCTTGGAGCGGCTTTATTTGCCGCGCTTGTTCCACGGCGATCTTCGTTTCGAGGTCGGACTTTTCCGCTTCCAATGAAAGCAATCGCTCCTGCGTCGTCTTTGTAAAAATGCCGTGTTCTATCGCCGCCATAATGCCGCCGATGGACTTGTTGACCTCTTTGAGTTCCTTTTCGAGCGACAGCAGAGCAACAGGCGTGGCAAGGTCGGCGTTGAATTTCTCGGTAACAATGTTCGAGATTTTGTCGATGACGTTCGGGCGAAGGACGTATTTTATCGTCGCCTCGAACACCAAGCGTTCTATGTACTCTTGACTTACGGCTTTCTTTTGACAATCGGTTGTTCTCAGCTTTTTACCGTAGCACTTGTAGTAGTGGTACACACGCCCCGTCTTGCTCGTTCCCGCCTCGGCAGTGATAGCCGAATGACAGTACCCGCAAACGAGTTTGCCGCTTAAAATATACGGCTGTTCGTCGTAATTTTTCCTTTGCTTATGTTTATGAGTATCCATAACCGAATTTGCCTCGCGGAACAGAGTTTCGTCCACAATGGGCGGGATGACGTTGGTATAGACATTGCCGTCTATGTTGACGACGCCCATATATTTCTCGTTTCGTATAATGCGGGCAAGCTGGCTCATCGTGAACTTTTTGCCCGATTTGGTCTTTATCCCCGAGGCGTTCAGGCGGTCTATAATATCTTTCGCCTTCTCTCCGTTCCGATAGCGGGTAAAAATATCCTTGACGACGACGGCTTCAAGAGGATTTATCGTCCACTTTTTGTCCACGGTATCATAGCCGAGTACCCTCTTTGAAGCATTGGAAGCACTTTACGATATTGCTTGCCACAATAGAGACGGCCGTGAACGCGAAACTTGTTACAATAGGCCGCCGTTGCCGCTACTCCGCACGATCCCGAAAGGGCGCACGCCAGTATCGTTGTTGCAACTCGCCGACGCCGAACAACACCCCGTTCTTATTCTTATCTCACCACGATTTAAACGCGCCGTTATAATAAAAATCTAACGATGGATTGATGCCTCCGTAATGAAAAAGGAATGAGTTCAAGAACATTGAGCCCATTCCTATTTCAGATTAGAAGTTTATGTTATATCATCAATAATATTCTTCAACAGTTACTATTTCCTGCGTATCCACATCCATAAAGATATGTAACACCAAATCGCCATCGCGCTTCCTACCTATATATTTTAACGGCTTTCCTGTTGCGCTGAAAGGCCAATCTGTGTCCTGCGCCCATCGGGGATACTTTCTTCTGGAGTATATGTTACAATAGAAGTAATCCAAGTTGAACAGCTTTCTCAGCCCGAAACTACATATAACTTCGAAGTTGAGGATTATCAACGGTGTGCAAGCCGAACGGTTGATTGAAAAAATCATTCAAAGCGTTCCCGAAACTCTCGGTAAGACCAAGCGTAAACAGGAGATCAAGGAAAGAATAAAGAGTGCGTTTCACATTCAGGACGGCAAGCAATAGTTCGTCACCAACTTTTAGCTTGCGCGCTGGAATAAATTTGTCGAGGTTTGCTACATAGAACGGATGCCCGCCCGTGCAGACAATTTCCTCACCGTTGACACGGACATGGTACCGCTATTTGCTTTCATTGCGAAGTTTGACTACTTCGCCTCATTTCTACAAGAGTATTATGAACGCAGATTCTGTCTTCCTCCATATTCATGCTAATAAAATTGAGTAATTATTGTTTGGCTTCCCGTTTCCGGATCATAGAAATAGTAATATGTGCGTTCATCGTCTTTGCCTGCCCTTTCTTGACGGGCGAATACGAGCGGTTTCCCGTCAACAATCGGCCACTCGGGATCCTGTATCCAACGTGGGTAAGTTTTGTCATATTTAAAGAATTCTTTGAGTTTATTTTTACCCCATTGTATACGTTTCGTTTTCGATAGATCCTTGGGCATTTCTGCAATTATTTTATCAAATATCCCTTGATCGTCAATCATATCCAGCCAACTTGGTTGAATATCCAATAAAAAAGCATAATCTTCATCGTATTTCGTATAGTCTTTGAATGGAATATTGTTGTAGCTCAAAAATGTCTTAAGATTGAACCATACTACATATCTTGAATAAATATTGTTCCAATGATTGGTCTTAGAGTTTAGCTGTCTATACAAATAATCATAGATATTATAATTATAATTTTTATAACACGCAGCAATAACCTTATTTGCCAATAATTGTTTTAATTTATGATTATTTAAGAATTCTTCTCGAAAATCAGTTATATTCAATTTCCCTTCAACGTAATCAACAATTACTTCAATCTCATGTTTCATATATATATTCCTTATCCAAAAAGATTTATTATATTTTGCATATTTCAAGCTGACTATGAGTGAATTTCGTCTATTTCAATATCCACGGCAGGGAAGCCCCTCGCTTGACCCATCGCTGTTCCGAAGGGTAAAGCGAGTTCTCCGAGGGAAATGAAGCGATCCCCCGTTTTCTGTGCGAAAGAGAGCGTGTGGCGTTGGTCCCCTTTCGTGACGGCGGCTATATCGGCCGAACCGCTTGCGTCTTCCGCCGTCAATCGCCGTTGATCAGTTCATCGAGGGTCACTTGAAAAATTTCGCCGAGCTTACGGATCATATCGATATTCGGCTCCGTTCTCCCCTGTTCCCAATTCGCATAGCAGCTTTCCACGACGCCGAGACGCATCGCCACTTGCCTTTGCGTAAGCCCGCACTCCCTTCGCATCATCTTCAAATTCTGACAAAATTTCTTATCCATACAAAAATTTTATGCAAAACTACACATTTTATCTTGACAATAGATAAAATGTGTAGTAAAATCTTGATAGAAACTTTTAGGAGGAAGAGATATGAAAACGGCAGCAAAGATATTTATGCTTCTTGCGTGCGTTGCGACAGGCTGGCTTTTGATCCCACTCTGTTGGACGATCCCCATGACCGTGCACTATTTCCATTGTGTACGCGACGGTCGGCCTGCGGGCACGGGGTATAAGGTCTGCGTTCTGTTGTTCGTAAACCTTATTGCGGGGATCTTGATGCTCTGCGACGGCGATTAAAATTCCATTTATGGGTTTTTCATTCTCCACTATGAAAATGGACTGGCACTTTGTCAGTCCATTTTCAAATCGGTTCGAATTTGTGTTCTATCGGGTTTGCCAAACTGAAATTTCGAAGTGACGTATTACGCCTTCTGCTCGCCCATGTGAAAACGGCACCCCATGCGGATGCCGTTTGTGCTTTCTGTAGAGAGTTCCTCTATGCCGTTTCAGATCAATGACTCATATGCGCGCAAATCGGTCGCCCCTATTTCTCTGCAATAATTTACTACATCCCCCCACTTCATTACAAGAACGTACTATATCCCTTTCACATTCTAACATCCTATCCCCCCCGTCGGTTTGTAAAAATTACGATCTGCAACTTGACAAGCCTATGTAGTTTTTATATAATAAATTCAAAGGAGCGGCCATGATAGCACGGATCAGAGAAAAAAACGGGTTTTACGATTCCGCCGTATTTGCGATCTACGATCATAAAACTTATGCGGAAGTGCTCGTCTTCGATAAGGAAGAGCGGAATCTCAAACGCGTGCCCTTTACTTCAATCATTGGTCACATTATCCGCATCGACGTCTTCATTTTTGATACAAAAGCGGAGAATTGGATCAAGAAAGGAAAGAACGAAGGCTACGATTGGCTCTTGGGTCATACGATCGATGCGGAAATCATCCGGCGCTGCGCGGAGATCCAAGCAAACATTCATGTCCCCGAATGGTTCGAACTCAGAAATAAAGATGATGTGAACGGCCTCATCAGCGCCACCACGGGGCTTCATGATGCCTATGTCAAGAAAATTTATAAAAGAGGCGAAAAGCTCTATCTTCACTTTGCCGCATGGAGCTGCGAAGTGCTGTTTGAACTCATGGGAAGCCCCGAGACCAATCTCTTTGAAGGATACGGACACATGTCGATCGGCGATGAATATCCGCTCATCGATGAGGCTTCCGTCTTCTTCGAGGACGGAAAAGTCTGTTGGACGGATTACGAGAACGCACACAGCTTTGCCGACCGCGACAAATACAAATGTGCTTACTTTCTCGCCGAAACGATCCGCTGGAAGTTCAACTTAACGGAAAGCGGGTGAGGGTTTCATTGTCGATTCGCCTTAAATTTTTTGCCTTTACAGCTTGTATTCTATATGCAACTATGATATAAGAAGAATCACAAAAGGAGATTTGTGTATGGATATCAGCGTTTTAGTGTTGCAAATTGTAACGATTTTGGTTTCGATAACCTCCTTGATCGTTAGTTTTATAAGCACATTGGTTGAAAACAGAAAGAAGCACTATATTAAAATTGTGACAGAACAACGATTAAAGAACAAGGAAATCGTTCGAAAGAGTATTTCGGATATATTAAGTTTTGCACACCCCTGCATTGTATCGGAATTTGACGAAAACTCCATGAAAAACTGCTGTGCACGAGCATCCGACGTAGAATCCATTCTAAAAAGGTTTTATAAGGAAGATGCGGCTGTTTTGAACGCGACAGATCAACTGCTCGATGTGCTTCAAAAATGGCTAAATAAGACCGCTTCAGCTGAAGAAGTGGAAAGCGCACGAAAAGCACTTTTATACGAATATTCTGTTTATGATTTCTCGGATTGGCAATTCATCAAATCCCAATCGACGGGAAAACGATCCGGAAGTGACGATTTCGATGCAATCTACGCACAATCAAAGAAGAATTTCTCATCTTCCGCATTTTGAGATCGATTTTTTATAGAATCGGCTCCCCTCTAGGTAATATTATTGTAATACAGTTTTGTATATACGATTGGCCACGAACCAAGCTGCCCCGCAAGATCCCAACTCAACCGCAAAGAGCCTAAATCGAACGCGCAAGTATTCGATTTAGGCTCTCTTGTTATACTGAAGCAATGCACTCGATTTAGTTAAGTGCCCGTAAAAGTTCCGTTGGAAACTCTTGACACAAAAGAAAATCTATGATAATATATTTTCAAAGTAACAAAAGAGGTTTGAGTATGCCTTTGGATGAAAAATTATTGACTTTCAAAAATGAAATTCAAAACGGCTTAGCGGAAATAAGTAAAAATTACGCTTATATTGACGAGAAAGTCAATAAGCCTGAATACGCATTCTTGTATTGGGTTCTTATGAATCTCTACAACATTGATGAAGAAATGGTTGCGGATTCTATAACTGAATATAATGATAAAGCTATTGATTGTTTTGTCCACTATGAAGATAATAAGGAGCTTTATATCATCCAATGTAAATATTATGGTATTGATAATGCCATTGACCGCAAAGATGTGTCTGACTTTTTGCAATCGCCCTTATCTGCTTTGTTAAATGGTAGCTATAAGCGTTCTAAAAAACTGCAAAAAATATTTTCTAATGCCATTGACGATCCTGATTATAAAATCTATTTTCATTTTTATTCATCAAGCACTTTCTATTCGGTAGATATAGATAATTTAATTAAGCGATTTAACAGTGATGCAAGGCAGTATAACCCGTTCTTGCAAGCAGAATTCATAGATTTGAAAGGTATCTATGAGCTGTATTATGGAAAAAGCTATAAGGAGCGGAAAGAGCTATCGTTTGATTTGGGAACCGTTAATAGAGGGACGTTTGCATCGCTGAGGGAGGAATATGACATCCCTGATTTGCGGTGCGAAGCTTATTATATAATCACGCCTGTCTTCGAGATTTATAGGCTCTATTATACCGCAAAGAAAGCGGGCTATCAGCTTTTTGAAGAAAATATCCGTGAATTTTTAGGCGAAAGCACAGTTAATAAGGGCATTATTGACACACTAAAAAGTTCGGAACGGAATAACTTTTTATTCTATAACAATGGAATCACCATGATTTGCTCGAAAGTTGGAAAAGAAGAAAATCATGGTAAAATGCGTTATTTGGAAATAAAAAATCCGCAAGTGGTGAATGGCTGTCAAACAGTCAATTCAATTAACGCTGTTCTAAGTGACGGTCAATCTGATAAAGAAATTCAGCAAAATTATCAAAATGTTTTTGTTATGGTTAAGGTCTTGGTTATTCCCGATCGTTCTGAAGAGGATAAGGCCTTTTATCAAGATGTGGTAAAATACACAAATAGACAAAATGCCGTGCCCGACAAGGTCTTTTCAGCAAATGGGCAACCTGTCTTTACCCGCATTCAGTCTGAATTTGCAAAGCGCGGTTTCTTTTTGCGCGTTAAGCAAAGTGATAAAAATAAATTTGAATCAGAATATTCTGACAAGCAAAAAGCCGATATGGTTAAAAAGGCAAACGAATACACAAAGAAGATCGGTTATGAGATAAAAACATCGAAAGATATATGCATTGATTTGGAAAAACTCTTACAAGTTTTGATTGCATATATCAAAGATGGCTCTTTTGCATATACAAAGAAAAATACTGTTCTAAAACAAAATAGTGACGTATTCAAGACAATTAGCATAAATATTCAGGATTATATTTCTATCGACAATATGATCCGCTTATATTATCTATATTGTCGTACTGAACAGGAAAAGAAGCAGAGTTCGGACAAGCGGACTCCCATCCCGTACTATGTCATTAGTTTTATCAGCTATCATCTTGATGGAGATCATTCAAGCGTTAATATGAATAGACAACTCGACAAACTTTTTAGTTATGATGAGGCGGCTTTCAATGATGTTTATAGATATTTGACAAAATTGTCAAATTACTACAAAGAAAGTAGTCAAAAGAAAGGTGTTGAGTATAATGTCATGATTAAACAAAAAATTGATACTGCGATTTTAGATGATGCAATATCGACTTATAAAACTTTGGTTTCCGATAAGGAATTTAGAATGCTAAAAATAGACGGCTAATAGCATGATCTCAAAGAAAGTACGCTAGATTTTCTTCCAAAACTTCAACTTATGCGCACGGTGCTCGATCGGCGCGACAGACTTCCGCTTGAAAGTCTGTCGCGCTATATTGTAGTGCAGCTTCCATGCGCAATCGGTCTCGGCCCCCTCGTATTCCGTAAATTGCTTGACAATATGCCGAAATTGTTATAAAATTCCTGCATGTTAAAAAAGTCCATAAAATTTATGGAAAGCGAGATCATGCATGTCATGGTCGCACTTCTCATCGGGAGCGCCTTTGGCGCCGGGCTCTATGAGTACTTCGTCTTTCGCAAGGTCGTGTTCCTGCTCTGTGCCGCGGCGCTCATCCTTCTCTACTTTTCGATCTACCGCTTTCTTCTCCTCCTGCTTTCCGTCTACAGGGCGGATAAGGCGATCGCGCAAGCACAGTCCGCCGTCGGGGCGATCCGTATCTACAACGAACGTCTTCTGCCGCTCCTTCGGGAAGAGCTCCCAAAAACGCTCTTCCGCTATGTCGCTTTGGTGGAAAGCAAGGCGCAGAACGAACTTCGTTTCCGCTCTCTTGCAAACGACACGGTTTGGCTTACGCGAGCGGACTGCCAGAACGATCCCTTCGAGGGTTTCGATCTGCATTATTCACAGGAGGGTCGGTTCGACGAAGTCCTCGCCGCCTACTCGGATTTCGAGACGCGGAAGTCCTCCCTCGAAGCCTATTTCGAGGCCGAACGGAAAAATTTCATCCTCAGCTGTTTCACCGATCGCGGCTTTGATCCGACGATGTGGGCACACTACGCCAATGGTCACCGCGGGTTTTGTCTCGTCTACGAGGTCGTCTCGCCCGACGTTCTCTACCCCGTGCGGTATGCCAAAAAGAAGATCGAAGTCGGCCCGACGCTCGAGCGTTTGCAAAAGGAATTTGTACGCGGAGACATCGCACATCCCGAGTACGTACGTGCGCTCGAAGAATATCACCGCGCATGGTGTGCTTCAAAAAACATCAGTTGGAGTTGGGAGCGGGAGACGCGCGTCGTCCTGTCACGAAAGATCGCGCCCTATGCGGGGATCAACGTTGCGAGCAGCGAACTCGGGCTGCGGCTCAAGGGCATCTATCTCGGGTATTACTGCGCTCCTCAAAACAAGCGGCGCCTCTATCAAATAGCGACCTCCCTCGGCATCTTCTGCCATGAAGTGGAGCCGGATAGATCGGGCGAGATCGCCGTAATGAAACTTCGAACGGAAGACACGGAAATTTTCGCGGAAGAACTTCCGAAATTGCAACATGGGGTAGAAAAAATGCAAGAAAAGATCGATGAGATTCGATTCCGACACTTTGCACGGGAGACGGATGAGGACCTTCTGAAGCGCTATTATGCGCCCAAACTGTCATCGGAAGAGATCGGGACCATGATCGATGCATGGAATACCCTGAACTTCCGCGGAAAATACTTCGAAATGTTCGCAGCGCTTTGCGAGGAGACGGTCGTGGGCACGGTATCCCTCTACGAGCATGCGCCGAGCATCGTCTCCATCGGGATCGCGATCTTTCCCCCATACCGCAGCCGCGGCGCGGGAACGCGCGCCATGGAGCTCGCCTTAGAGCATTGCCGCGAAAAGGGGTATAAGATCGTCTGCCAACAGGTCCAATGCAACAACACGGCAAGCATCCGCATGCATTGCAAGACGGGCTTCGAGACCGATCAATACCCCTACCGCAACCAAATCGGACAGGAAATCTTTCTCTTCCTCCGCCCACTGTGAGCGTATATTTATGGAAGCGGTTTTCATGTAGACAAAAGGGCCTTACCTTCCTCGGTAAGGCCCTTTTCTCACCCCAAGTGTGACGATCCCATGTTCATTCCTCGTCGTAGCGTTGCCAGTAGCAGCCTGTTGATGCTTTCAAATCTTCGGCTATCGCCGCAAGATCCAAAAATGCCTCGGGGTCAACAAATTCAGGATACTCGTCTTCCTGTATTAGCTTTCTCCATCCTATCTTCACGGTAAATTCTACCGAGGTAAGATTCTCGCATCCATAAAACGCCCCCGCCGCGATCAATTTCACGCTTTCGGGGATAACTACGGATTGCAATACAGTATCGCCAAGGAATGCTTCAGCCCCGATTGCTACTACGGGCTTCCCGTCATGCATCGAAGGAATTATAAGATTTGTAATGGATTTTGATCCTGCGATGACTTCGCAACCGCCCTCACAATCGGCAAACCGAAGGCCCATATCGGGGTCGGGCGTGTTGCAGCGGGTACAGACGCCCTCCTGAAATTCATGCCCCATGGCGGGGATCTCCTCCACGCGGCTTGTCCCACAGAGTTTGCAATAGACCAGCTGCAGCCCCGTCTCGAGGCAGGTCGCCTCCTGCAAAATCATGGGTTTTTGCCACTCATGTGTCAATTTCTCTAAGAATTCGTACTCTTTCTCCCCGCATTTCTTGCACGACCGCATGCGGTAACCGATGGAAAGACAACTCGCCTCGACGACCGTCTGCCATTCGTCAAATTCGTGCTTACAACCAAGCGCATACACCCCCGTATCCTTTTCGCCGATGAACCAATTACCGTTCTCTCCGATATGAGGTGTTACGCCATCTTTCCCGTCGGCGCCATCCTTACCATCGGTACCTTGTGCCTTAATTCCAGTGTCTTTCTCGCCAATAAACCAATTTCCATTCTCACCAACGTGAGGTGTGAGGCCATCTTTCCCGTCTTGACCGTCCTTACCATCAGCGCCATCTTTACCGTCTTGACCATTTACACCGTCTTTTCCATCTTGGCCGTCGGCACCGTCCTTTCCATCGGTACCCTCTGCTTTGATACCAGTGTCTTTTTCGCCGATGAACCAATTTCCATTCTCTCCAATGTGAGGCGTTATACCATCGGCCCCATCTTTCCCATCGACGCCAGGATCTCCCTTGTCTCCCTTTTCACCTTGTGCACCCGTGTCTCCTTTCTCACCTTGAGCGCCGTCTTTGCCATCTTGGCCGTCTACACCTTCAGCTTTTATACCAGTATCTTTCTCGCCGATAAACCAATTACCGTTTTCACCAATGTGAGGTGTAAGACCGTCTACGCCATCTTTACCATCTTGACCGTTTACACCATCTTTCCCATCTGTGCCGTCTTTACCGTTTTGACCGTCGACGCCGTCCTTACCGTCTACACCTTCAGCCTTTATGCCCGTATCCTTTTCGCCAATGAACCAATTACCGTTTTCACCAATGTGGGGCGTGAGGCCGTCTTTCCCGTCTGCCCCATCCTTGCCGTCTACACCGTCGGCCCCATCTTTACCCTCGGCCTTAATGCCCGTATCCTTTTCGCCAATGAACCAATTACCATTCTCGCCAATATGAGGCGTTATGCCATCTTTCCCGTCTACACCGTCGGCCCCATTCTTACCGTCTTGACCATCTACACCGTCTTTTCCATCTGCGCCAGGGTCTCCCTTGTCTCCCTTTTCACCTTGTGCACCGTCTTTGCCCTCGGCTTTAATTCCCGTATCTTTCTCACCGATAAACCAGTTGCCATTCTCACCAATGTGCGGCGTGAGACCGTCCTTACCATCTGCTCCGTCTTTCCCGTCGGTGCCTTGTGCTTTAATCCCCGTATCTTTTTCGCCAATAAACCAATTACCGTTTTCACCAATGTGAGGTGTAAGACCGTCTACGCCATCTTTACCATCTTGACCGTTTACACCATCTTTCCCATCTGTGCCGTCTTTACCGTTTTGACCGTCGATACCAGGGTCACCCTTTTCCCCTTGAGGACCTTGGGCACCATCCTTACCATCTTGACCGTCAGCACCGTCCTTACCCTCGGCTTTAATTCCCGTATCTTTCTCGCCAATGAACCAGTTACCGTTTTCTCCGATATGGGGCGTGAGACCATCGGCACCGTCAGCACCATCCTGGCCGTCTGCACCAGGGTCACCTTTTTCTCCTTTCTCACCCTGCGGACCTTGTTCGCCCGTGTCGCCTTTCTCACCTTGAGGACCTTGGGCACCGTCAGCGCCATCCTTTCCATCGGTACCTTGCGCTTTAATTCCCGTATCTTTTTCGCCAATGAACCAATTGCCGTTCTCACCGATATGAGGTGTGAGACCGTCTGCGCCATCTTTACCGTCTACGCCGGGGTCGCCCTTGTCGCCCTTGTCACCCTGCGGACCTTGCTCACCAGTGTCACCTTTATCGCCTTTGGGGCCTCGGACGTTGCCGCAAGAGACGGAACTTCCATCGGTAAAATGTATAACGAGGTCGCCGTTTTGCTCCATGGTCACGCTTTCGATCCCGATGCCGTAGCCCCGTTCCCCGCTTAGGGCAGCGAGAAAATCGTCATAGGTACCCCCGTATCCACACGCGCACGCCGCGCGATACGCCTCCTCGGGCGTGTAGACCGTCTTCTTCACGCACATCGACAAGATCGACGAGACGACCATACCCAACACCGCGAGCACTAACCCCGCAAGCAGCACGATAAGCGCCTTGATCTTCGCTGAACTCATAATTCCCCTCCCAAAGAGTCTTTGCAAAGAAAATTATATCACATCTTTTCAAAAATGTTCACCTTTTGGTGAGATTTTTCAGCAAAATTCATAAAATTTTTTTGGGCACTCTGCTCTACGGTCTTTTCCATCCCCCTGCACGCTTCCGCCATCAACCAAATTCATGCAATATAACCCTAAGAAGAATGCAAACGGAAAAATTCGAGGGAGTATTCGATTTCGGGGAACCCGGGGGTCAGGAGGACTTTCATAGAGTTGACGTTTGTGCCATCGAGCGAGCCGATGACAAGGATCAAGTTCTCCTTCGGTGTGACGCCGAGCGTCTCGCCGAGGGCAGAGCGCTCGATCACGAGCGTGAGCGGCGCCTCTTCGGTCGGACGGCCGTCCTGCAGATACGAGAAAAATTTTCCGCTCTCTTCTGCGAGAAGTTCGATCTCCGTATCATCGTCTATCGTAGGGAGCGAGATGTCGAAGAGTTTCGCCTCATCGGTGTTGCAATAGTTATAAAATTGCCGATATGCGATCGGGTACGCGCGGTAGGCAGAATGGAAATATCGATATACGTCCCCCACCGTATAGCAAGTTTTCTCGCCGAGAAAGCGGGTGATCTTCCGGGCGACTTCATCGAATACCTTCGGGTCGAAAGGCGTCTCGATCCCCCATCTTTCCCGCGTATATTCTCTGTCGCAAAAGTGATTTTTCTTATGAAAAGCGCCGATGAACATCTCTGCCTCCGAAGGTATATGTTTTCATGCGAACATGCACATGACCGCACATCCGCATGAAAAATTCGACCCCATGTCGTTATTTTTTGAAGAAAGCGACGCCGACGGCGTTCGGGCCGACGTGGGCGCCGATCGTACTGCCGATGAGGCGGGCGGGGATCTTCTCGGCGTCGTCGATGTGTCCTTCCCAGAGCACCTTGCTATCCTGCAGATATTTTTTGAGATATTCATCCGAAAGCCCCGAATACATGAGGCCGTAGGGCATGGAAAAATCGATCCCTCCGCATTTTTGCACGAGCTGCATGAGCAGGTTATTGCTTCTTCTGCTTCCGATGGCCTTGCCGACGAGCTTGACTTCGCCTCCTACGACGGAGACGACGGGCTTCACCGAGAGCATCTCCCCCGCAAAGGCCGCCACGCCCGAGATCCTTCCCCCCTTGCGCAGAAATTTGAGGGTATCGACGACGGCGATGACCTGTATCTTCTTCTTTGCCCCGTCGAGCTCGGCTGCGATCGAAGCCGCATCGCCTCCCTTTTCAATGAGACGGAGGGCATACTCGCAGAGGACGCGCTCCCCCATGCTTGCGTTGAGGCTGTCGACCGCAAACACCTGCCCCGCGAAGTGCGAAGCTGCCTTTTTGGCGCAGGAAAACGTCCCCGAGAGCTTAGAGGAGAGCGTGATCGCGATCACCCGGTCGCCATTTTTCGTGAGCTCCGCGAAGGCCTCTTCCCAGCGGTATTCGTTGATCTGGCTCGTCTTTGGGAATTCGTTGCTCTCGATGAGCTTTTCGAAAAACTGCCTGTGGGAGAGGTTGACGCCGTCGAAGAAGACTTCCTCGCCGAATCGGATCTCCATGGGGATCATCGCGATGCCCATCTCCTCCGCCTCATTTTGCTCGATGTCCGAGGCGCTGTCGATAAGTAATTATATCATAAAAACCTCCGATGCCCCGCGTTTTCCGCGGGGCATGTGTGCATTTTATTGTTGAAGGAAGAGCCCCTCGTCTCCTGCATCGAGGACGAGCTTCCCGTGAATATCGCCCTCCAAGATCCTGCGGGCGACGAGCGTCTCCGCGCGTGCACGCAAGAAGCGCTTCAGGGGTCGGGCGCCGAACACGCTATCGTAGCCGTTGTCCGAAATATACGCCCGTGCGCGCCGCGTGATCTCGAGCTCGATGGGCTTCACGCGCTCGATGAGGGCGTCGCACAGAAGGTCGACGATGCGATCGATCTGCTCCCTCGAGAGGGGTTTGAAGGTGATGATCTCGTCGAGACGGTTCAAAAATTCGGGACGGAAGGAGCGGCGGAGCACCTCTTCGACGCCGCGGCGGGCATCCTCGGTGAGTTCGCCGTTTTCGATGCCCTCTGCGATGATCTCGGAGCCGAGGTTAGAGGTGAGGATGACGATCGTATTGCGGAAGTCCACCGTCCTACCCTGCGAATCGGTCAGCCTGCCGTCGTCGAGCAACTGCAAAAGCAGGTTGAAGACTTCGGGATGGGCCTTTTCGACTTCATCGAACAAGATGATGGAATAGGGTTTTCTGCGGACGGCCTCGGTGAGCGTGCCCCCCTCTTCGTAGCCGACGTATCCGGGAGGCGCTCCGATGAGCCGCGAGACCGAGAATTTCTCCATGTACTCACTCATATCGATGCGGATGAGGTTCTTTTCGTCGTCGAAGAGGTTCTCGGCGAGGGACTTGCACAGCTCGGTCTTGCCGACGCCCGTCGGCCCCAAAAACAGGAAGGAGCCGATGGGGCGGTTGGGATCGCAGATGCCTGCCCGCGCGCGTTGGATGGCTTCGGCGACCTTCTTCACGGCCTCATCCTGCCCGACGACCCGCCGATGCAGATCTTCTTCGAGGCGCAGAAGTTTTTCGCGCTCCCCCTCTTTCAGCCGCGCGACGGGGATGCCCGTCCAGCGGGAGACGATGCGGTGGATCTCCTCCTCGGTGACTTCGTCCTGCAAGAGGGCGTCGTCGCCGCGGTCGGTGACGCTCTTCTTGGCCTCCTCGAGTTTCTTTGTGAGGGCGGGAAGTTCGCCGTAGCGCAGACGGGAAGCCTTCTCGAGTTCGCCGCGGGTCATCGCAATATCGATCTCCCCGTTGAGGCGGTCGATCTCGGCCTTGAGCTCTTTTTCGGTACGGATGGAATTCTTCTCATCCTCCCACTTCGCCTTCATGGCGGTGAAGCGCTCCTTACAATCGGCGAGCTCTTTTTTGAGAGTCTCGAGACGGGCGACGGAGAGACTGTCCTGCTCCTTCGCGAGCGCCTTCTCCTCCACCTCGAGCTGGATGATCTTGCGGTTCAACGCGTCCATTTCGGCGGGCATGGAATCGATCTCCGTGCGGATCATGGCCGCCGCTTCGTCGACGAGGTCGATGGCCTTATCGGGCAGAAAACGATCGGTGATGTAGCGGTTGGAGAGGGTCGCCGCGGCGATGAGGGCGTCGTCGTGGATGCGTACGCCGTGGAAGATCTCGAAGCGCTCTTTGAGGCCGCGGAGGATGGAAACGGTATCCTCGACGGTCGGCTCCCCGATGAGCACGGGTTGGAATCTGCGCTCGAGGGCGGCGTCCTTTTCGATGTATTTGCGATATTCATCGAGGGTCGTCGCGCCGATGCAGTGCAGCTCCCCCCGCGCGAGCAGGGGCTTTAGAAGGTTGCCCGCATCCATCGCGCCTTCGCTCTTGCCTGCGCCGACGACGGTATGCAGTTCATCGATAAAGAGCAGGATGCCCCCCTTGGAGCGGGTCACTTCGCCGAGAACGGCCTTGAGGCGCTCCTCGAATTCCCCGCGGTACTTCGCCCCCGCGATGAGGGCGCCCATATCGAGAGAGAAGAGTGTCTTGCCCTTGAGCCCTTCGGGGACGTCTCCGCGGGCGATACGCTGGGCAAGGCCCTCCGCGATCGCCGTCTTGCCGACGCCCGGCTCACCGATGAGGACGGGGTTGTTCTTTGTCTTACGGGAGAGGATGCGGATGACGTTGCGGATCTCTTCATCCCGCCCGATGACGGGCTCGAGGCTATGCTCGGCCGCCCGTTTCGTGAGGTCGGTGCCGTATTTTTCGAGGGCCTCATAGGTGGATTCGGGGGTGTCGCTCGTGACCGTCTGATTGCCGCGGACTTCCTTCATGCCCTCCAAAAATCCCTCTTTTTGTAGCCCGAAGCGGCGGAAGACCCCCTTGAGCCGCTCCTCCCCCTCCTCGAAGAGGCAGAGGAAGAGGTGCTCCACGGAGACATATTCATCGTGCATGCTCTCGGCGAGCTTTTCGGCCGAAGCGAGCGTACGGGCAAGCGCGGAAGTCGGGGTAAGATTTCCCGACGCCGACCCCGAGACACGGGGAAGCCGATCGAGCTCTTCACCGACCGCCCGCCGCAGTTCTTCGGGATCCAACCCTCTGCGGGACAAGATCCTCGCGCAGATGCCGTCTTTTTCGAGCAAGGAATAGGCAAGGTGCATGGTCGTAAGCTCGGCATTGCCGCGTTCCATCGCCTCTTGCTGTGCCTCCGCGATCGCCTGTATCGATCTCTGTGTATACTTATTTGCGTTCATGTTGTGCCTCGTTGCGGAAAATACCGCAGGTTCTTTTCCTCTATATTATACCGCAAATCTTTTCCGGTAAAACAGCGCCGTGCCCGCCTCACACAATTATTTTTTTGAGATCCTATTGGCAGCCCTGCGAAAAGCCGCAACACCACTTCCTCCCTCGTTTTGGCAAAAAAATACCCAAAACTTGATGCATGGGGTCAAAAAAACAGCAGCCCGCGCCGTAGAAACGGCGCGGGCTGCATGCATGGTTTTCGGCTATTTTGCGAATCTTCCGTAGACCTCCGAGGCGGGAGAGAAGTAGGCGAACGTATCGGGATAGCGCTTGATGATGCGCTGGAGCTCGGCGATCTGGCGCTTGCGGATGAGGCAGACGAGCATGCTCTTATCGGTGTGGGAATACATGCCCGTCGCATGGATGAGCGTGACGCCGTGGTGCGTGCGTTCCATGATCTCGCGTGCGACTTCCTCGGGCTGCGTCGTGATGATCTCGAACTTGTATGCCGTGTGGAAGCCGTGCATGATGAGGTCGGAAGTCTTGCTTGTCACAAAGAGGGAGACGAGGGCGAGGAGGACGGTGACGAGGTTTTGCGCAAGGCCCGCGGCGGGGACGTAGTACACGAAGAAAGAGGCGATGACGACGGTGGCATCGAAGCCGAAGGTGAGCCAGCTGATGCTAAGGTATTGCCACTTCTTGTTGACGACGGAGGCGAGGACGGCCGTCCCCCCTGCCGTACCCACGCTGCGGAGCATGATCGCGAGCGCAGCGCCGAGCAAGATCCCGCTCGCAACGGCGGCAAGCAGCCCGAACGCGACGGGTTCTTCGGTCGCCAAGCCGTCGAAGGCGGGGATTTTCAGATGTCCGAAGAGGATGAGAAGCCCCGAGGTGAGCAGCATCGAACAGGTCGAGACGATCGCCTCCCGCTTCCCGAGGAGGAAAAAGGCGATGAAGAAGAGCGGGACGTTGATCATCAAAAGATACCAGCCCGAGTTGAGGCCCGTGCCGTATTCGAGCATGACGGCGATGCCGTTGATCCCGCCCGGGGCGAAGTTGTTGGGCGTGACGAAGATGTGGATTCCGAGCGCCCGCACGACGCCAGAGAGCAAGATCGGCACGATATATAAGAGCAGGACGCGCGAAAAGCCTTCGCGGAGCTTCTTTTTCTCCATGGTATTCTCCGAAACTTCAGAAGTTCCGAATTATCTTACCACATTCCGCATTAGAAAGCAACTTTTGTTGCGCCCATTTTGCGAAAAACATGAAAAAAGCCCGCCGAAGCGAGCTTTTCCGTTGCAAGCAGGGATCAACCTCTTCCGGGGATAAGGCCGATGAGGTTTGCGTAGGTCCCGGGGAAGAACATGAAGATGACGCAGAGGCCGAGCAGGACAGCAAAGATGATAAAGAGCACGATGTGCCGCTTGACCATCGCTTCGAGCCCGACGACGCCGATCAGCACGAATCCGCCGATGTTGTGGATATACGTGAGGACCTGAAGGAGCTTGGGGACGCGGTTCAGGAAGTGGAAGTTCGCGTTGATGATGAGCAGCGCGAATACGAGGACGAGCACGACGGCAAGGATCTCGCCGATGATGTCGAAGATCTTACTCAATGTTTCTTTCATATCATTCTCTCCTTTTCAAAAATCTTGCTTGCATTATAGCGCAGGAAATGCGGTTTGTCAAGAGAAATTTTACATGATGTTCTTCACGCTGCGGGGGAAGAGCGTGACGTCGCGGATGTTCTCGATGCCCGTGACGTACATCACGAAGCGCTCGAAGCCCAACCCGAAGCCGCCGTGGGGCACACTGCCGAACTTGCGAAGATCGAGGTATTGCGCGTAGGCCGCCTCCCCCATCCCGCGTTCGCGCATGGCGGTTTGGAGTTTTTCGAGGTCGGCTTCCCTCTCGCTCCCGCCGATGATCTCGCCGATCCCGGGGACCAGAAGATCGGTCGCGGCGACCGTCTTCCCGTCGGCATTCTGCTTCATATAGAAGGACTTGATCTCCTTGGGATAATCGGTGACGAACACAGGCCGCTTGAACACGACCTCGGTGAGATATTTCTCATGCTCGGACTGCAGGTCGCTCCCCCAATGCACGGGGAATTTGAACTCGGAATTTTTCTTTTCGAGGATAGAGATGGCCTCGGTGTAGCTGCAGACGGCGAACTCGGAATTTGCGACGTGCTCGAGCTTCTCGCGCAGCCCGTTTTCGACGAATTTATCGAAGAAGGCGATCTCTTCGCCGCACTCATCGAGAATGGACTTTATGAGGTACTTGAGGAGGTCCTCGGCGAGCTCGATGACTTCTGGAAGCTCAGCAAAAGCGACTTCGGGCTCCACATGCCAAAACTCGGCGAGGTGGCGGGTCGTATTGGAATTTTCGGCACGGAAGGAAGGCCCGAAGGTGTAGATCCTGCCGAGCGCACACGCCGCGACTTCCCCCTCGAGCTGCCCAGAGACGGAGAGCCCCGCCTTCACGCCGAAGAAGTCGTTTTTGAAGTACTCCTCCTCCGAGGCATACTTCGCATTCCAAGGCTGCGTCGTCACGCGGAACATCTCGCCCGCACCCTCGCAATCGCTCGCGGTGATGAGCGGGGCGTTGATGTAATAAAATCCGTGCTCGTGGAAATAGCGGTGGATGGCCTGCGCGGCCGCGGAACGGACGCGGAAGACGGCCTGAAAGGTGTTTGTCCTCAGCCGAAGATGAGGGATCCCCCGCAAGAAATCGAGCGTGGTACGCTTCTTTTGGATGGGGTACTCCGCGGGGCACTTGCCGAGAAGGAGGATCTCTTGCGCGTTGAGCTCGTTGCCTTCCCCCTTATAGGCCTTGACGACCTTCCCCTTCACCGCGACCGAAGCGCCGAGCTTGGTGCACTCGGGATCGAGGGTGAGCGACGACTTATCGATGACGACCTGCAGCCGCGAGAAGCTCGTTCCGTCGGAGAGTTCCAAAAAAGCGACTTGGGCCGAATCGCGGAAGGTACGCACCCAGCCGCATACGGCGACGTCTTCCCCCACCTTGCCCGCATCGAGCAGTACGGTTTTGATATCTGTATGTTTCATAACGTTACCTCAATATGCTCTTGCAAAGAACACGGTATGATTTGCCTTCTTGCCGCAGCAGACGCAGACGGGCATATCGTTCTTTTCATCGAGGACGCGTGCCGTCGCCTGTGCGAACTCCTTGACTTTATCTTCGCAGCTACGCGCACCGCACCAACCCGCGCGCACGAAATTGCCGCCTTCGACCCCCGCAAGCAATTCTTCGAGGGTCCCTGCGGGGACGATCCGCTCGTGCATGCGCCGCTCGGCCCGTGCATAGAGCGTATCCCCGATCTCTTTCAAGAGGTTCTTTATGGTCTCCTCGGCCCCTTCGAGCGGCGCTTCGGCCTTTTCGAGCGTATCGCGGCGGAAGAGGGTCAGGTTGCCGTTTTCGATGTCGCGCGGGCCGAGCTCGATGCGAAGCGGTACCCCCTTCATCTCCCATTCGTTGAACTTCCAACCGGGGGAATTGTCGCTGTCGTCGAGTTTTACGCGTACCCCTGCCCCTTTGAGGCGGTCCGCAAGGGCGCTGCATGCCGCAAGCACCCCCTCTTTCTTGGCAGCGATGGGCACGATGACGACCTGCACGGGCGCTGCGGGCGGAGGAAGGATCAGGCCGCGGGCATCTCCGTGCGTCATGATGAGGGCGCCGATGAGGCGGGTCGAGACGCCGTAGCTCATCGTATAGCCGTATTCGAGGGCACCGTCTTTGCCCGTAAACTGAATGTTGAAGGCCTTTGCGAAATTCTGCCCCATGTAGTGCGTCGTGCCCGCCTGAAGGCTCTTGCCGTCGTGCATCATGGCCTCCATGCCATAGGTCGCTACGGCGCCTGCAAACTTCTCCTTCTCGGTCTTGCGGCCCGTGAGGACGGGCATACAAAGCACCGTCTTGCAGAATTCGGCATAGCAGAAAAGCATCTTGAGCGTCTCCTCTTCGGCCGCCTCCGCCGTCTCATGGACGGAATGCCCTTCCTGCCACAAAAATTCGCTCGTGCGGAGGAAGGGGCGGGTCGTCTTCTCCCACCGCATGACGTTGCACCACTGGTTGAGGCGGAGGGGCAGATCCCGCCAACTCTCCACCCACTTGCCGTACATATGGCCGATGATGGTCTCGGACGTCGGACGGACGACGAGGGGCTCCTCGAGCTTGGCGCCGCCCGCATGCGTCACGACGGCAACTTCGGGTGCAAACCCCTCGACATGCTCGGCTTCCTTCGTCAGAAACGACATGGGAATGAGCATGGGAAAATACGCGTTTTCCACCCCCATCTGCATAAAACGGGCATTGAGCTCGCGCTGGATGATCTCCCAGATCGCGTAGCCGTAGGGGCGGATGACCATGGTCCCCTTCACGGGGCCGTAGTCCACGAGTTTTGTCTTGACGACGACATCGGTATACCACTGCGGGAAATCCGCTTCGATATCGGCGATCGCTTTCACGAATTGTTCGTTCTTTGCCATATCGGCTCCTCTTGCTCTCAAATGATAAACAATTATAGCATATCTTTCGGGATTTGTCGATTGTTTGGGGCGCCCTTTTGAAAAAATCCCAAAAATGTTGCGGGAAAGAAATTTTTCCCGAAAATCCCGCGGAAAATTGTTGCATTTCCCGAAAAAATCGTGTAGAATAGTGGTTGACCGTGCAGAGATGGCGGAGCGGCTTAACGCGCACGATTCGAAATCGTGTGATGCAGGAATGTATCCAAGGGTTCAAATCC
>CANQET010000014.1 GCA_947595585.1 uncultured Clostridia bacterium
GCGCCCTTGCCCGAACCCATACGGGCTTCGGCGGGGTGCCGCGTGATGGGCTTGTGGGGGAAGATATCGATCCACACCTGCCCGCCGCGCTTGATGAAACGGGTCATTGCGATACGGGCGGCTTCGATCTGGTTGGATTTGATCCAGCCCGCTTCTTCGGCCACGAGGCCGTATTCGCCGTACGCGACGACGTTGCCCTTATGCGCCGCACCTTTCAAACTGCCGCGGTGCTGTTTTCTGCGCTTGACTCTCTTGGGAATTAACATTATCTGCCTCCTTCGGGCTTCTTCGCCGCTTTGAGGACATCGCCCTTGTAGATCCAGCACTTCACGCCGATCATGCCGAACGTCGTGTGCGCTTCGGCAAAGCCGTATTCGATATCGGCACGGAGGGTCTGCAGGGGGATGGAACCCTCGCTGTAGTGCTCGGTGCCCGCGATCTCACGGCCGTCGAGACGGCCCGAGACCTGCATCTTGACGCCCTTGACGCCGGCGCGCATCGTCTTGCCGATCGCCTGCTTCATGGCACGGCGGAAGGAAGTGCGCTTCTCGAGCTGCGCCGCAACGCTCTCGGCGACGAGCTGCGCATCTGCCTCGATCTTGCGGATCTCGGTGACGTTGATGGCGACCTGCTTGCCCTTGGTGAGCTTCAGAAGTTCCTTCTTGATGACTTCGATCTCGGCGCCGGCCTTCCCGATGAGCACGCCGGGGCGCCCCGTCTGGATGGTGACGACGATCTTGCCCGCCGCCCGCTCGATGAGGATGCGGGAGACCGCGGCCGCGTAGTACTTCTTCTTGATATAGGTGCGGATGACGTGATCCTCTTTCAGATACGCCGCAAATTCCTTCTTATCGGCATACCACTGGGTATCCCAACCCTTATTGATCCCGACTCTGAGTCCATGAGGATTGACTTTCTGTCCCATTAGATTTCTCCCTCCGCTTTCATTACGTCAAGAATGACGGTGATATGGCTCGTTCTCTTGAGGATCGCATGCCCTCTGCCCTTGGAGACGGGCTGCATGCGCTTGAGGCTCGTGCCGCCGTCTGCATAGCAGGCCGCGACGTAGAGATCGTCGCGCGACATATCCCTGTTGTGTTCTGCGTTGGCGACGGCGCTCATGAGCACCTTGAGCGTGGGCTCTGCACCGCAGCCGGTCAAATTCTCGAGGATCGCGATGGCCTCGGCGACCGATTTTCCGCGGATGAGGTCGAGCGCCCTCCTGACCTTGTAGGGGGAGATGCGGATATACTTTGCGACCGCACGCGGACGCATATCTTTGTTCGCCTGGATCCGCTCGGTCTTCTTCTTCATATTACTTGCCATCTTCTCTCTCCTTACTTGCCGGGCGTCGTCGACTTCGCCGTATGGCCTCTGAACGTTCTCGTGGGTGCGAACTCACCGAGCTTGCAGCCCACCATATCCTCGGTAATGTAGACGGGAACATGCTTTCTGCCGTCGTACACGGCGATCGTATGCCCGACCATCTGAGGGAAGATCGTCGATGCTCTCGACCACGTCTTGAGCACCTTCTTTTCGTTGGACTCGTTCATCGCCTCGATCCTCGCAAGCAGCTTGGCTTCGACGTAGGGCCCTTTCTTGATACTTCTCGACATCTGAAATTCCCTCCTTAATTGATCCGCTTGAGAATGAACTTGCTCGTCGGATTCTTCTTCTTTCTCGTCTTATAGCCGAGAGCGGGCTTGCCCCAAGGCGTCTCGGGGCCGGCATGACCGACGGGGCTCTTGCCCTCGCCGCCGCCGTGCGGGTGATCGTTGGGGTTCATGACCGAACCGCGGACCGTGGGGCGGATGCCGAGGTGACGGGTCTTGCCCGCCTTCCCGATGCGGATGATCTCATGCTCGACGTTGCCGACCTGTCCGATCGTCGCGCGGCACCCGATGGGGATGAGACGCATCTCGCCCGAAGGCATACGGATCGTCGCATACTTCCCTTCGCGCGCCATGATCTGCGCCGAGATGCCTGCCGCCCTTGCGACCTGGCCGCCGCGGCCGGGCTTCATCTCGATGTTGTGGACCATCGTACCTACGGGGATCTCCGAAAGGGGCAAGCAGTTGCCGACTTTGATATCCGCACCCGTGCCGCTCATCACCTTGTCGCCGACGTTGAGGCCGACGGGAGCGAGGATGTAGCGCTTCTCGCCGTCTGCATAGACGAGCAGGGCGATGTTCGCGCTGCGGTTGGGGTCGTATTGGATGGAACGCACCGTGGCGGGGATGCCGTCTTTATTGCGTTTGAAATCGATGATGCGGTATTTGCGCCTGTTGCCGCCGCCGATGTGACGGACGGTGATCCTGCCTGCGCTGTTTCTCCCGCCGGACTTTCTCTGGTCCTCGAGGAGCGATCTCTCGGGCTTCGCCTTGGAGATGGCGCCGTATGCGGGAACCGTCATGAGGCGGCGCCCCGCAGATGTGGGTTTATATCTCTTGACTGCCATTTTCCTTATCCTCCGCTTAACTCAATGCGTCGAAGAACTCGATGGGCTTCGAATCTTTCTTCAACTGGATGATCGCCTTCTTGGTCGTCGGCGTGTAGCCCTCGTTCCTGCCCATCCTCTTGAGCTTGCCGCGGCGGGTGACGGTGTTCACACTCTGCACCTTTACGCCGAACATCTTTTCGACGGCGATCTTGATCTGCGTCTTGTTCGCCGTCTTGAGGACGATGAAGGTATACTTCTTACCGTAGCTCGTGCGGTCGCCCTTGCCCGCTTCGCCGGGCTGCAGACCGTCGGTCGCCTTCTCTGTGAGGACGGGTTTCAAAATGATATCTTCGGGTGTCATGCGAGATAGACCTCCTCGAGTTTCTTGACCGAGCCCTTCGTGAGCACCACGACGGTGTTCGCGACGATCTCGTAGGTATTGATCTCCGCGACGGAGATCGTCTTGAGCGTGGGAAGGTTGCGTGCCGCACGGATGACGGCATCGTTGGGCTCATCCATCACGACGAGGGTGCGCTTCTCGAGGCCGAGGGCCTTGCGGAAGGCCTCCATCTCCTTGGTCTTGGGCTCGGAGACGGTGAGCTCGTCCACGATGCGCAGCTCGTTCTGGTTGAGCTTCTTGGAGAGGGCGCAAAGGAGCGCCTTCCTGCGCGCGGGCGCGTTCATCTTTTTTGTAAAGTCGCGGCTCTTGGGTGCGAATACGACGCCGCCCTTGATCCACTGGGGTGCACGCGTCGACCCTTGGCGGGCACGGCCCGTACCCTTCTGGCGCCACGGCTTCACGCCGCCGCCGCGGACCTCCGTCCGCGTGAGCGTGGACTTGGTGCCTTGTCTCTGATTGGAGAGATAGGTCACGACGGCCTGATGGACGAGGTGCTCGGCGTTTTCATCGAACTCGATCCCGAACATCTCATCGGAGAGTTCCATCGTGCCGACTTCCTCGCCTTTCATATTATATACTTTCACGTTCTTAGCCATTGTCTTGTCGCTCCTTATTTGCTCTTCACGCTCGTTCTCAGCGTAACCACGCTTCCCTTGGGACCGGGGATCGCGCCCTTGACGAGGATCGCGTTCCGCGCGACGTCCACACGGACGACCTCGAGGTTCTGGACGGTGACGTTCTCGACGCCGTATTGCCCTGCGAGGTGCTTGTGCTTGAACACGCGCGAAGGATCGCTGATCGAGCCCATGGAGCCGGGTTCCCTGTGGACAGGGCCGACGCCGTGCGTCTCTTTCAGGCGGTGCTGGTTCCATCTCTTAATGACGCCCGTAAACCCGTGGCCCTTGCTCACGCCGCTCACGTCGACGCGCTCGCCTGCGGAGAACACGTCTGCCTTGAGCACGTCGCCGACGTTGTAGCCCTCGACGCCGCGCACCTCTTTGAGGAGCTTGCAGGGCTGCACGCCCGCCGTCTTGAACTGGCCGTAGTCGGGGCGGGAGATGCCGTAGTTGAGATACTCGTGCTTGTCGTCCTGCTTCTTGCCCTTCGAGGTGATGTACCCGAAGCCGAGCTTCAAGGCGATGTAGCCATCGGACTCCACCGTCTTCACCTGCACCACGGGGCAAGGACCCGCTTCGAGCACGGTGACGGGGATGACCCTTCCGTCCTCGGCGAAGATCTGCGTCATGCCGATCTTTTTCGCGATGATTGCTTTACTCATAGATAAAGTTCACTCCTATAATTTTATTTGCGAATACCGCCCTTTGGCAGTATTTCTGCGACGATGTCTTGCGGCGTTATTGAAGTTTGACTTTGATGTCGACGCCGGCGGGAAGGTGGATGCTGTCGAGCAGCTTCGCGTTGGGCGAATAGATGTCGATGATGCGCTTATACGTGCGCATTTCGAACTGCTCGCGCGAATCCTTATATTTATGGGGGCTTCTGAGGATGGTGACGATCTCGCGCTCCGTGGGAAGCGGGATGGGCCCGGAGATCTTCGCTCCGCCGCTCTTCATCGTCTCGACGATCCTGTTGGCCGCCTCGTCCACGAGAACGTGGTCGTAGGCCGATAATTTGATGCGAATACGCTGGCTTACCATAATTTTGTTACTCCTTTCTTTTCCGAACTGTTTTGTCCGTGTCAACGCACCCGTGCGTGCCGAGGTCGTTTCCGAAAAAAACACGCGCTTTGCGGTGTTTTCGCAAAAGCCTCGGTCCGTCGCAGGAATCAAGTCCCACACTTGTCAGCGGAAATTACCTGCCGAGGGGCTTTTCACCTCGATTTTTCAGCAACTTCCCGCCTCAACCCTACACGCATTCGGCATGGCACCGAAATGCCGCAATGACACAGCTTATTGATTTTACCAAATTGTCAAATGAATGTCAACGGATTTGCGGGGTTTTTTTCCGAAAAAAGCAAAACTTTTCGGCTTTTTTGGGCGATTTTTCGGAGGACTTCCCTCTTCCCCGCAAAAATTTCCAATATATTGTTATCCGAGACGCGCCGCGAGCGCGGAGCGGGCCCGCTCGCCCATCATGGGAAGATCTGCCTTCTTGCCCGAGACGAGCGCCAAAAGACGGGAGAAGATCTCCTCTTTTTCCCCGCCGAGGAGCACCGCGCCCCGCGTGAGGATGGCCTTGTAGACGGCCTCGTCGTCGGCTTCGGGGAAGCGCAGCACGGCGCCGTAGCCGAGGCGGGCGGCCCGCGCTTCGTCCACCTCCCCCTCCCCCGCACAGAGCACGCGGAAGCGGGTATAGTGGCGGTCGTCGTAGCGCACGCCGCCGAATTCGAGGAAGCCTGCGCCGACCCCCGCTTCCCGCGCTCCCTCCTTCGCCGCGATGTGCTTGAGCAGGCCGAATTCGTAGGGAGCATGCCATGCGTCTGCCCGCAGCGTCCGTTCCACTATGCCCCGCTGCAGGCGTTCGTGGATGCCGACGGGCGCGAGCACAGCCTCCCCCTCCCTCACGGGAAGGGGCGAAAGGTACCAATACACGCGATCGATAAGATTGGGATCGGCGGAAAATCTGAGTGCGGCGAAATCGTACATCGGCATACATCACCCGAAAGGGCGCAAATTGGGCAGGGGCCTTGCGTCTTTCTTGATTATACACCATTTTTTGCAAAAAAACAATTGACTTCACGCAAAAAACGCGCTATACTTGAGAAAAAGTGCATATCCGTCGTGGGTGCCCCGCAAGGGGCTGAGATCATACCATTGGAATCGGGCAAGGTCATGCTTGGACGAAAGAACGGTTGAAGGTTTCCGCCTGCGATTTTTCGCGGGCGGTTTTTCATTCGGGGCGGGAGGCACAAAATTTCAGGAGGTTTCTATGTTTCCCAACTCTCTGCTTGCGCAATGGGATGCGCCTGTTTGGTATCCCACGCGCTTCGATTCGCCGATGAACATCATGCGCGGCGTCGCCTTCTGGCTGACGATCGCACTCGCCATCGGCGTCGTCGTCGCCGCCCTCTGCGTGAAGGGCGATGCACGCAAAAAACTGCTGAAAATCGCACTCATGTGTGCAATTTTCTATGCCGTCGCCCTCGGGATCGCCTTCCTCGTGATGACCTTCCTCGACGACGGGATCGACGCACTGCTCTTCGTTCCCCTGCTCATCGTGCTCGTGTGTTCGGCGGGCTGCCTCGCCCTTCTGCTCCTGCGGCGCGACCTCATCGCGAAGATCTCCGCGGGCGTCGTGATGGGCGCCGCCGCGATCGGCCTCATCGTCTGCCTCGCCGTGCGCTATGCCTCGGGCGTCTCGCTCGACCTCAACGAGATCCCCCAAGAGGACGTGCAGGAAGTCGGGCTGTATATCTCCGCGGCCGTGCTCGTCGTCGGCCTCATCGCCGCGGCCTTCCTGCTCGACTTCGGAAATAAGCAGGACCTCGGGTCGAAATCGCTCGCATATGCCGCCGTCATGCTCGCGATGAGCTTCGCCCTCTCCTATATCCGTCTGGTGAAATTGCCGCAAGGCGGATCGGTCACCGTGGCTTCCCTCCTTCCCCTCATGATCTATTCCTACATGTTCGGGACGCGCAAAGGCGTGATGGCGGGGGCCGTCTACGGCATTCTGCAGGCCATTCAGGACCTCTATATCCTGCACCCCGCACAGTTCCTGCTCGACTACCCCGTCGCCTTCGCCTACATCGGCCTCGCGGGGATGTTCGCCAAGACCAAGGCCCTCAAAAAGGTGCCGCAGCTGCAGTTCGCCTTGGGCGCGATCGTCGCATGCACGCTCCGCTATGTGAGCCATGTGCTCTCGGGCGTCTTCGCCTTCTCTACGATCGCCGCGAGCTACGGAATGGGTGCGTGGCCGTATAGCCTTCTCTACAATTCCTTCGTCTTCGCAGACTGCGCGATCGCAGTGGCCGTCGGCATCTTCGTGTTCTGTTCGCCCTCGTTCGTGAAGCTCGCAAGGCGCTTCCATGGCGAAAAAAAGACCACATCCCCCGACCAATCGCCCGAACAGGCCTGAACGCAGAAAAAAAGTCGGCAAAATTGCCGACTTTTTTTCTGCAAACGCTTGACAAGTATACTTGGCAGTGGTATGATGTAAATGCCAAGCGAACTTGGCAAGGGAGTATGACTATGGAAGAAAAGCAAACAGAGCTTCCCGAAACGCAGAACGAGGAACAGGAACTTTCGCGGGATGAGGTCCTCCTGCGGGCAAGAAACGAAAACGCGAAGAACGGCGACGAGCGGCAGCGCGCGCAGATGCAGTGGGCGAACTATGCGGGGTTCATCGCCATGGAATTTGCCTGCGTTATCATCATGTTCACCAAGATCTTTACGGGGAACGAGTTCTCGCCCGAGTTCTTCTGCATCATGTTTTCGGGCGTAGCGGCGCAGAATATCGTGCATGCGTGCGTCAATAAAAATAAGAAGACGAAGGTCGTCTTCATCGTCTGCGCCGCCCTCGTTACGGCGGGAGCGCTCATCATGTGGGTGTTCTGGATCCTCGGGCTGTGCGGCATCGACCTTTGAGGCGGTTATGGACGAGAAATTGGTATTGCACAACAGACTCAAAGAGATCCGCGCGGAGAAGGGCATCTCGCAGGGCGGACTCGCCGCCATGGTGGGCGTCTCCCGCAATACGATCAGCTCGATCGAGACGGGACAGTATTGCCCTACGGCCAAGCTCGCGCTCATCCTCTGCATCGCCCTCGATAAGCGCTTTGAGGAGATATTTTATTTTTAGGGGGCGTCTACGTCATTTCGACGAATGTAGGGAGGAATGGGGCACTGATGAACAAGTACGCAGCCACCCCCTTGCTACGTTTTCAGGAAAGCCCCTACGAAGTCCGACCCCTTGCTGCCCCTTTCAGGGGAAGTACTCGCGTCAGCGAGGGAGGGGGTTTTGGAACCCCTCAGTCACGGCTACGCCGCGCCAGCTCCCCTACGAGGGGAGCCAAGGGGCGCTCGGGATAAGCCCCGTCGTCACCTGCCCACCCCCCTACCCCCCTCCAATGGAGGGGGTGGCGCTCATAATGCGCGAAAACGGGGAACCATATATGCAAATCAAGAGCGACAATGGGTTACGTCAAACTGCGGAGAAGCAAGCAAGACAAGGAGAACGAGCATTTCCGCAGGGAGCGTACTTGGGCGTACGCGACCAAGGAAAGCGCAGTTCGACACAGTATTGCGTAGCTTATCCGCAGTTCGCTCATATAAACTGCAGAAGATCGACAAGGAGGGCGAAGGCGAGAAGCAACACGAACCCCACCGCATGAATGATCGCCTCCACCTTGCGCGAAATGGGCTTCCCGCGCACCCACTCGATGGCGGTGAACACCACCTTGCTGCCGTCGAGAGCGGGGATGGGCAAGAGGTTGAACACGGCGAGGTTGACGCCGATATATGCCGCGATCTCGAGGAAGTTCCGCATGCCCGAGACGGCGATCTCCGAGGTCATCTTGATCGTCGTGACGGGTCCGCCGAGGGCGCCGATCCCCAGCCGCCCCGTGAGCAGTTCTCCGATGACGCGGAAGATCGACCCCGCGATCTTAAAGGAATAGGCAAAGGAGTGCCCGATCGTCCCGAAGAAGCCGAAGCGGTAAGAAGTCGAGGACAGCATGTAATATTGGCCGTCTTCGAGTTCCTCGATGCCGATGCCGAGCGCCCCCCACACGCCCGTGAAATCCGAGCTGTTCTTCACGGAGACATCGCCGCGCAGCATGATTTCCACGACCTCTTCCTTCCTGCTGCCGTCCGCTTGAATGCGGGAGACGCGGAACTTCACGATCTCCCCCTTCTCCTTATGGTTGATGGCAAAGGAGAGATCGGTCGTAAGATAGAGCTCCTTGCCGTTTGCCGAAAGCAGGATATCCCCCTCCCGGAAGGAATACGCGGCAGGATAATCTGCCGAGGTCTCCACGCCGCGCACGAGGAGTACGCTCTGCCCGTAGCACGACATCATGATGAGGATGAGCACGAGCGCGAGGAGATAATTCATGAAGGCCCCCGCGATGAGCACGAGGATGCGCTTCCACGGCGCCATCTCGGTGAACTTTCCGCCCTGCGGCTCGACCGCTTTGCCCTCTTCGGAGGGTTCTTTTTTCGGCGCTTCTTCGGAAATTTCCGAGGAGGGCACCGTCTCATTTCGGGGAGCAGGGTCCGTATTTTGCGGATCGGAGCCTGCATTTGGGGCAGCAGGGTGAAGATTTTCCGAGGAAGGCGTAGCCTCTTCCGAAGCCGCCGCATCGGTCTGCTCTGCGGGAGCGCCTTCTTGCGTTTCGGGGAAGGGATCTTCGGAAACGGCGGGGGCCTCTGTCGTTTTTTCGGCCTCTTCGTCGAGCCCGTCTTCCCCCGCGAAGGCGCAATAGCCCCCGAGCGGGAAGATGCGCACGGCGAACAATTCGCCCGTCTTCTTGCTCTTATGTTTGAAGATCGCAGGCCCGAAGCCCACGGAAAATTCGTCGATGCGGAACTTCAGAAGTTTTCCGACGACGTAGTGCCCGAATTCGTGGATCGTGACCATAGCAAGCAGGATGAGGATCGCGAGTACGACGCCGAGCGCGACCGTCCAGCCGTTTGCCAAAAGTTCATTCGCCATAGATGGATTTCCTTGCTGTTTCTCTCGCCCTGCGGTCTGCTTCGGCGAGGTCGGAATAAGTTTCCGCGTTCCCCTTCGGGAGGCGGGAGAGCGTGTCTTCGATAGTTTCCGCGATGCCGCAGAATCCTATTCTCCCCGCGAGGAAGGCGTGTACCCCCTCTTCGGCCGCCGCATTGAGCACGGTCGGGCGGTCTCCCCCCTCTTTCTCCGCCGCGAGCGCCAGCGAAAAGCAGGGAAAGCGCTCTGCGGGAAGGCGTTCGAAGTGCAGCGCACCGAGGGATGCAAGATCGAGCTGCGGCGCGCAGGGAAGGCGTTCGGGGTAGGTGAGTGCGAGTTGGATGGGCACCCGCATATCGGGATAGCCGAGCTGGGCGAGCATGGCGCCGTCCTCGAAGGCGACGAGCGAATGCACGATGCTCTCGGGGTGGACGACGGCCTCGATCTTGGAAAGATCTGCTCCATAGAGCCACTTCGCCTCGATGACCTCGTAGCCCTTGTTGAGCAGGGTGGCGCTGTCGATCGTCACTTTAGGGCCCATCTTCCACGTCGGGTGGCGGAGGGCATCCTCCGGGGTGACGCGGGCGAGCGCCTCGGGCGAAAGATGCAGAAACGGCCCCCCGCTTGCCGTAAGGATGAGGCGGGAAAACTTCGCATCGCGCCGAAAGGAAAGCGCCTGAAAGATGGCGGAATGCTCGCTGTCGACGGGGATGATCGCGGCCCCCCGCTCTCTCGCTTTGCGCATGACGATCTCCCCGCCGCAGACGAGGGATTCCTTGTTCGCGAGGGCGCAGGGCTTCCCCGCATCGAGAGCCGCGAGCGTATACCTAAGCCCCGCGAAGCCGCCCGCCGCGAGAAAGGCGAGGTCGCAACTTGCGAAGATCTCCGAAAGCATGCCGTCCGTGAGGGGCGTTTTTTGGGCACAAATCGCGACATGGGGGCGGAATTCCTGTTGAAGCACAGCGAGTTGCCGTTCGTTTTTTCCGCAGACGAGCGCGGAGATCTCAAACTTTTCGGGGTAGGCACGCACGACGTCGAGCACCTGCCGCCCGATGCTCCCCGTACAGCCGATGAGTGCGATCTTCATATGCTTTCTCCAAAAAACGCGCCCGCCGCGGCAGACGCGCTTTGCTGCAATTATTCTATGCGGGCTACCCCACGATCATGATCTTTGCGACGAGCACGAGGCAGACGACGAGCCCCGCGTAGAGGGCGCTGTCGATACGGTCGAGAATGCCGCCGTGCCCCGGAAGGAGCTTGCCCATATCCTTGATGCCGAGTTTGCGCTTTACGGCGCTCTCCACGAGGTCGCCGAACTGCGAGAAGGCCGAGGCGACGATCCCGAGCGCCACGAAGAAGATGAAATTCACGGGCGTGAAGGCGATATTGCGGATGGCCTGTGCCGTTGCGCCGATATCGTCGAGCCGCATGAGGCCGTAGTAGAGGAAGAAGATCCCCACTGCCGCGATCGCCCCGCCGATCAGCCCGCCGAGGCCGCCGATGAGCGTCTTCTTGGGGGAGATGTTGGGGGCAAGTTTCTTGGAGAGTTTCTTCCCGAAGAGCCGCCCGAAAAAGTAGGCGAAGGTATCCGCGAAGGGCGCGATCACGAAGACGAGTAAAAGCGCAAGCTCCGAGTAGCTCTCGAGATGGTTACAGACGGAGAGCACGAGCAGGAAGAAAGAGGGATAGATGTAGCAGAGCAGGGCATACCCCGTCGATTCGAGGGTGACGTTCTTATGCGCGAAGACGAGCATCGCAAAGAGCACCGAGACGCCCGTAATGAACATCGCGAAGGTGATATGCAGGGAATAGTTGCGCCCGGAGAGCTGTTTCCACGTCTCGAGATCGGTGATGCCCCCGTCGGGGAGGGTGGTGTGCAGAAGGTCCTGGAAGACGAAGTCGGTCACGGCATAGGTGATGATGACGATCGTCGAGAAGAAGAGCACCGTCCCCTTCTGGCTCGTGTGGAGCTTATCGTCGAACGCGCGGAGCATCTCGTAGGTCCCGATGACGGACATGATCAAGACGAGTCCGTCGAAGAAGAGGTCGCTAATAAAGATCTTGAGCGCAAAGAAGGCGATGAGTACGGCAAAATACACCGTACCCGTGAGGCAGCGCACCAAAAGTTCGTTGTGCTTTTTGGGCGAGGCAGTCTCGCCTCCTGTCTGCGGTTGTTCGGTTCGGTTTTCTTCCATGGCATTATCCCTGCGGACGTACCGTCCCATATTTTCTGTCGCGCAGCGCATATTCCTTCAGCGCGCGGTCGAAGTCCTCGTCGGTAAAATCGGGGAAGTATTTCTCGGAAAAGAGAAGTTCGGCATACGCCGCTTCAAAGAGAAGGAAATTGGAGAGACGGACCTCCCGCCCCGTGCGGATGATGAGATCGGGCAGGGGAAGGCCGTCCGTCGAGAGCAGGCGGGAAAAGCCCTCCTCGTCGACATTCTTTCCCAGTGCCACGGCACGGTTGCAGGCGGCGACGATATCCTGCCGCCCCCCATAGCCGAGGGCGAGGACGAGCGTCGCCCGCGTCCCCCCTTTGGTATATTCCACGCCGCTTCGGATGGAGGAGGCGAGCTTTTCGGGGAGCAGCGTAAGATCGCCGATCGCGACGAGCCGCACGCCCTCTTCCCGCAAGGTCCCCATCTCCTTCCCGAAAAATTCCGAAAAGAGGGAGAAGAGCGCTTCGAGTTCCTCCTTGGGGCGCTTTAAGTTCTCTGCGGAGAGGGCAAAGAAGGTGCAATAGGGAATTCCGCACGCAAAGACATGCCGTGCGAGCGCCGTCATGCGCTTATATCCCGCACGGTGCCCCGCGCTGCGCGGCAACAGCCTTGCCTTCGCCCAGCGCCCGTTTCCGTCCATGATGAAGGCGACGTGCTTGGGAAGCATCAGATGGTGAGCAGCTCCTTTTCCTTCGCGGCGATTACCTTATCGAGCTCTTCCATGCACTTCTTCACGGCGTCTTCGATATCGATTTCGCCGTTCTTGGCTTCGTCTTCGGAGATCTCCTTGCCCGTCTTCATCTTCTTGATCGCCTCCATCGCCTCTTTGCGGTTGTTGCGGGCGGCGACTTTGGCCTCTTCCCCCATCTTACGGACCTGCTTCACGAGATCCTTTCTGCGCTCCTCGGTGAGTTCGGGGAAGACGAGGCGGATGACAGAGCCGTCGTTGGTGGGCGTGATGCCGATATCCGAGGCGAGAATCGCCTTTTCGACGGCCTTCAACAGAGATTTATCCCACGGGGAGATGACGAGGCAGCGTGCATCCGAGACGGCGATGTTGCCGATCTGGTTGAGGGGCGTCATCACGCCGTATGCCTCGGCCTGCACCTTGTCGAGGATGCGGGGGTTGGCCCTGCCGGCGCGGATGACCGCAAATTGATCCTTGAGGACAGAGACCGTCTTTTCCAGTTTGTCGTCGAGGACGAGGAAGACCTCTTCCAATTTTTCGTTCTCCATAATTCACTCCTTAATGTTTTTCTTTTTCGAAGGGTTATTCGTTGCAGATGATCGTTCCGAGCTGTTCGCCGCACACGGCACGAAGGATGGAATCCTTTTCGCCGAGGGCGAAGGCGAGCACGGGGATGTTGTTCTCCATGCACATCGTCGCCGCCGTCGTATCCATCGCCTTGAGGCCGCCCGAGACGACATCGCGGAAGGTGATGCGGTCGTACTTCTTCGCATCGGGGTCGAGGCGGGGATCGCTGCTGTAGATGCCGTCGACATTCTTCGCCATCAGCAAGACGTCCGCATTGATCTCGCAGGCACGCTGGGCCGCCGCCGTATCCGTCGAGCAGTAGGGGTTGCCCGTACCGCAGGCGAGGATGACGATCCGCCCCTTCTCGAAGTGGTTGAGCGCCTTGCGCAGGATGTAGGGCTCGGCGACGGAGATCATATTGAGCGCCGTCTGCACCCGCGTCGGGATCCCCCGCTTTTCGATGGCGTCCATCATCGCGAGGGAGTTCATCACCGTGGCGAGCATCCCCATGTGATCGGCGGTCGTGCGGTCCATATTCGTCCCCTGCCTGCCCCGCCAGAAGTTGCCGCCTCCGATGACGAGGGCGATCTCGACGCCCATCTCATGCACCTTGACGAGTTGATCGACGACTGCGGAGATGACCTCCTCGTTGAGCCCGAAGTGCTGCTCGCCCGCGAGCGCCTCCCCGGACAGCTTGAGTAAGATTCGGTGATATTTCGGCGTCATGCTGCGCTCCTTTTTGCACGAAAATAATTTTCGTTTTCTACAGTATAACACACCCGCGCGGAAAATGCAAGGGCTTATCGTGAAAATTCTGCCGCATGGCGATTTCTTTGCCGCACGGCCCCGCAATGCGGCGCGGGCGCTTCCACAAAAAAAGTGCCACCCTGTAGCACTTCTTTTGCATTTTTCCAAGGACGAACAGAAGAAAATCTTACCCCATGTTACATTTTCATGCGCCGAAGAGCTTGGCCTTTTCCTCGATGAGGAGGGGATATTTTTCGAGATACGTCTTGATATCCTTGGGACTTGCCAGCCGCTCGATGCGGTTTTCGCGCAGGATGACCCGCTTGGAAATGGCGTTTCCGCCCACGGCGAGGTTATCCGCGGTCTCCTCCATGACGTCGATATTGTAGATACAGGCCTTGTTCGGCTTGGTCCAACCGACGTTCTCATGCGCCCCCGCCATGTACTTCTGGCGGTAGAGGTAGTAGGGTTTGTAGCCCGCCGCGGTGAGTTTTTCGCGGGAATACGCGATCATCTCGGCGAGACCGTCTTCCTTGAGCCTTGCCGTCTCCTCCTTGAGGCGTGCTCCCCGCTTGAGGCAGAGGGTATGCACGGTGATGTTCGCAGGGGAAAGTGCGATCGCCGTATCCACGCTGTTTGCGAATTCCCCGAAGCTCTCCCCCGTGAGCCCCGCGATGAGGTCGCAGTTGAGGTCGAAGCCGTAGGGCGCCGTCATCGCAAAGGCGCGGAAGACGTCTTCCGCCGAATGTTTTCTGCCGATCGCCGCGAGCGTGCGGTCGGAAAAGGATTGGGCGTTGATGCACAGCCGCGTGACGCCGTATTTCTTGCACAGGTCGAGCTTTTCTTCGGAAAAGACGTCGGGCCGCCCCGCTTCCACCGTAAATTCGCACCCATGTGCGATTTTTGCCGCGGAGACGAGCACCCGCTCGAGGTCTTCGGGACGTAAAACGAAGGGCGTCCCCCCACCGATGTACACCGATCGCAGCCGCTTTATGAGGGGCGCTGCGGCCGCGAGCTCCTGTTCGAGGGCGGAAAGATAGGCGGGCAAATACTTCTCCGTCCCCGCGATGGGCGCCGTGATGAAGGAGCAGTAGGTGCATTTCGTCGGGCAGAAGGGCAGGGAGACGAAGAGGTCGCAGCTCCCCTCCTGCCGTTCGTAGACGGGCTCTTGCGTCTTGAGGACGCGCGCGGTGAGGGCGATGTTCTCCTCCGAGACCCCCATCGTGCGGAAGAGCGGCGAAAACTCCCTTCCCGCCGCAAGCTCCTGATAGGCGAGGCGGGTGGGGCGGATGCCCGTGAGCGCCCCCCACGGAAGGCGCTTCCCCGTGACGGCGGAGAGGGCTTCATAGAGGGCGAGCTTGGAAAAGCGCTTTGCCATGCTCTTGAATTCGAGTTCGCTCTGCACGGAGAAGGCGTCCCTACGCGAAAAACTGCGTCCGTCTACCGTTACGGTGTTTTCGAACACTGCCCCGTCGTAGGAAAAAATATGCCCGATCGCAAGCGCATCCGCTCCGTCGAAGAGGCGGACGACGTCCATGAGCTCGGGTTGCAAAAAGGGTTCGTTGGTCGTCATCATCTGAGGTAGGGGTTGCGGAGGCGTTCCTCCGCGAGCGTGGTATTTTCCCCGTGGCCGGGGTAGACGGCGCCGTCGAAGGGAAGCGCCTTGAGCATGCTTAAACTTTCGAAGAGCTTTTTCTCATCCCCCGTGGGAAGATCGCTCCGCCCGATGCTGCCCGCAAAGAGCGTATCGCCCGAAAAAAGACCCACGTACCCCCCTCTTTCTTCGGGATCGGCGGGTTTTACGAGATAGCAGCAGCCATCCGAAGTATGCCCGGGCGTGGCGAGCGGAAGGAAGGAAATATTGCAAAGCTCGAAGGGTTTTCCGCCCTCATATGTAAAGTTTATGGGATAATCGGCGACGGGCGCCCCGAAAAGATCGCCGAGATCGGGGATGCGGGACGCCGTCTTGAGGCAGCCGATCTGCGCGCCCGCGGAGCATAGCGCCGCGCACCCGCCCACATGGTCGAAATGCCCGTGGGTGAGAAGGGCGAATTTTACACACAGCCCCCGCTCTTTTGCCGCTTCCAAGACGTGCGGCTGTGCGGGATCGATGGCGACCGCGTTTTCGCCGTCTTCGGTGAGAAGATAGGTATTCGCCGCAAATCCGCGGGGCGCGATCTTGAAGATCTGCATGCTCCCTCCTGTGGGGACGGTGGTCTTTTTGAGATTTCTCCTCCCTACGGTCGTCGAAATGACGTAGGGGGGGGTACCGACGAGGCATATTCCGAGCGACCCTTGTCTCCCCTCTTAGGGGAGCTGTCGCGGCGTAGCCGTGACTGAGGGGAGCGACCCTTAGCTCCCCTATTAGGGGAGCTGTCGCGGCGTAGCCGTGACTGAGGGGTTTTGGAAACCCTATCCCCTGCTGACGCAGGTACTTCCCCTGAAAGGGGAAGCAAGGGGACGGACTTCGTAGTTGCCGCTCAGTACGTCATTCCGCCCCGTGCGAGGCTTCTATTGTTTTTCGAAGCACGGCACGAGCGCGTAGCGCGAAGTAACCCCATTAGGGGTGAGGAATCTCGTCTTTGAGATTTCTCCTCCCTACGGTCGTCGAAATGACGTAGGGGGGGTACCGCCAGAGATGAACCACGGAGGAGACGGGTGCTCTGTTCTCCGATCGCGGAGGGGCGGGGGATCAGTTGCTCATGCGGTGCACGTCGAGGATGCGGGGATAGGTCTTGATCTTGCCGATGAGCACATCGATATCCTGTTTGCTCAAGAGGCTCACCGTGACTTCCACGATCGCATCGTGGTTTTTATCGTATCTGCCGTTGATGGAGGAGATGGCGATCTTCATCTCCGTCACCGCCTGTGAGATCGCAGAGATCGCTGCCCCCTGCTCCTCTGCGGAGACGACGAGCGCGACCTTATAGCGGGATCCCTGCGAGCCGCCCGTCCATTCGGCGGGCTGAAGGCGCTCTACCTCCACATTCTTGAGGTTGGGGCAATCCTTCCTGTGGATGACGACCCCCCTCCCCCGTGTCACGAAACCGATGATATCGTCGCCCGGGACGGGAGAACAGCACCCCGCGAAGGAGACGAGCAGCCCAGAAGTCCCCTTTACGGTGACGGCGCTCCCATCGTGTTTTTCGCGGAAGGGCCTGATCTCGACGGACTGCGGCGCCTCTTTGCGGAAGTAATCGAGGAGTTTGAAGAAGACCTGCGTCGACGAGACGGCGCCGTAGCCGATCGCGGCAAACATCTCATCCTGCGTATCGAAGGAGAGTTTTTCGGAGACCTTTTTGAAGCTCTCGGGAGTGAGGATCTCGGCGAGCGTACAGCCGCGGCGCTTGACCGTCTCCTCGAGCATGGAGCGCCCGAGGCGGATGTTCTCCTCCTTGGTCTCCTTGCGGAAGAACGCCTTGATCTTGGCCTTCGCGGAGGGCGATTTGATGAATTTGAGCCAATCGCGCGAGGGGCCCTTGCTCGTGGGCGAGGTGATGATCTCGACGACGTCCCCGAGCTTGAGCGTAGAATTCAAGGGGACGATCTTGCCGTTGACTTTGGCGCCCGTGCAATGGTTGCCGACTTCGGAGTGGATGGCATAGGCGAAATCCACGGGCGTCGCGAAGGCGGGCAGGGAAATGACCTTGCTGCGGGGGGTGAAGACGAGCAGCTCGTTGCTGTAGAGCTCCCCCTTCACCGTATCGAGAAATTCCTTGGAATCGCGCAGCCCGCCTTGGATATCCATCATCTCACGGATCCACGAGATGCGCTGATCGAGGGAGGTCTCTTCGTCGCGGTGTTCCTTGTATTTCCAATGCGCGGCGATACCGTATTCCGCGGTACGGTGCATCTCTTCGGTGCGGATCTGGATCTCGAAGGGCTGCCCGAAGGAGGTGACGACCGTCGTATGCAGCGATTGATAGAGGTTGGGTTTGGGGGTCGCGATGTAATCTTTGATGCGCCCCGGGACGGGCTTCCACGTCTTGTGAATCTTGCCGAGGACTTCGTAGCACTCGTCTACGGTGGCGACGATCACGCGCACGGCGGTAAGGTCGTAGATCTGTTCGAGGGTACGGCCCTTCGTCTTCATCTTCTTATAGATGGAATAGAAGTGCTTGGGCCGCCCGAACACTTCGCCGTGGATGCCCGATTCGACGAGCATGGCGTTGATCTCTTTGACGACGAAATCCACAAAGCGGTTGCGTTCTTCGAGCTTTTGGTGGATGTTTTCGACGAGGTACTCAAAGGCCTCGGGGTCGAGATATTTGAGGCAGAGGTCCTCGAGCTCGCATTTGATCTGGCTGATACCGAGCCTTCCCGCGATGGGGGCGTAGATATCGAGCGTCTCCTGCGCCATCTTCTTCTGCCGCTCGGGGGAGAGGTAGTTGAGGGAACGCATATTGTGGAGACGGTCGGCAAGTTTGATGATGATGACGCGGATATCCTTCGCCATCGCGATGAAGATCTTGCGGAAGTTCTCGGCTTCCTCCTCTTCCTGCGATTTGAAGACGATCCGATCGAGCTTGGTGACGCCCTCGACGAGCGTGAGCACCCCCTCCCCGAATTCGCGGCGAAGATCTTCCTCGGTGGCGGGCGTATCTTCGATGACGTCGTGCAGAAGGGCCGCGGCGACGGTCTCGGCGTCGAGCCCGAGTTCGACGAGGATCTCGGCGACGGCGCAGGGATGGATAAAGTACGGCTCCCCCGAGGCGCGTTTCTGGTTCTTATGCGCCTCCTGTGCGAAGTCGTGTGCGCGAAGCAGCAGGTCCCGCTCCTCCCCCACGTAATATTCGTAGATCTTCATCAAGATCGCTTCCATCATTGCTCCTTCAAGTTGCGGACGGCCGTATAGATGCGTGAATTCGCGAGGTCGGTCTTCTTCCCGCGGTAGATCTTGAGATAGCCCTCCGCCGTCGAAATGAGGCCGAGCTCCTCGAAGACGGCGAGCGCGAAGACGACCGTCTCACGGGAATATCCGTGAAGATCGAGGCGGCGTGCGCTCTCGGCATAACCGTAGCCCAAGGCACAGCCCTCCGCGGCCCGCAGGGCGGAAAACACGCCGAGCAGCTCCTCACGGGTATGGGCGACCTTGGAGAGCGCTCCCATCACGGGGGCGTCTGCGGGCGCATAGAGCTTCGCGTGCCCCGCAGGCGGGAAGACGACGGGCGCATCGAGCGCGACGACTTCGCGGAAGCCCGCAAGCGAGCAGCCTGCAGACGGCGCAAAGACGACGGTGTTGAGAAGACTCCCCGAGGAGGGCGTGAAGATCTCCGAAGGGACCTCTTTGAGGGCGGGATAGCGGGCGAGGTTCTTGCGGTCGTAGACGATGGCGGCAAGCCCGTAGTCGCACGATGCGATCTTCTCCGCGAGGAGGCTGTTTAGGGCCTCTTCGGGCAAAAAACTCACCTCATGTTGCGAAAACGCGAGATTTTTGAGGCAATTCTCGAGGGCGTCGAGCTCGATATCTTCGCCGCTTGCGCCGTCGTAGAGCACGCAGCGGACGAAGCCCTTCACCTGCTCTTTTCCGCGGAATTGGGAGACGTTGTATTCAAACACGATCTGCTTTTCCACGTCGCTCCGAAGGAGCGCAAGATCCTTGATCCCGCCGAAGTAGACGAGATCCATCCCCCCGATGCTGAAGCCGAGGTGGGGCGAGAGCGGCTTGAGCGGCTCACACGCCACCCGCTTTGCGGAGAGGGTGAAGAGCGGCCTGCGGTTGCCCATGCCGCAGGGCTCGAGGGCGGCGAGTTCGTGGGCGACGGTGATGAAATCTTCCGTCCCCTCCCCCGCGACGGCGATCGTGGGAAGAAAATCTTCCCGCGTATAATGGGTGCCGATGTATTCATCGAGGGCACGGGCGAGCGATTCGAAGTTCTCCTCGGAGACGTTGACGCCCGCGGCCTGTGCGTGTCCGCCGAATTCGTCGATATACTGCGCACAGCTCTTGAGGGCCTCGAAGATGTTGACGTTTTCGATGCTCCGCGCACTGCCCTTGAAACTTCCGCCCCGCCGCCCGAAGAGCAGCGTCGGACGGGCGAATTCCTCGGCGATCCGCGCGGCGGCGATGCCCACGAAGCCTGCGCTCCACTGGTCGCCCGCGAGCATGACGACATTGCCGTATGCCCCCTCTTCGGCGATCTGGGCATGTGCCTGTGCGCAGAGCTCATCGCAATAGCGCTGCCGTTCGGCGTTGTAGGCATTCAATGCGACGGCAAGGGAGGCGATCTCCTCCTCGTCGTCCGTCGTGAACAGCTTGAGCGCGGCCTGCACGTCCCCCATCCTTCCCGCGGCGTTCACGCGGGGGGCGAGGAAATATGCGAGCGTCTGCGCGGTGACCTCCCCCGTCTTCCCGAGAAGGGCGGAAAAGGCTAGACGGGGTGCCTTTTCGATGCGTTTTAAGCCCACGGCGACGATATCGCGGTTCTCCCCGACGAGGGGGACGCTGTCTGCCACCGTGGAGAGTGCGGCAAAATCCGCAAGCTCGTTGGCCTTCTCCCCGATGAGCGCCTGCGAGAGCTTGAGGGCGACGCCCGCACCGCAGAGGTTATCATAGGGGTAATCGCCGCCGAGCTTGGGGTTGATGACGATGCAATCGGGCAGGACGTCGGGAAGTTCATGGTGATCGGTGACGATGACGTCCGCCCCCTGTTCGCGTATATATTCGACTTCTTTGCGGTTGGAAATACCACAGTCCACCGTGATCACGAGATCGGGCAAAAAGTCATCGAAGATGCGGTCGATCGCCTCGGGCGACATCCCGTAGCCCTCTTTGCGTTCGGGGACATAGAGATAGGCCTCGATGCCGAACTGCCTGAGCGCACGGGAGAGGATGGCGCAAGCGCCGATGCCGTCCGCATCGTAATCGCCGAACACCGCCACCCGCCATTCTTCATCGCGGGCGCGCGTGATGAGCTCCACCGCCTCCCGCATGCCCTTCAAGAGGAAGGGCGAGAGGAAGTTCTTTTCGGAGGGCGCAAGAAAGCGGCGGGCCTTCTCGGGGGTATCCACCCCGCGCGCATAGAGGACGCACGCCGTCGTGACGGTGACGCCGATCTCGCTTGCAAGGCACTCTGCCGCATGCAGTTGTTCGGGCGAAAAATCAAATTCGCGGACAAGTTTCTTCATCGTCTTTGAAAAAACGGCGGGGAGCCCCCCGCCGTACTTTATTCAGTTCGGGGTCACTCAGATTTCTGTGCGCCCTTCTTCACGGCGGCATAGCCGCCCTTCTTTGCCTCTTTCCGCTTATCGAACATCCGCTTGAGCGGGACGACGATATTGGGTGCGATGAGCAGCGTGGAATACACGGGGACCGCGACCGAGACGAGTGCGGGAAGCACGACGCCCATCGTCCCGACGACGCCCACGAGCCCCAAGACGCACACGACGGCCGCAAACACCGCCGCCGTAAGGCAGACGGGCAGGAGCGCCCCGTCCATCACCGAACGCACGACGTCGCCGGCGTTCATCGATGCATATTCTTCGGACTTGAACTTCTCCCGGAGCCGCATGCAGACGACGAGCCAGAGGACGACGGAGACGAGCGCCGCCACACCCGCATACACGGCGGGCGCAAAGGCATACACGGGGATCCGCGCCACGGCGAGGATGGAGAGCGAAAGCAATACGTCGTGCGCCATCACGGCGAGCCCGGCGACGCCGCAGCTCACGCCGAAGCGGATGGTCACATAGCCGAGGGCGACGATCGCCGCCACGGCAAGGGCGACGGCCGCACGCCATTCCGCCTCGAAATAACGCAGCTCTTCGAGGTGATGGTAGCTCGCGTAGACGCGTGCGCCGCGATATTCTTCCATCGCATTGATCTCTTCGACGACCGCCTTCAGCGCCGCTTCGTCGGAAGAGGCCGCAAGCTCGTAGGAGAGGATGGTATCCGTGGTCTCGGCGAGGGAATCGCCGTCGACGACGGGAGCGGTCACGCCCTCGGAGAAGACGATGCCGTGCTTTTCCATGGAACTCTCGGCGAGTTCGCGCACTTTCTCCTGCTGGTCTGCATCGTTCCCGATCACGACGCCGTACTTCACCTCAAGGGTGTAGGCCGCGGGGCGGTCGGGCGAGGTGTTGAACCCGATGAACGCATAGAGCAGGATCCCCGCGATAATGATGACGGCGGAGATCGCCAAAAAGAGCGGAAAGAAACGGGATCTCTTGTTATTCATCTTCTTGTACCTCCGAACGGAAGTTGCAGAACTTGCCCTTGTTGCGGGCAAACGTCATGAGCGCGGCCCAGAGGAAGCGGCCCACGGCGAGGGCGCACAGCCCCGAGAAGACGGCCGCGAGCGTGAGCGCAAGGGCGAACACGCGCAGCTCGGCGAGGGAGATGAGGAAGGTAACGACGGCAAGAAGGGCGACTGCGATGTGCAGATCGAAGATGTGCCAGAAGGTCTTCTTATACGCCGTCTTCACGACGACCGTGATGTTCTTGCCGAGGGCGAATTCCTTCTTCGCCGTCTCATAGACCATGACTTGCGAGATGGAGAGCAGCGCGGCGCCGAAGAGCACGGCGAGCGCGGTCTCGTAGCCGAGGTGGAGCATGGGCACCGCCCAAACGCAGAGCACCATCGGGAAGAAGTAGATGAGGAAGGTGTAGAGCTGGACAAACCCGAGCATCCTGTAGCGGATGAAGAAGAAGATCATCATGCCGACAAACAGCACGCCGAACGCCGCATAGAGCAGAGGCAGGGCGAGATCGCCGAGGGAAGCCCCCAGCCGCGTCGCCTGCCCGAGGGTGAGCGTGAGCTCGGGCGCAGTGCCCTTCAGCGCGGTATCGATCGTCACCGCGACGGCCCTTGCCGTATCGTCGGTGTAGCTTCCGCTGATGTAGAGCGTGGATTGATCGATCGCCTCGCTCACGGGGAGGGAGACGACGGCACGCTCGCCGACGTAGAAATAGAGGTTGCCGTTGGTCTCGGCGGCCCCCGAAGTCCACCCTGCGACGGTGCTCCTGCCCTTCTTGGTGAAGCTGATCGCGACGAAGGACGTGGTGCCGTTGGTCATCGCACGGGCACCCTTCACGTAGTCGCGGACGGTCTCGCCCGTCTTGAGCTGCAGGGGCTGGGCGCTGTCTTCATCGGCGCCGTACGCCATCGTAAACTCGCCCATCGCGGAGAAATAACCGAACGCGACGGCCTGTCCGCCCGAAAGGCGGGGCAGGTACATCTCGATGGTATAGCCATCGCGAAGGTCGATACGGGCACCCTCGATGCGGTATTGCTCAAGACGGCTGCGCATGAGCTCGCACGCCGCGGAGAGCTTCTCGCCGAACTCCTCCGAGATCTCGCCGTCTTCCATGACGGTCTCCGTCTCGAAGTAGAGCGAACCCGATTCGGAGGCGGTGTACTTTTCCTTGTACTCCTTGACCGCCTTCTCGGCCTCATCCTTCTTGTCCGCGGCAGCTTCCGCGCTTGCGGTCTCGAGTTCCTCGAGGTTGTCTTCATACTCCTGTGCGGAGATGACGCCCTCGGGATAGAAGACTGCCGAATAGCCGCCGCCGACATAGTTCACCCCGTCGGCGAGTCCGCCGCCGAGCAGGGAATCCTTTTCCATCATGCTGATGACGGAGTTGAACGTGTACATGTTATCCGTGCCGTATGAGAACGAGACCGTGCACATGAAGCACAGCCCGAGCAATACGACCGTGATCAATGCGAGCGCCAACGCCGATTTGATCTTGCTCATTGCCTCCTCCTGTATGTGAGCGGGAACCGTGAGAAGTATCGTCTTTCCGAAAACTCACTTTCTACATTATATAAAAAATGCGGCGCGCCGTCAAGCCGAAATGCGCCGCATGAAAAACTTTTCTGGATTTTTCTGTTATTTTTCGCGGGATTTTCGCTCCGCGAGGACGTGCATCGCGCATTCGATCCGTTTTTTCATCATGACGCAGGTGATCGGGTAGGGTTCGTTGAGGTCGCCCGCGTAGTGATAATTGTTGGCGCTGCACCCCCCCGAGCAGATGTATTTGGCGAAACAGTCGCCGCACTTGTTCCGCGTGAAGAGACTGTTTTCCGCAAAGCGGCTGCGGATGCCCTCGTCGAGTACCCCCTCGAAGACGTTGCCCATCCTGAATTCCTTGTCCCCCGCAAACTGGTGGCAAGGATAGATATCGCCGCTCGGGACGACCGAGAAATACTCGTTCCCCGCGCCGCACGCCGAGACGCGCTTCGCAAGGCAGGGCCCGCCCTCGAGATCGATCTGGAAATGGAAGAACAAGAAGCCCTTGCCCTCCGCTTCCCGTTGGATGTAGGCGTCGCACAGCTTCTCGTATTCGGCTTCGATGGCGGGAAGATGTTCTTCTTTTATCGCAAGTTCTTCGATATCCGTGACGACGGGCTCGAGCGAGATATTTCGGAAGCCGCAGTCGGCGAGGAAGAGCACGTCCTCGGAAAAATCGAGGTTCTTGGCCGTGAAGGTGCCGCGGACGTAATACGACTTCTCCCCCCGCATCTGTACGAATTTCCGGATATGGGGAAGCACGGCGTCGAAACTGCCCTTGCCGTTGACCGTCTTGCGGACGGCGTCGTGCACTTCCTTGCGCCCGTCGAGGGAGAGGACGACGTTCTCCATCTCCTCATTGAAGAATTTTATGGTCTCGTCGTCGAGCAGAAGGGCGTTGGTCGTCGTCGTGAAGAGGAACTTCTTGCCGAGCTTTGCCCCCTCTTCCTTGGCATAGGCGACCGTCCTTTTCACCACGTCCAAATTCATGAGGGGTTCGCCGCCGAAGAAGTCCACCTCGAGCACCTTGCGTTTGCCGCTGTTCTTCAGCAGAAAGTCGATCGCCGCCTTGGCCGTCTCGAAGGACATGACCTCGCGGGCGGAATGGTAGGCGCCCTCATCGGCGAAACAATATTTGCAGCGCAGATTGCAATCGTGGGAGACGTGCAGGCAGAGGGCCTTCACCTCGTGCGATTTGATGGGGCGCTCTCGGGGTTCGGGGGCGTCGAGCAGGCCTTCCGCGCGCAGCCCCTCGATCTCTTCGAGGGCGACTTTGAGCGCTTCATCGGAGATCTCCGTCTTCTCCCCTTTGAGAAGACGGGCCGTCGCCTCGTCGCATTCGTGCAAACTGCCGCTGCCGACGTCATAGATATAATGCTTATCGTGATATGTAAAGATGTGTCTCATCGGTTTTTTTCCGAATGCTCACGACAAAAGAGCGACGGCGTACCGTCGCTCCGAAAGTTTGCCGAAGCGTTATTTGCGCTCGATCTTCTGCTCGCGCGTGATGCGCTCGCAGGACTGGTTGCCGACCGTGCAGCTCGTCTTGCAGGCGCTCTGGCAGGTGCTCCTGCACTCGCCGCAGGCAGTCTGTTTGCGCTCTGCGGGCTTCGCGATGGTCTTGATCATAGGTATCACCTCAATCGTTTTTTTCTATTATACTCCCTTGCCGCACATTTTGCAAGTGTTTTAGCCCTCTTTTCGTAATTTTACCCCGAGCACTGCGCCGAGCCCCCCAAGCGCGGCCGAAAAGAGCAGCTCGGCGGGGAAGAGCGCCGTAAGATAAAATCCGCCGCCGATCGCCGCAAAGAGGAAGAGGGCGAGAACGGAAAAGAGCGCTCCCGCCGCCGCTCCCTTGAAAAAAGCACGACCCATGTGCACGAAAATGAGAGAAAACGTGAAGGCCCCCAGCCCTTTCAGGCACCAGCTCACGGCGGCCACCGAGAGCTCGGAGAGCGTGCAATGCTTCACGATCACGGCGAAGATCGCCGCCGCGAAGAGATAAAACGCCGTCGCCGAGACGGCGGCAAGCGCAACTTCCTTCCCCGCATTTTTTATTTTCTGCTCCATAAAAAACCTCCGCATACGCTATACGTTATGCGGAGGCGGCTCGGTTCATTCCATTATTTTTCCGCGGGAGGATCCTGCGGCGCCTCCTCGGGCGCTTCCTGCGCGGAAGGTGCGGGCTGTTCGGGCGCCTTGGCGGACTTCGCCGCCTTCTCGGCCGCCTTTGCCTCTTTTTCGGCACGGCGCTTGGCCTCGATCTCTTCCCGCGCGATCTGCGTGGGGCCCTTCGCATCCGTCTGATAGATGCATTCTTTTGCGATCTTGAGGTAAGATTTCCCCGAATGTTCGGAGCCCGTCTCGACGATGATCGTACCGTCGTCGCACACCTCGGTGACGACGCCGCACAGGCCGCCCGTCGTCATGATCTTGTTGCCGGGGGCGAGCGCCTCGATGGCTTCCATATATTCCTTATCGCCGGCACGCCCCTTTCTTCCGCCCAAAAACATCCAGAGCATGAGCCCGACGAGGAGCACTGCGACGACCGCAAGCAGAATATAGCCCGTCAAGGGGTTCTCGGGAGCAGGTGTCTCCGACGTTGCGGGGGTGTCATCCAATAATTGCAAGAAAAACATTTTTATCTCCTTTTGGAATATCATACCCTTTTTCGGGGAATTTTGCAAGCGTTTTCGGCCTCGAATTCGGGCTTTTGGCGAGATTTCTTCGGCCTATTGGGCTTTTTCGTCCCCCTCCGCCTGTTTTCGGTAAAATTCGCGCACGAATTCCTTCACGTATCCGCCGAGGATGCTCTCCCGAAGGCCGCGCATGAGGGTATGCAGATAGCGGATGTTGTGCAAAGAGAGCAGCATGCCCCCCATCATCTCCCCCACATTGAGCACGTGGCGAAGATAGGCCCGCGTGTAGTGAGTGCAGGTGTAGCAGTCGCAGGCGGGATCGAGGGGGGTGAAGTCCTCCTTGTATCTCCCGTTCCGCACGACGAGCTTGCCCCGCGATGTGAGCGCGGTGCCGTTGCGGGCGACGCGGGTCGCGAGCACGCAGTCGAACATATCCACCCCGCGCAGCACCCCTTCGACGAGGCAATCGGGAGAGCCGACGCCCATCAAATAGCGGGGGACCCCTATCGGTAAAAGGGGTTTGAGCTCCTCGAGCAGGGAATACATGAGGGGCTTGGGTTCTCCCACCGAGAGCCCGCCGATCGCGATGCCGTGCTTCACGTAGGGAAGGGTGAGTTCGAGGGACTTCTTGCGGAGATCGGAATAGAAATTCCCCTGCACGATGGGAAAGAGCGCCTGCTCCTCGCTGTCGTGCGCGCGGTAGCAGCGGTCCAGCCATTTGGCCGTACGCAGCATGGCCTCCTCGGCCTGCGCATGGGTGTAGCCGTATTCCGAACACTGGTCGAAGGCCATCATGATATCCGATCCGAGGTTATGCTGGATCTCCATCGCCTTCTCGGGCGTAAACACGTGGCGGCTGCCGTCGACATGGGAGGAAAAGGTCACCCCGTCGTCGGTGATCTTGTTGAGCGCGGCAAGCGAGAAGACTTGGAATCCCCCGCTGTCCGTGAGGATGGGGCGCTCCCAATTCATGAATTTGTGCAGCCCGCCCGCCCGCGCGATGAGCTCGTCGCCGGGGCGCATATAGAGATGATAAGTGTTGGAGAGCAGGATCTGCGTCCCGATCTCTTCGAGGTCGCGGGGAAGCATCCCCTTCACCGTCGCCTGCGTCCCGACGGGCATGTAGACGGGCGTCTCGATATCGCCGTGCGGCGTGTGGAAGATCCCCGCCCGCGCCCCCGTCTCGGGGTCGACCTTCTGTAATTCGAATGAAAATTTACTCTGCATGATGCTCCTTCGGCACCGCTTTTTCGGGAAATTTTTTGTATCGTACTTCTATCTTACTTGTATTTTCCGCTTTGTCAAGCGCTTCCCGCGAAAACGGTGAAAATTTTTTTCTTTTTTTGTCACAACGCATTGACTTTTCCCCTCGCGTACGTTATAATGGAACAAACCCCAAACAAGGAGATGAAGATCCATGAGATCCGCCGCAAAATTCATTGTATGTGCGCTCGGCGCCGCGCTCGCCTTCTCGCTCGTCGCGTGCACGAACGACGACCCCGTCCCCACGGAGACCTACACCGTGCAGTTCGAGGAGAGCCGCTATCTTCTCGCCGAGGGCGACGTTTCGAACACCGCCACCCTCTCCGCCTCCGTCTTCCAAGACGGCAAGTCCACCGAGCTTTCCGCCGTCTACACCGTCTCCGATCCCACGATCGCCACGATCGACGGGGCGACGGTCACGGCCCTGAAGGCGGGCACGGCGACGGTCACGGCCAGCTATACCCCCAAGGGCGGGACGGCCGTCACGGCCGAAGCAAAGCTCGAAGTGCTCGGCGCCACCGCCAAGAGCAAGGTGAACGCCTTCAGCGAGGAGGCCGTAAACCTCTACGGCAGGACGTATTTCCAAAACAACAACTTGGTGCTCGATAACGTGTGCACGGGGCTGGAGATCGCCTTCGTCGGCACCGAGCTCGAAGTGACCTTCGCCTCGGGCAACGGCATGATCCGCACCTTCCTCGACGGCGAGAGCGAGGGCACGACTTCCCGCATCAAATCGGCGGGCAAGGTGACCGTCGCCGAGGGCCTCGAAAACGGCCTGCACATCGCGAGGATCCTCAAGGCCACGAGCCCGCAATACGGCACCCTCACCCTCAAGAGCGGGGTGGAGACCGACGGCAGTTTCTTTGCCGCCCCCGAACATCCCGCGCTCAAGATCGAGGTCGTGGGCGACTCTATCACGGCGGGCGCGGGCGCCCTCGGCAAATCTTCGGACGGCGGCCAGACCATCGAGAATTCCGACCCCACCAAGGCGTATGCCTATCTCACGGCACAGACGCTCGACGCGGATTTCTCCATCATGGCGCAGGAAGGGTATTGCGTGAAGGATAACCCGAGCATCTACGATTGCTACCCCCATCTCTCCATTTCGAACAAAGCGGACTACGACTTCTCGCAGTTCGAGGCGGATATCGTCATCGTAGGCCTCGGGGAAAACGACATGTGGCATGCGACGAGCGACAAATTCCCCTACACCGTCGCACAGTTTCAGGATGACTACGCCGACCTTCTGCGCCTCATCCGTGAAAAACAGCCCAAGGCGAAGATCGTGTGCGTCTATGGCATGATGCCCGCCTCGGATACGGCGCAGGCCCAAACCATCATCACGGCGGCGATCAATGCGACGGGCGACGAAAACATTACGCAGCTGCGAATGTTCAAAAACGAAGCGGGCGCACAAGCGCATCCGAGCGCCGAGGCGCATGCAAAATATGCGAGCAACCTCGTGAAGCACATCAAAAACAAGGTCTTAAAATAAGGAGGTACCCCCATGAAACACAGATGGACCGCCATGCTTCTCGCCGCGGCGATGATCCTGCCCTGCGCCGCGCTCTTTGCCTGCACGAACGACGACCCCAATGTTGTCTCCGAAGAGGATTATAATCTCTTCAACGAAGAAGATATGCGCCTCTTCGGGCGGACGTACACCAAGACGTATTCCCGTTCCAAGGCCCTCATCCTCGACCATGCCGCGACGGGGGCGGATTTCACCTTCTACGGCACCGAGCTCAAGGTAAAACTCGAACCCAGTCCCGCAAATCTCTATATCCACACCTTCGTCGACGACGACAAGGAGGGTAAATTTATCCACGTCGACCGCACGAAGGAATACACGATCGCCGAAGGGCTCGAGGAGGGCGTACACACCGTGCGCCTCATCAAGGCCACGAGCTCGTGGTGCGGTACGATCACGGTCAACCACGTCTCCACGGACGGGAAGTTCCTCCGCCCCGAGAAGAAGGACCGCCTGCGTATGGAATTTGTGGGCGACTCCATCACGGTGGGCGCGGGGATCTATGCCGATCCCTCCACGCTCAACGCCAATGAGAATTCCGACGTCGCAAAGTGCTATGCCTATCTCACCGCACAGGAGCTCGACGCAGACTTCTCCTTCGTCGCGACCGAGGCCATCTGCACCAAATCCAAGAAGTTCCTCGCCATCAACGCCATCGAGATGTACGGGCAGTACTCGGCCACCCATGCGGGGAAGTATAAGATCAAAGATCCTTATGATATCGTCGTCGTCGGCCTCGGCACCAACGATGCGAGCGCACTCGCGGCAGATCCGGGCTACACCCCCGCCGCGCTTCAGGCCGATTACACCGAACTTCTCACCCTCATCCGCGCCTCCAATCCCGAGGCGAAGATCGTGTGCGTCTATGGCATGATGGGCGAGACGCCCACCGTAAAGACGAGCTTTACGAATGCGATCGCGGCCCTCGGCGATGAAAATATCACCTACTGTACCCTCCCTGCGAGCACCGACGGCGGACAGGGGCACCCCTCTGTGAAGGGCGCGGTGACCGAGGCGCAGACCCTGCTCGAGCACATCCGCTCGCTTGAAGCATAACTCGAGCTCGTCCGCTCGCTTGAAGCACAAAACGTACAGCCTTCATACTTCACACACAAACACGGCGGTCCTCCGCCGTGTTTTCGCATAAAAACGATCATCGCCTATCCCGCATGCCCCCTCCGAAGCCTATCCCGCGTCCCCCTCCACAACAATCCCGTGCGAGACCCCCTCCATTGGAGGGGGGTAGGGGGGTGGGCGGAATACGACGGCGCGCATCATTAGCGACTTCATCCCGACCGAGGCGTAGCCGAGGGAGCGGATCTTGTAGCCTATCTCGGCGGGAAGTACTTTAAGATTCACTCGCTACGCTCGGAATGAGGGTGCGTGCCCACGCAAAGTCGGGGTACCTATATCGTTTATTCCGTGCACGTCCCCCTCCACGGCAATCCCGCGCGTACCCCCTCCATCGGAGGGGGTAGGGGGGTGGGCGGAATGCGCCGCTTATAGAAAAAGGCAAGCGTCGCCGAAGGAGAAAAATCTATACCGCTCTTTCACGGCCACGTCGTAGATATGCAGAACTTCCTCGCGGGAACAGAGGCAGGAGACGAGCATGAGCAGCGTGCTCTCTGGGAGATGGAAGTTGGTGATGAGCGCATCCACGCACTTCATTTTGTAGGGCGGGTAGAGGAAAATGCTCGTCTCGCCGCTTCCCGCATGTACGAAGCCCTCTTGCGTGGCGACCGTCTCGAGGGTACGCACCGAAGTCGTCCCCACGCAGATGATGCGCCGCCCCTCGCGTTTTGCGCGGTTGACGGCGTCCGCCGCCGCCGCGGAGACCTCGTAATACTCGCTGTGCATGGTATGCTGTTCGACGTCGTCCACCTTCACGGGGCGGAAGGTCCCGAGGCCCACATGGAGAAGCACTTCGACGACTTCTACCCCCATTTCGCGGATGCGGGATAGAAGTTCGGGGGTGAAGTGCAGCCCCGCCGTGGGCGCCGCCGCAGAGCCGTTTTCCTTGCTGTAGACCGTCTGATATCGCTCCGGGTCCGCGAGTTTTTCATGGATATAGGGGGGCAAAGGGACCGTCCCCACGCGGGAGAGCACATCTTCGAAGGCCCCCTCATAGAAAAAGCGGATGTGCCGCTCGCCCGTCGGCGTGATGCCCTCCACCTCGAGGGAGAGCTCCTCGGAGACGAAGAGCCGCACCCCCTCTTTGCATTTCTTGCCCGGTTTTACGAGGGCCTCCCAGCGGTCGAGATCGAGGCGCTTCAGAAGCAGAATTTCGACGCGCCCTCCCGCCTTCGTAAAGGCATAAAGCCTTGCGGGAAGCACGCGGGTGCGGTTGACGACGAGAACGTCCCCCGCATGCAAATAATCGACCACATCCCGAAAGATCTTGTGCTCGATCGTTTTCGTATCCCGATGATAGACGAGGAGCCGCGCGCTGTCGCGCGGCTCTGCGGGCGTCTGCGCAATGCGCTCTTCGGGCAGGTCGTAATAAAAATCCGATGTCTTCATGAAAGTTCCGATAAATTCATTCGTCGCCGAGGTCGAAAAGATTCATCTGCCGCTTGAGCGATTCGGGCATTTTCGCCCCCATGTGCTCATAACCGCGGCGCAGGCACACCCTTCCGCGGGGGGTACGGGCGATGAACCCGAGCTGCAGAAGATAGGGTTCATAGATATCTTCGATCGTTCCGACGTCTTCCCCCGTCGTCGCCGCGAGCGTCTCCAGCCCCGCGGGACCGCCGTTGAATTTCTCGATGAGCGCCCGCATGAGGTTGCGGTCGGTCTCATCCAGCCCGAGCGCATCGATGCCCATGCGGCGGAGGGCCTTATCGGCGTCCGTGCGCGAGACGGCGGCGCTCCCCATCACGGCCGAGAAATCGCGTACCCGCTTCAGGAGCCTGTTTGCGATACGGGGGGTCCCCCGCGATCTTCGCGCGATCTCGTAGGCCCCCTCCTCCTCGATGGAGATGCCGAGGGTACGAGCAGAGCGCGTCACGATCTCCTTGAGCTCTTCGGGCGAATACATCTCGAGGCGGCAGATGATGCCGAACCTATCGCGAAGGGGAGAAGAGAGCATGCCCGCACGCGTCGTCGCCCCGATGAGGGTGAAGCGCTTGAGCGAGAAGCGGATGTTCCGCGCGGAAGGGCCCTTCCCCACGATGATATCGAGGGCGTAGTCTTCCATAGCGGAATACAAGATCTCCTCCACCTGATGGTTGAGGCGGTGGATCTCATCGATGAAGAGGACGTCCCCCTCATTGAGATTGGTGAGGATGGCGGCGAGGTCCCCCGCACGCTCGATGGCAGGGCCGCTCGTCACCTTGATCTGGGTGCCCATGGTGCCTGCGATGATGTGGGCGAGGGTCGTCTTGCCGAGCCCCGGGGGGCCGTATAGAAGGACGTGGTCGAGGGCCTCCCCGCGGGACTTCGCGGCGGCCATATACACGGCAAGGTTTTCCTTCACCTTGTCTTGCCCGACGTACTCCTCCATCGTCTTGGGGCGGAGAATGTTTTCCTCGATATCGTATTCGCCCTTGGCGCCCGAGAGGATCTCCTTATCGAAATTTTCGTCGTCTTCGAACATATTCGCTCCGTTTTAATCCGTAAAAGTGAATTGTATTTCCTTCCATCGATCTCCGAAGATCTTCTTCAGTCCACCGTTCATGAACCCCTTGAACCGCTTCGGAATGGTGACGCGGGTAAGCGAATTGCAATGGGAAAATGCTTTGTCGCCAATCGAGACCATATGATCCGGAATGGTGATCTGAGCAAGCTTGCACTCTGAAAAAGCTTCTCTGCCGATCGAAGTCACGCCGATCGGAATGGTAACTTTGGTAAGCGACTCGCAGCCTTGAAACGCCTCCTCGCCGATAGAGGCGACGCTTTTGGGAATAACGACTTCCTTCAGCCCGTCACAACTGCTGAACGTACTATTGTTTATCTTTGTCACCCTATTTGGAATTACGACCTTAGTAAGTCCGCTCCGAAAACAAAAAGCATAGTCTTTGATCGAAGTCACGCTATCGGGTATCGTTAGTTCGCCCTTGATCGCGGGTGAAGTGCCAACCAATTCCGTTTTATTTTTGTTGTATATTATCCTGTCTTCACAGCAATATTTAGGATTATCTGCCCCAATTTTGATTTCTGTCAAGCCGAGGCTGAACAAAATGCGAGAATTTAACTCGAACAAACTATCGGGGATCGTGATCGACCCTTTGATCGCTTCCGGGACAAAGATAACTTTCGTTTTTTCTTTATTATATAAAATTCCGTCTTGGCTGCTATATTTGGGATTATCCTCCGCCACTTCGATTCTTTGCAAATTTTTGCATTCACGGAAAAACCAACTATATGCTTCGTCAATGTCTTTAACGCTGCCCGGAATCGTGATTTTTTTGGCTTTGCAATAATCGAATGCAGTATATTTGATCGAAGTCACGCCATCGGGGATCACGACTTCGGATTCGGTCCCTTTGTATTTTATTAAGACCCCATCTGCTATATCGAATTGCGAGAGATAAGCGCGGCGTTTCTCTTCCTCACGGCGGATACGCTCCCTTTCCTCGCGGCGTTTGCGCTCCCTTTCCTCGCGGCGCTTACGCTCTTCCTCTAAACGCTGCTTCTCCTCTTCTTCCTTGCGGCGTGCTTCTTCTTCCGCTCTACGCTTTTCTTCTTCGGCTTTACGAGCTTCTTCCTCTATGCGGCGCCTTTCTTCTTCGGCCTTGCGGCGGGCCTCTTCTTCGGCTCTCCGCTTCTCCTCTTCTACTTTACGGCGGGCTTCCTCTTCGGCCCTACGCTTCTCTTCCTCCGCGCGGCGCTTTTCGTCTTCCTCGGCCTTCCGCATCATGGCGAGGAGCTCTGCGGGCGATAAATTTGCGGGGGAGGCCGCCGAAGCGCGTTCCCGCTCCATCTGTGCAAGTTTTTCCTTGAGCTCGGAAAGCTCCCTGTTTCTTGCCTCCTCTTCGGCCTTGCGCTTCTCCTCGTTCGCCTGTGCGCGTGCCTGTTCCTCCTTCTTCCGCGCTTCTTCCTCTTGGATACGGCGCTGTTCGCTCTCCTCGAGGCGGCGCTTCATCTCCTCGAATTCGCGCGCCCGCGCTTCCGCTTCGGCATTGCGCCGCGCCTTCTCGGCTTCCCGCCGCGCTCTCGCCTTGGGCGTGTGACGCTCGACGTAATCGGCAATGGCGGCGTAGGCCGTGGGCTTGGCAAGGTCGATGCCCTGCAGTTTGCCGTTTCTCCCCGGCAGCTTTTCGATGGGCTTCCCGCGATAGACGAAGGTCACCGCGTCCCGTTCCTTTTCCTCGTTTGCGATCATCGCCGAGAAGCGGGTATACTCATTCTTCACCCATTTGGTCTTTAAGTACTCCTCATCACTGCATACAATGAGCATGCACTCGGAGGTATAGAGCGCGTAAAGAATGTGCGCCTCGTAATCCGAACCCATGCGCTCGCCCATGATCGCTTCGGAATAGAAGGGGGTGTACCCCTTTTCTTTGAGATAGTGATAGAGGCGCAAAGCTTCGTGGCTATCCTGTGTATTGCTGCCATCCTCGGAAGTGACTTTCACGCAGAGGAAGCAGTCGTAATCTAACCCGCTCTTTTGGAGACTATAGAACTCATCCCGAATGGTATCGATCTCCATCGCCCGTTCGCGATAGATCCGCTTTTGCTCGCTCGTGGCAAGTTGGAGCGCCTTGCGGTAATTCCCATCGTCGGTAAAGACATTTTCCGAAATTTCGTGGCAAATGGGCTGCAGGCACCCACGCACTTCATCTTTGAGATATTGGACTTTATATGTAGCAAGCGCCATGCCGAAATAGGCTTCGGGTTCCTCTTTATCGAGCTCGGCGGCCTTCTGGTAGGCGCTTAAGGCGTCTTCAAATTTACAGGTATCCAAATCGTGCTCGCCCATGCGGAGGAAGGAGAGCGCGGCGGGAGAAGTCTCCTTCTTGGGGATCGTACGCGGCGCCCCGCAATAATTGCATATGACGACCCCGTTTTTAGACTGCTTCACCAGCTCCGTGAGCGGCGCGTTGCAAGAACTGCAAAAGAATTCCATGGTGTTCCTCCTTGCCGTTTTTCCTTCGGTGCCGCGTTACATGCCGCGGAGGGCGAGGGCGAGGATATCTTCCACCGTCTTCGCGCCCTGTGCCTTGGCTTTGGTGACGGCCTGTGCGCTCTCCTGGCGCGTAAATCCCAACCCCATGAGCGCGGAAACGGCGTCGTCGTCTTCGCTCGCGGAGGGAAGAGAGACTCTTCCGCCCACAGAATCGCTGCCCAAGAGCTCATCGGCCGAGATCTTGCCGTGCAACTCCAAAATGATGCGTTCGGCGAGTTTTTTGCCGACGCCCTTTGCCGCCGCCAACCGCTTTGTATCGGCCATGGCGATGGCCTCGGAGACCTCGCTCGGGCGCATCGAAGAGAGAATGGCGATCGCCATCTTGGCCCCCACGCCCTGTACCGAAGTCAGCCGCAAAAAGAGTTCTTTCTCTCTGCGGTCGGCGAATCCGAAGAGGGTGATGTCGCTCTCGGAGATGCGTAAAAACGTATACACCTCCCCCTCTTCTCCGCTGCGCAGCCCCGAAAGACGGGAAAACGCCGCCCCCGAGCAGACGACTTCGTATCCGACGCCGTTCACTTCCAAAAGGACGTATTCCGCAGTGATATCCTTGACTTTTCCTTTCAGATAACCGATCATGATGACTCCTTCCCACCCCCCCTCCCCCCTCCCGCGGAGGGGGCACTGTATGGCCCTACCACGGAGGCCACGGTGCGGCCCTACCACGGGGGGTACGGTGTTTTGTTTTGCCTAAGGGTATGGTATTTACTTCTACCGATGAGGATAGTATTTTGTTTCGACGGGCTTTCGTGTTTCCCCTTGGGATAGCGAAATAAACTACATAGGTCCCCCGCGAACGGGCTTGCACGATTTCCCGAAGGGGGCCTGAAGATGGCCTTTTATTTTACGCCGAACATGCTCGCGAACCTGTTCGTAAACGCATGGCAGAGCGCCACGGCGAGCGCATCGGCCGCGTCGTCGGGACGGGGAATGGTCTTCAGCCGCAGATGCGAGGCGACGACCCGCTGCATCTGCCCCTTGTCTGCCCCGCCGTAGCCCGTAAGCGCCTGCTTGATCTGGTTGGGCGTATACTCGAAGATCCTGCCGCAGCGCTTGTTGCAGGTGAGCAGCATCACCCCGCGCGCATGGGCGACGGCAATGCCCGTCGTCACGTTTTTGGAGAAGAAGAGCTCCTCCATTGCCGCTTCCTCGGGATGAAATTTATCGAAGAGCGCGTTGACGCCCTCCTCGAGCATGCAGAGCCGCACGGCAAAGTTTTCGCCCGCAGGCGTCTTCACGGCGCCGTAATCGACGGGGAAGCAGTTCCCACGCGCGTCGCGTTCGATGATGCCGTAGCCCATGGTCCCGTAGCCCGGGTCCAATCCCAAAATTACCATAACAATATTTTACATGAAAGGCGGGGGGTCTGTCAAGGAAAAATCATAGAAAAACGCCGCGGATGTGCTCCGCGGCGGGGTAGAACTTGCGGTTACTTCCGCATCAGGGCGAGCGGGACGCTCGTAAGCAATGCGCCGATGAGGAGCAGATAGCTTCCCGCATTGGTGACGAAGGCGCCGCTTGCCACAAAGCCGCCTACGGAGCCATATTGCCCCGCGAAGACGAGGGCGAAAATCATCGCAAGCACGGCGAAAACCGCGGTGAGGCCGAGCACGGCGATGTTCAGAATGAAGTTGGGCTTCAGAATGCCTATTACTTCGATCACGACGAGCCCGCACGTGAGAAGCGAGAAGATGAAGGCGACCGTACCGAAGGCCTGCACGACGGCAAGCGGGAAATCGCTGAGATCTTTGCTCGCATCGAGTGCGAAGAGGCCGTATGTCTCGGAAGAGGATTCACCGAGGACCTCCATCTTCGACGTGAACCACGGGACCGCAAAACCGACGATCGCGAGGACAAGCCCGAGGGCCGCTGCGGCAAGGAAGATGATGCCTTGCTTATCGAGTTTTTTGTTTGCCATTTTTTTGCTCCTTCATAAGTTCTCTTACCGAAAGTATAGGCGTGTTTTGCCGAATTGTCAAGTAGTTTTCAAAATTTTTTCCGAAGGGCCGCCCGCCGCACGTATTATGTCCGAAGGACGCCGCCGCGGAAAATTTTCGGGCGAAGAAAAATGCCGCGGCGAATAGCTTGCTTTTTGCGCAAAAAAAGTGTAGTATAAAAGAAAAAACGCGAGGCCTTCATGAAAAATAAACTCTGGCAGGGCAGGTTCGATACCCCCCTCTCCGCCGATGCGGACGCCTTCAACCAATCCCTCACCTTCGACCAAAAGCTCTTCGACGTCGATCTCGACGCCTCCATCGCCCATGCGACCATGCTCGGCGCGTGCGGGATCCTCACCGAGGAAGAGGCGAAGCGCATCTGCGAAGGGCTCAAGGAGATCCGTCGGGACGCTGCCGCGGGCATGCCCGTTTCGGGGGCGGAGGATATCCATTCCTTCATCGAAGGCGAGCTCGTGGAGAAAATCGGCGATACGGGTAAGAAGCTGCACACCGCGCGTTCCCGCAACGACCAGGTGGCGACGGATATGCGCCTCTATGTGCGTAGCAGCTGCGATGCGGCCATCCGAGCGCTCAAGGATCTCATCGGCGCCCTGCTCCTCCGCGCAAGGGAGAGCGTACACTACCTGATGCCGGGCTTCACCCATCTGCGCAAGGCCCAACCCATCAACTGTGCGCAGTACTTCAACGCCTACTCCGAGATGTTCCTCCGCGACATCGACCGCTTCTCGGCCTGCAGGGCACGCCTCAACGTGATGCCCCTCGGAAGCGCCGCCCTCGCGGGGACCTCGTACCCCATCGACCGCGAGATCACGCGGGAGCTCCTCGGCTTTGCCGCCGTCTCGCAGAACGCGCTCGACGCCGTCTCCGACCGTGATTTCGTCGCCGAATATCTCTTCTGCGCCTCGCTCGCGATGGCACATCTCTCTCGGCTGTGCGAGGATACCATCCTCTACACCTCCGAGGAATTCGGCTATTGGAACATCCCCGATGAATATTCGACGGGCTCCTCCATCATGCCGCAGAAGAAGAACCCCGATCTTCCCGAACTCGTCCGCGGCAAGACGGGTCGGGTATACGGCGCCCTCGTCTCCCTCCTCACCGTGATCAAAGGCCTTCCCCTCGCCTACAATAAGGACTTGCAGGAGGACAAGGAGGTGTTCTTCGATACGGAGACGACCCTCCTTCAATGCCTCGGCATCTACGCCGCCCTCATGAAAAAGATCACCCTCAACGTAAACGTCATGTACGACGCCGCGGGCGAAGGCTTTTCCACCGCGACCGACGTCGCCGATTATCTCGCAAAGCGCGGCGTCCCCTTCCGCGACGCCCACGCCGTGACGGGCAAGCTCGTGCGCGACTGCATCGCCGCGGGAAAGAAGCTCGAAGGCCTTACGCTCGAGGAGTTCAAGGCGGCTTCCCCCGTCTTCGAAGAGGATATCCTCGAGACCGTGAAAGTGCGCTCCTCCGCCGAGGCCCGAAACTCTGTGGGCGGCTCTTCGGTGAAGGCGGCGCGGCAGGGCATCTCCTCGATCAAAAAGCGCCTCGCGGCATATTGAGGCAGGCCATGATCACGGAAGCGGTCCATGCGACCCTGCAAGAGATCGCGGGGGGAAATTGTTTTCATGAGCCCATCACCCTCGTCGCCGCCGTAAAGACGCGGACGCGGGAGGAGATCGAGGAAGCCGTGCGGGCGGGGATCACGGATATCGGCGATAACCGCGTGCAGGAATTCCGCGAAAAATCGATACAGGTCCCCGGCGTTACCCGCCATTTCATCGGGCGCCTGCAGACGAACAAGGTGAAATATCTCGTGGGGCAGTGTGACCTCATCCACTCCCTCGACCGCGATGAACTCCTCACCGCGCTCGAAGCACGGGCCGCGGCGCTCGGGATCGTGCAGGATGTGCTCATCGAGATCAACTTGGGGGAGGCGTCCAAGGGGGGCTACCCCCTCCGCGACGGGCTCTCTGCCTTCCGCAATGCCCGAAAAAACCACATACGCCCCATAGGATTTATGGCGATGCTACCCGCCGAAGGGGATACGGCGATGCTCGGAGACCTTTGCGACCGCGTGCGCGCCCTCTATGACCGCGCACGGGCGGAATTCCCCGATGTGAAGTATCTCTCGCTCGGCATGAGCGGGGATTGGCGGCTGTGCGTCGCCCACGGTTCGAATATGATCCGCCTCGGCACTTCGCTCTTCGGCCCCCGCCCCGTGCAATAAAACACAAAAACTCACCACATGGGGTGAGTTTTTTGCGATCTGAAGCATCCTTTCGGATGCTTTTTTTTGCGCTTTGAAAATTACTTGGTGCCGAAGAGACGATCGCCCGCGTCGCCCAGCCCCGGGAGGATGTAGCCGTGCTCGTTGAGGCAGCGGTCGAGGGTGGAGACGTAGATCTTCACATCGGGATGGGCCGTCGCCAGCCGACGGATACCCTCGGGCGCCGCGATGATCGACATCATCTTGATGTTGCACACCCCCCGCTTTTTGAGGGCAGCGATGGCGTCGCAGGCCGAGCCGCCCGTCGCGAGCATGGGATCGACGACGAACACCGTCTTCTTCTCGATGCCCTCGGGCAGTTTGCAGTAATATTCCTGCGGGGCGAGCGTCGTCTCGTCGCGATACATGCCGATGTGCCCCACGCGGGCCGTCGGGAAGACCTTATGCACGCCGTTCACCATGCCCAGCCCCGCGCGGAGAATGGGCACGATCGCGACGCTCTCCTCGGGGACGCGGTATTGCACCGTCTTTTCGAGGGGGGTCTCCACCTCGACGGGGACGAGCTCGACTTCGCGCATGGCCTCGTAGGTCATGATCGTCGTGATCTCCTCGATGAGTTCGCGGAACTCCTTCATGCCCGTCGACTTCTCCCGCAAAATGGAGACCTTGTGCTTGATGAGCGGATGGTCGAAGATGAAAACGTTGGGATAATTCATATGTTTCTCCTTGCAACGCGGCACACCGCGCTATAAAATATCAAAACAGACGGGCGCATAGAAGCGCTCCGCGATCTCCCCGCCGCATTGGGGGAGGAGCCACATGAGCTTGGCGACGGTCGCCTCGAGCGTCATGCTGCGGGCTTCGAGCACGCGCGGAAGCCCCTTGAGGCGGCAGCCGACTTCGTATTTATCGAGGGCACTCCCCTCTCTTTCGACTTGCGTCGTGAAGACGACCGTCTTCCCCGAGCGCACAAACTGCTCGAGCCGTGCGGAAAATCCGCCGTAATCGGGAAGGCCGCCCGTGCCGAAAGATTCGACGACGAGCGCATTGCAATGCGTATCGAGATGATCGAAGATCTCCGCCGAGAGCCCGGGGATGAGCTTGAGCACGAAGACGCGTTCCTCGAGCGTGTGATAAAAAACGGGGGGGCCTGTAGGCGTTTCTTCGCGGACGTAGTAGAAGGGCTTGCCCTCCCGCATCACCGCGATATCGGGAAAATCGATGCTCGAGAAGGCGTTGTAACTCTTGGTCCGCGTCTTCTTCGCACGAGTGCCGAGGATGACGTTGCCGTCGAACACGATATGCACGCCCGAAGCGGCGTCGTCGGCGCAATAGAAAAAGGCGTCGGCGAGGTTCTTGCGGGCGTCGGTATCCCGCAGATACACGGATTTTTGCGACCCCGTGAGCACGATGGGCTTGGGGCTGCCCTGGATGAGGTAGGAGAGCGCGGCGGCGGTATACGCCATCGTATCCGTGCCGTGGGTGACGACAAAGCCGTCGTACGACGCATAATTCTCCTCGATGACGCGCACGAGCTCCAGCCAATGGGCGGGGCGGATGTTCGTCGAATCGAGGTTGAAGGGCTGTACCTCCGAGACGCGGGCGACCTCTGCGATCTCGGGGACCGAGGAGAGCAGCTCGGCGGGCGTAATGGAGGGCGCAAGGCCGTGCTCCGTGGGCTTGGATGCGATCGTCCCGCCCGTCGCAATGAGAAGGATATTCTTCATACAGGTCCTCCGTTTACGCCTTTTTGGCGCCGTACTGTGCACGGTAAGCCCTCATCGCGGGAAGATATTCCGCCCCCGCAATGATGCCCTCCTCGAGCGCTTCGACGATCTCCCCCATCGTCACGACCGAATAGACGGGGATGCCGTAGCGAAGAAAAGCCTCTTCCGCCGCCGAAGTCTCCCCCGTGCCCCGCTCCTCGCGGTCCACCGAGATGAGCATCGCCGAAACACGGATATCGGCCTCCGCGGCGAGCTTGGGAAGGATCTCCCCGAGCGCCTTGCCCGAGGTCATCACATCCTCGATAATGCATACACGTACCCCGTCTTTCAGGGGATGACCCACGAACATGCCCCCCTCGCCGTGGTCCTTTGTCTCCTTGCGGTCGAAACAGTACCCGAGGTCCTTCCCCCGCCGCGCGAGCGCGATGCTCGCCGAGACGGCAAGCGGAATGCCCTTATAGGCGGGGCCGACGAGCACATCGGCCTCCACCCCGTGTTCTTCGTAGCAGGCGGCGTAGTATTCGCCGAGACGGGCGATCTGCGCCCCCGTGCGGTATTTGCCCGTATTGATGAAGTAGGGGGCCCTTCTTCCGCTCTTCAATGTAAAGTCTCCGAAGAGCAGCACGCCGCTCTCCGCCATAAACCGAATGAACTCCTTCTTGTAGCTCTGCATATGCCCTCCTTTCAGCCGTTCATGCGCGCGGCGCCGATGAGATCTCGGATGCGTTCCACGCCGTGTGCATCGCACCATGCTCCGAGATCCGCGATGATCTTGGGGCAGGCGAGGGCGTCGGTGAAGTTCTGCGTCCCCACTTCCACGGCACAGGCCCCCGCCATCATGAATTCGATGGCGTCCTCCGCACAGGTGATACCTCCCATGCCGATCACGGGGATCTTCACCGCGTGGGCGGCCTCAAGGACCATGCGCACGGCGATCGGTTTGATCCCCGCCCCCGAGACGCCGCCCGTGTTGTTCGCAAGGATCGGCCTTCTTCGTTCGATATCGATCGCCATGCCCGTGAAAGTATTCACGAGCGAAAGGGCGTCTGCCCCGCCCCGCTCCGCCGCCCTTGCATTCTCGGCGATGCTCTCTACATTGGGGGAGAGTTTTACGATGAGCGGGGTCGTCTTTAAGGCGTTTTTCGCGACCCATGTTACATTTTCGATGCTTTCGGGGCGGATCCCGAAGGCCATGCCGCCGCACTTCACATTTGGGCAGGAGATGTTGAGTTCGATGAAATCCACCTTCCCGTCGAGGAGGGCGCAGATCTTCCCGTATTCCTCCACATCCTTCCCCGCGACGTTCGCGATGACTTTGGTCTTCTCACGAAGCCAAGCAAGGTCCTCTTCGATGAAGTGCCGCACTCCGGGATTTTGCAGCCCGACCGCGTTTAAGATGACCCCGCGGCTCTCGGCGATCCGCGGCGTGGGATTGCCCGCACGGGGTTCGAGCGTGAGCCCCTTCGTGGCGACGGCGCCGAGCATGGAGATATCGTAGAGCTCCGCGAATTCCCGCCCGAAGCCGAAGGTGCCCGAAGCGGGGATGACGGGGTTTTTGAGCTCCGTCCCGAGGAGCGTGACGCGAAGATCAGCCATTGAGGTCTACCTCCGTAAGATCGAACACGGGCCCGTCTTTGCAGACGCGGGCATGGGCGCCGCCGCTCAGCGAACACACGCACACGAGGCAGGCGCCGACGCCGCACCCCATGCGCTCCTCGAGGGAGACGAAGGCGGGGATCTTCCCCCCCACGGCATTCTTGAGCGCCCGCAGCATGGGAAGAGGGCCGCAGGAGAGGATGACGTCGGGCTTCACCCGCCCGATGTTTTCCATGAGCGCCTGTACCGCCGTCCCGCGCTTTCCGAAGGAACCGTCGTCCGTCGTTACGGTGAGCTCCTTGCTCCGCTGAAGTTCGTATTGCATGCACACCGCGGCGCGGGTGCGGAAGCCGACGTAAGAGAAGATCTCCTTCTCTTGGGCATAGGCGCGGATGACGGAGACGAGCGGAAAAACGCCCACGCCCCCGCCCACGACGGCAACTTTCTTCTCCTCTTGCCGCACGAAGAAGCCGTTGCCGAGGGGAAGGAGCACGGGGATGGTATGCCCCCGCTGATAGCCGCGGGCGAGCATCTCGGTGCCCCGCCCCTTCACCTGATAGCACACGGTGATGCGCTCTCCCTCGGCCATGCAGATCGCAAGGGGACGGCGCAGGGGGAAGCCCGTCACGCCGAGCATGCAAAACTGCCCCGGCCGCACGGGGACGGGCTGCTCGGTCGCAAAGGTGAGCGAATAGATATTTTCCGCAATGCGGACGTTTTCGAGGACGGTCGCCCTTGTCTCAATCATGGATCTCTCCGAGCACGGATAGAAGGTCCGCCTTCATTTCGAGGACGGCTTCCCGCGCCGCATCGATATAGGTCCCCCCGCGTTTTTTGTAGGCGCAGAGGATCCCGCGGGAATTGTTGACGATGCCGCCCATGCCTCCCGCGGCAAAGCTGTTTTTGAGCATCTCGGCGTTTCCGCCCTGTGCCCCGTAACCGGGGATGAGGAAGAAGGTATGCAAAAGACGGCGCCGAAGTGCCTTTGCCTCTTCGGGATAGGTCGCTCCGACGACGGCCCCGACCCGAGAATAGCCATAGGCCCCCCTGCTTTCTTCGCCCCACGCCTCGACCATATCCCCCATACATTCATACACGCTGCGCCCGTCCGCAAGCCGCAGATCCTGCAGCTCGCCCGAGGAGGGATTGCTCGTCTTGACGAGCACGAAGATGCCCCTATCCTGCGCCTTGCATGCGGAAAGAAAGGGCAGGATGCCGTCCGAGCCGAGGTAGCCGTTCACGGTGAGAAGGTCGCACAAAAGGCCGCCCGTGATGGATCCGTCGGGGGATGTAGTAGTTTTTTCGCCGTTTTCGGGGGTGAGAAAGGCCCGTGCGTACTGCGCCGCCGTGGCGCCGATGTCGTTGCGCTTGGCGTCTGCGATGACGATGAGCCCGAGCTGCTTTGCATAGGCACATGTCCGCACAAAACAGCGGATGCCCGCCGCCCCGAGCGGTTCGTAGTAGGCGATCTGCACCTTCACGGCGGGGATGAGGTCGCAGACGGCGTCGAGAATGCCCTTGTTGAAGGCAAACACCGCCTCGGCCTGTTCCTCCGCAGTGCCCTGCGCCCCGTGCGGGAGATATTCCGCCGCCGTATCCAGCCCCACACAGATGGGTGCCTGCCGTGCGACGATCTGCGCTATGAGCGTATCGAAGATCATCTTCCGTCCTCCCTGTATTTGATCTCGCCGTCGACGATGGTATATTTGATCTTGCCGCAGACCTCTCTTCCCGCAAAGGGCGTATTCTTGCCCTTGGAGACGAACGCGGCGGGATCGACCGTCCACACCTCGTCGGGATCGGCGACCGTAAGATCTGCCGCAGCGCCTTCCTCGATCTTTCCGCCCTCCAAAAAGAGGATCTTCGCGGGGTTGGCGCTCATGCGCCGCACGAGCCCGCAATAGTCGAGTGCGCCCGCCTTGACGAGGGCATTGGAGAGCGCGAAGCTCGTCTCGAGCCCGCTGATGCCGAATGCGGCGTAGTTGTATTCCACATTTTTATCGTCCGCGTGGTGGGGCGCATGGTCGCTCACGATGCAGTCGATCGTGCCGTCTTTGAGCCCCTCGACGATCGCAAGGCGGTCCCGCTCCTCGCGCAGGGGCGGGTTGACCTTGGTCATGGGGTCGAAATCCTTGATGGCCTCGTCGGTGAGGGTGAAGTAATGCGGACAGGTCTCGGCGGTGACTTTCACCCCCCGTGCCTTGGCTTCGCGGATGAGCTGTACGCCGCTGTACGTCGAGACGTGGCAGATGTGGACGGGAAGATCGAGGCTCTCGGCGAGGCAGATCTCCCGCGCGATGACGAGGTCCTCCGCCGCACGGATGGAGCCCTTCAGCCCCGTGAGCGTGGCGTAGTACCCTTCATGGACGACGCCGCCGTCGACGAGCGAGGCGTCTTCGCAGTGGCAGAGGCACTTGAGGCCGAAGTCCGCGGCGTACATCATCGCATTGGCCATGAGGCCCGCCGAGGCGACGCTCTTGCCGTCCTCCGAGAGGGCGACCGCACCCGCCTGCTTCATCGCACCGATCGCGGAGAGCGTCTTCCCCTCCTGCCCCTCGGTGATGGCGCCGATGGGGTGGATCTTGCACAGCCCCACCTCCCGCGCACGGGCCTTGATATAGGTGACGACGACCTTGTTATCGACGACGGGCTTGGTGTTGGGCATACAGCAGATCTGCGTGAACCCGCCCTTCACGGCCGCCGCGGCGCCGCTTGCGATATCTTCCTTGCGTTCGAAGCCCGGCTCGCGGAGATGCACATGCATATCGATGAGCCCGGGCATCACCAAAAGCCCCGTACAATCGATCACATCCTCCCCCGTTTCGGGAAGGAGCGCGGGCGAAATTTCTGCGATCTTTCCGTTTGCGATGCGGATATCGCCGTGCACGGTTTTCGTTTCGAGGACGAGCGTCCCGCCGCGTAATATCATGCGATCTCCTCCTTTGTGAGCAGGAAGAGCATGGCCATGCGCACGGCGATGCCCGAGAGCACCTGCTCTTCGATCTTGCTGGTCTCCCCGTCGATGAGCGCCGAAGTGAGCTCGACGCCGCGGTTGACGGGACCGGGGTGCATGACGAGAGCGCCCGGCTTGGCGTAGCGCAGGACCGTCTCATCGACCCCATAGAATTTTGCATACTCCCCGAGGGAGGGGAAGTTGCCCGCATGCTGACGCTCGAGTTGGATGCGGAGGCCCATCACGACGTCCGCCCCCTCGACCGCTTCCTCCCGCGAACTGCAAATTTTCGCCCCCATGTGCTCGATCCCCGTGGGGAGCAGCGTGCGCGGGGCATACATCGTCACCTCGGCGCCGAGCTTCGTCAGGCCGAAAAGATCGCTCTTGGCGACCCGTGAATGCCCGATGTCCCCGAGGATAGCTATTTTTCGCCCCGCGAGCGTGGGAAAACTCTCCCGCATCGTGAGCATATCCAAGAGCGCCTGCGAGGGGTGTTCGTTCATGCCGTCCCCCGCGTTGATCACATGCGCGCGGACCGTCTTCGCAAGGAGTTGCGGCGCCCCGCCCACGGGATGGCGGATGACGATGACGTCGCTCCGCATGGCGTCGAGCGTCTTGCCCGTATCGACGAGGGTCTCCCCCTTTTGGACCGAAGAGGTCGCCGAGGAGACGTTAACGACGTGGGCCCCCATGTATTTTGCGGCGAGCTCGAAGGAGCAGCGCGTGCGCGTGGAATTCTCGTAGAAGAGGGTGATCACCGATCTTCCCCCGAGATGGGGCAGTTTTTTGATGTTCTGCTTGAGGAGCTTCTTCATGGAGAGCCCCACCGTGAGGATCTCGTCGATCTCCTCCGCCTCGAGCTCGCGGAGCCCGAGGATATCCTTTCTGCGCTTCAATTCCTCCCTCCCGTGATCGCGAGCGCGTCCTCGGAAAATCCAAGCTCCGAAAGCCGCACGCTCACGTATTCCTCCTTGGATGTGGGGACGTTCTTCCCCACGAGATCTGCGCGGATGGGCACCTCCCGCCCGCCGCGGTCCACGAGCACCAAAAGCAGGATCTTCGCGGGGCGGCCGAGGCGGAAGATCGCCTCCACGCCCGCCTGTGCGCTCCTGCCCGTGTGCAATACGTCGTCGCAGAGGACGACGGTCTTCCCTTCGGGGGAGAAGCCGAGATCGTTGGGGGCGGCGTCGGGCACGAAGAATGCCGAGACGAGGTCGTCCCTCGTCATGCCGATATCGATGCCCGCACACGGAATTTCCGACCCCATATCCGCAAAACACGCGGCAAGGCGGCGGGCTACGATCTCCCCGCCCCGCTTTATGCCGATGAGCACGACGCCCTCGAGCCCTCCCGTGCGCTCGGCCACTTCATGGGCGAGGCGCACGATCGTCCGCCGCATCCCCGCCGCATCCATGATGATGTGCTCCGCCATCTCTCCTCCGTATGAAAAAAGCCCTGCAGTCGAGACCGCAAGACTAAAATCCACCCATACATACTGCGTCGCTTCGTCTTGTCGGCATCTCGGTACCGCTCTTAAAGAATCTGCTACTATGGGAATTATACCACACTGCCGCGCAAAATACAAGCGTTTCGCGAAAGTTCGCGTAAAGAAATTTTCCGCGGCACATCTTCTCGGAAAACGAGGGGGCCTATATCGATCTTATGATCTCCACGAGGGAAAATTTCGTCTTATCGCAGGAGGTGAGGAAGTACTCGATGCCGTTTTTCTCGCACTTTAAGGGAAAGTACCCCGCCCCGTGCAGATGCCCGAACACGACGGTATCCACCCCGTTCTCCTCGAAGAGCTCGGTGAAGAGCGTATCCTCCTTCTTGACGGAGAAGGGCGGGAAGTGAATGAGCGCGATGAGGCGGTCCCCCGCCGCGCGGACCTTCTTCACCTCGGAGAAGGCGAGGCGGAAGCGCTCGGCCTCCCGCCTGTAGAGCGCCATATCGTGCTCGGTGAAATCGGCGCTGCCGGGGCAAGTCCACCCCCGCGAACCCGCGATCACGAGACTGCCGAATTTTATGCAGTCGTTCTGCAAAAAGTAGCACCTCGCGGGCGCACGCGCACGGATGCGGGAGATGCCGTTCCACCAATAATCGTGATTGCCGCGGATGAAGACCTTCTTCCCGGGCAGGGCAAGGCTCTCGACGTCGTACATGCCTTCGTCGAGTTTCATGCCCCAAGAGGTGTCGCCGCCGATCAAGACGACGTCGTCCTCCCCGACCTTGCCGCACCAATCGCGTTTGATTTTTTCGAAGTGCCCCTCCCATTCGGCGCCGAAGACGTCCATCGGCTTATCCGATCTTCCCGAGAGATGCAGATCGCTGATCGCAAAGACCTTCATCCTACCCTACCGACGTGCGGAAGCATTCCGCAACATCTCTATTATACCGCAGCCGAAAAAATTTTGCAAGCGGGAATGCCCTCCCCCATAGAAAATGCTTGACAACGACAAAGCTTTACGCTATAATAGAGAAAATCGCAGGAATCGCCTAGCGGTATGGCGCCAGCTTCCCAAGCTGGTTCCGGCGGGTTCGACTCCCGTTTCCTGCTCCATG
>CANQET010000015.1 GCA_947595585.1 uncultured Clostridia bacterium
ATGCAACTCCTTAATTGATTTTGTACACGGACTCCTTTGAGAATTTGTCCGTGATTTCGTAGCTATTCTTGCCGACGTGCTTGATTTCGTAAAATCCCCAGCCTGCGAAGTTTACCCGTACCCATTGGAGCAGGGGGAGAAATTTCGTGTCGATCTCGCGTGTTTCGTTTTTCCTGTAATCGTAGAGCTTCGCTTTCATCCTTCGATTCTCCCGTAAACGTCATCTGCGTAGAAGCAGCCGTTGAAACCGTTCAGGATCGCGGTGCATTTCACGCCTTTGTAGTTGGCAATGTAATATCTGCCTTTTTCGTAGTCTTCCTTTTCTTCGAGAATGGTTATCTCGTCCATTTCGTCGCTTTGCATCTTGCCCCTGTTGAGGGAGTAGATATAGGCGTAAACAGTGTAGGGGTTCATCGTTATTTTACCTCCATGTTTAATACATTCTGACTAAGCCGCCGAATTGCGGTTTTACCCCGATGCTGCCGAACTCGGAACAGAAATCATCGTCCATGTTTTTCACATAGACAAGTGCGTAACCGTCTTTAAGGTCGTTTCTGTCGTCTTCCCATTCTTCCTCATACTTGGAAACGTAGAGAAGGGAATACAGCTCTCCAAATTCGGTGCAGTCGTGAATGACGTGGTAGACAAGGGCATCGTGTTCTGTTTCAAATTCATCGACGATTGCCTGCTGGTCGCTGTCGAGCCAATAGAGGAATCCGCCGCTTTCGGAGAGGTTGACGATACCTTCTTTGTCGAACTCTTTGATGATGTTGCCGTGAAGTTTTAACATCTTCATGCGTTCGAGTGCTTCTTGCTTCTGTTTTGCCTTTTCCATTTTGTAACTCCTTATAAATTGTTTATTTGCTCGGATAACTCCGTAAGCATCTCTTGTATGGCGGGCTTATCTTCTTATCTCGACGATGCCGCCGTCGTACTCATAGAACCCATCGTAGCTGAACTGTTCCCCGTAGCTCTCGTAATCTATGTAGTTTTCAAGGCATTCGGGGATCTGGATGCAGTCAACTTCATGCAGGAAGTAGTAGCCTAAATCAGCCCAATCCATATCGGGATAAAGGTAAATATCTTCATCCCAATCGTCCTCGCGGTCTTCCACCCGTTGTTTCCAATAGTGGTAGCCCTCGATGTCACAGTAGATAACGGCTTTCAGGAACTTTTCATCGTCGTCGAGAACGCCCGACTTTTTCAGCAACTCAAACAGGTCTTTCGGGTGAACATAATCCCAATTCACCGCGCCGCTGACTATAAAGTTCTCGATGTCCTGTATGAACAGTTCTTCGTCAATGCCATCGAGCTGAAAGCCTTCCTTTTTGAGTTCTTCCTCGATTTCTTCCCAATCGTCGTAATCGTTGAGCGTAAGCCATTTCGAGCCTAACGCCCGTTCGTTGCATTCGTTGTAACTGCCCCAAGAGCCGATAACAACTTTGACTTCATTTGTCATTTCAGTTTTCCTCCAAGTATTTCATTAAAAAATTTCTTATTGTTTCGCCGTGACACTTTTTCGGAGCGCACCAGCAAAATAATTCAAGTTTCCCGTATCGTCTGGCGATCCTGTATAATTCCCGCAAGGCGTTCGTGAAGGCTTCATCGTGAAAAACCTGTAATGCGAAGTAGTCCCTGTATTTTCGGCATACTTCTTCGCGCTCGTCCTCTGAGTGCATATAGAACGGATTGCAGAGTATCGAATGTCCTCTGTCGATTCTGACTTGATAGGGCTGTGTCGGTTGTTCGTTTCGCAAGTTCTTGATTTCGATGTTCATTATTCATTCCTCCATGTTAATTTAATTTTTTTCGTTTTCCACTTTTGAAAGGATGTATGCCAGCCAGCATTTTCTACACTCGTCTTTCTCACAATCTCCGATCCAAAATTCATCATACGGTGGGCATTCCGAATCTAATTCGGTATAGTCGTATAAGATATCCCATGCCTTTTTGTACTTTTCCAGCTCTTCCATGTTTTGTTATTCCTCCATGTTTACAAATTCATTTACGGGGATCTTGCATTCCCCGAAGATGCCATACTCGAAGTAGGGGGCATTCATATCGCCCTTCAGATCGTAAGCTGTCTGTGTCAATCTGCCTTGATTGCTGACGGCAAGCGTGATTTCCCGCCGCTGCTCGTTGACTTCAATGATGTTGAAAATGACGGTGTGATCTCCGTCAAAGTGATGATATTCGTGCATATATCGTTTATCCATTTCTCCGTCCTCCTCAATCTGCGTATTTGTACCAGACGTAGTACTCAACTTCGAGGTAGTCACGCGTTTCGTATCTGTCTTTCTCTTTGTTGAAGATAGGTACATTTTCAAGTGCTTGTGTTACGATCCCGCTGTATTCTTTGTCTCTTCCGTTGGGTACGCAGTGTCCTTTGATACCTTCGATTACCTTGATGTACGGTTTTCCGTTTTTCGAGATCGCAATGGTGAACAGGTTATCTTCTGCCAGATACCCAACACCCGACCACTTTTGACTTCCATTCCTTTTGGAAACCGAGTAAACTACTTTTTTCATTTTCTTTTTCTCCTTTTTTTCTTTTTTGCCTTTCGGCAACGGGGGAAGGGAGCATGACCCGAACAGTCTTGCCTTTTCATATCGGAGAGGTGGGGGAAGTCAACGAAGGCGAAAAAATTTGCATAAAACGAAAAACCGCCCGAAGGCAGTCCTCGAACAAACGCTGTTCTTTGACCGTCTTCGGGCGGATCCGTATCCAAAGCAAATTTTTTCACCCGTTTACTTCCGCCGAGGGTTATGCTACCATCCATCCGTCGAAAGGCAAAAAAGGAGAAAGTGTTGTTTTTATATGCAAAAAAGCCACTCCAAATGGAGTGACTTTCTCGCTTATAACGGAAAAACGACCCGAACATTTCGTTCATCGACGAAAGTGTTCGAGCCGTCCCATTCTGGTGACCCGTACGGGAATCGAACCCATGTTACCACCGTGAAAGGGTGATGTCTTAACCGCTTGACCAACGGGCCGTATGAAGTTTTTGGAAGTCGCGCCCCGAGAAGAGGCGGGGGACCGCTATATAAAAACGGCTTTGCGCCGCATATATTTGGTAGCGATGAGTGGAGTCGAACCGCTGACCTATCGGGTATGAACCGATCGCTCTAACCAACTAAGCTACATCGCCGTGTGGTTGCGGGGGTGGGATTCGAACCTACGACCTCCGGGTTATGAGCCCGACGAGCTACCTGGCTGCTCTACCCCGCGATAAAAATATTCGGTGCTTACCGAACGTGTATCCATTGTACCCGAATATGCGTCGTTTGTCAATCGTTTTTGCGCGGAAATGAGAAATTTTTTCGTGAAGTCCCATTGTCGCGTTTTTGCCCTCACATTTCTTGCTTTTTCCCGCCGTCTGTGCTATAATGGCTGCGCAAGAGGGGAAGAGCGCATTGCGGGATGCCGTTGCGGCTTTTTGTTACGCGCGCTCCCCGGCCTACCTCATTTGCCCTTTGGGGGCATACGAGCTTCCTTGGCAAAAGGACGGGGGCCTACATCGATCTTTCGCCGAATTTCGGGGGAAGAGGACAGCGGAAAGCGGGCTTCGTGCCATAAAATACGGAGGAAAACCAACATGCACCAGGATTGTGAACGCATCATGCTGACGGAGGCGCAGCTCCGCGACCGTGTGAAGGAGATCGCCGAAGAGGTAGACGCAAAGTACAAAGACAAACTTCCGCTCGTCGTCGGCATTCTGAAGGGGAGCATCATCTTTTATTCGGATTTCATCCGTCATCTCTCCTGCCCCGTGCAGCTCGATTTCATGGCCGTCTCCTCTTACGGGGGCGGGGCGGTGTCTTCGGGCAAGCTCAAGATCAAGAAGGACCTCGATAACGACGTTACGGGGCGGGATGTCATCGTTGTGGAAGATATCATCGACAGCGGCTTCACGCTTGCCAATCTCAAGCAGTTGCTTCTCGAGCGCGGGGCGGCCTCCGTCTGCATCGTGACGCTGCTCAACAAGAAGGCGCGGCGGGAATACGAGATCGCCCCCGATTTCAACGGATTCGATATCGAAAACGAGTTCGTCGTGGGATACGGGCTCGACTACAGCGAGCGGTACCGCAACCTGCCCTACATCGGCATTTTGAAGCGGGAGATCTACGAAAAATAATACATGAGTGCAAAAAAAGACCTCACAGAGCGATCAAGCTCCATGGGGTCTTGTTTTTTTGGACTTATTTCGTATTGAACGTCGCGGAGCGCAGCGTATAGTCGAAGGCGCCGAGCGATTCGGGGGCATACGTCTTCATGTGGAGGAGGACGTTGCGGTAGGTATTCGCCGCGGGATCGGTGCAGACGGCGTAGGTGAGTTCCTGTTCCCTGCCGCGGAAGGTGCCGCTGTAGTGGACGGAGAGGGAGGCGGTATTGAGTTTGCGGTCCTCTTCGGCGCTGGCGTTGATGGCAAATTTGTAGGTACGTTCCTCAAGCGTGGGCACTTCGTCGCTCATGAGAGTGACGACGCTACGGTCGAGCGGGTTGACCGTTTGGAAGGAGGGTGCGCTCTGCATATTGAATCCGCGGAGAGCGAAGAGATACTCTTCGTTATCGAGGAAGGTCCCCTTGCCGAGGCGGATATCCCATTCCTCGGGCGCTGCGGCGCTCTCCAAGTCGTCGTAAACTACGTGTGAAGTCCGCGTCTCGGGATCGTATTGGGCCGTGTACGAATAATGATACAGGACCCCCGCCTCTTCGACGGTCTCCGCGGTGGTGCGCGGCGAAGTGCTGTGGACGGTCTTCTTGCTGTAGAGCGGGAAGAGGGCGCTCGTCGCATCCATGAACCAGATATCCGAGACGACGCTATCCGAAAATTCTTCGCCTGTGGCCCCGCCGACCGTATACCGCCCGCGGATGGAAAGCTCCGCGTGCAGATGGTAGCACGGGACGCCGATGGGGACGCCCTCGATGGGGCGATCGGCGGTGCTCATTTCGTCGCGGAGGGAAGTCGTATAGGTGCCGTCCTCATAGGCGACGGAGAACCCCTCCTGCTCCCCCGCGGTGAAGGTGACGGTGTAGACGAGATCTTCGCTCGTGCCCGTGATATCCTTGCGGATGCCCGTATTGCTGTACCAATTGGGTGCGAGCTCGAGGGTGGGGGTGGCGGTACACGCCGAGAAGAGGAGCGTCGCCGCGATGAGGCAGGCGGGCGCAAGCAGCTTGTGTTTCATGGTTTCTCCCTGCGGCATGGGCCGCATTTTCAGCGATTTTTCCCCATTATAGCACAAAATTACGCGTTTGTAAATAAATTGCCCGCATGTGCGGAAAAAGTTTATGAATTCCCGCGAAAGTATGATATAATAGAGCCGAACGGAGGAAGATATGGCAAAGATCTACGAAGCACCGACGCTCGACGGCGCCGCAGAGGCGCTGAAAAAGCTCGTCGAAAAAAACGAAACGGCGGGGGAGCGCACACTCGTCTTCTGCGAGGACAGGCTCACGCTGCTTGCCGAGCGGACGGTCATCTCGGCTTGCGGGGGGAGTTTTCTCACCGAGGTCTCGACCTTCCGCAGATTTCTCGAACGGCGAAAGAAGACGCAGAAGATCCTCTCCAAGCAGGGGGCCGTCATGGAGATCGCGGCCCTGCTCGGCGAATACAAGGAGCAGCTCGGCTGTTTCAAGCGCAACGCGGCGCAGGCGGTCTACGAGACCATCGCCCAGCTCTCCGCTTCCTGCGTCGATGCCGATCTTCTGCGGCGGAGCGCGGAAGAGACGGAGGGCGTGCTCTCGCGTAAGCTCTCCGACCTCGCCCTCCTCTTCGAAAAATATGAAGAATTTCTGAAGACGCGGGGGATGCTCGATGAAAACGGCTACCTCGCCCTCCTTCCCGCAAGCCTCACAAAGGAGGAGATCGGGGGGGTACATATCGTGTTTTTTGCATACGACGCCTTCACGCGGCAGGCGCGGGAGTGCATCCGCGCTTCGGCAAGGAACGCGAGGTCTGTGACGGGCATCTTCCTCGGAGACGGGGCGCCCTACTGCACCCACGAGGCCGCACGCGCCTTTGCAGGCGTTATGCAGGACCTCGGCATGGCCTTCGAACACACCATGCTACCCGCAAGCGACACGGGCGACGCCCGCAGGATCCGCGAGGGGCTCTTCTCGGTGAAGGGCAGTCACGGCGAAAAAGCGGGGGGATGTAGTATTTCTTTCGATGAATTCGGCGATGAAGGCGAGGAGATGAACAACATTGCCGCCCGCATCCGCATGCTGACGGCACAAGGGAAGCGCTTTCGGGATATCGCCGTGCTCGTGGGCGGGGAGAGCTACTTCCTCGCCGCGGCCAAGGCGTTTGCGGCGTATAAGATCCCTTACTATGCCGACCGTAAGCGCAGTTTGCTCACCCATCCCTTCTGCGGGTTCACGCTCGCCGTGCTCCATGCGGCGGACAGCGGCGTGCTTTACGACCAAGCCGAGGAGATCGCATCCTCGGTCTACTTCGGCGACGGGGGAAAATATCGCAATTATCTGATGCGGTACGGCACCTCCCGCGGCGCCGTCTCGCGGGAGATCGGGGAGACGGGCGAAGATCGGGCGGAGCTCGAAAATGCACGTCTTCGCATGCTCGCGATCCTTGCTTGTATTCCCCGCAGCGGCACGGGGAGCGCGTATGCCGCAGGGATCCGCAAATTATACGAGACGGTGGAGGGGGAGCGCATCACCGAAGAGCTCGCCGCCCGCCTGCCTGCGGAAGACGCTCCGTTTTTGAACATCACGCCCCTCTTCGAGATCCTCGATGAGATCGAAAACGTCGTAGGGGACCGCACTTTTCCCGCGAGAGAGTTCGCCGTCCTCCTGCGCAGCGGCTTGGAGGCGCGGGGCGTCTCCGCCCTTCCCCAACATGCCGACGCCGTCTTCCTCGGCGACGCCACGGAGAGCAGGATAAAGCGGGTACCTGTGTTGTTTTTTGCGGGCCTTTCGGAGGGACTTCCCCGCATTTCGCAGGATACCGCCGTCATCACCGACGGGGAGATCGTGCGGCTCAAGGACCTCTCCATGGAGATCGAACCCGCGATCGCCGTCGTCAACGCAAGATTTCGCGAAGTCTTCGCGCGCAACCTCGCCTCGTTCTCCGAACATCTCTATTGCAGCTGCCCCAAACAGCTTTCGGGCAGTGCGACGACGTATAGCGAAGCGGTCTATTATCTTTTGCGTATGTTCGGGCAAAATACGCAGATGGGGTCGGAAAAACTGCCCTGTGCACCCGACGTCTACCCCTATGACTGTGCGGAATCCGCACCCGCGCTGCTGCGCTACTTCGAGATGACGGAGGAGGCGGGGGAGAGCGTGCGGAGCGCTTCGCTCAAGGAAGTGCTCGCGCGAAGCCCTGCGGACGCCGTGGGGGATCCCGACGCCCTGCGGGCCGAGAAGGATGCGCTTCCGCCCCGTGCAAGCGGGAAGATCTCGCCCACCGAGCTCGAAGAATACTTCTCCTGCCCCTACAAATGTTTTGCAAACCATGTGCTCGGACTGGGGCAGAAGGAGGAGCGCACGCCCTTCGGCGCCATGGATGCGGGCAAGTTTGTCCATGCCGTCCTCGAGGAGACGACGCGGGATTTTGCAGGGCTCAAGAGCGAAGAAGAATGCGCGGCCCGTGCAAGGCAGGTCGCCGAAAAATTGATGACGTCCCCCGCCTTTTCCGCGCTCAAGGCGACCGCGGCGGGCAATTATACGGGCAAGCGGCTCATCGGAGAGGCCACGGCGGTCACCGTAGCCGCGTATCGTCAGGTCGCAGGCTCGGATTACCGCGTAAAAGACAGGGAACGCAAACTCAGGATCGACGCCTTGGGCCTCGAAGGCAAGGCCGATCGGATCGACGATGCGGGGGGACTGTTACGCATTATCGACTACAAGACGGGCGGCATCGAGAGCGGGGCAGACGCCTATTACACGGGGCGGAAACTTCAGCTCGAGCTCTATCTTACGGCCGCCCTCGAAGATAAAACGCTCGCGCAAGAGGGCACGAGGCCGGGGGGCGTCTTCTATTTTCCCGCCGCCGACGATTTCGTCAAAGAGGGGGAGAAGCAATACTGCATGTCGGGCTTCTATTGCACGGATCCCGACGTCATCGTCCATATGGATACCTCCCGCGCCGCCCGCGAGAGCACCTATTTTCACGCCGAAAAGGATCTCGACCACGGCATGGACGGGGAGACGTTCTCGTATTTCCTGAAATACGGCCTCCTCGTCGCCGATGGGGCGCGTCGGGAGATGCAAGGCGGGAACATCCGCCCTTCGCCCTACAAAGGCGTCTGCACCTATTGCGATCTTTTGGGTATGTGCGGATTTTCGGGGGTCCCGCGGTCGGAATCGGGCGTCACGTGCACGGAGATCGCAAGCATCGCGGGAAGGCCCGACCGCCCCGCGGCGAAGGGCAAAAAGGGCAAGAAAGATAAGGAGGAATGCGCACATGAGTAAGGAAAAAAGGTCTCCCACCCCCGAACAGAGCGCCGCGATCGATATCGAAAAGACACACGGCAAGGTGATCGTCTCCGCCTCGGCGGGGAGCGGAAAGACCTTCGTGATGGTACAGCGCCTTCTCTCCCTCCTTCGCGCGGGCGTGCGCATCGAAGAATTGCTCGCCGTGACGTTTACCAACAAGGCGGCGGCGCAGATGCGCGATCGGATCCGCAGTACGCTGCTCGACGAGATCGCGGAAGGGAGCGATTTCCTGCGGGAGGCCCTAAGCTCGCTGCCCGCGGCGGATATCTGCACCATCCATTCCCTCTGCGGGCGGCTTATCAGGACGTATTTCTATCTCGTGGGCGTCGATCCCGCCTTCCGCATCGTGGGGGGAGAAGACGCCGAATGCCGTGCCCTCTCCGCACGTGCCATGGACCGCGTCTTCGAGGAGGCGTACGAGACGGGCGAGCTCGAAGAGTTGCTTGCGGTCTACTTCCGCAAGAAGAAGGATACCCGCCTCAAGGACAACGTTCTGAAGCTCTATGAGAAGGCCCGCCTTGCGCCCGACTATCGCGCTTTGCTCGAAAAAGCAGCAGGGGGGGTGGACTATTTCGACGAAGCGGTGCAATATCTCGTCGATCTCATCGCCCCCGTCGCGCAGAGCGATCTTGTGGCGCTTCAGGCGATCAAGGGGGACATCGCACAGCACACCGACGAGAAGGGACAGGCGTATTACGAGGCCGTACTCGAGACGATAGGATATCTCGCGGACGGCGATCTCTTCACCATGCGCAATGCAAAGCGCGTGGAGATCCCCCGCAGCCCCTCCCGTGATAAGAACGACCCCGAGAATTATCGGGTCCTCACCATCGTGCAGGAGATCGCGGCGCGGGCCAAGAAGCAGAGGGACTTCATCGGAGGGCTCAAAGATGAGGCCGAAGAGCGGCGCATCTGTGCCGCGGCGGAGCGCCTCGGCCGCGGGCTTGCCAAACTTACCCTCGCCTACGACGCCGAGTTTTCGGCCGTGAAGCGGGAGGCGGGCGTCCTCGACTACAGCGATCTCGAGCATCTCGCCCTCGAAGTGCTCAAGACGGAGGAGGGGCAAAAGGCCGTCCGCAGCAAATACAAGTATATCTTCGTCGACGAATATCAGGACGTCAACCCCATGCAGGAGCGCATCCTCGGCGAACTCGGCGGGGAGGAAGTCTTCCTCGTCGGCGACGCCAAGCAGGCGATCTACGGCTTCCGCGGGAGCAAGACGGAGTACTTCTTGAAGAAGTCGGGGGGCACCGATGGATTTTCGGCCCTGCCCCTCGATACCAACTTCCGCTCGGAAAAAAGCATCCTCGAGGCGACCAACCGCGTCTTCACCGCCGTGCTCGGCAGCGCCTACACGCCTATGCGGGGGAGCATCGCGGCGGAGGGCAAGGTGTGCATCCATGTGCTTTCGGCGGCGGAAAAGGAGAAAAAACAGAGGGGGGTGTACTCTGTTTCCGCGGCCGAGACGGTCATCTCCGTCGATCCGCTTGCCCAAAAAGCCGCAGACCTCGCCGAACAGGCCCACGCGGAAGGGGCGTCGTATTCCGAGATCGCCGTCCTCGTGCGCAAAAACAGCAAGGCGGCGAAGGGGATCGTCTATGAGCTCGGAAGACGCGGCATCCCCGTCTCTTCGACGGCAGAAGTCAACATCTGCGATTACTACGAGGTGCGCATGCTCCTCGATTGGCTCTCCTATCTCGACAACGCGGAGCAGGATATCCCCATGGCTTCGGCGATGCTCTCCGCGCTCGGCGGGTTTTCGGAGGAAGACCTCGTCCGTATCCGCATGAAGACGAAGGAGCAGAGCTTCCGCGCCGCATGCCTTAACTGTCCCGAAAACGGGGACGGGCTTATGGAGAGGATCCGCACGTTTTCGGAGAAGGCGGCAAGATTTCGGGATCTGATGCGGGTGCGCTCTGCCGCCGAGATGCTCACCCTGCTCCTCGCCGAAGGGCTGGAGGCCGAGATCGCGGCCAAGGGCGGACGAAGCGCCCTCGCGCGGGTACGGCGGCTGATCGTCGAGAGCCAAATGAGCGGGGACGTACATGATTTTTTGCGCCGTCTCGAGAATTGCGGCGAAAAGATCGAGCTCTCCGAGAGCGGCGGGGAGAACGCCGTAAGGGTGATGACCATCCACTCCGCGAAGGGGCTGGAATTCCCCGTCGTTATCCTCACCGAGCTCGAAGAGCGCTTCCACGGCGCCGATCACGACGACCTCATGTATACCGATCGTTTCGGCTGTGCGCCCCGTTATCACGACCTCGAGGCCCGCACGTATCGCGATACCGTGGTGCGGATGGCGGCCACGCGGTACCTCCGCAGCGAGGAGATCGAGGGGGAACGTAATGTTTTATACGTCGCCATGACGCGTGCCGAGCGCGTACTGCATATGATCCTCGGCGAGAAGGGGGACTTCAAGCCGCAGGAGGCGGGCAAGCTCTCCAATTTCCTGCCCCGCGAGGCGCTCGAGGAGTATTTCGTGGAAGACGTCGCCCCGCCCTGCCCCGCCGCATCGCCCGCGGCGCCGCGTTTCACGGCGGAGAAGGGGGAGATCGCGAAGATCGAAGCGGCACAGCTGCCCTATCCCTACCCCGACAGCGTGACGATCCCCGTCAAGAGTTCGGCGACGGGCCTCATGCGGCTTCAGGCACAGCACGTTTTGCGGGCAGACGAGCCGCCTCTCAGGGACGAGCAAGCCGAGCTCATGGGGAGTTTCGACCCCGAGACGGGCACGGCCTACCACGCTTTTTTGGAGCATGCGAACTTTTCGGAAGGGGCGAAGATCCAGCTCGCCCGCATGAAAGAAATGGGTACGCTCCCCCCCGAACTGCTCGAAAAGCTCGATCCCGAGCGCCTCGAACAGATCTTATCGCTCCCTTATTTCCAACAGATCGGTACAAAGAAACTCTTCCGCGAACAGAGCTTTCTCGTCTCCTTCCCCGCCCGTGATTTCGGCGAAGTCTACGGCGGGGCGGCCGAAGATGAAGTCGTCTACCAAGGCGCCATCGATCTTCTCGTCGAGGAAGGGGAGGGAAGATACACCGTGGTGGATTATAAATATTCCTCCCTGCCCCCGGAGGCCATCCGCAAAAAGTACGCCGCACAGCTCAAACTTTACCGCAAGACGGTCGCAAAGATCATGCACATCCCCCTCGAAAACGTCGGGGTACGCGTCTTGAACATCGCCCGCGGCGAAGAGATCGAGATCTGACGCGATCTCCCGTTTTCCGACAAGAAATTCTCCCGTTCGCAGCCCGAAAGCGGCTATCCTTGAACGGGAGTTTTTTCTATGAAGATCTTATCCGCGATCATGGGCGCCCTTGCGCGGACGCCCGAATTCGTACCCATGTGCATTTTTCCCGCCCTCATCCTCGCAGTTTGCCTCTTGCATACCTTCCTCGGCATGCGCAAACTCTATTATTTCGAGGGGGTGGGCGTCTCGCTGTTCGGGGCGGTGCTCATCGCCTGCCGCACGGATGCACGCGCGGCGCTCGTCGCGGGAGGGCTGCTTCTTCTGTGGACGGGCCTGCTCCTTCCGCTCTTTTTCTTGCCCCTGCCCCGCAAAACGCATCTTTCGGCGGAAGAAAAGCTCTATCGCAAATTCTGTGCGGAGCGGCCGCAGCCCGTGCCCCCGCCCGCCAAGGTGTGCCGCTTCGAGGAGCCCGTGCGCTCTGCCGAGGACTGCGGTATGCGCCTCTCCCACGCCGAAGAGCTGCTTTCCCGTCTGAAGACGGCGCCGCTCGCGGGTTCGGATCGATTGGAAGCGGATGCGCTCTCGAGGACCCTTTGCGGCATGCGGGAGCGGAAACTGACGGCGGAGGAGATGCGTATCTTGAACGACTGCCTCGCCTCGGTGCTCAAACTCACGGCAAAATATAAGCTCTGAAGTCAGGAAAGCGTGGCGAGAAAGAGCTTGAGAAGGCAGTTCTTCCGCCGCGCGAGGGAGAGCATGGGGCAGGTCACGGTATCTCCCGTTTTGGCGAGGACGACCCCGTGCCGATCGGCGACCTCCCGCAGCACGACTTTCCCGAGCAGGCCGCGTTCGGAAGGCACGTTTTGCACACATGAGGGAAGATCTTCGCTGCTTTGCGCCTTTTTCGTACGCTTTTGGGCGGGACGACGCGTCCCGCCGCACGCCCGCCGCGCCGCTTCCTTTTGGGCGGGGTCGCGGAAGAGGACGATCTTCTCCCCCAAACTCGCGAAAGAGACGGGGACCGTAGCATGTTTTTGGGCCTCCGAGAGCACGAGTACGCTGCCTTCTTCGCGCAGGATGAGATCGCTCACATAGCCGAGGCGGTCGCCTTCCGCGGTGAAGACTTCCCTGCCTACGGGAGAGGGAATGCCCTGTGGCGCTGCGTCCTTTCCGCCGACGGCGACGACGGCATCCCCCCACGAGCGCACATTGCGGACGGGGAGATAGTATTCTTCCTCTTCTTCATCCGCGACGACGAGCGCCGCAAGTCGCTCACCGCCCCGCGTGAGAGTGGCGCCGAGGACGTAGCCGCATGTATTCCCATGCGGGGTGATCACGGGTTTTCCGATGATGCCCGAAAGCTGCATAAAATAAGACCTCCGAATGCTTCTATATAGCTATGGTATGCCCGTGGGCTTGTGTGCTTGCGGGCCATCTTTGTATTATTTTGTCTTTTTTGCTTGTTTGGACTTCGTAAGAGCGAACTGCGGATAAGCTACGCATAACTTTGTCGCGCTTGCGTTTCCCTTGGTCACGTACAATTAGAGTACGCTCCCGTCGGGAAGCCGCGCGCTCCTCGTTCTGCTTGCTTCTCCGCAGTTTAACGGTACCCATTTTCGCTTATCACGAGCGAAAGGCCTACCCCCATCGGGGTCGCAAAGCGCAATTCTCGCGAAAAGCACAGTGCGCTTTTCGCGGCGCTTTGCGGTGAGTGAGCGCATCGGAAGGCGCGAACGGTGACCGAACGCGGGGCTCTACCCGTGTGAGACGGCTCCGCGTAGCGGTGGTGGGGTGCAAGGGAGACGACGTAGCCAATCAGTACGTCATTCCGCCCCGTGCGAGGCTTCTATTGTTTATCGAAGCACGGCACGAGCCGTTAGGCGAAGTAGGGCGTTAGCCGAGGAATCTTGACCTTGAGATTTCTCACTACGTTCGAAATGACGTATGTACCACCCCCTCCATTGGAGGGGGTAGGGGGGTGGGCAGGAGACGACGGGGCACATCATGAGCGACCCCTTGGCTCCCCTCGTAGGGGAGCTGGCGCGGCGTAAGACGCGGCTGAGGGGTTTCGAAACCCCTTCCCCCGCTACGCGGGTACTTCCCCTGAAAGGGGCAGCAAGGGTTCGGACTGCGTAGGGGCTTTCATGTGCGAACCTCATACCGAGCGTAGTGAGTGTATCTTTAAGATCCGCTCACTCCGCTACGCTTCGTTCGGGATGAGGGACGGACTGCGTACTTGCTTTTTCGCCGCCCCACCCCCTTGGTCCCCCTCCCACGGAGGGGGTAGGCGGAGACGACGGGGCACATCAGTACGTCATTCCGCCCCGCGCGCATTTCTAATTCTCTAAGCGCGGCACGAGCCGTTAGGCGAAGTAGGGCGTTAGCCGAGGAATCTCGACTTTGAGATTTCTCACTAACGTTCGAAATGACGTGCGCCATGCATGGGCTTCGGCGGGGGGGGGCGACCTCATACCGAGCGTAGCGAGTGTATCTTTAAGATCCGCTCACTCCGCTACGCTTCGTTCGGGATGAGGGACGGACTTCGTACTCACCTCGTCGCCGCCCCACCCCCTTGATCCCCCTCCCATGGCGGGGGACGGGGGCGAAAAAGTCGATTTTTTTGTGAATTTTCCATATTTTGTCAAAAAAATTTTGCGGGAACGCTTGACATTGTGAAATCGTGAGCGTATAATTTAAGCATAAATGCCGATATGGCGGAGGATACGGAATGCCGATCGCAAACATGAGTGACGAGATCAGGTGCCCTTCTTGCGGCGAACCGTGGACGATCGATCAGAAGGAATGCAACCACTGCGGTCGCCCCGTAGTGCTTCAGACGATGAAGGAAGCCGAGAGCGTTCCCGCACCTCAGCTCAATAAATTCGTCGTCACGCTGCGCCAAGCTTCGCAGCGGTGCGACGACGAACCCACCTTCCACCGCGCCCTCGCTTTCTGCTACCTGCGCCTCAAGCTCTATGATAAGGCCGCCGCCGCATTCGATCGCGCCATGGAAGAGGAGTTCGATAACCCCGAGACCTATTTCTATGCGGCAGTATGTCTGCTCGGCGGGAAGAAAGCCTTCCAGACGCCGCGCCCCACGATCGATAAGATCGAGGAATACGTGAATGCCGCCATCGAGCTCGACCCCCGTGGCATTTTCTACTACTTCCTCGCATATATCCGTTACGATCACCACAAGCGGAAATTCTACAACGTCTCGCCCAACTGGCAGCAATACCTTGCGATGGCAAGGCAGAGGGGAGTTACCGAGCGCGATATCCAGCAGCTCTTTGCGCTGCTCTGCGTTCCCCGCCCCGAAGTCATGTGAGGCCCAACATCGATCCATTGTGTCCTTTGGATACAGAAAATAATTTTTAAGGAGAATAAAGAACTATGGAAGCTGCTCAACTCAAGCAACTCAAGAAGGGGCGTACGCCCGATCAGTGCACGGCGCTCGACTATTTCTTTGAAGAAAAGTCCGGTTGCTTTGCGAAACCGATGCCCGATAAGGAATTCGACGACGTCGTCACCAAGCTCCTCAACACGCTCGGTACGCAAGAGAAGGCCCTCAACAAGGTCGGTATGGATCCAGATGATGTGAAGGAGATCGCTCCCGTCTGCTTCCACGGCTACATCGGCGGGCCGTTCGATATCCGCAGCTGGAAAGTCGGTACGGATAACCGGCTTCGTTCCACTGCTTACGAAGTTACTTGGCTGTTCTTCAGCGCCGAGCAGGTCTTCATGTACAACGTGATCTTCGATACCGTTTCCGATTCCAAGAAGGAGCGCACCGAAGAGTACTTCTATCGCGATATCACCAACTTCTCGACTTCGACGGATACCGTTTCCGATATTCAGACGATCACCACCACGACGAAGGGTGGTTGCTTCCGCGGCAGCAAGACCAAGGAGACCTCGCGCCAGACGACGAAAGAGATCGCTATGTTCTCGCTCATCGTCCCCGGCGACAAGTTCACCTGCTCCATGACGGGCAACGCGAATGCGGAGTCGACCGTTCAGGGCATGAAGCAGAAACTTCGCGAGAAGAAATCCGCCATGCACTAAGCGACAAGAAAAGTTCGGGCAGGCGCGCATTATGGCGCCTGCCTTCTTTTTTCCGTACCCCATGTATCAAAAATGAAGCTTTTTCATCGCAAAAAGAAACAGACGCTCACCGTGCCGCAGCTGCGTGAGCCGGGCTCGCAAGACGACCTCGTGCGCTACGTCACCGAGCACAGGCCGCTCTTCCGGCCGCAGTTCGATGGGTGGAAGATCGCGCGCAACATCCTTTTTTCCCTGTTCGGGGCGGCGGTGTGCGGCGTCTTCTACGGCTATGTGTTCTTCCTCATCTGCAGGGAGCGGCCCGATGTGCCCCTCGACCCCGTGCGCTGGGGCGTGATCTTCGCCGCGATCGCGCTGTTTTGCATCCTCTTCTGGGCGAGGAAGCGGCTGTGCGCCTTCGTCATCCATATCTACCAAGCCAAGGCGCCCGACCATGTGCGGCTGCGGTGCGTATACACTCCGAGCTGTTCGGAATATATGCTCCTCTCCATTCAAAAATACGGCTTGGTGCGGGGCATATGGCGGGGGTGGAAGCGCCTGAAGCGCTGCCATAACCCCAACGGCGGCGAGGATTGGCCTTAAGCAGGGTGCCCCGTAGGGGCAAATCCGGGAAAAAATCATACAATTTTTCGAGAAGATACGCTTCGGGTGATTGACAAAGCCCGAAGTGTTTGCTATAATAATTTTGTCAAGCATTTTGCACCTGTGCGCCGAAGACATCGGATGCGCAAAAAAGGAGAGAAAAATGTTCGGTAGAAAACCGCAGATCATCAAGTTTGAACAGAACCATTGCCATGCTTCCGTCAACGACAACAACGTGCTCTTCGTGCGCGTGAAAGACGAAGTGCAGGGCAAGGACACGATGTTCGAAGTCCCCTTCACGCACAATGCCTACGTCATCAAGGGCGGCGGCGACGGCAGATTTTACAAGAGCGGCACCTATGAGGTCTTCGACGACAAGAAGGAGATCAAGAATTGGAAGAAGGGCTACTCGGTGGATATCGTCTACATGCCCAAGGATACGAGCGTGCTCATCCTTTGGGGGACGCCCGAGCGCGTGAAGTACCGCGACGAAGCGAGCAACAAGGTCGTGAGCGTGGGCGCCCGCGGGCAGTTCGGCATTACGATCACGAACCCCGAGCAATTCTTCCGCAAGGTCGTCGGCGTACGCACGGAGTTCGACCTCAACGATTTCAAGAAGCGCTTCACGGCGGCCGTCATCGATGAATTCGCAGATTGCTTCCTCCGCGTCGTCCGCGAGGAGAAGCTCACCTACGACCAATTCGACGCCAACCGCAAGCAGATCGGCAAGGCCGTCGGCAAGATCCTGAGCCCCAAATTCGAACAGAGCTGGGGTATTGCGCTCGTGGACTTCATCATCGAGTGGCTGGGCATCTCCGAAGAGGACAGCAGCGCCGTCGAAGACGCGGCCGCCGAGGTCCAGAAGCAGAAGAAGCTCAAGGAGTACCTCGCCGAGCTCGAGCGGCTCGACGATAAGCAGTGGGAGCGCGAGAAGTATCTCCGTCAGCTCGAACTGCAGGACCGCAACGCCTACTACGAGGTGCTGAAGGTCGTAGGGAACAGCGAAGGCAGACCCAAGCCCCAAGAGGAGCCGAAGTGCCCGAACTGCGGCCTGCCCTATAAGCCTACGGATAAATTCTGCCCGCACTGCGGCAAGCGTGTGAGCAAGGAACCCATCATTTGCCCCGATTGCGGCAAGGCAAACGAGAGCACGGCACTCTTCTGTGCCAATTGCGGCAAGAAGCTCGTAAACTAAAAACAAGGAGAAATTACCATGGCATTTTTCGGTTTATTCGGGAAGAAGAAGGGCGCGGCGAAGACTTCGGAAGACCGCGAACTCGTCAGCGAGAACGAGCGCTCGGTGAATGCGCTCATCGTCCTTGCGGACGGCGACGACGTACTCGTCGAAAAACTCAAGAACCTTCAGGAAAAGCTCAAGTATCTCATCGCCACCGACGACGGGAAGGTCATCGATTTCGATAAGAAGATCCGCAACCTCATCGGGGATCTGCGCATCGCCCTCACCAAGGCAGACGGGGAGACCAACAAGAAGGTGCAGAATCTTCTGCGCGATCTCGAGCTCACCCTTGCCGACCGCAACGCCAAACTTTGAGGTAAATTATGTGGCCCTTTAAGAGCAAATACGATAAATTGACCCGTGAAGAGGTCGTCTCCGCCATCTGCAAACTCGAGCAGGAGGCACAGGAGATCGAAGACGGGCTCGCGACCAAGCAAAAGCAGATCGATGAGCTCATGGCGAAGGGGAAGGCGGAGAAGTCGAAAGACGTCAAGCTCTTCTATGCGAAGAAGATCAACGCCCTCAAGACGGAGCGGGAAAACAGCGTACAGCGGGCGATGTATCTCATGTACAACGTCCAGCTCCTGCAGAAGCTCAAGACGGCGATCGACGACAACCAATTTTTCAAAAACACCTCCAACGTATCGCTCGGGAACTTGCTTGCCGATCAGAAGGGGCTTGCAAAGTTTTTGAACAAGACGTTGGGGACCCGTGTCGCTGCGGAGGATGTTCTCACCACCGCAGACGAGACCTTCCGTGCCGTCGAAGAGGCGTATGAGAAGAACGATACGATCTACGGCATGAGCAGCCAGGACGATGCGCTTCTCGCCATGTTCGAGACGGAGGAGCAGGTCGAAGACGAGCAGGCGATGTTCTCGGAGCATGCCGATAAGGCGCACGGCTCGGGCGAAGAGGAGTAAGGAGGCAGAAAATGGCAGCACCTACCAAAAAAGAGATGGAAAAACGCATGCTCATCAAGAAGACCATCAACGAGATGAACAAGCAGATCCAGAAGCTCGAAGAGCAGAAGAAGACCTACATCGAAGCGGGCAGGCAGGCAAAGGAGAAGGGGCTCACGGCGCAGTATAATCTCGCGCTCTCGGGGCTCCGCATGACCATCATCCAGCAGCGCCGCGTCTATGAGATGAAGCTCAACTTCGAGATCACTTCGCAGATGAAGGATATGACGAAGATGACGGGGGAATTCCTGCAGGGCATGAGCTCGCTCAGCAAGGATATGATGAAGCTCACCAAGGAGAAGGACTTCCTCAAGGTGCAGAAGCAGTTCAACGAGGCCATGATGGGCGTCGAGATGCAGACCGAGCAGATCGAAGACTTCATGGATGAGACCGAGTCTGCCTTCTCGACCGTCGCCCCCGGTTCCGAAGACGACAACAAGGAGATCGAATCGCTCTTCACCAACGAGGCCGCGAACGGCGCCGCCGCAGGTGCGATCGAGCGCGAACTCGCGGAGCTCAAAAAACGCATGTCGGAGTGATCCGCAAAAAGGAAATACGCAACGCCGCACGGGTCTCCCCGTGCGGCGCATTTCGGAATGTACAACTTTCCGTAAGGCAGCGAAAGAAGACCCAAGGGGAAGGGAATGGATAACTTACATACCTACAACTGCAAGACGTGCGGAAATCCGCTCGATGAGCTCGTCGTCGCGTCGCAAAACGGGATCGTCAAATGCCCCATCTGCGAACATGTATGGACGATCGCGCGCAAGGAGGCTTCGCCCGACACGCTGTATTTTCTGCGTATGGGCGAACACGACCTCGATACCTGCAAATTCGAGGACGCCCGCGTCGCCTACGAGAAGGCCGCGGAGATCGATCGCAACGAGCCCGAGGCATACTTCGGCAAGGCGCTCGCCGCCTTCAAGGTACAGTACATCAAAGACGACGCAAGAAGGTGCCTTCAGCCCATCTGCCACACGTTCACCGATAAGAAATTCAGCGAAAATATCGACTACAGGAAGGCACTTTCTCTCGCGACGCCCGAGCAACAGCAGCTCTACCGCAGCCGTGCCAAGGAGATCGAAGCGATCGCCGAGGAGTTCAACCGTCTGCAGCAGGAGGGGCTCGATTATGATTGCTTCATCTGCGTCAAAGTCTCCGAGCTCGATGAAGCCGAGCGGGGCGGCGGCAGAAAGACCGAGGATAGCTCCCGTGCGACGGAGATCTACTACGACCTGATCGACGCGGGGCTCAAGCCCTTCTATTCCGAACGGGATGTGAAGAACCGCGCGGGCGTGGATTACGAGGCCCTCATCCTCTATGCGCTCTACACCTCGGAGTGTATGCTCATCGTCTGCAGCGACGAACGCTATCTCGAGACCAAGTGGATGCGCAGCGAGTATACCCGTTTCTCGGCGATGATCGCAAACGAAGAGAAGGAGCGGGACGCCATCACCTTTATTTTCAAGGGGACCCCCATCGAAAAACTGCCCGGGAGAAACGGCAAGATCCAGGGGATCGACTACGGTTTGCGGGGCGCCACCGATCGGATCATCAAGTTCGTGCAGAACCATACCGTGGAGGCCCGCCGCCGTCGTGAAGAGGCGAAGCACCGCGAACAGGAGCGGGAAGCCGAACTGCGCCGTGCCCTCGAAGAGCAGAAAGAGGAGCGGCGTGCCATCGAAGAACAACAGCGTGCCTTCGAGGCCCAGCTCAAGAAGATGCAGGCCTCGGGTGGCGGCGTCAGCGTGGAAAATCTACTTCTTCGTGCCGAGCAAGAGCTCATGGACGGGGAGACGGAGTCCGCCAAGAAATATTATACCCGTGCCCTCGAGACCGATCCGCGCAACGGCAACGTGTGGTGGGGGCAGTTCCTCATCGAACGCGGCGTGAAGAGCGAGGCCGAAATTTTGGAGCGGCTCGATTGGCAGTCGGTCGAGACGATCACCGCAAGCCGCAATTATACCAACGCCCTGCGCTATGCCGATGAGAAGCTCAAGGAGCGCATCGGCGCCTTCCGTGCACAGATGGAGTCGCCCGCCCTCTGGTGGGGGAAGTTCCTCGGCGAGATGGGGGTGCAAAACGAGCAGGAGATCCTCGATACCGTCACCAAACAGCGCATCAAGGAAGTCAAGCAGAGCAAGAACTATAAGCTCGCCCAAAAGTATGCCGACGAGGCCTTTTCGGCGAGAATCGACGCCTTCGAAGAGGGCCTCAAGTCTCCCGATACGAACTTCGAACTCTTCCTGCAGGAGTTCTCCGTCGCCGACGAGCGCCAACTCATCGACGGCATCACGGAGAAGTCTCTCGAATCCATCGAGGCGAGCGACCTCTTCCGCACCGCAGATCGCGGGGCACAGGGGGCGTTGAAAGAGCGCATCGACCGCTTCAAGGGCGCCCTCTATTCGGGGGAGACGTGGTGGGCACGCCTGCTCGAGGAATTCAACGCGGGCAGCGACGAAAAACTCATCGGCGAGATGGATCCCAAGCTGCTCTCCCGCGTGGAGAGGAGCGATAACTACCGCAACGCCGTGAAGTACGCTTCGGGCGAATTCAAGGAGCGCCTCGAGCGCTTCCAGGATACCGTGTACGCGGGGGACATCTGGTGGGATAACTTCCTCGCGGAGTTTCGTATCGACGACGAAGAGGAGATCTTCGAACACATCCGCCCCGCGACGCTCAAACAGATCCAGGAGAGCCCTTCCTTCGATCTTCTCTCCAAATACGCAAAGGATGCGTCGCTCACGCGGCTCGAATCCTTCCGCAGCCGCCTCTATTCGGGCGAGCTTTGGTGGGAGGCCTTCCTGCGGGAATCGCATGTGAAGGAGCCCGCGGAACTTCTGCAGGATTACGACGACGCCCTGCGCCGTTCCATCCTGCAAAATCCCTATTTCGTCAACGCGCAAAAGTATGCGAGCAAGGAGTTTTCTCCCACGATCGTCGAGTTCGAAGAGCTGCTCTCCGAACATGCCAAAAACTACGAGGCGGCGAACAAGGAATGGGAGGAGATGCTCCATAGCTATAAGGTGAAGAACGTCGCCTCGCTCAACAGCTTGCGCGAGCCCATTTCGAGCAACATCCACTACATGAAGGCCGTCGAGTACGCGGAATGCGCCGAGGCGAATAAGCTCGCCGCAAAATTCCGTGCGGCGGCGGAGACGCAGGAGAGCCATGTGCTCGAAAACCTGCGCGAGGACGATAAGAACCGCCGCATCGAAAAGCACAGGCGGCAGGCAGAACAGGCCAAGGCGGCGCGGGTCATCGTCGGCGCCGTCCTGCTCTTCGTCATTCCCTTCACCATCGCCATGTTGCTCGAGAGCTTTGGGGCGCGGCTCGCGATGACGTATGTGCGCATCGCGATCGTCTCCGCGATCGCCATTCTCGCGATGCTGCTCTCTATCAAGCACAGAAACGAGGGGATCGACGCCGTACGGAAGTATTTGCGCGGCATGGGGTGGAAATATGTGCTGCTCATCGTGTGTACCGTCGTGTCCAACTGGGCCGAGGCAGCCTATCATCATTCTCTTATCTATTATTACAGCCCCGATAACATCACCGCTTACTACATCTTCTCCTTGGCGATGCTCATCACCGTATCCTGCATCACGTTCTTCTACCGTGCGAGCATTGCCGCATCGCTGCCCACGATCTTCTGCGGCATCCTCTACAACGTCAACATTTGGTTGTTCCATATCATTTGGGGTGAAAATTGTCTCCACTGGAGCCTGTTGCTCCTCTTCACGATCCTCGGCCTCCTCGCGGTGCTGCTCACCCTCATCGATCGCTACGATTCCGTGGCGGCGTGGATCGTCTTCGGCGTCTATGCGGCGGTCACGGTGCTCTTCTTCTTCACGCTGTGGTATTGCGTCGCGAAGGTCGCGGGAAACGTCCCTCTCATCGATCTGGGAGACTTCCTGCTCGCACTCGTGCAGCTTATCGGGTGGATCATCGGCGCCGTCGTCGTGATCGGTATCGTGATCGGCGTCATCGCACATTTCTCAGGCAGCTAAATCCTTATCAGGGAGGATAAATCATGGCGGATATGAATTTGTTGAACGAAACCTTCGACCTCTACTACAAGAAGGCGAAGGAGTGCTTCGAAAAGAAGGACTTGATGCTCGCGCGGCGGTATTACTTGCTCGCCGCGGAGCAGATGCTCAAGATGGCGAAGGAGAGCAAGGGGGAGCTTCAGAAGGCCCGCTACAATCGCGCCAAGAGCATCATCGAATTTGCCGACAGCATTCCCGCGGCTCGGCGCATGCAGAGCGGCGATAAGGTCGAGGACGGGGTACGCGTGAAGTCCAATGAGAAGGTCACCCTCGAGGAGGCATTGAAGAGCCTCAATGCGCTCGAAGGGCTCGCGCGGGTCAAGAGCAAAGTGCGCGATTGGGTGGATACGATCAAGGTGTTCCAGATGCGCAAGGAACGCGGCTTCTCGGTGCCCGAGATGTCGTATCACATGGTGTTCACGGGCAATCCCGGCACGGGCAAGACGACCGTCGCCCGCATCATGGCACAGATCTATTGCGCCCTCGGCATCCTCTCGGAGGGGCAGCTCGTCGAAGTCGAACGCAGCGACCTCGTCGCGGGGTACGTCGGGCAGACGGCGATCAAGACGAAGGACGTCCTCAAAAAGGCCTACGGCGGGGTGCTCTTCATCGACGAGGCGTATACGCTCGTGGGTGCGGGGAACGACTTCGGACAGGAGGCCGTCGATACCATCCTCAAGGATATGGAAGATAAGCGCGACGACCTCGTGGTGATCGTGGCGGGGTACGATGAGCCCATGGAGGAATTCATCGCCTCCAACCCCGGGCTTCGTTCCCGCTTCAAGAACTTCATCCAATTCAGCGATTACAGCGGCGCCGAGCTCTACAACATCTTTGCGGGGCTGTGCACCAAGAGCCAATATGCGATCGATCCCGCCGCCCGTAGCATGCTTGCGGCCTACTTCGAAGAACTCTACGCGACGCGGGATAAGAACTTCGGCAACGGCAGAACGGTCCGCAACCTCTTCGAGGATATCGTCACCCGCCAATCCAAGCGCATCGCGCGGATGAGCAGCCCTTCCAACGACGATATGATGACGATCACCGCCGCCGATCTTCCCTTCACGTCGGTGCCCCATGCGCCCGCAGCGCCGCCCGAGCCGCCCAAGCCCGTGGAACCGCCCAAGCCCGTAGAGCCGCCCAAGGAAGAGAAGCCCACGCCCGAGGAGAAGATCCTCGAAGAGGGGGGCGGAAACACGGATTTCAAATTCGATTGGGATAGCCTTCCCACGATCACCTTCGACGACATCGCCGGTCTCGACGACGTGAAGGAGACCGTGCGGGTGAAGGTGCTCCTTCCCCTGCAACACCCCGAAGTCTTCGAGGGCTATGTGCGCAAGAGCGGGGGCGGGCTGCTGCTATACGGCCCTCCCGGGACGGGCAAGACGATGGTCGCCGCCGCGATCGCCAACGAGATCGGGGCGAAGTTCTGTTCGGTGAAGCCCTCCGACCTCTTGAACCAGGGGGCAGGCAACACCGAAAAGGCGGTGCGTTCGCTCTTTGCACAGGCAAGGCAGTTCCCCTGCGCCGTCATCTATTTCGACGAGATGGATTCCATTTCGCCCAAGTCCACCAAATCGCAATACGCCAAGCAGCTCCGTTCGGAATTTTTGGCACAGCTGCAGGGTATCGAGGAATACGGCAAGAAGAAGGATAACATCCTCTTCCTCATAGCGGCGACCAACAAGCCGTGGGAGATCGACAGCGCATTCGTCCGCCCCGGCCGGTTCGGGACGCGGATCTATGTGGGTCTGCCCGACGACGCAGCCCGTGAATACATGATCTCGCGGCGCATCCAAAAGATCAAAGAGAAGGGGATCGTGCGCATTGCGGACGACGTCGATATCGCTTGGGCCGTCGCCGAGACCAACGGCTACAACGGCGCCGATATGACCAACTTCTTGGACCGCGTGGAGGAGATCTCCGCGCTGCGCGGCGTGACGACGGGCGTAAAGACCATCGAAAAGCGCGATTTCGAGGAGGCGCTCACGCAGGTCACTTCCTCCGTACAGAGCGAAGATATCGAAAAGCTCCTCGCTTGGAAAGGCGACAATGAATAAGCAAAATGTGAGAATGGGGTGCGAAAACACGCCTCATCCCATCGGATAGGAGGGTATTATGGCATATAGTTGCAAACAATGCGGCGCTTCGCTTACCGCCAAGGGAAACAAATACGAGTGCCCGTTCTGCGGTACGACGTATGAGGCTTCGGACTTTGCGCCTAAGCAGCAGGCGGCGGCCGCGCCCGTACGCCAGCAGGGCGGCGCCGACGTCTTCGAACAGAACATCGACGGCATCCTCGAACTTCGCTGGCAGGGCGGGCAATACATCTACTCGGGCTCGGGCTTCCTCATCAGCGCGGGCGGGTATGCGATCACGAACACGCACGTCGTCACCTATGAAAACGGCAGATCGTGCGGGACGCTCACCGCACGCCTCAAGGGGCAGGAGATCCAGGCGAGCGTCGTCCTCCTCGGCGACGACCGCCACGGCAACGGCAGCGGGGTGGACCTCGCCCTCATCAAACTTTCCCGCCTTCCCTTGGGCGCCAAGCCGCTGCACTTCGAGCAGGCAGGCAACGTGCGCAACGGGGAGCAGGTCTACGTCATCGGCAACTCGCTCGGCTACGGCACCGCGATCACGAGCGGGATCGTCAGCGACCGTGCGCGCAAGATCGGGAATCAGACGTACGTCATGACCGACTGCGCCACCAACGGCGGAAACTCGGGCGGGCCGCTCTTCAATGCGAAGGGGAACGTCATCGGCGTGCACGTCTCGGCACAGAACAATGCCGACGGCATGAAATACGCCATCCCCGTCGAATCGGTGAACGCCTTCCTCGAGAAAGCAAGGCGGGCGGGCGTCCGTCTGTAAGGCCGCATACTTTCGGCGTTTTGCAAGGCAGAGCGCGGAAAAATTCAAGATATCGCACGGCGCGCGGAGAAAATTTGCTCCCGCGCCTGATTTTTTCATAAAAGCTTGGAAAAAATGCCTTGAAAGGCTTGTATTTTCCAAAAAAATAGTGTACAATTACATTTGGTTCAAAGAGAAAAATCAGGAGGAATTCCAAATGGCAAAGAAGTATTGTTACCTTTTCACGGAAGGCAACGCGAACATGCGCGAACTGCTCGGCGGCAAGGGCGCGAACCTTGCGGAGATGACCAACATCGGTCTTCCCGTCCCGCAGGGCTTCACGATCTCCACGGAGGCGTGCACGCAGTATTATGAAGACGGCAGACAGATCAATCCCGAGATCCAGGCCGAGATCATGGAATACGTCGATAAGATGGAGAAGATCACGGGCAAGAAGTTCGGCGATAAGGAAAATCCTCTGCTCGTCTCCGTCCGTTCGGGCGCAAGAGCCTCCATGCCCGGTATGATGGATACCATCCTCAACCTCGGGCTCAACGAAGAGGTCGTCGAGGCGATCTCCAAGAAATCGGGCAATCCCCGTTGGGCGTGGGACTGCTACAGAAGATTCATCCAGATGTTCTCCGACGTCGTCATGGAAGTCGGCAAGAAATATTTCGAGAAGCTCATCGACGAGATGAAGGAAAAGAAGGGCGTGAAGCAGGACGTCGAGCTCACGGCAGACGACCTCAAGGAACTCGCCTTCCAGTTCAAGTCCGAATACAAGGCACAGCTCGGTAAGGACTTCCCCTCCGATCCCAAGGAGCAGCTCTTCGAGGCGATCAAGGCCGTGTTCCGTTCGTGGGATAACGACCGCGCCAACGTCTACAGAAGAGATCACAATATCCCCTATAGCTGGGGCACCGCCGTCAACGTCCAGATGATGGCCTTCGGCAACATGGGCAACAACTGCGGCACGGGCGTCGCCTTCACCCGCAATCCCGCCACGGGCGAGAAGGGCCTCATGGGCGAGTTCCTCATCAACGCACAGGGCGAAGACGTCGTCGCAGGCGTCCGTACCCCCATGCACATCGACGAGATGGCACGCGTCTTCCCCAAGGTCTACGAGCAGTTCCAAGAGGTCTGCAAGATCCTCGAGAACCACTACCGCGACATGCAGGATATGGAGTTCACCGTCGAGAACGAGAAGCTCTATATGCTCCAGACCCGTAACGGCAAGCGCACGGCGGCTGCCGCCATCAAGATCGCATGCGACCTCATCGACGAGGGCATGATCGACGAGAAGGAAGCCCTCATGCAGATCGATGCTTCCACGTTCGATATGCTCCTTCACCCGCAGTTCGATCCCAACGCCCTCAAGCAGGCCGAGAAGAACGTCATCGGCAAGGGCATTGCGGCTTCCCCCGGCGCCGCGGCGGGCACCATCGTGTTTACGGCAGAAGACGCCGTGAAGCTCGGCAAGCCGAGCAAGAACGAGAAGGGCGAAGTCATCCCCGGGAAGAAGGTCGTCCTCGTCCGCCTCGAGACTTCCCCCGAAGATATCGAGGGCATGAAGTATTCGCAGGGCATCCTCACGGTGCGCGGCGGACAGACTTCGCACGCGGCCGTCGTCGCACGCGGCATGGGGACCTGCTGTGTCTCGGGCTGCGGCGACATCAAGATGGACGAAGAGAACAAGTGCTTCACGCTTGCGGGCAAGCTCTATAAGGAAGGCGATCCCATCTCCCTCGACGGCTCCACGGGCAAGATCTACGACGGGCTCATTCCGACCGTTCCCGCAGATCCCAACAGCGGCTACTTCAAGCGCATCATGGACCTTGCGGATAAATACAAGGCGCTCGGCGTCCGCACGAATGCGGATACGCCCAAGGACGCCACGCAGGCCGCCATCTTCGGCGCGCAGGGCATCGGCCTCTGCCGTACCGAGCACATGTTCTTCGATCCCGCAAGGATCGGCGCATTCCGCAGAATGATCTGCGCGGATACCGTCGAAGAGCGCGAGAAGGCGCTCGCCAAGATCGAGCCCATGCAGCAGGCAGACTTCGAAGGTCTCTTCGAGGCCCTCGGCGGCCAACCCGTCACCATTCGTTTCCTCGATCCGCCGCTCCATGAGTTCGTTCCTACCGAAGAAGCGGATATCGCCGCCCTCGCCAAGGCACAGAAAAAGACCGTCGCCCAGATCAAGCAGATCATCGCCGACCTCCACGAGTTCAACCCGATGATGGGCCACCGCGGCTGCCGTCTCTGCGTCACCTATCCCGAGATCGCCGTCATGCAGACCCGTGCCGTCATGAAGGCCGCCATCGCCGTCGCGAAGCGCCACAGAGATTGGAAGGTCGTGCCCGAGATCATGATCCCGCTCACCGGCGAAGTGAAGGAGTTCAAATTCGTCAAGGATATCGTCGTGAAGACGGCCGAAGAGGTCATCAAGTCCAAGCACAAGAAGATCAAGTATGAAGTGGGTACCATGATCGAGATCCCGCGTGCGGCCCTCACCGCCGATGCGATCGCGAAGGAAGCGGACTTCTTCTGCTTCGGCACCAACGACCTCACCCAGATGACCTTCGGCTTCTCCCGCGACGACGCAGGCAAGTTCCTCAAGGCATATTACGACACCAAGATCTATGAGAGCGATCCGTTTGCACGTCTCGATACGACGGGCGTCGGCCAGCTCATGGAGATGGCGACGAAGAAGGGCAAGAAGGCCAACAAGAAGTTGCACCTCGGCATCTGCGGCGAACACGGCGGCGATCCTTCGTCCATCGAGTTCTGCCACAACATCGGCCTCAACTACGTCTCCTGCTCGCCTTACCGCGTTCCCACGGCACGCCTCGCCGCGGCACAGGCGAACATCAAGAATCCGAGGAAGTAAGGCGAAGGATCCACGAAATTCTTTATCGAACGAACAGCGCTCCGTTACGGAGCGCTGTTTTCATAAAATAAGGGCAGAATTTCGTGAGCGGACGTCTTGTTTGTTTTTATTTACGTTCAGCCGCACACACAGATTTGTTTCATCGGACAATCGGCGCAAAGCGCAAATCGGAGAGAAAAAACAAAAAGCGCGGTTTTTGTTTTTTCAGCCGCCATAGATTGTTGAACACTTGATTTATCTTGAAAAAAGTGCTAAAATACACAAATAGAATAAGGAATGGTTTGATTTTTGGTCATGATGTCTACGTTGCCGTATCGGGAGTGTATTGACAAGTTGAACGATGGTACGATCCGTAAAATAGTATTTCAAGTCGAAAACTATGCGCATTATAAAAGTTGTTCGATGGAAAGAAGGAGAGACTGTATAAAAGGCCGTGCAGTCAATTTCATCGACGTCAAACTGACGGAGGATGGCACAGAACGCGTCTGTTTTTTCGGAAAATTCAACGAGTCATATAAATTGTTCGGCTTGGGGCGAAAGGGACGATTTACGTTAGAGCAAATTTGGGACCGGATACGGTTGATCCGGATAGAATACGAAGAATCGGGCGCATCGGGTCAGGACAGCCGCCAATGCGTGGAATAAGTATGTTTCGCTTTGCAGGATGTCTGCTTTGCGATGATCGGAAGGCGGATCGCATTGTCGTTCGCGAAAGATCGGGGGCGGACGAAACAATTTTCAGTGAAGTAAGAGAGAGATTATGGAACAAATCGAATGTGCGGAAGATCTCGTAAAATTGATCCACGGGGTGGGGTTTTTGCCCTTTTTCCGCGGGAATATTGCGGGATTTTCGGTCGAGGAACACTGTCCCGCCGAACTGTGGTTTGCGGATGACAGGGAGGGCCCGTGGGAGTGGAAGGGGCCCGTCATCCGCACGGGGACCTGCGTCTACGGCAAGCTGTTCGGCGGCAAGGCGGGCTTTGTCGCCAAGGAATGGGCGCCCGATCTCTTCAATTACCGCAGGGACGGCTACGATTTCGACGCCCGTTGCGATGAGGGCCTCGCCCCGTATAAGGATCAAGCCGTCATGCGGGCCGTCGCCGCGCAAGGGAAGATGCTCTCCAAGGAGATCAAGCGGCGCTGCAACTACAAAAAAGGGGGGAATGTGGGCTTTGAAACGGTCATCACCCGCCTTCAGATGCAGACCTATCTCGTCGTTTCGGACTTTGTGTATCTTCGCGACCGTTTCGGAAGGCCCTACGGCTGGGGGGTGGCGGAGTATGCGCCGCCCGAGCTCCTCTTCGGAGAGGACTTCTTTTCTTCCGCCTACAAAGTGTCGCCCGCGCGTTCCAAGGGATCGATCGAGGCACACTTGAAGGCCCTGCTCCCGCAGGCGAGCGCCGAGGAGATCGCAGGCCTTCTCGGATAAAACCGCAGAAAAAACCACCGCTCCCGCATTGACATTGCCGCGGGAGTTTGGTATAATATAGGAGAAAAAAGCAAGGGCATGGGGGCTTTCCCCGCCCTTCGGAGAAGTGAAGATGGCACGCGGGAAATTTATCGTATTCGAGGGTACGGACGGCAGCGGCAAGACGACGCAGATGAAACTTTTGGGCGCATACCTTCGGGAGCGCGGGGTCGCTACGCACCTCACGCACGAGCCGACGGCTTCCCCCTACGGCACGCTGCTCCGCTCCTGCATGGCGGGCAAGACGGACGCCGATGAGCACGTCATCGCCCTTCTCTTTGCGGCCGACCGCATCGACCACATCCAAAATGCCGAAAACGGCATGAAGCAGCTGCTCGAGCAGGGGGTCACCGTGCTCTGCGACCGCTATTATTTTTCTTCCTTTGCCTACAACGGCGGCTTCGTTCCCCTCGAGTGGGTCGTAGAACTCAACCGCCCAGCCATGGAGATGCTGCGGCCCGACCTCGTCATCTATCTCGACGTCTCCCCCGAAGACGCCATGGCAAGGATCGCACAGCGGGGGGAGCGGGAGCGCTACGAGGATCTCGCGCGGCAGAAGCTCATCCGCGAGAAATATTTCGAGGTGTTTGCGCGCTTTCGGGCGCAGGAGAACATCGTCGTCGTCAAAAATGAAGCCGCCCCCGAGGCGACGCAGGCAAAACTTCGCAAACTATGCGACGATCTTTTCGGAGGCAACGCATGAAGACGCTCACCGTGGGGACGATCTTAAAGCCGCAGGGCATCCGCGGCGAACTCAAGGTGAAGCCCTTCACCGACAGCGCGGAGACCTTCCGCAAATTCGGGAGCGTCCGCATCGACGGCGAGGCCTATAAGGTGCTCTCCGTGCGCACGGGAGACGGCATGGTCTACCTCGCCCTCCGCGGCGTGCCCGACCGCAACGCAGCCGAACTTCTGCGCGGGAAGCCTGTGGAGATCTTGCGGGAGGAGGCCCCCGAGCTCCCCGAGGGAAGCTATTATATCGCCGACCTCTTGGGGGCGGAGATCGTCACCGAAACGGGGGAAGTTTTGGGGCATTTGAAGGACGTGACGAAGGCGGGCACGGATATCTACACGTTGGAGACGGACGGACGGGAGATCCTGTTCCCCGCGGCGGAGGGCGTCGTCCTCTCCGTCGACCTTGCCATGCGCCGCATCACGGTAGAGAAAAAACGCTATCTCGAAGTTGCCGTTTTATAACAAAACGGGAGGGGCCTATGTCGATTATTTTCGAATGCGACCGACTATATAAGAGCTACGGCAAGATCCCGGCGCTTCTCGGCGTGGACTTGAAGATCCAAGCGGGGGGCGTCGTGGGGCTCCTCGGCCCCAACGGCAGCGGCAAGAGCACGCTCATCAAGCTCGCCATGGGGATGCTACAGCCCACCGACGGCGCGATCCTCATCGAAGGCAAAGCGCCTTGCCCCGCGACCAAGGCGATCACGGCCTATCTTCCCGACGCGAACTTCCTCACGGAGTGGATGCGCGTCGAGCAGGCCGTCGCCTTCAGCCGCGATATGTTTGCGGATTTCGATGAAGCCCGTGCCAAGGGCATGCTCGCGCGGCTCGGCATCGAACTCGGGCAGAAGATCAAGACGCTCTCCAAGGGGACCAAGGAAAAACTTGCCCTCATCCTCACCATGGCACGGAACGCAAAATTGTATATTCTCGATGAGCCGATCGCGGGCGTCGACCCCGCCGCGCGGGACTTCATCCTCGATACGGTGATGAAAAATCGTGCCCCCGGGTCGACGATCTTCCTCTGTACCCACCTCATTGCGGATATCGAGCCCGTCCTCACGCATGCGATCTTTTTGAACCGCGGCAAGGTCGTCCTCGATGAAGAGGTCGCAGCCGTGAAAGAGCGGACGGGCAAGACCCTCGATGAGCTCTTTCGGGAGGAATTCCGATGGTAGGAAAACTCTTGAAGCACGAACTTTGGGCGCTCTTCCGCATCTTGTTTTGTGTCGCGATCGCCGTCGTCGGCTTTGCGGTCCTGAGCCGCATCCTTTTCGCGGTGCGGCTTACGGCTTCCTCGGCGGGGGAAAACTCCATGCTCTTCGAGATCGCACAGATCGTCTCGTTGCTCTTCTATATGTTCGCCATCGTCTCCTTCGTCTTCGTCGCGTTCGGGCTGGGCGTCCACCGCTTTTACCGCACGATGTTCACGGGAGAGGGGTATATGACGTTCTCCATCCCCGCAACGCCCATGCAGATCGTATGGGCCAAGCTCATCGCCGCCATCCTCGGCATCTTGTTTGCGTACGTCGTGAGCTTTGCCTCGCTGTGCATCTTTGCGATCGGTTGGCAGGCCGACGTGATGGAGGGGATCGCAAGCTTCTTCCAAAACGTGTTTACGACCCTTGGAGACGACATCCGCGCGGCGCCGCTCCTCTTTGCGGAAAACGCCATCCTCTCCGCCGTGACGCTGCCGAGCCTTCTGCTCCTATCTTACGCGCTCCTCTCGGTGGGGCAGCTCTTTACGTCGCACCGCAAGCTCATGTGCTTTGTCTTGGCGCTCGCGTTCATCTTCGGGCTCTCGTTTTTGGAGACCCTCCTCGTCGACCCCGTCGTCTATACCCTCCTCAGAGCGGTGCCCGCGGCGGTCGCAGAGCATCTCGCTGTCTGGCTCGATATCCTCGGGGCGCTTCTTACCGACGTCATCTGTATTTTCGTCGTGCGCTACATCTTGCGCAACAAAGTCAATTTGGTCGCATAACGGAGAAGGCATGGGCAGGGCGTTCGGGAAGAGTTTGGGCGATCTCGGAAGACGGCTCTTCCGTGCCGCGTTCGCGATCCCGCTTGCGGCCTTTCTCGTGTAGTCGTCCGCAGGATCGACCGCAACGAAGCAGAAAGGAAAATAAGTCATGAAGATCATCATTTTAACGCTCTTTCCCGAGATGTTTACGGCGCTCGGAGCGAGCATCATGGGTCGTGCACAGAAGGCGGGAAAACTTGAGATCGAGGTCGTGGATATCCGCAGCTACACCGAGGACAAGCACCAGAAGTGCGACGACTATCCCTTCGGCGGCGGCGCGGGCATGGTCATGATGGCACAGCCCATCGGGAGTGCGATCGAGGCCGTCGATCCGAATCACAAGGCCCGCAGGATCTATCTCTCGCCCAAGGGGCGGCGGCTCGATCAGGAGCACGTCATCGCCCTTGCGGAGGAGGAGACCCTTGTTCTGCTCTGCGGACATTACGAGGGCGTCGACCAGCGTGCGATCGACCTCTTCATCGATGAAGAGCTCTCGATCGGCGACTACGTGCTCACGGGAGGAGAACTTCCCGCCATGGTGCTCACCGACTGCGTGGCGCGGTATATCGACGGGGTGCTCTCGCCCGCCTCGCTCGTGGATGAGAGCTTCTCCGATGGCCTCCTCGAATATCCGCAATATACGCGGCCCGTGGAGTATAGGGGGCTTACGGTGCCCGAAGTGCTGCGGAGCGGCAACCACGCCGAGATCGACCGTTGGCGCCACGAACAGGCCCTTGCCCTCACCCGCAAGCACCGCCCGGATCTCTTAAAATAAATCTTCTATGAAAACGATACAGTGGTTCCCGGGGCACATGGCCAAGGCCATGCGCATGATGGAAGAAAATCTCAAGCTGTGCGATGCGGTCGTGTTCGTGCTCGACGCCCGTTGTCCCGCGGCAAGTTATAATCCCCGCCTGCGCGCGCTCGCGGGGCAAAAACCCGTGCTCTTCGTGCTCAACAAGAGCGATCTTGCCGATGGGAGACGGGACGACGCCGCACTTCTTCGCACCGCGGGAAGGGCCGCGATCGCGGTCTCGGCGACGCCTGCCTTCGTCCGTCCGCTAAAGAGCGCCATGGCGGAGGTCGCGGCAGAGCGCATCGCCCGCAACCGTGCGAAGGGGATCGCGGGCAGGGTACGCTTCATGATCGCGGGGATCCCCAACACGGGCAAGTCTACGCTCATCAACCTGCTCGCGGGTAGCCGCAAGGCGCAGGTCGGCGATAAGGCGGGGGTGACCCGCGCGAAACAGTGGGTCGCGTGCGGCGATTTCGACCTCCTCGATACGCCAGGTACGATGCCGCCCGCATGCGAACGGCAGGACCTCGCCGCGCGGCTGGCCTTCGTCGGCAGCCTCAACGATGAGATCCTTGCCCTCGATGAAATCGCCCTGCTTCTTCTCGAAACATTGCAAAAATCTTACCCCATGTCCCTTGTTTTGCGCTACGGCACCGCGGAGGGGACCCCTTTGGAGCTCCTCGATGCCGTCTGCAAGAAGCGCGGCTTCCTCACGCGGGGCGGCTACGACTACGAGCGCGGCGAGCGGGCGGTGCTCGATGACCTGCGGCGGGGAAAGCTCGGGCGGATCTCCTTCGATAGTGACGAAGATCTTCGCGCCGTGGGGCTCATTTGAGGGGGGGGATGCTATGGATCTTTTGACGTATGAAAATGAATACTTCGCAAGAGGATATGCCGCCGTTGCGGGGGTGGATGAGGTCGGAAGAGGCCCTTTGGCGGGGCCTGTCGTCTGTGCTGCCGTCGTGCTTCCGCGCGAGGAGGCGCTCCGCGTTGCGGGGGTAGACGATTCCAAAAAACTCTCCAAAAAGAAGCGGGAGGCGCTTGCAGAGCGGATCCGCGAAGTCGCACGCGCTTACAACATCGTCGAGATCGACGCGGAGACGATCGACGAGATCAACATCCTGCAGGCGACCCGCCTCGGGATGAAACGGGCGGTGGAAGGGCTGAAGATCGCCGATTTCGTCCTCACGGACGGCAACATGACCCTCGATATCGCCCTGCCGCAGAGGAGCATCGTCAAGGGGGATGCCCTCGTCTACAGCATCGGCGCGGCGAGCATCCTCGCAAAAGTCTACCGCGACGCGCTCATGTGTAGATTCGACGGCGAATTCCCCGAATACGGCTTTTGCCGCAACGTCGGCTATGGGACCGCCGAGCATATCGCGGCGATCCGGGAGTATGGAATATGCAAAATTCACCGCAAGACCTTCGTAAAAAAATTCTGGGACGGAAGGGAGAGGACCTGACCGCGAAATACCTCAAAAAGCATGGGTATAAGATCCTCGCCCGCAACTACACGACCCCCTTCGGCGAGGCGGATATCGTCGCCTTCAGCCCCGACGGCTACACGTGTTTTGTGGAAGTCAAAGCACGTGAGAGTGACGCCTTCGGGCTGCCCGCGGAGGCCGTGACCCGCGAAAAACAACAGAGGTACCGCCGCATTGCGCTCTACTACTGCACGGGAAAGAAACGGGAAGTGCCCGTGCGGTTTGATGTGGCGTCGGTGTGGGAGGGGGAGTTGGAGTATTTCGAGAATGCCTATATCTAACAAAAAACCGCACATGGGGTGCGGTTTTTTTCTGGACTTCGTACTTACGAACTGCGGATAAGCTACGCAATACATCGTCGAACTGCGCTTTCCTTGGTCGTGTACGACAAAGTACACTCCCGTCGGAAATGCTCGTTCTCCT
>CANQET010000016.1 GCA_947595585.1 uncultured Clostridia bacterium
TTCTTGCCTTTGGCAAACAGCCTACCGCACGTCTTTCTCATGTCAAGAGCCTTTCGCGGCATAAACCGCCGCGCCTTCCAGACATAAAAATCAACCTAACCCAAACCACTTCATCATGGTTCGAATTAGGTTGAGGTTGGTGCCGCTGACAGGGCTCGAACCTGCACGGTTGCCCATCGGATCCTAAATCCGACGCGTCTGCCAATTCCACCACAGCGGCACATAAAACGAAAACCCCACATATTGACCCATTCAAGCCGAGGCGGCTCTTCCGATCAATATACAGGGCTTTTTGGTGGGAACGGCAGAACTCGAATCTGCGACCTCTTGCATGTCAAGCAAGCGCTCTAACCAACTGAGCTACGCCCCCGTACAACGGTACTATCATACTCTATTCCAAAGAGAATGTCAAGCATTCTTTCGAGGGATTTTGCGGTTTTCGGGAATTTTTTCGAAAAAATTCCGCAGACGGTTGACATAACCCGTGACTTATTGTAAAATATTTGCAAGGCGGGATCCGCCATCGGAGTTATTATGGAGACCTATCGCAAACCGAAAATACTCATCACCTTCGTAGAGGCGGGGATGGGGCATATCGTCAGTGCACAGGCGATCTCCGAATCGCTGAAGGCAAAATACGGCGACAAGATGGAGATCATCGAGAGCTATATTCTGCGGGACAGCGAAAATCCCATCCTTCCCAAATACGAAGATTTTCTCGTAAAGAATACCCAACTGTATTCCAAACTTCCCGCTTACGGCGATATCCAATTCGCCTCCATGCACATTTTGGGAGCGCAGAATACCTTAAAGCTCATCCACAATACCATCTTCTATACGCAGACCAAGGCGACCATCGAGGAGTATGTGAAATATCAGCCCGATGTGATCGTGTGCACTCACTACTTCCTGCTCTACGCGGCCGTCGAATACAAGCGGAAGTATAATCCCGACGTCATCATCGTCGCCTACTGTCCCGATAACAACGTGCACGGCTGGTGGGACAACCGTGCCGACGTCATCTATACCAACAACCCCATCGCGACCAAGCAGGCCTACGATCTCAAGTTCAAGAACGGACACGTCGTCGAGACGTTCTATCCTACGCGGTCCGACGTCGTGGAGTCCAACGAGAGCAAGGAGTATTACCGCAACAAGTTCGGCATCCCCCTCGATAAATTCGCCGTCGTCATTGCGGACGGCGTCTACGCCAAGGCCAAGGTGCGCAAGGTCTGCAACGAGCTCTTGAAGACCGACGTCCCCCTCACGATCTGCGTACTCGCGGGCAAGAACGAGAAGCTCAAGGCAAAGTTCGACCGCAAGAAGGATAAGTTAAAACCCAACATCACCCTTCTCACCTTCGGCTATATCAAGGATGCCCCCCAGCTCTATGGGGCGTGCGATCTGTTCATCACCAAGGGAGGGCCCAATGCCGTGCTCGACAGCGTCATGATGGGGACCCCCATCCTCATCGACTACTGTGCTTCCCCCATCGAACGAGCGACGAAGAAGCTCTTCACCGAGCGCTACTTCTGCGGCTATCACCTCGTAAGTCCCCGAAAGATCAGAAAGCAGGTGGAAGAGCTCGTACGCGAGCCCGCACTGCTCGAAGAGATCAAGAGCGCCCTCTCCTTCTTCGATAAATCCAAGAACGGCGCCTCCGAGATCGCAGATGACATCGCCGAGATCCTCTGGAACAACCGCGAACGCATGGCGAAGATCCTTCGCGGGGAGCAGGAAGCGATCTCCGAGCTCTTCGAGGAGAAAAAAGAGGAAAAGCGCGCACGGGCGGAGGAAAAGATCGAGAAGATCACGGAGGACGCAGCGCGGCAGGCCGAGCGGATCGAAGAGGAAGAGCGGATCGAAAGGCTCAACGAACGCACGGCGAAGCGCACGGAGCGCATACAGGCCCGTACCGAAGAGCAGCTCGAGCGCATCGACGAGAAGACGGAGAAGATCCTGCAGGAAGTCGAAGACGGGAACGCAAGCAGATATTCCGCACTCGCGACTTCGCGCAAGATGCCTCCCCCCGCCACCAAAAAATAAAATATCGGACGGCTTTCTCTCGGCCGTCCGTCTTTTTTTATTGCGAAAAATTCAGTGTACGTAGCCCTCGAGGCGTACTGCGAGGAAGGCGGCGATGACAAACTTCACCGCATCGAAGGGAAGGTAAGGCACGACGCAAATCATGAGCGCATAGCCCCAGCCGCAGTGGTATACAAGCACGAACCAGAGCGTTCCGAAGGCGTAGCATACGGCAAGCCCGAGGAGCATAAAACCGTAAAAGATCGCCATACGCCCCCACCTGTTTTTCACGGGAAGAAGTTTTGCGAGCGCGGAAATGAGGGTGAGAAACAAAAAGCCGAAGATATACCCGCCCGTCGGCCCGAAGAGCGCTGCCCCGCCCGCCTTGAAACCCGCAAAGACGGGGATCCCGATAAGGCCCATCAGGATATAACAAAAGACGGCGGCGAGTGCCCGCTTCCAGCCGAAGAGCGCCCCCACGAGGGCGACGGCGAGCGTTTGAAGGGTGACGGGGATCGCGAAGACAGGCACCGAGATCCACGCACACGTTGTGATAAGCGCGACCGAGAGCGCGATGAATGCACACTCCCGCGCAAGGCTCTTTCTTGCGGAATTCATGGTATTTCGGTGCCTCAATGCATTGCGGGAAGGTAGCGCCGCAGCGCCGCGATGCGGTCGCAGCGTTCCCAAGGGAACTGTTCCCGCCCGAAGTGCCCGTAGGCGGCCGTCCCGGCGTAGATCGGGCGGCGCAGCCCGAGGGTCGCGATGATCGCCGCGGGGCGCAGGTCGAATTCCCGCTTCACGATCTCGGCGATCTCGTCGTCGGGAAGTTTGCCCGTGCCGAACGTATCCACGAAGACGGAGACGGGATTGGCGACGCCGATCGCATAGGCGACCTGTAGCTCCATCTCATCGGCAAGCCCCGAACAGACGATGTTTTTGCAGATGTACCGCGCCATATAGGCGGCGCTGCGGTCGACCTTCGTCGGGTCCTTGCCCGAAAACGCCCCACCGCCGTGAGCACATCTTCCGCCGTAGGTATCGACGACGATCTTCCTGCCCGTAAGCCCCGAATCCCCCTCGGGACCGCCGATCTCGAACCTGCCCGTCGGGTTGATGAAATACTTGGTGTTTTCATCGAGAAGCTCTGCGGGGATGACTTCACGCACCACGAGCTCCTTCATATCCCTCTCGATCTCGGCATGCGAGACCTTGGTGTTGTGCTGGGCGGAGATGACGACGGTATCCACGCGGACGGGGGTCCTCCCCTCGTATTCGACGGTGACTTGGGTCTTGCCGTCGGGGCGAAGATAATCGACGAGCTTTTGCTTGCGCAGGTCGGCAAGCCTCTTTGCGAGCTTGTGCGCGAGCACGATGGGAAGAGGCATGAGCTCCTCCGTCTCACGGCAGGCATAGCCGAACATCATGCCCTGATCGCCTGCCCCGATGAGGTCGGCATCCTCGCCGCCCGCCTTGTTTTCGAGCGAACGATCCACCCCGAGCGCGATATCGGGCGACTGCGCGTGCACGAGCACGAGGATCTTGCATTTGTCGTAGGCAAAGTCCCCCGCGTAGTACCCGATGCGGCGGATGACCTCCCGCGCGATCGCCGCATAGTCCACCTGCGCCTTGCTCGTGACTTCCCCCGCGATCATAAGGGTATTGTACGCCGCACAGCACTCCACCGCCGCACGCGTATTGGCATCCTGCGCCAAAAGTGCATCCAAAATAGCATCGGAGATGCTGTCGCACACCTTATCGGGATGCCCCTCCGTGACGCTCTCACTCGTAAAAAATCTTCTCATGACCGTACTTCCTTTTGTCGATGACACTATTATAGATCATCGCGCGGGAAAAGTCAATGAAAATGTGCTTCATAAATTTTCCGCCCGAAGCGATCTTCGGGCAGAAAATGTACGTTCCTTATGCAACGCTCGGCCTCCCCATGCCGTAAGTCCCTTGGAAGATACAATCTACCGTCGTGCCACAGCACTCCCCCCGCTTTTTCGCGAAGGGGAAGGGAGCGCAAAAGAAGTTGCAAATTCAAAGAGATTCTGCTATAATTTCGGTATGGATTGCAAATTGTGCCCCGTGGAATGCGGGGCGGATCGGGCAAAACGCGCGGGGCGCTGCGGGGTGACGGGGCTGACGATCGCAAAATACGGTCTGCATCCCTATGAAGAGCCCCCCATCTCCCACGCGAAGGGTGCGGGCGCCGTGTTTTTCGGCGGCTGCGGCTTGCGGTGCGTCTTCTGCCAGAATTACGAGGTCTCGCGCGCGATGCGGGGCAAGGCGGTAACTCCCAAAGAGCTCTCCGCGATCTTCACCGAAATTGAAGACATGGGGGCGGATTGTATCGACCTCGTGACGCCCGACCACGTCTCGGACCTCGTCGCGGAGGCACTCTCCTATCGTAAGCCGAAGGTCCCCGTCGTCTACAATTCGGGCGGTTATGCAAAGCTCGATGCGCTCGAACGCATCGCCCCCTATGTGGATATTTGGCTGCCCGATCTGAAATTTTGCGACCCTGCCCTCTCTTTGCGCTACACGAGGCGGGCGGATTACTTCGAATATGCGAGCCGTGCCGTCGCATTTATGGCAAAGACGCCCATCGTCTCGGAAGACGGAGCGATGCAAAAGGGCATCATCGTGCGGCACCTCGTGCTCCCGGGCTGCGGTTCGGATTCGATGAAAGTCCTCGATTTTCTCAAAACGGTCCTTCCCGAGGATGCCCCCCTCTCCCTCATGCGGCAATATACGCCCATGGGCGACATCGCAGGCTTCCCCGAGCTGCAACGAAGGGTGACCGCGCGGGAATACAACCGTGTGCTCGGCTATGCGGAAATGCTCGGATTCTCTACGATCTACGCGCAAGAAAAGGAGAGCGCATCCGAGTTTTTCGTCCCCATATGGGACTTTTAGCCATCGAGCAGCAGATCTTTGAGCTCTGCGATGAGCTTGCAAAGCCTTCCCGCCTCCGCGGGAGATGCGACCTTCAGCTGTGCTTCCATGGCACGGATCGCGGCAAGTTTTGTATCTTTTTTGCGCATTGTTCCCTCTTTCCCCCGCAAAACACGGGGGGACCTATATAGTTTGTTTCGCGAGGAGGGCAGATATGCTCGTTCAACTCGAAAACGTCACCTTCGGCTACGGCGCCCCCATCGTGCACGGCGTCTCTTTTTCCGTGCATGAGGGAGAACGCATCGGCTTTGTGGGCGGCAACGGCGAGGGCAAGACGACGATCTTAAAGCTCATTCTCGGCGAACTCACGCCCGATACGGGCACGGTCGTGCGGAAAAATAACCTCTGCATCGGCTATTTGCCGCAGACGGGCGGCTTCGAATCCGAGGATACGGTGTATTCGGCGATGAAGGAGGTCTTCCGCGAGGATGAAAAACTGCTTGCGGATCTCCGCGCCGCGCAGGCGGCGTATTCCACGGCTTCAGGGGGGGATGTAGCAATTCTTTCGGCCAAAATCGAGAGTTTGGAAAAGCGGATCGCCGCGCGAGACAGCTACAATTATGAAGTGCGTATCCGCACCGTCCTCGGGGGCATGGGCTTCGGCGGACGCACGGAGCAGATCGTCTCTACGATGAGCGGCGGCGAAAAGACGCGCTTGAAACTCTGCCGTCTGCTCCTCGAGGCGCCCGAACTTCTCATCCTCGATGAACCCACCAACCACCTCGATCTTCCCGCCCTCTTCTGGCTCGAAGACTATCTTGCTTCCTACAAGGGAGCCCTTCTCATCGCCTCGCACGACCGCTACTTCCTCGACCGCCTCACGGCGCGTACCCTCGAGCTCGAGCGCGGGCGGCTCTCCTCCTTCAAGGGAAATTACAGCGTATACAAGGGCCTCAAGGCGATGCGCTACGAAGAGGAGCTCCGCGCATACAAGCGGCAGCAGGAGGAGATCGCAAAACTCAAGGAGTATGTCGATCGGAACATCGTCCGCGCGACGACGGCAAAGAGCGCCCTCTCGCGTGTGAACAAGCTTGAGCGCATGGAGATCGTAGATCGCCCTACGCCCCCTCCCCCACCTCCGCGCTTTCAATTCACCTTCGAAGAGAATCCCTATGAGCGGGTGATCGCTTGCCACGGGTTCGACCTCTTCGCCGAAGAAAAACAGCTTCTTACAAGGACCGACTTCAACCTCATGCGGGGAGAAAAGTGTGCGCTCGTCGGCGAGAACGGCACGGGGAAGAGCACGCTCCTCAAGTTCCTCCTATCGGGCGACCGCTGCGTGGAGATCGGAAAATACGTCAAGATCGCCTACTACGACCAGGAAAATGCGGACTTCGATCCGAACGAGGGCACCCTCGAAGCCTATTGGGGGCGCTTCCCCCGTCTTTCCCAAACCGAAGCACGGGCGACGCTCGCCGCGGCGGGGCTCTATGCCGAGGATATCGAAAAGAAGGTCGGTGCGCTCTCGGGGGGACAACGGGCAAAGCTCGCCCTCGCCGTCCTCGAGACGGCGCATGCAAACGTGCTTCTCCTCGATGAGCCCACCAACCATCTCGACCTTCCCGCCCGCGAGGCGCTCGAAGACGCCCTCCGCGCCTTCGAAGGGACCATCCTCTTCGTCTCGCACGACCGAAGATTTATCGAAGGCATCGCGACCAAGATCTGCGCGATCGAAGAGAAGAAGCTCGTCTTCTTTGCAGGCGGGTATGCGCAGTATCTCGCCGAAAAAAAGCGTACGGAAAAAAAGCCGCCCGTGCAGCCCAAGGAAAAAGGCGAGGGGTACCGCTCCGCAAAAGAGCGCGCCGCCGAAGCCAATCGCCGCAAACGCCAAAAGGAGATCGAGGCGGAGCTCGAAGCGCTCGAGAAGCGGGAAGAGGAGCTGAACTCCGCCATGCTCGAACAGGCCGCCGACTATCGCAAAGTACAGGCGATCGCGGCCGAACTCGAAGCGCTCCGAAAAACTGCCGATGCCCTCTATGAAGAATACGGCACCCTGCTTTGAATGGTATTTCGATAAATTTCGAAATACCATTTTTTCTACGCTTTTTGTGGTATTTTTCGTACAAAAAGCGCATTTTTTGTAAGTTTACGGTGATTCGAGGAAACGGCCGACCTTGTTCATCATCTCCGATTTGTGTTCGTAAAGGGAATGTGCATAGCGCTTCAACGTGATCGAGGGATCGCGGTGCCCCAAGATCTCGGCGAGCGTCTTCACGTCCATTCCGACTTCGATCGCCCGCGTCGCGAAGGTGTGCCTTAAGGCATGAAAGCCGCGGTGGCGGAGGCGCAAGCGCTCTAAGATCTTCGAAAACGTGCGCTGATATGTGCGGACTTCGGCGCCGTATTCGGTATTCCCGGCGACGATGAATTTCCCCTTCGTGCGCCGCTTCAGCGCCTTCAGCCGCACGACGATCTGCCGCGGCAGCGGGATCTCGCGCGTCGAGCTCGCCGTCTTGGGCGTATCGAAGAGCTTGAAGTAGCGATTCTGCCGCCAACTGTCGTGGCACGACTTTGTGACCGTAAGCGTGCCCTTGAGAAGATCCACATCTTCCCATGTGAGTGCGAGCAGCTCTCCGATGCGAAGCCCCGTATAGAGGCTGAGCACGATCCCGAAGAGGCGGGGTTCATCGGTCGCGAAGACGTACATCTCGATGAGCTTCTGCTCTTGCTTTGTGAAGCAGGTGACGCGGCTCGTATCCATCCGCGGGCGCACGATGACGTCGGAATACTGCCGTTCGACGATGCCGAACTTTTCGCCCTGTTTCAAGGACCTCTTGAGGAGCGCCACGATAAAATTGACGCTGCACGGCGCGAGACCGTGCTCTGTGAGCAGGACGGAGAACTTCTGAAGTTCGACCGGAGTGAGCTCGCTCATCTCACGGTCGCCGAGCACGGGCAGAATGTATTTTTCGGTCTGCCTGCGGTATTTCGCATACGTACGCGGCTTTGTGGAGATCTTCACATAGAACTCCAACCATTCATTGAGCCAATCTTTGTACAACATAGGGACCTCCCGAGCGTGAAATCATGAATCGCCACGCGCGTGAAATGTAGCCCAAACCTTGCCGAGGACCGCATTCCCTGCACGCGGTATTTCATTTCGGTCACTGTTCCCCCCATGGCCGTACTTTCCTATAGCAAAAAACTCACGGTATCCGCCGTGAGTTTCTATATTTCGTTTTCCAACAGTGTTACAAAGCCCCTTTGAGGACTTCGTAAACTTTCACCAAGGCGAAGGTGTCGAGTTCGCAATACTTCAAAAGGTCGTGCTCGGCCTTTGCACGCTCTGCGGCGGGCATATCTTTGAGGCGGGGGAAGAGCTCCATCGCCTCGCTTCCGTTATGTACGCCCTCCAAGTTGTGATAATCGAGCGAGGGGTCACCGGGGAAGAGCGCGGGAAGCACGCTCTTGATCGAGAACGATCCTCCCATTTCCCGCTTGTAGTAATATCCCTTTTGGAAGGGATCGAGAAGATCCTTGATGTTCTCCCCGATCCTATGAAGATGCGCCGCAAGATCGGGGAACGCTTCGGCAAGCTCCTTGATCCGCGCGCACTCGAACGCCTTATTGTAGGCAAGCACGCAGACGTCGTCGGGGATATCCGCGACCAACCGCTCGGCAAGCGCCCTTCTCGGATCTTCTTCGGGACGCCCCAAAAATTCCCTGTGCTCGAGGGAAGAATCGCTCCGCAGGATATGCAGCGAATACTGCACGGGGATCTGCTGATAGGGCCTCGTGCCGAGATAGCGGGGAATGACGGGCTGGATCGTCTCGAAATCGAGAAAATAGAGCGGGAGAGAAAGCCCCTCGAGAAACGCACGGATGCCCGTTTTATCGATATAGGTCCCCATCTCTTTGACGGAATACTCCACCTGACGGCGGCAAATCGCGCTCAAGGGTACGCCGCGGTCCCACACGTCTTCAAAACTGCGGATCCCGCTATGGTACATTGCGAGTTTCTTCCCGAAGGGAACGCGATAGAGGTCGAACACCGAAGGTTCGGGCAAATGGCCTGCGCAATACCCGAAGAAGGCACAGCGGTAGGGCGCGACGCACGATCCCGAGAGGTCGAGCGCAGGTTCGCTCTTGGAAGCCATCACCCGCTCCGCCTCCGCGAGGGTCGCCTCCACCGCGGGCATCTCTTCTTCGACGAGGGCGGTGACATTCGTGATCTGAAAGAACTTGTTTATCTCGAGCGTGCCGCTGTAAACATAGTTCGGATCGATCGTGACGATATAGACATTTTTTATCTTCAACCCGCACTTTTCGAGGACATACTTTTGGAAGGACGTATCGACGATATAGACATAGTGTTCGGGCGAAGCGCTGCTCTTGACCTCGTAAATTTCGTACTCATCCTGTGTTTTCCGCAGGATATCTACGGCACAGTAGAGCCCTTGATGATCGAACGAGGCCTCGCAGATGTTCTCTCTCCCTTCGGAAATATATTGCCGTGTAAGCGCCTTCATCTTCTCTAAATCGAGACTGCCGTCCTCCTTATATGCCGTGGCCTCGACGTATTCTCCGAAGAGCCCCATCGCGAGGTCCCCCACTTCGTTTCCCGCGGTGAAGCGCGCCTGCGCCTCGTCGCCGATAACGTATTCCTCGGGCTTGTACTTTTTGAGCCACGGGATCTTGGGGCACTGCCTGAAGTCGCAATATTTGGATTTACTGAAATAAAACATGGTCTTCTCCTGTATTTCGAAGCGTTCCGATCGCTTATCGGGTGAGCTCGGCGGTGCCGAAGACGTACCAATTTTCCTCCGTCTTTCCCTCGCTTCCGAGCAGATACAGCGGCGCCGCATCCTCTGCGCTTCCAAAGAGCCCCACTGCGAGACGGTAGCTCCCTGCCGCAAGATCGCCGATCTTCAGCGCGATCTTCTCCTCTACGGTCGTAGACGGCGCCCACGTTTTGGGGTCGATCGACGTAGGATATTTTTCGATGACGCCGCCTTCCCCGTCGAGAAGCGCCACAAAGACGCAGCCATCCTCATAGAGCGGGGCGATGCCGTCGTTGCGGAAGAAAAGGGTGACGGAGGTCTGCGTATTTGCCTTCAAGCGCTTCGGATAGTTCGCCTTCTTGAGGCGGAAATAGTACCCCATGCGGTTGGCGAGTTCCTCACAATAGGCCGTATTGGCGCGATACCAATCCACGTCGAGCTCGATATACGAGGGCTTGGCCGCGGCGATCGCTTCCTCCAGCCGATCGTGGAAGTACTGCTCCCTGCCCTCCTCCGCATAGTGCGTGTAGCTCTTCGCGAATTCGAAGGCGACGGGCAGCTTGCCGTATGCCTTGGCGAGCATATCCAGCCCGTTGGTGTAGCTCACGATGCCGTTTCTTCGGATGGAGACGCCCTCCTCGATCAGCTCCTCGTAGACCTCGTTGAGGGCGTCGTACCCCCAACTGTTGTAGAGAAGCGTATCGGGAAAGGCCTTGCGGTAGGGCTCGACGTAGCGATCGCGGAAAAATTCGGGGGAGACCTTCCCCACCTCGCTGTAATTCTCGATGCCCGTGTTCAGCCCGAAGAGATGCTGCTCCCCCCAATTTCCGTAAGAGAGGATGTCGACGAAGGCGATGCGCGGATCCCCGTTGTAGCGCCTGCCGAGCTCGGCCGTGAGCTCATCCACCTGCGCAAGATAGACTTCATCGTCCCACTTCGGGATGTATTGACGGGTACCGTCGTCGGCCGTGTGGATATCGTAAGCCGCGCCTTGGTCGAAGACGAATTTCGGCGTGATGTATTCCTTGGTCGAAGAAGTGTTGACGCACATGACGCCGAAGGCGAACTTCCGCTGCATCTTATCGCAGAAGGTGTGGATCCAGCTTTCGATCTTGGAAAAATCGAATTGGTTGTCCGAAGGCTCGAGATCCACCCAGTTGAAGCGATGATAGCCCATAGAATAGATATAGGAGAGCTCCTTGTCTCCTCGTATTCCCCGCCGTAGTGCACGAAGCCCTTCCCGGGGTTGATCAAAACTTCGTTCGTATCCGCGATCTCGGCCGCGACCCTTTCCTCTTCGGGGCTCGGGTTCGGGGTCTCCCCCGCACAGCCGAATGCCGTAAAGAGCAGCAAAAGCGCCGCCGCGGCCGCAAATACCCTCCTTGTTTTCTTCATGTTCCTCCTCCTTCGCCGCATAATTATAGCACACTGCGCGAAGGTTTGCAATCGGGAAGGAAAAATATCTTCCGCCCACGTGCAAATTCCGCCGTTTTACTTGCGGCAGACAAAAATTCGTGCTATACTTATCTCATCCCATACGACGAGGCACTTATGATCGGGAAAAAACATACCGAAGAACTGATCGAATACTTGAAGCAGATCCGCGACGACGAAGGCTATGCCGTCGTGAACATCAACCTCGAGGGCAACGAGATCTACGATCCCTACAGCATGAAGGAGCAGAAAGACCTGTGCGGTGAGATCTATGAATACATCGATGCACAGACCAACGTCGTCCCCGCGGAGATCCCCCTTCGCATCAAGTTTTACGGCGACGTTCCCGCCGAAGAGCAGGAAGAGATCCGCCGCATGATGCACCGCCACTATACCCAAAAGACGTACGACGTCTCGTGGGATCTCGTGGCCAATCTCCGCAAGATGCTCCTCCTTGCGATCTTCGGCGTGTGCGTGCTCGCCGCATACTTCTTTGTGGTCTTCAAGTACGATCAGCCGATCTTCTCGGAAGTCCTCTCCGTGATCGGGACGTTCTCGCTCTGGGAAGCCGCGAACAGCCTGCTTCTCGAGCGACCCCACTTGCGGCGGGAATACAAAAACATCGAACAAAATCTCGCCCAGAGGATCGAATTCCTCCCACCCCAAAAATAACTCAAAGAGCCTTTCATTTGCCCATTTCTCGACAGCGCCCGTATATCCTGCCCCCAAAATATTGGGGGCAGATTTCATTGCTTTCCGCCAACGCCACGGCGGGGTGCCGGGAGCGGGGCCGCAAAGTAATTCAGCTCTCGCGCGAAAGGGTTCCCATGACGCCGCGCTCGTTTAAGTCCAAGCACCCGCCAAAGTGCCATTTTTAATTTATTTGTTAAATTCAGCTGTTGCAAATGGTGTCTTTATGTGCTATAATTAGTTAAAAGATTTATGTTGTTAGGAGATTAAAATGGAAACTTTTAATACCGGTGCCGAAACTTTTAATGCCTCTTGGGTTGAAGCCTACACTGAGTTAGCGAAAAAGTTGTTGCCGTTTAAAAATAATAGGCAAGCCCTGATAGCAATCATCAAGGAAGTTTATGCGGAAATCAACATAAAATTACCGACCTTGGAACGTGATAATAACATTGTCGACATTGATCCGTTTACAGTGTTTGGATTCTTTAATAAAAATTCGCAAACTAATGAAAATAGAGTTAAAATTTTGTCGGCACTATCGAAAAAAATAGGCGTCGGTATTGCAGCACTATCTTTTGAAGGCGTGCCTACTGTAAACAATCAAAATGCTACATTTTATTATTTTATCGGAAGCAGGAACGCTGAAGATATAGATAATTTGTGGGGACTTTTTGAATCAGCTTTGAAATACATTGGGGATAAATCACAAGAGGCACGAAAGAAATTCTGCCATTTCTTTAATTTGGTCATCGGCGCCAAAGGCAATAATAACGGCAAAATTACAATGGGCTTATACTGGGTGTCCGCACGTGAGTATTTAAATTTGGACAGCCGTAATCAATGGTTTATCTATGAAACGGATAAACTGCCCACCGCACTTACGCAAAAATTACCCAAAGTTACAAACAAAATACCTGCGGAAAGATTGGGCGACAATGATGAAAATGAAACGCACTATTGGTTGTATGCTCCCGGTCGTAATGCTGAAAATTGGGGGCAATTCAAGTCCGATGGAATAATGGCTATCGGCTGGGGGCAGATCGGTGATTTAAGCGATTTTCCCGATAAAGCTTCCATGAAAGCAAAGATGAAAGAACTTTATGGAAGCCTATATTGAAGAAAAAAATTCATTGAACTGCTTAAGGGGAAAGATCGATATATCAGAGTCAGTGAAAAAGCAAACTATGGTTGAACAACGTTTGGTATGCGTTTATGATGATTTTACTACCGATAGCTATTTTAATCGCATAATTAAAACAACTGTATTGGTTTTAATTCGCTCTGACATTAGTGCAGACAGAAAAAAGTCACTACGCAACTTGCTCCTGTTCTTTAAGGACATAGGTGAGCTAAATCCCTTCAATATATGTTGGAATCAAACGTATAACCGCAACAATGAATTTTATCATATGTTGCTGTCGATTTGCTATCTCGTCATAAAAGGTCTATTGCAGACTTCAAACGGTAGCAAGTATAAATTGAGTAGATTTTTCGATGATGATCAAATGCACAAATTGTATGAAAAATTTATTCTGGAATATTATCGCAAGGAATATCCGTCACTGAATGTTTCAGCCGCACAAATTCCCTGGTGGCTTGACGAGGAAAGCGATTCCCTTTTGCCTGTAATGCAAAGCGATATTACAATCAAGCAAGACGATAAAGTGCTGATTATCGACGCAAAATATTATAGTCATAATACTGCAACACGATTTGATAAACGCACTTTAATATCGGATAATCTTTATCAAATTTTTACATATGTTAAAAATTATGATACGCGTAGAAGCGGCAACGTGTCAGGTCTTTTGCTATACGCCCAACCCGATGACGATATTGCGGTAAATAGCTCTTATATGATGAGCGGCAACAAAATAGCTGTCAAAACACTGAATCTTGATTTGCCGTTCAAAGAAATATCAGAGCAATTAGATGAAATTGTTATGAATGAATTTTCGTCGGGCTTAAGGAAGCGGCAATATTCGTCTTAGGTTATCAATGCCCCAAAATAACTCAAAAGCCTCTTCCGCGGGAAAAATTGCATATGACGACAGAAAAAGGGCTGCCGCAGGCAAGGTTTGCTTGCGGCAGCCCATTCTAATACGGCGATGGTTTATTCCTTTGTAGATAAATTTTGCCGTTTATTCTGCGGAAGGGGCGTGCGGGCGGGAGGGTTCGTCCGCTTCCAACTGCGCTTTGTCCACGATTTCCAAATGTGCCTTGTCGGCTATTTCCCGCTGCGCCTTGTCGGCTGCTTCCTGCCCTGCTTCTTCGCCCGATTCGCTCTTCAGATCGTGCAGGCCGCGGTAGCCGCGGAGGATCATATACGTACCGAGGGCGAGGATGAGTACACCGACGATCCCGCCCGTTACCGTGTTGAACAGGTTGGGGTCGAAGGCATCGGAGGCCGTGGAAAACGCGGCGAGCATGGCGGCCTGCAGGGAGACGATGGAGACGAGCGCATCGGCGATATTGACATAGCGCAGGGCGCGTACGGTGAGATTTTCCCGCCGACCCGCCTTCACCATATTTTTGATCGCGAAGGTGACTTTCAAGACGGCGTAGAGCGCCGCGGCGAAGATGAGGTGCCCCATGTAATTGGTATGGAACCCCCGCACGACGATAAGCACGAGTACGCCCGAGAAGGCAAACGCCAGCGGGACGAGCAAAGCGCCGCAGAAGAGAAAATTCTTGGCGTTGCGCAGTGCCGTCTGCTCGGCGTCCTCTCTTCGGTGCAGGCCGACCCCATGGGAGGAGAGGACGAAGACGCGGGCGAGGTCGAGTGCGAAATAATATCCCGCAAGGGTGCCGTGCCAAATGGAGGCATATGAGGCGACGAAGAGCGCGATCACAAAATGATACCCGGCGATGAGCAGCGTCACCGCCGAAGAGACAAGCGTATTCACAAGGGTCCGAAATTCGAAATCCTTGCGATACTTCGTGATCATTCTGTTCTCTTTGATGCGTTTGATCGGTCCCATACTGCTTTACACGGGCGGAAGACCCGCTTCTTATCCTATTCCGTCCTTTTGGGTTACATGCCGCATCCTCGGGCGCTATGAAGAACTTCTACAAAAGTTTTCCGAGGATGGCGCGGCAGGCGAGTTTACAGTGCTCATAGGTAAGTCCGCCCTGAAAATAGGCGGTATACGGCGGACGGATGGGCGCATCCGCCGAAAGTTCGATGCTCGCCCCCGCCACAAAGGTGCCTGCGGCCATGATGACTTTGGAATCGTAGCCGGGCATATCCCACGCCTCGAGCCGCACGAAGGAATCGACGGGCGAGACCTCCTGCACGGCCTGGATGAAGGCGGTGAGCTGTTTTTCGTCGGGAAAACGGATGGCGCGGGTGATATCGGCGAGCGGGCGGTCGAGCGCGGGGAAATTTTGATAGCCGAGCTCTTCCATACAGGCGCCGATGAGCAGCCCGCCCTTGAGCGCCTGCGCGACGACGTGCGGCGCCAAAAAGAATCCCTGAAAGAATTCGCGGTAGCCGTAGGCATACGATCCGATCTCCCCGCCCACGGTGGGCGCGGTGAGGCGGTTTTCCGCACGCTCCACATAGCCCTTCTTGCCCGCGATATATCCGCCCGTCGGCGCCATGCCGCCCCCGGGGTTCTTGATGAGGCTTCCGACGATGAGGTCCGCCCCCGCCTCGGTGGGTTCGCGCGATTCGACGAATTCGCCGTAGCAATTATCGACAAAGATGCACCCCGCAAACCCGTGTGCGCGCACAAAGGCGCACATCTCCCCGATCTCGGCGACGGTGAAGGCATCGCGGAGGTCGTAGCCGCGGGAGCGCTGGATGTAGACCATATCGTAGTGCACGGCAAGGGCCTCTTCGGCGGCGGCAAAGTCCACCTTGCCCTCCTCCGTGAGGGGAAGGACGCGGTGCAGTACGCCGAAATCCGCGAGCGAGCCGTTGCCCCGCCCCCAGATGACCCCTTGGATGGTATCGTAGGGCTCCCCCGTGAGGAAGAGGATGCGGTCTTGCGGGCGCAGGACGCCGAAGAGCGCCACGGTGAGGGCGTGCGTCCCCGAAAGCAGGGCGGGCGAGACGAGCGCACGCTCTGCGCCGAAGGCCCTTGCGTAGACTCTGCCGAGGGCCTCTCTTCCCTCGTCGCCGTAGCCGTAGCCCGTCGAGGGATGAAAATGACGGAGGGCGATCTGCTCCTCGCGGAAGGCACTGAGTACCTTCTCCTGATTTTGAAGGGCGACTTCGTCGATCGCCCGAAACTGCGGAGAGAGCCTCTCCTCTGCACGGCGGATCCGCGCTTCGATCTCATTTTGCATAGTAGTCCAATGTCTCCTCCGCGGCCTGTTCGATCGAAGACGGCGCAAGGAGCTTAAGGCCCTGCGTCCGCTTGAAGAATGTGATCTGCCGCTTTGCGTAATTGCGTGTATTTTGCGCTATGCGAGCTATTACGTCTGGCATAGTACTTAAATTATTGCCGTTTTTCAAGAATTCGACGACCTCTTTGTACCCGATCGCCTGCATACTCTGCGCCGTCGCGGGCACGCCGCTTTGCAAAAGGCCGCGGACTTCTTCCAAAAGTCCCGCTTCGAACATCCCCTTCACGCGCGCATCGATCCGCCGATAGAGCTCCTCGCGGGGATAATCGAAAGATACGGCGCAGAAGGGATAGCGGGCGACGTCTCCATCGTTTTGGGCGGATTTCTTCTTGCCCGTAAGCTCATAGATCTCGAGGGCGCGGATGACCCGCTTCGTGTCGTTCTCGTGCAGTTTTTCGGCGCTCTCGGGGTCGACGAGCGCAAGCCGCGCGTGCAGGGCGTGCTTCCCCTCTGTCTCGAGAAGATCCGCGTATTTATTTCGGATCGCCTCCGAGGCGGGGGCGTCGCCGAAAGCATGGCGGTATAAGATCGCGTTGAGATAGAACCCCGTTCCGCCGCAGAGCACGGGCGTCTTGCCGCGGGAGAGGATATCTTCGACGACGGGCAGCGCCATCCGCTCGAAATCGCTCACCGAAAAGGCCTCTTTGGGGTCTGCGATGTCGATCATGTGGTGGACGACCCCCTGCCGTTCGCGCATATCGGGCTTGGCAGTGCCGATATCCAGTCCGCGGTAGATCTGAAAGGCGTCGCAGGAGACGACTTCCCCTCCGAGGCGCTGCGCACAGGCCACAGAGAGCGCCGTCTTCCCCGATGCGGTGGGACCGCAGATGACGAGCAGCTTCTTCATACGATGCGCCGGAAGAGCTTCTCGAGCTCGTAGCGGGTGAGGTGTACGGCGACGGGACGCCCGTGCGGACACTTGAGGCCCATATCGCCGTCCATCTTCTCGAGCAGGGAGCGCGCTTCGGCCTCGGTGAGCCTTTCTCCCCCCTTGACCGCCGCTTTGCAGGCCGCGGAGGCGAGTTTATCCTTCAGAAGATCGGAAAGTTTGATCGCGCGGAGGCTCTCCATCGAGGCGAGCACTTCCCGCAGGAAGGCGGCAAGGTCCATGCCCATGAGGTCGGAAGGGACGGCGGAGATCTTGGCGGAAGTTCCGCCGAAATCCTCGATCTCGAAGCCGATCTCCCGCAATATATCGTAATTTTTGGCCAAAAAGGCGTGTTCCTGCGCATTCAGCTCGGCAACGTAGGGCGCAAGCATGGGCTGGGAGACGACTTCCCGCGCCTCCCACTTCGCACGGAGACGGTCGTAGATGAGCCGCTCGTGGGCGGCATGCTGGTCGACGATATAGGCGTCGTCGCCGCATTCGTAGATGAGATAGGTGCGGAAGAGCTCCCCTTTGAAGGTGAGCGCGGCGGGGTCGATGCGCTGCTGCTTTTTCGCCTCCTCCTGTGCGCGGAGGAACTTTTGATTCTCCTCGAAGGCGTCTTCCTGCTGCGGCTTGGGAGAGCGCACTTCGAAGATGGGCGCGGGCGGCATACGGCGGGGGACCGTGGAAGTCCCGGCGTAGAGCGGGATATCGAAGCCGAGCTCCTTCTTGGCCTCGGCATAGCTCATCGTGGGCTGCGGGACGGGGCTTGAGGAAGTTGCGGGCGCGGGAGCGGGTCTTTCCTGCCCTGCCTCGGGGACGACGTACTCGAGCGCACGCGAATTGCCGTCGAGCACGGCGGAGACGATGGAATAGACGTTCCCGTAGATGAGATTGTGGTCTGCGAAGCGCACATCCGCCTTATTGGGGTGGACGTTGACATCGACGATCTCGGGCGGAACATCCAAAAAGAGCACATAGAAGGGGTATTGCCGCTTCATGAGATAGCTCGCATAGGCATTGGAGATGGCCGAGGCGAGCGTTTGGTTGACGACATACCGCCCGTTCACGAACATGCTCTGATAGGTGCGATTGGGCTTGGAATAGTTGCGATCGCCGATGAAGCCCGAAAGGCGAAGGCCGTGCTTGGCGGCGTCGATCTCGCAGAGATGGGAGAGCACTTCGGCACCGTAGACGGCGGCAAGGGCGGCGCGAAGGCCGTCGCCATAGGAACGGTAGCGGATCTTGCCGTTGACTTCGAAGCAAAACGCGATCTCGGGGCGGGAGAGGATGAAGCGGGCGATCATCGCCGCGACGTCCCCCTCCTCGTGACTATCGGATTTGAGGAATTTGAGGCGGGCGGGCGTGTTGAAGAAGAGGTTCTTGACGAGGACCCTCGTCCCGTTCGCACCTGCGGCGGGCGTGAGCTGCCCCAAGACGCCCCCGCAGCAAGTGAGCGCGTAGGCTTCGCCCGAGGCGGTCTTGGAGACGATCTCCATCTCGGAGACGGCGGCGATCGAGGCGAGCGCTTCCCCGCGGAAACCGAGCGTTTTCACGCCGAAAAGATCTTCGGCGCGCGAGAGCTTGCTCGTCGCGTGCGGGGCGTAGGCGTTTTGCAGATCTTCCTTTTCGATGCCGCAGCCGTTATCGGTGACGCGGATGAGGGACTTCCCCCCCGCTTCGATCTCAACGGTAATTTCTGTGGCACCCGCATCGATCGCGTTTTCCACGAGTTCTTTGACGACCGAATACGGGCGGTCGACGACTTCCCCCGCCGCGATCTTGTTGTAGATATCTGCGGTCAAAAGATGGATCTTCACTTGAGTTTCTCCTTCCATTCGGATAAGACCATGAGCGCCTGCATGGGCGAAAGGGCGTTGACGTCGAGCTCCTTGAGCTCCTCTTTTAAGTCGAAGGTCTCGGGCTCGGGCGCCTCCTCTTCCATCGACGGGCGACGGGCTTCGGCACGCTCCAAACTCCGAAGGATGCGCTTTGCGCGGTCGGTGACTTCCGAAGGTACCCCTGCGAGGGCGGCGACTTCCACGCCGAAACTGCGCGACGCCCCGCCCCGCACGATCTTGCGCAGGAAGACGATGCTTCCGCCGAGTTCGCGCACGTTGATCTTATAGTTCTTTACGCCGTCGAGCTTGCCCTCGAGCTCGGTGAGTTCGTGGTAGTGGGTGGCAAACAGCGTCTTCGCACGGACCTTTTCGGTGAGATGTTCGATGACGGCCCATGCGATCGAGAGGCCGTCGAAGGTGCTCGTCCCCCGCCCCACTTCATCGAGGATGAGAAGACTTCTCGCCGTGGCACAGCGCAAGATGTTGGCGACCTCGGTCATCTCGACCATGAAGGTACTGCGGTCGAGGATGAGGTTGTCGCTTGCGCCGATGCGGGTGAAGATGCGGTCGCAGAGCGGGATCTCGGCACGTTTTGCGGGGACGAAGCAGCCGATATGCGCCATGAAGACGATGAGGGCGACCTGCCGAAGATAGGTGGACTTCCCCGCCATATTCGGCCCGGTGATGATCATCGTGCGATTGTCTTTGCCGTCTAAGAGGCAGTCGTTGGGAACGAAGCGCTCCTTGGAGATCGCCTCGACGACGGGGTGCCTGCCCTCTTCGATGACGAGCGCCCCCTCTTCCTTGAGTACGGGACGGCAATACCTATTCTCCTTGGCGACGACCGCGAGCGCAGTGAAGCAATCGAGATCGGCGACGGCGGCGGCGATGCGGCGCAGGAGAGCGATGTTGCGGGTGAGGATCTCCGCGATCTCCGAAAAGAGATGTTCTTCGAGCCGCCCCGCTTCCTCTTCGCTGCCGAGGATGCTCGCCTCGAGCTTTTTGAGCTCCTCGCTCGTGTAGCGTTCCCCCGTGGAGAGGGTCTGTTTGCGCGTATATTCATAGGGAACGCGGTCTTTGAAGGAATTGCTGACTTCGATATAGTAGCCGAAGACGCGGTTATACCCCACTTTGAGCGTACGGATGCCCGTGCGTTCGCGCTCCCGCGCTTCGAGTTTTGCGATGAGTTCGCGACTGTGGTTCTTGATGTCGCGCAGTTCGTCGAGCCGTGCGTTGTAGCCTTCGCGGATGAAGCTCCCCTCTCGCTTGGTCGTCGCCATGGGCGAGATCGCGCGGTCCAAAAGATCGCAGACGGGCTTGGGATCGACGAGATCCTCCGAGATCTTCGCAAGAAGAGAAGAAGAAAAGCCCGAGAGTTGGAACTTGAGATTGGGGACGACGGCAAGGGACGCCGAGAGTGTGAGGCAGTCCGAAGGTTGGAGATTGCCATTGGAGATCCTGCCCGCAAGGCGTTCGATGTCCTTCACGCCCGAGAGCATATCCGCAATGCCCATGCGGACGACGGTCGCCTTGCAGAGTTCATCCACCGCATCAAGCCGTACATCGATCGCGGCGCGATCGGCGAGCGGATGGGTCAGCATCTCCGAAAGCCGCCGTGCGCCCATGGGCGTCTTCGTCTTCTTGAGCAGCCATAAAAGCGACCCATACGTCCTCCCGTCGGCGTTGTTCTTCAGGATATCGAGGTTACGGAGCGCCGTGGGATCGAGCTGCATCATCCCCTCGCTCTCGATAAGGCGCAGGGAAGTGATGTTTTGCAGGGCATGTTTTTGGGTCTCACGCAGGTATTCGAGCAGTGCCCCGGCGGCGCAGATCGCGGTAGGATGCGCATCCAAGCCGAGGGCGGCCACAGAGGCCGAAAACTGCGTTTCCACACTGTTTTTTGCCTTGGCATAGCCGAATGCCCACGGAAGATAGCAGGAAAATTTGGGCAGAAGACGAAGCTCGGGGCGATCTTTTGCGGAGAGCAGAAGGGCGTCGTTGCAGACGATCTCCACCACGGAGAGGTTGACGAGATCGGAGATGAGCTTCTCGAGGCTCTCCTCTTCGGCGGCGAAGAATTGCCCCGTCGTGATATCCGCCCAAGCGAGCGCAAGGCCCTCATCGAGCTTGCATCCGCAGGCGATGAAGTTGCTCTTCCCCTCATCGAGAAGATTGCCCTCGATCACCGTCCCCGCCGAGACGACGCGGATGACGTCGCGATCGACCATGCCCTTGGAGGCCTTCGGATCGGAGAGCTGTTCGCAGATGGCGACGCGCTCCCCCTTTTCAACGAGCTTTTGAATGTAGAGATCGACGGCATGATAGGGCACGCCGCACATCGGGGCACGCTCCTTGAGCCCGCAATCCCTGCCCGTGAGCGTGAGATCGAGGATCTCGCTCGCCTTGACCGCGTCGTCGAAGAACATCTCATAGAAATCGCCGAGACGGTAAAAGACCAAACAATCGGGATATTGCTCCTTGATCTTCTGCCAGTGCTCCATCATGGGTGAAAGTCCCATTTTTTTCTACCTCTTATTTCGTGAAAGTAAATTGTATCTTTTTCCAGTTGTCCCCGAAGATCTTCTTGAGTCCAGAATCCGTAAGCCAATTTATTTGCTTGGGAATTGTGACTTGAGTAATCGATTTGCATTCGCTGAACGTCTTATCATCAATGGAAGTTATGCTGTCGGGAAGCTTCACTGTCTTGATTGCCTGCGGAACATGAATAATTTCTGTTTTTGATTTGTTATATAGTATCCCGTCCTCGCTGCTGTAGTTTGGATTTTCCTCGGCCACACAGATTTTTTTCAGACAATCACAACCATAGAAAACATCACGTCCGATCGACGTTACGTTTTTGCCGATTGAAATTTCCGTAAGTCCACTACACTTGTAGAATGCACTAAATCCGATCGACGTCACGCCGTCATCGATCGTTATGCTTTTTAATCCGCTACAATTGGCAAACGCATACCTGTCAATTGCATTTACGCTTGCGGGAATCGTTACGTTCTTAAGTCCATTGCAGAGCGCAAACGCCGAATCGCCAATTCGTATAACGCTGTCTGGTATCTTGCTGTTGTTGCAACCCAAAATCAACGTATTCGAACGTTTATCGATCAAGCAATCTTGTTCGCTTCGATAAGCGATATTTCCCTCCAAAACTTTAATGCGTTCCCGTCCATTGCAGCCCGTGAATGCTCCGTCACCGATCGATGTCACACTATTTGAGATCGTCAAGCAGGGAAGCGTGCTACAATTTTGGAATGCGTTTCCTTCGATTTTGGTCACGTTGTCGGGAATCCGTACTTCTTTTACGGTCCCTGTATATTTTATAAGCACACCGCGCTTCACTTGAAATCGTGCGCGCTGTGATGGATGTTTGGTCTTACCGCTATTTTCCGCCTCGTCGCGCACTATTTGTTCGGCTGTGAGCCATGTTTCCTCTGTCTTTGGCGCTTCGTCCTCCCGCTTTCGCTTTTCCTCCTCCTCGGCCTTCCGCATCATGGCGAGAAGTTCTGCGGGAGATAAGTTTGCAGGGGAGGCCGCCGAAGCGCGCTCCCGCTCCATCTGTGCGAGCTTTTCTTTGAGCTCGGAAAACTCCCTGTTTCGTGCCTCTTCTTCGGCACGGCGCTTTTTTTCTTCCGCCTCGCGGCGGGCCTTGGCGGCAGGCGTGTGACGCTCGACGTAATCGGCAATGGCGGCGTAGGCCGTGGGCTTGGCAAGGTCGATGCCCTGCAGTTTGCCGTTTCTCCCCGGCAGCTTTTCGATGGGCTTCCCGCGATAGACGAAGGTCACCGCGTCCCGTTCCTTTTCCTCGTTTGCGATCATCGCCGAGAAGCGGGTATACTCATTCTTCACCCATTTGGTCTTTAAGTACTCCTCATCACTGCATACAATGAGCATGCACTCGGAAGTGTAGAGGGCGTAGAGAATGTGCGCCTCATAATCCGAGCCCGTACGGCTGCCCATGATCGCTTCCGAATAGAAGGGGGTGTACCCCTTTTCTTTGAGATAGTTGTAGATACGAAGGGCTTCGTGGCTATCCTGTGTATTGCTGCCATCCTCGGAAGTGACTTTCACGCAGAGGAAGCAGTCGTAATCGAGGCCGCTCTCTTTGAGCTCTTCGAAGCGGTCCCGAATTTCATCGATCTCCATCGCCCGTTCGCGATAGATGCGCTTCTGCTCCCGCGTGGCGAGCTCTATCGCCTTAAGATAGTTCTTATCCGTCGAGAAGACCTTCTCGGAGATCTCATGGCAGATGGGTTGCAGACGAGGCGGGTCTGCGACTTCATCCTTGAGATATTGTACTTTATATGTAGCGAGGGCCATGCCGAAGTAGGCTTCGGGCTCTTCGGGGTCGAGCTCGGCCGCTTTCTGATAGGCGCTTAAGGCATCTTCGAATTTGCAGGTATCCAAATCGTGCTCGCCCATGCGGAGGAAGGAGAGCGCGGCGGGAGAAGTCTCTTTCTTGGGCACCGTCCATACGTTCTTACAATAGGGGCAAGTGACGAGCCCGTTTTGCGCCTCCTCCGCCAAGGCGGTGAGCTGCGCTTCGCACGTTTTGCATTTGAAGTCCATATCACACCTCTTCCCCGTAGAGGGAAATGCCGTTTGCCGAAGTGATCTTCAGACGGATAAATTCGCCGACGGGGTCCCTTTCACACTTGAAATACCCCATTCTGCCGTATTCATCCCGCCCGAGGTACATCTTCTTCTTGGCGTCGTAGTCCTCACAGAGGATCTCGATGGTCTTGCCGACGTATTTCGCGCTCTTGCGGCGGGTCAGTTCGTTGACGAGGGCGACGAGGCGGGTGATGCGGTCTTTTGCGACGTCCTCGCCGATCCTCCCCTCCATCTGCGCCGCCTTGGTGCCCGTGCGGGGGGAATAGATGAAGGTGAAGGCCGAAGCGAAGTCCGCCGCCTCGACGAGGGAAAGCGTCTCTTGGAATTCTTCCTCCGTCTCGGTGGGAAAGGCGACGATGAGGTCGGTCGTGACTTCGCAATCGGGGATCTCCCGCCGCAGAAGTGCGAGGTCTTCAAGGTACTTTTCCCGCGTATAACGGCGGTTCATGAGCTGCAAGATCCTGTTGCTGCCCGCCTGCACGGGAAGATGCAGATGCTTGCAGATCTTCTTATGCTTTTTCATGACGGCGACGAGTTCGGGCGAAAAATCTTTGGGATGCGACGTCATGAAGCGGACGCGGAAGTTCCCCTCGATCGAGGCGACCGCATCGAGAAGTTCGGGGAACGTCGTCCCGTCGTCGCCGCGGTAGGAATCCACGTTCTGCCCGAGCAAGGTGATCTCCTTGTAGCCCTCTTTCACGAGGGCGCGAACTTCCGAAAGGATCTCCTCCTTTCTTCGGGACATCTCCCTGCCCCGTACGTAGGGAACGATGCAATAGGAGCAGAAGTTGTTGCAGCCGTAGATGATATTCACCCAAGCATTGGGATAGCTCGTCCGCACGGGGGAAATGCCGTCTTCCACCTCTTCCCGCGCCGCGCGTACCGAGACGACGGACTTTCTCTCCCGCCGTTTGCGCTCGATGAGGTGCTTGAGCTCGGGTAGGTCGTGCGTCCCGAAAAAGATATCGATAAAGGGAAATTTCTGCTTGAGATAGGCGGCTTTGCCCTCTTCCTGCACCATGCATCCCCCCACGGCGATGAGAAGCCCCTTCTTCTGCCGCTTGAGCTTTTTGAGGGCGCCGATGTTGCCGAAGGCGTGGTTTTCGGCGTTTTCGCGGATGCAACAGGTATTGAAGACGATGATATCCGCCTCTTCCGCCGAAGTCGGGGCGTCATACCCCGCCGCGCGGAGCACGCCCGCGATCTTTTCCGACTCGTGCAGATTCATCTGACAGCCGTATGTGACGATGTGATACTTCATAGTTGGATGGCTCCGAGAACTTCTCCGACGTTTTCGCGGATGAGAAGGTCGCATTTTCCGTCGTAGGGGGTGGCGCCGCGGTTGATGAGCACGAGATGTTCTCCGCGGAAGAATTCCAAAAAGCCCGCTGCGGGGTAGACGGTGAGCGACGTCCCTGCGACGATGAGCGTATCCGCCTGTGCGATGGCTTCGACGGCGCCCGTGACCGTATCCCCGTCGAGGGGTTCGCCGTAGAGCACGACGTCGGGCTTTATGATGCCGCCGCAGCTGCAGCGGGGGATCCCCTCGCTCTCTGCGATGAAGCGGGCGTCGTAAAACTTGCCGCATTTTCGGCAATGGTTGCGGTGGATGCTGCCGTGGAGCTCATAGACGCGGCGGGAGCCCGCTGCCTGGTGCAGTCCGTCGATATTCTGGGTGACGACGGCGAGGAGCTTGCCCTTCTCTTCGAGCGCGGCGAGCGTCTTGTGGGCGGCGTTGGGCTTCGCCCAAAGGGGAAGCATCTTATCGCGGTAGAAATCAAAGAACTCCGCGGGGTGCGTATGGAAAAAATCTGCGCTCAGGATGGTTTCGGGCGGATAGGCATATTTGGTGCGATAGAGGCCGTCTTCCGAACGAAAATCGGGGATCCCGCTCTCCGTGGAGACGCCCGCTCCGCCGAAAAATACGATATGTTTGCTTCTGTCTACGATCTCTTGCAGCGTCATAACTCCCCTCCGTTTTCCCTAATTATAACATAACAAAGCAAATTTTTCAACCAAACCGCGCGCGGGTGAGAAAATTTTTTGGGAAATTACAAATACTATCTGCATGAAACGCACGCTCAAGATCTTCTGCCTTATTTTCGGCGTCGCTGCGGTGCTTGCGGCATGCTTTGCCGTCTATGCGATCGTCGTGACGTCGGGCGTAAGCCTCTCCCCCGAAAAACTCACGCTCGAGACGAACTGTCTGCATCTTTACGACGTCAACGGCGACCGCATCGCCCCGCCTGCACAGAGCGACGTCCCCTTTTCCGAGTTCCCTTCCCACCTTACGCAGGCCTTTGTCGCCGTCGAAGATAAGCGCTTCTTCCGTCACGGCGGGGTGGATGTTCTGCGCATGGGAAAGGCCGCCCTCAAAAATCTTGCGAGTTTTTCCTTCCGCGAGGGCGCTTCGACGATCTCGCAGCAGCTCATAAAAAATACCCATCTTACGGGGGAAAAGACGCTGAAGCGCAAGCTGCGTGAGATCAAACTCACCCGTATGCTCGAGAAAAAATACACCAAAGAGGAGATCCTCGGGCTGTATCTCAATTCCATCTATTTCGGGCACAGCGCCTTCGGGATCGGCGAGGCGGCAAGCTTCTATTTCGGCAAACTGCCCAAAGATCTCACCCCTGCGGAGAGTGCCCTCCTTGCCGCGCTCGTGCGGTCTCCCAACCGCTATTCGCCCTTCAAAAATGCAGAAAAGTGCCTTGCAAGGCGCAATTTCGTGCTTTCGCTCATGGAGGCGCAGGGCTACCTTTCCCCCGAAGAATTTCGGGCGGCCGAAGAAGAGCCACTGCCCGCTTCGCCGCATGCGCGGGCGGGCTCGGACGCCTACTTTGCCCTTGCGGCGGAGGAGGTCTCGGCGCGGTTTCCCGAGATCGGCGCGGGAGAGCTCGGCGCGCTCGAAGTGTATACGGCATTCGACCCCGCCCTCCAGAAGAGTCTCGAACATTCGGTGGAGTGCGATCTTACGGCCGTCGTCATGAAAAAAGACGGCACCGTGCGTGCGCTCACGGCCTCGAGCGGATGTCTAAAGCGCCAGCCCGCCTCCACGATCAAGCCACTGCTCGTCTATGCGCCGGCAATCGAAGAAAACCTCATCTCCCCCGCCACGCCCATCGCGGATATTCGGATGGATTTCGGCGGCTACATGCCCGACGACGCGGGCGGGGCAAGCGGAAAATATATGAGCGTGCGGCGGGCGCTTTCGGGGAGCGTCAACATCCCCGCCGTGCGCATTCTGAACAGCCTCGGCGTGGAAAAGGGCGCCGCATACCTCGGGCGGATGGGCCTCGAAGTGGAGGCGGGCGACCGTACGCTCGCCTTGGCGCTCGGGGGCATGCGGGAGGGCTTCGACCTCGTCTCCCTCACAAACGGCTATACCGCGCTCGCGAGCCAAGGGATGTATACCCCCTGTTCGACGATCCTGAGCATCCGATCGCCCAAGGGAGAGATCTACAAAAAGACGGATACGCCGCGGCGGATCTTCTCGGAGGAGACCGCGTTTCTCGTCTCGGATATGCTGCATACGGCGGCCACCGAGGGCACGGCCCGAAAACTCAAGTCCCTCCCCTTTTGGGTGGCGGCGAAGACGGGCACAAGCGAGGGCGCGCGGGGCAATCTCGACGCCTATACGATCGCCTATACGACGGAGGATATCGTCGGCGTCTGGCTGGGCAATGCCGACCATTCCCCCATCGACGCGACGGGCGGAGGGCTTGCCGCAAACCTCGCAAAAAGCATCCTCGAAGCGCTCTACGCGAACGCAGCGCCCGCATCCCCCAAGGCGCCGCACGGCGTAATACGCGCCGCATACGACGGCGAGGAATACGAAAAAAATCACAGGCTCATGCGTGCCGACCCCGATGCGCCCCGCCTTCTCGAGCCCGAAGAATACTTCAAAGCCGATGCCCTGCCCAAAGAGGTCTCCACGCGATTTTCCCGCCCGACCATCCAAAAACCGCAGATTTTCGTGAAAAATGGCACCGTTTCCATAGTATTATGCCAGACAGAGTACTATGATTACATCATAAAAAGAGAAAATCGCGGCGAAATCGCCACGATCTACGAGGGTGCCTTCCGCCCCTGCATCTGCGATAGTTCGGTGCGTGCGGGAGAAAGTTACAGCTATGTTGTGATCCCCGTCTATGCGGGGCATGAGGGCGTACCCATCGAGCTCGAGCGCGTCTTCCTTCCCGCGGCGGCGCCACCCGAAGATTGGTGGGATCAGAGCGTGATGCGCTCTACGCTACCAAGCGCCTCATCGACGAGGGCCTCTATCTCGAGCTTCCCCTCCTCGCGTTCGATGTAATCGAGCTTGGGGCGGGTCGCGGGGTGCTCGGGCAGGAAGACGGTACAGCAATCTTCGTAGGGAAGGATCGAGGTCTCGAAAGTGCCGATCTTCTTGGCGCGCTCGATGATCTCCTCCTTATCGAAGCCGATGAGCGGACGGAGCACGGGGAGCGTGACGACGGCATTCGAGGAAGTCAGCCCCTCCATCGTCTGGCTTGCGACCTGCGCGAGGCTCTCCCCCGTCACGAGGCAGGAAAGCCCCCTGCGGAGCGCGATGCGCTCTGCGATGCGGAACATGAACCGCCGCAGCAGGGTGACGTTGAGCTCGGCCGCACATTTTCTATGGATCTCCTCCTGAATGTGTGTGACCTTGACCGTCGTGAGCTCGGTGACCTGCGTATAGGGCGAGAGCAGGCGTGCGAGTTGCACGACCTTCTCCTTGGCGCCCTCGTTGGTATAGGGATAGCTGTGGAAGTGCAGAAGTTCTACGGTAAGCCCCCGCTTGGCCATCATATGCCCTGCGACGGGGGAATCGATGCCGCCCGAGATCATGAGAAGCCCCTTGCCCGAAGTTCCGACGGGCATCCCGCCCTCGCCGTCTTCGAAGCTGCCGAACACGAGCGCATTGCCGCGTTCGCGCACGTCGATATATACATAGTTCTCGGGCGTGTGGACGTCGACGCGGAGGGCCTTGCGCTCGGAGAGCAATCTCCCCCCGATCGCGGCGCTGATCTCCATCGAAGTCATGGGATATTGCTTGTATCCGCGGTGCGTTTCGACCTTGAAGCTGCCCGTCTCGGGCGCGACGAGGCGCACGGCGGCGTACATCTCATCAAGCTCGCTGCCCGTGAGATATCCGACCGAATACGACCGCACGCCGAACACCCGCGAGACGCGGAAGGCGATCTCCTCGGCACGCGTCTCATCGAACTTCTCGATGAGATACCGCCCGCTCAGGCGATGCAGTTCGTGGCGATAGCCCTTCAGGCTCTTTTCGAGGTTGGTCGCGAGCGCATGCTCGAAAAATCCCCGGTTTTTCCCCTTCAGATGGATCTCCGCATAGCGGATGATGATGACTTTTTCCATGCTCAAACCTTTTTCCTGTATTCTCTTGCGGCTTCGCGCATGAGCTCTGCCGCCTGCACGGTCTCTTCCTCGGATGTCTCCGCCGAAAAACTCACCCTTAAGACTCCTTCGAGGGTGGTACGGTCGTATCTTCCGATCGCCTCGAGGACGCGGCTTACGGGCTTTTTGGAGGAACATGCGCTCCCCGTTCCGACGGCGACGCCGCGATCGAAGAGCATCCGCTGCAACACTTCCCCCCGTGCCGCCCTGCAGGCGACGGTGAGGATGTAGGGCGAGCCATCCATCGGCGAAATGCGCACGAAGTCTTCCGAAAGGATGGCCCACATCTTCTCACGAAGGCATGCGATCCGCTCTGTTTCTTCCGCGAGGCGGGAAAAGTTCTCGGCCGCAAACGCGAAATCGAGGATGCCGAGCACGTTTTCGGTGCCGCTGCGCAGTCCGTTTTCCTGTCCGCCGCCAAAGAGGATCGGCTGCAGGGAGCAGGTCTTGCGGCGGAAGAGCGCCCCCGTCCCCTTGAGGCCGCCGACCTTGTGTGCGCTGACACTGTAGAGATCGACTTCGGCGGGAAGACGGAAGGGAAGTTTGCAGAATGCCTGTACGCCGTCGCTGTGGAAGATGCAGCGGGGGTTTTTCTTTTTGACCGCGCGCGCGAGGGCGGCGATATCGTTGACCGCGCCCGTCTCGTTGTTCGCATGGACGACGGAGACGAGCGTCGTCTTCTCATCGACCAAGGCGAGCAGGGCTTCGGGCGAAACGCTTCCATCCTCCGAAAGCGGACAAAACCGAGGCTCGACGCCGCGGGCACGGAGCTGAAGAAAGCTCTCATAGACGGCGGCATGTTCCCCCGCCGTCGTGACGGCGTTCCCCCGCTTTGCCATCGAAACGGCCGTGTTGTCGGCCTCCGTACCGCAGGAGGTGAAGATGAGATCGAAGAGGGCGGGATCGGCGATCGTACAAAGAAGGCTTTGCCGCGCATCCTCCATGAGCTTGTGTGCGGCAAACCCTCCGCCGTAGCGTGCGGAGGGATTGAAATACGTCTCGCCGTAAAGCTGCGCCGCGCGGGAAAGCGCCGCGGCGTCCGGTTTTGTCGTAGCGGCATTATCGAGATAGATCATTGGCGGCGCTCCAGCTTGTTTCTTCCCGCGGCGAGCACGAGATTTTCGAGCATGATCCTTCGGATCTCCACGACGTAGACCATCTTCTCCATGCTCGTGGAATTGATGATGTAGATGAACTCCTTGCCCTCCGAAGCCTCGCTGTTGGGCGTGCAGATCTTGGGCTTATGCTTCCCGAGGCCGCGGCAAGCGCGTTCGTAGGCGTCGCTCTCCACCCAACCGATCTGCAGGATGCGGTCGGCGTGCAGCGTCGTGATGTACTTGCGCTTTCTGCCGTTGAGCACCTTGGTGATCCGAAGTTCGTCTTCGACGAAGATATAATCGTAGCTCACGTTGTAGCGGTTCTTGAAGAGCCAGCATCCGATGCCGCTGCCGAAGCACAGCGCAAAGAGGAAGAGGTAGAAGACGACGACCGTCGTCGTTGCGGCGGGATCGTTTTCCTCGATAACGATTGAGAGCGCCCCGACGAACATAAAGGCGACGATCCCGCAGAGAAAGAAGGCGATGATCGCGATGACGCGGAATACCATATTCTTCCGCGCTTCCTTTGCGGGATCGTGCGGGGAGACGCTCTCTTCGAGATAACCCTCTTTCTTCATCAGAATTCCACCTTCCCTTCATAGATCTTTTCGCAGTTGCCCGTGAGGGTGACCGTGCCGTCTTGGCTGTATCGCACGATGAGATCGCCGCCGCGGACTTTCACGGTGATATCGGCGTCCCGCGGGCACAGCCCTTTGATGACGCAGGCGACCGCAGCGGCCGCCGCCCCCGTACCGCAGGCGTACGTCTCCCCGTTGCCGCGTTCCCACACCCGCATCTTTATCGTGGACGGGTTGACGACGCGCACGAACTCGACGTTGGTCTTCTGCGGAAAATATTCGCTGTTCTCGATCTTGGGGCCGAGGGTCGCGACGGGGACGTCGTCCACCTTGTCGCAGAAGATGACGCAGTGCGGGTTGCCGAGGTTGACGAGGGTGACGAGGAGCTCCTTTCCGTCGATCTCCATGGGATGATCGACGATCTTCGGCCCCTTCCATACCGAAGGGATGCGTGCGCCGCGGAATTCCGCGATGCCGAGATCGGCGCTCGCCGAAGTCACCACGCCGCCGAAGGAGTAGACCGTGACTTCCTTGATGCCCGAGAGCGTCTCGATGGAGATCTTCTCCTTGGGCACGATGCCCTTTTCATAGAGATATTTGGCGACACAGCGAATGGCGTTGCCCGCCATGAGCCCCTCCGTGCCGTCTTGGTTGAAGATACGCATCTTCGCATCTGCGAGAGAAGAGCGCTCGATGAGCACGATGCCGTCGCCGCCGATGCCGTAGTGGCGGTCGGCAAAGTTGATGGCGAGAGATTCCGGGCAGGTGATCTTGCCCTCGAGGTCGTCGAAATAGATATAATCGTTGCCGCAGGACTGCATCTTGACGAAGGAGAGCTCGGTCTTCTTGGTCCTGAGGTGGTTGATATCCACGAGCTCGGTGTTGTATTCGGTGAACTTGCTCGCGATGATGTCGCAGAGCGCGTTTGCCGTATCCAGCGAAGTGAGCACGGTGATGCCGAGCAGGATCGCATGATGGTGCAGTTCGATGTAATCGGCGATGGAATCGACGTCGGTCTTGCCCGTGTAGATGATGTAGTCGATCTTGCCCGCATCCATGAGCTCGCAGACCTGTTTTGTCGCCTTGAGGCGCTCGACGACGGTCACCTCCACGCCGAGATCTTCGATGACTTTGGCCGTCCCCGCCGTCGCGTAGAGGTCGCAGCCGAGGTCGGCGAACTTCTTGGCGATCGAGACGACTTCGAATTTATCCTGATCGTTTACGGTGAAATACACGCCGACGGGCTTCTCCTTCGTGGGATGGCACATCTTGAAGCCCGCCGAGACGAGCCCCTTGAAGAGCGCCTCCTCGATGGTCTTGCCGATGCCGAGCACTTCCCCCGTCGACTTCATTTCGGGGCCGAGCTGGGAGTTGACGTCGTTGAGCTTCTCGAAGGAGAACACGGGCACCTTGACGGCGACGTAGGGCGAATCGGGATAGAGCCCCGTGCCGAAGCCGAGCTTCTTGAGCTTGGCACCCGCCATGATCTTGGTCGCGAGTTCCACCATGGGCACGCCCGTGACTTTGGAAATATAAGGGATCGTGCGCGAGGCGCGCGGATTGACTTCGATGACGTAGAGACGGTTCTCGTAGATGAGATATTGGATGTTGATGAGCCCCTTGGTCCTAAGCTCGAGGGCGAGCTGCGTGGAGACTTCGACGATCCTCCCCTTCATGGCGTCCGAGAGATGGTAGGGCGGATAGACGGCGATGGAGTCGCCCGAATGCACGCCCGCACGCTCGACGTGCTGCATAATGCCCGGGATGAGGACGTCCGTCCCGTCCGAGATGGCGTCCACCTCGAGCTCGCTGCCCATGAGGTATTTATCGCAGAGCACGGGATTTTCGATGTGCTGGGCGAGGATGACGTCCATATAGCGGGAGATATCGTTCTCGGTGAAGGCGATCGTCATGTTCTGCCCGCCGATGACGTAGGAAGGGCGAAGCAGCACGGGATAGCCGAGCGTCTCCGCCGCCGCGACGGCCTCCTTCTTCGTCATGACGGTGAGGCCCTTGGGACGGGCGATGCCGAAGCGGCCGAGCAGCCGATCGAAGCGTTCGCGGTCCTCCGCCATATCCACGCTGTCCGCGCTCGTGCCCAAGATGCGCACGCCCGTCTTTGCGAGGTAGGCGCACAGCTTGATCGCCGTCTGACCGCCGAAGGTGATGACGACGCCGTAGGGCTTCTCCACGTCGATAACGCTCTGCACGTCTTCTGGCGTGAGGGATTCGAAATACAGCCTGTCCGCCGTATCGAAATCGGTGGAAACCGTCTCGGGGTTGTTGTTGATGATGACGACCTCGTAGCCGAGCTCCTTGAGCGTCCACACGCAGTGGACGGAGGAATAGTCGAATTCGATGCCCTGCCCGATGCGGATGGGGCCCGATCCTATGACGATCACCCGCCGCTTCTTTTCCGCGATGCTCTTCTCGACGAAGGGCTTGGCTTCGTCGTGGGCGATGTCGTCGTACGTCGAATAGAAGTAAGGCGTGCGGGCGGAGAATTCGGCGGCGCAGGTATCCACCATCTTGAAGCAGGCGCAGCGGTGCATGGGAAGCGGGCTCCCCGAGATGCGGGAGAGCGCCCCATCGGTGAAGCCGAGCTTCTTGCCCTGCAGATATTCCCCACGCGTGAGCTTCTTGCCCGCGATCGACCGTTCGTAGGCGATGAGGCGGACGAGCTTCTCGAGGAACCATTCGTCGATCTTGGTGACGGCGTAGATCTCTTCCACGGAGATCCCCGCTTTGAGCGCCGCATACACGGCGAAGATGCGTTCATCGGTCTGACGGGCGATCTCGAGGCGGAGGGCCTCGGCGCTCATGCCGAGAAATTTGGGATGATTTAAGGTATCGAGCGAGATCTCTGCGCCGCGGACGGCCTTCATGAGCGCCTGCTCGAAGGAGGCGCCGATCGCCATGACCTCCCCCGTCGCCTTCATGCGCGAGCCGAGGTCCCTGTGCGCGTAGAGAAATTTATCGAAGGGCCACTTGGGGAGCTTGACGACGACGTAATCGAGGGTGGGCTCGAAGCAGGCGTACGTCTTGCCCGTGACGTCGTTCTTGATCTCGTCGAGGGTATAGCCGAGGGCGATCTTGGTCGCCACCTTCGCGATGGGATAGCCCGTCGCCTTGGAGGCGAGCGCCGAGGAGCGCGAAACGCGGGGATTGACTTCGATCACGGCGTAGTCGAAGCTATCGGGATAGAGGGCGAATTGGCAGTTGCACCCCCCTTCGATGCCGAGCTCGGTGATGATATCGAGGGAAGCCGTGCGGAGCATCTGGTATTCTTTATCCGAGAGGGTGACGGCGGGCGCGATGACGATCGAATCCCCCGTATGCACGCCGACGGGATCGATGTTTTCCATGGAGCAGACCGTGATGACGTTGCCCACGCTGTCGCGGAGGACTTCGAACTCGATCTCCTTCCAGCCGCCGATGTATTTTTCGATGAGGACCTGCGTGATGGGCGAGAGCATCAGCCCGTTGTGGGAGATGAGGCGGAGCTCCGCTTCATCCTTTGCGACGCCGCCGCCCGCCCCGCCGAGCGTGAAGGCGGGCCGCACGATGACGGGATAGCCGAGCTTTTCCGCGATCGCCACGCATTCTTCCACCGTGTAGGCGATATCCGAGGGAACGACGGGCTGCCCGAGCTTCTGCATGGTCTCTTTGAAGAGTTCGCGGTCTTCGGCACGGTCGATGGCGTCGAGCTTGGTGCCGATGAGCTTCACTCCCCACTCGTCCAAAAATCCGCTCTTGGCGAGCTTACAGCCCATCGTGAGCCCCGTCTGGCCGCCGAGCGAGGCGAGCAAGCTATCGGGGCGCTCCTTGATGATGATGCGCTTCAAGCTGTCTTCGGTGAGCGGCTCGAGGTAGATCTCGTCGGCGAGCATCTTGTCCGTCATGATCGTCGCGGGGTTGGAATTGCAGAGGACGACGTTACAGCCCGCATCCTTGAGGACGCGGCAGGCCTGTGCGCCGGCGTAGTCGAATTCCGCCGCCTGTCCGATGACGATGGGGCCCGATCCGATGACGAGTACTTTTTTGATATCGCTTTTCTTGGGCATAGTGTTCCCCTTTGAGAAGTTTTTGCGGCCGCATTGCGGACGCAGCGCGCGGGCTTACTTTGCCGCCTTCATGCGCGCGATGAATGTTTCGAACAGAAAACTTGCGTCGTGCGGTCCGCCGCACGCTTCGGGGTGGAATTGCACGGTGGAGGCCCCGATCTCGGGGTAATCCATGCCCTCGCAGGTGCCGTCGTTGACGTTGACATAGGAGAGCGTACCGTTCGGGACGGAGCCCGCCACGACTTCGTAGCCGTGGTTCTGGGAGGTGATGAATACCCGCCCCGTCGCAAGTTCCATGACGGGTTGGTTGGCGCCGCGGTGGCCGTATTTCATCTTACGGGTCTGCCCGCCCATGGCGAGGGCGAAGAGCTGGTGCCCGAGGCAGATGCCGAAGATAGGCTTCTTGCCCGCGAG
>CANQET010000017.1 GCA_947595585.1 uncultured Clostridia bacterium
CTACTCCCCAATTACTCCCCAATCGCAAAAAATTGAAGGAGAAAAATATAAAAATATGCACGGTTTTGGCGTTTTATGCGTCAAAATCGTGCATAAATGGCTGGGGTAGCTGGATTCGAACCAACGAATGACGGAGTCAGAGTCCGTTGCCTTACCGCTTGGCGACACCCCAATCTGTTTTATCGCGCACGTTTTTCGCGTTCGCGCGGGCCGAAGCGCTTTCCTTTGCCCAAGGCGGAGCGAAATGCACTTCAACGTTTTTAGATTATAGCAAAAACCGCGGAAATTATCAAGCGTTTTTGCGGTATTTTCCGAAAATTTTTCGCGGCGATGCGCTTTGTCAAACTTCTTGCGTGCATGGGGTCGGATCGAAAGTGGGGGAGCGGACGTCGTACAAGAGAGAAAACAGGGGAAGCGACGTCGCGCATGGGGGAAGCGAGCATCGCACAAACGAGGGGAAAGGGGAAGCAAACGTCGCAAAAATGGGGAGCGAAGGGCGCTTCTGCGCTGCGGGGCGAAAAATTTTCTTGACAAACCGCCCCGTGCATGTTACAATCCATAATGACCCCGTAAGCTGCGGCCGAAGCGTTGTTTTGCGGGGCAGGAAGGTGCGTTATGAAAAAGAAGAAAAGCGGCGGTGCGATGCGGAAGCTCTGCGTTGCGGCGATCCTTTGTATGGTGTTTGCGGCGGCTGCGGCGCTCTCGGGGTGCTATTCCTACGAGGATGTCCTGCGGTATCTCGGCGGTTTCGATCGGCCCAATGATTTTGCGGTTTCCGACGGGGGTGTGGTATTTTGTTTGGATAATACCACGGTCGATCTGCAGAAGCGGTCTTCGCTTGAGAACATCGAAAAGGTCGCGTGGATCGATTCGAATTATGTATATATCGTCTGCCGTGATGCGGGGTACGACGACAATCGGGTCCGTATCGTCTTCCGTGCCGATCATGCGCTCTTGAAGACGGAGCGGCTCTTCACCTTCACCTCGGGGATGACCTATCGCTTTTTGGACGAAGATCTCCTGTATTATGAGTTCGGCGAGGTCGCGTATACCTACAGGCTCTCGACGGGGAAGACCGACACGGTGGAGGATACCTACCCCGTGCGCTACGCAAAGGAGCACAACCGCTACACCGTTTCGCGCACGGCCAACGCCCATGGCGAGGGGGAAGTGAGGTTCTTTGTCTCGGATAACGTGACGGGGGAAGAAAAGACGGTCGGGCGGAGCGATCTTCTGCAGACGGAGCAAGGGAAGCATCTCGACGGCAAGCGGGCGTTTTCGCCCTACACCTGCTGCGCACACGGGGAGGACGTCTTCCTGATCGCGCACTCGGGAGATGTTTCGGTCGTCTTCCAATATGACTTTTCGGGGGAGGCCGTGCGTTATTATTCATGGATCGACGACGCACGTTTTCTTGGAGATACGAGAGAATTTTATTTCTTCTGATCCGTGCGGCCACGCACACAGGTGCATATACGCCCTTTCCCGCCGATCGCACGCCCAAGCCCGACCTTGCGCGCATCAAGTCGCTCACCATGGGAAAATGACCCCCATGTCCGCAAATGGGCCTTCCCTTCATCGAAAATCGCACCCCATATATGCAAAACCACTGCCCCGAATCCCCTCGGCGCAGTGGTTTTTTGATGAGAAGTGCCTCGACAATGTGGATATCAAACAGCAATATTTTGCTGTTTTGCAATTTTAGGATAATATAGTCTCACAAACGGATCCGCAAAGCGGGGACCACACCGTCGGAGGTCTTATCGACGCTACCGCTTTCGTCGGCGCGGCCGACGAGCCCGACACCGCTCGCACTGCCGCTAAGAATGCTACTCGGCGAGCGAAGCCACCACCCGCCATTGCCGCGGTAACTGCTATCTATAGATACATGTACGCCCTGAGACTTTGCATAGTCCGTACTCTTCAACCGCCGCGCCGTATCGTATGTTGAATCACTCGAACTGAACCCGTAAGAGGTGTTCAAAACATCTTTATAGCTCAGCAGGAATACCTTATCCCGCGTGTTCTCGCACGCATAGGAGTTGCTGCCCGATCCCGAGGAGAACGCTCTGTTATCCACCGTCGTCGTCTCGATGATCTCTTGCGCGTATTCATCGAACGCCGTCTCATAGAACGTCCCCGTAAGCCATGCGCGGATATCGCTCTCCTTGTAGTTGTTCGGATACACCGTCTTGCCGTTTATTGTACGCGTACCCGAATACGTACGGTAATACTGCTGGCTATCGAGGATGATGTTCGCCATGAGAAGCGCCGTGCCGTACTTCTGCTCCAAGATGCGCCACTCGATGGGCTCATACTTGAACCAATACGCCGTGTTGATGTAGTACCCGTTGTCGTCCTGATAGCTGCTGTACATGGAAAAACTGTCCGTCGTATGATACGGTCTGTACCTCGTGAAGTACACCCCGCGGTAGCGGCTGCCTTGATATTCCACGTCGATATACCACATATAGCTCTGCACCGAACCGCTGGCGTAGTAGCCGTAATCCGTCCACTTGCCGCGATTTCCCGCCGACGGAACGCCCGCGTCCATATTCAGACTGTTGCGGAGCGACTTGTCGCTGTCATTTGCGTCCGTCACTTCGGTCTGCGGATATTCACCGAAACAAATTGTGGTATTGTTTGAGTGTCGTGTATATGGGCCTTTAGCTCCGCAAACCGAGCAGATATTGTCATCTTTCCAGAGGTGTGCCCCCTCGGTGACACCCCAGATAACAGTGAGCGTGAGTTCGCCCGTCGTCCCCTCCGGAATCGCGTCGGCATATTCTATCCCTGCCTTCGTCTTCCAGCCGACGCTGATATGCTTGTTGCCGTTCTTGCCGATGAGCGTGGGGAGTTTTAAGCCTTTGACCGTGTAGTTTTCGGGAATATTTTCCGCATCGCCCACGTTGCTATCATAGACGAACGTCAGAGTGTAATGCGTAATTTCCCATCGCGCCTCAAATATGACATTCTCCTTTGTCATGGTATATTGGTAGGTGAGTTCGGTCGAAACTTCATCGTCACCCTTATACCAACCGAGCCATATATAGCCCTTGTTGGTGGTCGCCGTAAGGATTATCTCTTGTCCGATAACTGTTGTATTCGGTAAGCCGCTCACCGAACCGGCACTTTCATCGTTTGATTGCACCGTTACGGGACACTTGATCCATTTTGCGGTATACGTTACCGCTTCCTCGGCCGATTCGGGCATCGTGAAAGTATAGGTGAAAGCCCGTGTGAGTTCTTTCTCGCCCTCATACCAACCGAGCCATGTATAGCCACTGTTTGTTTTTGCTGTAATCGTCGTCTCTTTGTCCGCGACCGTCGTTTCCACGCCGCTCACCGTGCCGCCTTCTGCCACGTCTGCCTGTAGTGTGACAGGACAAGCGATCCACTTCGCAGTATATGTAGCCGCCAAGCCCATTTTGAATTTGTACGACAAATCGGAAGAAACTTTTTCCTCTCCCTTGTACCATCCGAGAAAAGTATACCCTTTGTTGGTCGTTGCGGTGATCGTGACTTGGCTGTCGTAGGCGTGATCGCCGCCGCCCGAGACGGAGCCCGCCGCGCTGTCGTTTTGCTTTAATGTAACCGCATAGTTATTTGCTTCCCAATGCGCCGTAAGTTGCTTTTCGCTTGCATACTGCCATGCCGCAAGGCTACTCCCGCTTGCATCTGTAAGCTGTGTGCTGCCCGCATACCACCCCGTGAAGGAATAACCCGTGCGCTTGGGAACGGGGAGAGAATACGTCTTGTCGTAAGTCAACGTCTTTTCGGTTTCGGAAAGTTCGTCGCCGTTGTTGACGTCAAGCGTCACTTTATAGGTATTTGCCGTCTTGTCTGCATAGAGGGAGAGCGGCGCCCACAGCACGCCCGAAGTGAAAGCGGAGCCGCCCTTCTTCCAGCCGTTGAAGGTATAGCCCGTAATATCGGGAGTATAGCTTGCCGTAAACTCGTCGCCCGTGTAGGTTTCCGTGGTTTCAAGTAAACTTTCGCCGTCGTAATAGGAGACGGTCACGAGATAGCTGCGATGCACGGTGAGCGTGTACACATTCACTTGCGCTTGGTTTTGCGAATTGACGACGATATAATATTTGTTGTCACCGTTTTTGAGATTGGTCACCATTTTGGTGGGGATCTCGCGCTGCCCCTCGGGGTCGCTGTACAGCTTCCAAATGCTGTCGTCACTGCAAACGACCATGCTTGAGAGGGAAACGTCGCTCGTAGTATGATCGACAAGCATGAATATCTCTCTCCCGTCGATGCTTGCGCCTTCTATGCTCAAAATCACCGCGGACTCCTGCGCCCATGTTGCCCAAAGCGTGATGCCGGAGGAGATGGTATCCTCATCGAATTTCCACATTTCGGAGCCGTTTTTGCTCTTTGCCCAACCCGTAAAGGTATAATTTTTTCGCGTCGGAGATGTGGGTGCGGTGAGCTTATTCCCTGCCTTTACCGTTTGCGTATATATATTCTGCCCGTCTGAAAACGTGCCGCCGTTGGCGTCGTAGGTAACTGTATACTCCTTGGCATTTGTTCCGCCTTGGTTTCCGTTTGCGCTTTTCCATGCGCCTTCCCGGGCGTATATCGTATCGCCGAACGTACCTTTGAGGGTGAGCACGCCGTTTTTCAAAGTCCCGCTTGTAAACTCCATTTTGGTACCGAACAGGTCGGTGTAGAGGGTGATTTTATCGCCGTCTTTTTCATACTCACCCGAAACACCGTCGTCATCCGTCCACTTGCCGCCCTTGAGCGTAAAGTAGGTTTCTTTGACGTATGTATCGTTTTCAATGAGATAATATGTGCCCGATACGCCAAAATTGCTGCAGGCCGTGAGGCCGAGCACAAGACACAGCACCGCCGCCAAAGAAAAAATGGCGGCCCAAAGTTTCTTTTTCATACACATCTCCTTGTTCCATTTGTATATTTTTTAACATCATTATAGTAACAAATATTGTTACTGTCAAGTGTTTGTAACAATTTTTGATATCTTGATTGTATGAAACAAGCGTATTTCAGAACGAGGTTCAAGGAGCTCAGGTTGGAAAAGGGGGCGACGCAGCAGGCGATCGCCGAGATGCTTTGCATGTCGAAGATGGCGATATCGCATTGGGAGAAGGGGGATAGCGAGCCGAGCATAGAGCAGCTGAAGATCTTGGCGAAATTTTTTGAAGTTACGGTCGATTATCTCATCGGCTTTTCGGATTGAAGCGGAAGTGTAGCTTCTCGCGTTTTTTATATTTTTTGCAGCGTCACTTGGGCGAAATACACACATGGGGTGAGAAAAAGGCCTTACCGAGGGAATGGTAAGGCCCTTTTGGGTGCAATGAAATTGTTTGCAAAAAGTGCTTTTACTCTGCGCGGAAGGGGAGAAGGGCGGCGATGCGGGCGCGCTTTATGGCGATCGCAAGCTCGCGCTGGTGCTTTGCGCAGGTACCCGTCATGCGGCGGGGGAGGATCTTTCCGCCCTCGGCGATATACTTACGGAGCTTGGCGGCTTCCTTGTAGTCGATCGTCGACTTATCCTGGCAGAAAGCGCAGACTTTCTTGAAGTTCTGCTTTTTGAAATTCTTCTTTGCGGGGCGGTCGCCTCTTTCGGGGCGGTCGCCTTTTTCCCCTTTTTCGCGAGGGGCGGCCGTCTCTGCGGGCGCCTCCTCCTCGGGGACTTTCACTTCGTTCTCATCCATGGCGATGTCTCCTTAATTTTCGAAAATTTGTGCCTTAGAACGGGATATCGCCGTCGTCGTCGAACGTTTCGAGGGCGGGTTTCCGTTTTGCGGGCGCATTGGCGCTTCTCTGTTCGGAAGCATTGGAGGAGGGGGCGTCGTAGAAATCGTCGCCTCCGCCCGTTTTGGTGGTCAGAAATTCCACATCCTGTGCGATCACATCGACCGCCGTTCTGCGGTTCCCCTGGTTGTCCTCATAATTGCGGATCTGGATGCTGCCCGAGACAGCGACTTTGCTGCCCTTCTTCACATATTTCGCGACGGTATCCGCGAGCCCCCGCCAAGCGGTGACGTTGAAGAAGTCGGTCTGGCGCTCGCCGTCTTGTGCGGTATACGAGCGGTTGACCGCGATCGCAAAATGGCATACGCTGACGCCGCCCGCCGTTTCGGTGAGTTCGGGATCGCGCGTGAGGTTACCGATCAAAAATACCTTATTCATGGCTTACTCCTCGACTTTTGTGATGACGCGGCGCAAGATATTGCCCGAGATCCCCGCAACGCGGTCGAGCTCGGCAACAGTTGCCCCGGGTGCACGGAACGTCATGAGAACATAGTAGGCTTCCGTCTTATCTTCGATGGCATAAGCGAGCTTCTTTGTGCCCCACTTATCGGTCGCCTCCACGTTCCCTCCCATGGCGGCGACGATATCGGCGTACTTCTTGATCTCCGCTTCCTTCGCCTCGTCCTCCAGGTCGTTCACGAGCAGCATGAGCATCTCATACTTCTGCATAATGTTTTACCTCCCGGTCTTTTCGGCGCATCCCGCATGGGGAATGCGCAAGGTTTTCGACTTTTGTTTTTCTATTATACGTTATTTTTTGCTGTAAGTCAAAGGATTCTGCCCCGAAACGCGCAAATTTTTCGGAAATTTCGATCAGCCGAGGAGGCTTCCGAGCGATTTCACGTAATCGTTGAGCGCTTTGATGAGGGCGGGCATCTCGCCGAGCGAGAGCTGGATGAGGTTGTTGACCTTGGTCTCCTCGCCCGTCGTATCGTCGACGAACGTCACGGTGGTGAAGAGCTGCATGTAGGGATTTTCGTCCATGATCTCCGAGAACCAGAGCTCGCAGAACTTCATATCCGTCATGTGTTGTGCGACGCCCGAGACGAACGCGCCGAGATCGAGCATTTTCGTATCCGTCTTTACGGCCGTGATGGTGTGGTTTTCATCCCGTTCGGTGAGGAGGAGGTACCACACGCCCGAGAGGTATCTTTCGAGCTGTGCGGTGGAGCCGTCTGCCTTCTGATATTCGAAGCGTTCCTCGGTCTCCGCCTCGGGATAGGTGCCCTCGGCGCCGCGGAACATCTTATAGACGGAGATGTTTTCGGTGAAGTAATACACGGTGCCGCTCTCTTCCTGCGTGCGGCGGATCTTGCCCTCTTCCGCGCTCTCGCCGAGATAGCCCGTGTTGATGTTGATCTGCCCTGCGGCCTCGGTGTATTTGACGGGGTATTGCTTGCCGTCGTCGCCCGTGTACGAAGTCACATAGCGCTCGAGGTCGATGCGCTTCTCCCCGTACATCACGTAATAATTGCCCTCGTCGCCGAGGATGGGGAGGCTGCTCCCTTCGTAGACGACGCTGCCGTCCTTCTCCTCCAAGGGCTTGACGGTGCCGCCGCGCACGTATTCGCCGTAGCCGTAGGCGGACGGCGTGAGCACGATCTTATGCGCGATATAGTAAGGCGAAGCGTAGCCGTCATCCCCTTGGGTAAGGCCGCCCGCGCGGTTTGCCATGTTGATCGCGGCGTCGTACAAGACGGCCTCGTCGCCCGAATAAACGACATAGGCCCCCCCTGTAAACGTGCAATAGACCTCGGTGAGGCGCTCGCCCGTCGCCTTCAGGACGCGGTACGCGGTGACGTCTCCCTCGATCGTGAGGGCCGTGGGGCGATGTTCTGCCGTGTTGTATTCCTCTTTGAGGTAGTGGGGCGTTTGGGGATCGCTTGCATCGGCGCCGAAGTAGTCCTTCCGCATCTCGGTGTAGCCCCAAGGCTTGCCGTCTTTTTGGGTGATCTCCATATATGAGTAGATCTCATCGCCGAAGACTTCGCCCACCGTGAGGTTCTTGAGGTCGTCCGCGAGGGTATCGAGGGTGCTCGACGTGAGATGTTTGAGGAGCATGTTGCCCTCGAGATCGGCGGGATCCGAGAAGATAGAAGAGAGGGGAAGGGACGCGATCTCGGTCTCGAGGTCGCCGAGCGGGATATCGCCGATGGCGGCGAGCAGTCCCGTTTCGCCCTGTTTGCCCATGACGTCGCGCAGCGTGATCCCGTCCATCTTGTTTTGATCGGAGAGGTCGCCGATGCGCCAATCCTTCATGGCCTGCATGAGCTTGGAGTCGCCCGCGTCGAAGAGATCGCCGATCTTGAGCCGCTCGATGCGCTTTTGTTCGGAGAGTTCGCCGATCGACCAATCCTGCATGGCCTTTATCAGCGGCGAGGTGCCCGCGGCGGACGTATCGATGATGTCGCAAAGCTTCAGGCTCTCGATGCGCTTCTGATCGGAGAGATCGCCCACCGTCCAATCCTTCATGGCGTTCATGAGGCGAGAATCGCCCGTCGCGATGATGTCGCCGAGCTTCAGGCCGTCGATGGTCTCCTGTTTTTTGAGGTCGCCGATGGTCTTCTCCGCGAGCGCCTTCATGATGAGGGAATCCGCGCCCTCGCCGAGGATGTCGCCCACCTTGAGGGTATCGATCTTGGAAGGATCGTTGAAGTCGCCGATCGTCCAATCCTTGATGGCGAAGAGCAGGCCGTCGTCTCCCGTATCGACGATATCGCGGATACGGATGCCCTCGACGAGCTTATCTTCGAGCAGATCGCCCACCGTGCGCTTCTTGTGGTAGCCCGAGGCGGGGTCGTCGGGATCGATGGGGAGCATCTCGACGCGTGCATCTTCGCCCTCCGTGATCTTGTAATCGACGCCCTCGGCCCCGTAGGCGAGGTAGCGCATGAGGCTGTCGGAAGCGGCGTTCACGCCGAGGAGGGATTCGACTTCGAGCCCGCGGATGAGTTCGGTGGAGCCGCTCATGAGTTCGGAGATCTTGGTCGCCGTCTTGCCTTCCGCCATTTGGATACGGCCGTCTTCCACCGTGAAATCGGTGTTCTCGGCGCCGTAACAGAGGGCATAGAGGACGGTGTTTTCGGCACGGCCCTCGAGCTTTGCGGGCAGGTTGAGCCCGAGCAGGGAGCCGAGGTTGAGGGATTCGAGGAAGAGGTTGACCCCGCCCTTCGCATCGGTGCCGTCGCCGATGAGATCGCCGACGGTGGTCGCCTTGTTGTCGCCGAGAAGGACGACGTTGCCCTCCTCATCGAATTTGAAATCCTCGAGCCAGTCGCCGTAGCAAATGGTGTAGATGGCCGCGTTCTCCTGAAGACGCGTCTCCGTTCCCTTGGTGCCGAAGCCGAGCAGGGAGCCGAGACGGATGGTGCGGACGCGGTCGAGAATGCCCTGCACGGCCGTATCCGCCGAGGGGGTGCCTTCGCCGATGATCCCGCCGACGGTGAGGGGACCGATGCCGCCTTCCTTGGGGATGATGGTATTCTCGGGGCCGACTTCGTAGTCCACGCCCTTCTCCCCGTACAGGAAGGCGAGGAGCAGGGGATCCGCATCTGCCTTGATCTCAAGCGCGGGACCGAGGCGGATGGTGCGGGCACGGTTCAAAAGACCCGCTACGGCCGCTTCCCCCGTAAATTCTTCGCCGCCGATGATGCCGCCGACGGTGAGGGGGCCGATGCCGCCCTCCTTGGGGATGATGGTATTCTCGGGACCGACTTCGTAGTCCACGCCCTTTTCGCCGTAGCAGAAGGCGAGGAGCAGGGGATCGGAGTCTGCCTTGAGCCCCGCCGCCTTGCCGACTTCCACGTTCATGAGGACGTTCTTCTGCAGATATTCGCCGTACTGCGAGAGGGGCGTTGCGAAGAGTTCATCGAGATCGCATTGTACGCCGAAGACGGCGACCTGCTCCTTCAGCTCCTCCGCAAGCGTACGGATGTAGGGGGAATATTTCGCGAATTTGCCGATCGTGAGCCCCGCAGGGTCCATGCTGCCGAATTCATCGGAGATCGCGCCGTAGAGCTCGAAGATCGTGCCGTCGAGATATTCCTGTGCGATGTAGTCCTCGGGGTTCATCTCGCTGTCGCTCCCGAGGGCGAATTTCAGGACTTCTCTCACCTTGAAGTTTGCGAAGTACGCCACGACGCCGAAGAGAGCGCCGAAGGTGACGAAGATCCCGAAGAAGAAGGCAAGGCAAACGGCGAGAATGCCGCGCAGCCGCCCCTTGGGGATATAGTGCCCGCGCGGTAAGATCTTGCCCTCTTTGACGAGTTGCTTCTCATACTTGATCTTCTCGCGGATGGAGCGCTCCTCTTCGTCCACGTCCTCGTCTTCGTCGGCTTCGCCTTCTTCGGCTTCGCCGTCTTCAGAGCCGCCTTTCTTGCCCTTTTTGCGCTTCTTGCGTTCCTCTTTCTTGCGCTTCTTCTCTTCTTTCGCCTCTTGCTTTTTGCGCTTCTTTTCTTCTTGTTCTTCCTGTTTTTTGCGCTTTGCTTCCTCTTCCGAAGGCTCTTTCGTCTCCTCGGAAGGCTCGCCGCCCTCTTCGGGAGTTCCCTTGTTCTCGTCTTCGTCTGCCATAGTTTCCTCCACCTTTGATGCCCTGTTTTGCGGATACGGGGCCGTTACCCAACATTATAATATGTCGCAAGAAAAAAAGCAAGTATTTTTGCGGAAATATATACGCCGCGGAACGACTTCTGCGGCGCATGCGAAAAACGTGAAATTTATCTTGCGGCGAGGCGGCGGGTGACGTATTCCGTGAGCCGCGCTTTGGTGTTGCGCGCGCCCTCCTGCAGGCAATATCCGAAGAGCTCCTCGAGCATCGCTGCCGTCTCCTGCGGGGGGATGCCGAGGGCACGGAGGTCGTCTCCTTTGAGGGCGAGATCGCGAAGACGAAGGGGGACGCCCTCGTTTTTCATACATTCGAGCTCCCTTTCCCACTTGACGACGGTGGGGGCGGGGGAGAGGTCGTCTTTGCAGGCGGAGAAGTCTGCCTGCTTGAGCGCGAGGAGCAGGGGAAGGCGGTCGCCCTGCTTTGCGATCATGCGGCGGACCTTGCTTTGCCGCGCCCTGCAGTCGAAATCGTACATATGCGCCCCGACGAGCTCCGCCGTCTCCTCGATAAGGCGGCGGGGGGCCTTGAGGCGGGCAAGCGCTTCCCGCGTGATGCGCGCACCCTCTTCGGGATGGGCGAAGAAGTTGCCGTATTCCCGTGCACAGTAGGGCTTCCCGATATCATGGAAAAGGGCGGCGAAACGGACGCTGCGGGGGGCATACAGTACACAGCGGAGGGAATGTTCCAAGCAGTCGTAGTTGTGGAAATCCTTGCGCTGGGGAAGCCCCTCCCCCGCCGCAAGTTCGGGCAGGATATGGGCAAGGACGCCCGTATCGCGCAGAAGACACAGCCCGCGGTAGGGGCCTTCCGAAAGGCCATGCTTTTCATCGGCATAGAGGATGCGGGAGAGCTCGGTGAAGATGCGCTCCGGGGCGATGTCGTCGATGAGCGCGGCGTGCTCCTTGGCCCCCGCAAGGCAGGCCGCATCGGGCGAAAACCCGATCTCGGCGGCGATGCGCGCAAGGCGCATGAGGCGAAGCCCGTCTTCCCCGAATACGAGGAAAGGATCGCGCACCGTGCGCAGGATCTTCTGCTTGATATCCCCGATCCCGCCCAAAGGATCGATATAGGCCCCCCCGCGAATGTCGTAGTAGACGGCGTCTGCGCAGAAGTCGCGGCGGCGGGCGTCGAGCCCGATGTCCTCGGTGAAGAAGATCTCCGAGGGGACGTGTTCGCCCCGTACATAGCGGTCGGAGCGGAAGCGGGAGAACTCGTAGCCGTAGCCCTGCCCGTCCTCAAGCTTCACCGTGCCCGTGTTGCGGTAGACGGCACGCGCCGTAAAGCCCGCCTCCTTCGCCGCGCGGAGAAAATCTTCCGCGGGGAGGGGGGAGGAAAGGTCGTAGTCCGTCGTATCATCGATGGGGTAGCCGAGCAGAAAATCACGTACGCTCCCGCCCACGAGATAAAGGGGGGCGGGGCAGAGTTCGGCAAGACGGATGAGGGTTGGGGGTAAAAAACGCCGCATAGTGCTCCATATGAGGCTAAGGCCAATGTGATTCTTACTTCGCCTACGGCTCGTGCCGCGCTTAGAGAATTAGAAGTGCGCGCAGGGCACTTCGCCCGAACGGGCTTCGTTCAGAATTACGTATTTGGAAGCCATATTTTCCCGAATTGCGGGGATCTTTCGAAAAAACATTATACCGCATTTCCAAAAAAATTGCAATCTGAATTGCAATCTGCGCGAGAATATTGTATAATAAACCTATACCGAGGAAAAAGGAGGCACGGGTTGTTACATTTCATCATCAATCCGAACATCAAAAAACTCGCGGCTTTGCTCGACGGCATCGCGGTGCGCTGCAAAGAAGCGGGGGTCCCCTTTGATTTTCACGAGGGCGAGAGCGCGGAAGAGACCCGCGAGATCGCAAGAAAGCTCTCTTCGGAAGGCCCCGTAACCATCGTCGCCGTCGGGGGAGACGGCACCGTGTGCGATGTATTGAACGGCATTGCCGTCCCCGAAGACGTCAGCCTCGGCATCCTGCCCATGGGGACGGGCAACGATTTCGCCGCATCCGCAAAACTTCCCGCGGGGCTTGCGGCGCTCGACCTCATCTTGCACGGCGAGGCGACGCCCGTAGACTTCATCGAATGCGACGACGGCAAGCGCAGCATGAATATCGCGGGGCTGGGCATCGACGTCGATATCCTCGAGCGGTGCTATCGCATGAAGCACGGCGGCAAGAAGGGAAAATATTTTCGGAGCCTGCTCACCTCCCTCGCCAAATACAAGGGGCAGAAGGTGGAGATCACCGTAGACGGCGAAGTGCTCTCGAAGACGGCGCTCGTCGTGGCCGTCTGCAACGGAAAGCAGTTCGGCGGCGGCATTCCCATCTGCCCGCCCGCAGAGATTGACGACGGCCTCTTGGACCTCGTGATCGTCGATTGCCCCCGCCGTATCCGTATCCCATTCGAGCTCATCCACCTCATGCGGGGGAGGATCATCGGCCGTCCGATCGTAAGGCACATCCGCTGCGAACAGGTGCGTATCGTGCAGATCGAGGGCACCTCGGCGCAGTTCGACGGCGAGATCGAGACTTGCCGTATCATGGACGTCCACATCGTCCACGGAAAACTCAAGCTCTTCAAAGGACCATATGACAAACCTGTATCGTGATGTATTGAACCGCATCCCCACGGCCGCGATCGTCGTCGACCGCTCTCTCCGCGTGCGCTACATGAACCGCGCGTTCGGGGAGTACTTCCGCACGGGAAAAATGCGGGGGAGCCTGCGCGACGTGACGGGCTGCGGCGAAAACGAAGGGGAGTGCGGCGCGGGCGTACGCTGTGCCTATTGTCCGCTGCGCAACCTCTTCCTCGAAGTCGCCGCCGAGGGGAAGACGGCCTTCCGCAAGCTCATCCTCCGCAGCGGGGAAGAGGGCCTCGCCCTCCGCATGAAGGTGGAGCCCCTCGGGAAGCTCTTGCTCGGGACGGTGGACAACGCCTATGAGACCGAGATCGCGCAGGAGATGTATTCCGCGCAGAGCATCCAGCAGCGGCTTCTGCCTCCCGCGACGGGAAAGGGGGGTACCCCCTATTCTTTTACGTACATTCCCTGCCGCGAGATCGGGGGAGATCTGCCCGACGTCTACAGCGTCGGAGGGGACACCGTGGGCTTTCTTGCCGACGTCTCGGGCAAGGGCATTTCGGCGGGCATGCTCTCCGCGTTCGTCAAGGCGGGTTGGGATCGCAGCGACCCCTCGCCCGCCCGTGCTCTCATGGGGCTCTCGGCCAAGTTCCGCGAACTCAACCTCGATGAACGCTCGTATATCACGGCCGTCGCCGCCCGCATCTCGGCCGAGGAGAAGCGCATCACCTACTGCGCCGCGGGGCACAATGCCCCCATCCTGCTGAAGGGGGAATACGGCATCTCCGAGATCGATATGCCCGCCCCGCCCATCTCCAATTGGATCGAAGATTTCCGCTACGAAGACCGCACGATCGGCTACCGCGCGGGGGACATCCTCGTGCTGCTCACCGACGGCGTCACCGAGAGCCGCAACGCCGCGGGCGAGGAGTTTTCCTTGGAGCGCGTGGAGGCCATTTTGCAGCGTTCGGAGAGCGCCGAGCGGTTCATCGAGCGCCTCAAGTCCTCCCTGAAGGATTTCTGCGGAACCTTTTCCGACGACATCACCGCCATCGCCTTCGACCTTTAAGAGAGGCAGCAAGGGGACGGACTTCGTAGGGGCCTATCAGTACGTCATTCCGAGGGCGTAGCCCGAGGAATCTCGTCCTTGAGATTTCTCTACTTGGTAACTTCGCCTATGGCTCGTGCCGACCTTAGTAGAACAAATAGAAGCTGCGGTCGGGGCGAAATGACGTAGCCCCCCCATTGGAAAACAGACCACATACCCCCTCCATTGGAGGGGGGTAGGGGGGTGGGCAGGAGACGACGGGGCCTCTCACGTGCGCCCCTTGGCTCCCCTTGTAGGGGAGCTGGCGCGGCGTAAGACGCGGCTGAGGGGTTTTGGAACCCCTTCCCTCGCTGACGCGAGTACTTCCCCTAAAAGGGGCAGCAAGGGGACGGACTGCGTAGGGGCCTATCATGAGCGACCTCATACCGAGGGCGTAGCCCGAGTGTATCTTAAAGATCCGCTCACTCCGCTACGCTCCGTTCGGGATGAGGGTCGGACTTCGTATTTGCCTTGTCGCCGCCCCACCCCCTTGGTCCCCCTCCCACGGAGGGGGTATCGGATTGCGTACTTCCCCCATGGAGGGAGGTAGGCTCACACGTCATTCCGACGACCGTAGGGAGGAGAAATCTCGTCCTTGAGATTTCTCTACTTGGTAACTTCGCCTATGGCTCGTGCCGACCTTAGTAAAACAAATAGAAGCTGCGGTCGGGGCGAAATGACGTAGCCCCCCCATTGGAAAACAGACCACATACCCCCTCCATTGGAGGGGGGTAGGGGGGTGGGCAGGAGACGACGGGGCCTCTCACGTGCGCCCCTTGGCTCCCCTTGTAGGGGAGCTGGCGCGGCGTAAGACGCGGCTGAGGGGTTTTGGAACCCCTTCCCTCGCTGACGCGAGTACTTCCCCTAAAAGGGGCAGCAAGGGGACGGACTGCGTAGGGGCCTATCATGAGCGACCTCATCGTAGCCCGAGTGTATCTTAAAGATCCGCTCACTCCGCTACGCTCCGTTCGGGATGAGGGTGGACTTCGTATTTGCCTTGTCGCCGCCCCACCCCCTTAGTCCCCCTCCCACGGAGGGGGTATTGCTTGGGATGAACCACAGTGGGGGGATCGGACTGCGTACTTGCTCCCACGGAGGGGGGATCGGACTGCGTAGTTGCCCCCGCTGTTATCGGCCAAAAAGCATAGAAAAAACCGCTCCCACGGGGGAGCGGTTTTCGATTCGTCGGTTTAGACAGGCAAGATGCGGAAAATGCTCTTGTTGATGATCATGAACACGAGGTCGAGGATCCAAACGATGGTGAACCCGAACACAAGACGGATGATGAACGCAACGATCTTGCCTTCCATAAGACGCGTGATCGCGCCGCAAAGCCACGACGTTACGGGGATGATCGCGAGGATCAAGCTGACGATCCAGCTCAGACCAAAGTAATCACTTTTGCTGTTAGCCATAATAAAATCTCCTTTTTTGAAATTTCTACAATCATTGTACACAGATTCTATGCGATTGTCAAGAGTTTGATGAAAAATTCCCGAAAAAACTTTATTTGAGCGAGGCGGTGCGGAAGAGTTTGCCCGTTGAGACATCCTTCCATGTGAGCATGCCGTCTTCGAGGACGAGATAGCTGTGCGGGCTCTCCTCTTTGGGGATGGAGACCGAGCCGCAGTTCACATAGGTATAGCTCTCCCGTTCTTCGAAGGCAGGGACGTGAAAATGCCCGCAAACGAGCACATCCCCCCGCTTTAGGGCGGCGGGCATCTTATGCCCGTGGGTGAGAAACAGCGTGCGGCCCTCCGCGGGAAGCAGGATACATTCGGCCTCCACGGGGAAGTCCAAGACGAGGCCGTCTACCTCGCTGTCGCAATTCCCCTTCACGCAGAGAAGATCTTCCTTCATGGAGTTCAGGATGTTCGCGCATTCGAGCGTGGAATACTCGGGCGGCAGGGCGTTGCGGGCACCGTGATAGAGCAGGTCGCCGAGAAGAAGGACCTTTTGGGCGTGTTCCTCTTTGCAGCGCTCTTTGAAAAGACGGCAATAGTAGGCAGAGCCGTGGATATCCGATGCGATCACGTATTTCATAGCGTTTCCTCCTTGAGAAGTGCACGGATCTTTTGGATGACGCCGCCCGCATCGTTGGATGGGACGGTCTGCCCGATGAGGCGGATGAGCGGGGGATAGCCGTTTTCAGGCACATAGGCCCTCCCGCATTCGACGAGCATCTCGTAGTCGTTCATGTGGTCGCCGAAGGCAACGCACTCCTCGCGGCGGAGATGAAACTTGTTGCGAAGATAGCGGATCGCGGCCCCTTTATCGACGTCGGGCGCCGAGATATCGCACCACTCCGCCCCCGAGAGGGCACAGCGCAGGGCGGGAAGACGGGGCGGCAAGACGCGGATACAGTGCTCCGCGGCGCCGAGGGCATCGTAGACGGCGATCTTTGCGACGGGTTCCTTCCCGATGACTTCCTCGAGGGAAGAGACGCACTTGCAGTTCGTATATGCCGCCATCGAGATGCTGTAGAAGGGCTCCTCGCGGCTCTCGATGTAGGCGCAATTTTCGCCGCATAACATGGGAAAAAGCCCTACATGCCTTCGAATTTCGGCGAGAACGCGGGGGAGAAGGGCGTCTTCCACGGGGGCGCGGAAGAGGGTCTTCTCGCGGAACTTCACGAGGGCGCCGTTTTCGCAGAGGAAGAGCACCTTCTTTGCGACGGGTGCAAAGAGGGCGCGAAGATTGGCATATTGCCTGCCGCTCGCGGCCGCAAAGAGGATGCCCCGCGCCTCGAGTTCGGAGATGAGGCCGAAGATCTCCTCGGGGAGATGCTTGTTCCCGTCGAGAAGGGTGCCGTCTAAATCGCTTGCGATAAGTCGTATCATCGGAAAAGATCCAAGGGCGAAAACGCCGAAAATGCATACATGGGGGCGGAAAACTTCATCTTCTCGCCGCCTTCCCATAAAGAACGGAGGGCCTTTGGCGAAAGAAAGCGCCCGTTCGGATGCGGGACGGGCGCAAGAAAGCGTTCGGTTTACTGCAAAAGATCGATGAGGTTGATGCAGTCGATATCCTTGCCGTGTTCGGCGGAGAAATCCGCAAGCAGGGCTTCGGCACGGTCCCATTTCACGGTGTTGGCGCGGAAGGGGGTGGGGTCGATCGCCTTGTTCGCCATGAGGTTGATGGCATTGGGAAGATACCCCGCCCCGTGGGAAATGCAGTGCACGGAGAGCTGTTTTACGAGGGCATACTTGAGATCGAGCGAAAAACTATCGATGCCCGAGCCGCAGAGCACGACCTTCCCCCCGCCCGCACAGAGCATGCAGGGGATCTCGGGATCGTTGCCCGCGGAGGCGATGTAGACGGCGCCGCTCGCGAGTCTTCCCCCCGTGATCGAGGCGACGTTATCGAGCAGGTCGCTATCCGCGGCCATGGTGTAGTAAATGCCGCAGGAACGGGCGAATTTCAGGCGCTCGGGGTCGCGGTCTACGAGGATGGGCGCCGCCTGTTGGTAGATGAGGAGCTGACAGAGCAGAATGCCCATGAGGTTGGCGCCGACGACGGCGATGTGCTGCCCCTTCTGGAAGGCGAGGCGGTCTCCGATCGCCTTTGCCGCGGCGACGTAGTGGAGGAGCAGTCCCCGCTCATCGCTCACGGAGGCGGGGAGGGCCGTCATGTTGTCGGGCGAGACGAGCAAGAAATCCGAGAGGAAGCCGTCGCACGTCTTGCCGCAGATCTCGTAGTCGGGAAGGGAGAAATCCCGCTTCTCGGTGCCGACGGGCTCGACGGGACGATAGGTATTGAGCAAGACGCGGGTCCCCTTCGGGAAGAGCGGGTTTTCGCTTTCCCCCGTCACAAAGCCCACGGCGTGGCGGCCGGGGACCAAGGGGTATTTTACGCGGACGGCGCCGCTGTAGATGGCGGCATCAAGGGCGCCGATGAGCACCTTCGTCACGCGGACGCGGAGCTTCCCGTCCGTAGGTTCGGGCAGGGGGGCATCCATGCGTTGCAGGTTTTTGGCTCCGTTCAATTTCCAGACGTTCATTTGCTTCCTTCCTTCGGTGTGCAATCCGATGCCTCGTTTTCTCTATTATACCGCAAATGCGGGAAATTTGCAAGCGTTTGCAAAAGCTTTTCCCGAATTCCCGAAAATGCATAAAAAATCCCGCCTTGCTGCCGCGTTTTTTTCTTCATCGGGGCAAAATCAGTTGACGGCGGCGGCAAAATTGGGTATAATAGTCGCGAAATCTCAAAGTACATCGAAAGCGAGGTGAACGATATGAAATCCGGCATTCATCCCAAATATCATGAGGTGACGGTCGTCTGCGCTTGCGGCGAGACGTTCAAGACCGGCACGACCAAGGATGTCGAGACGCTCAAGGTGGATATCTGCAGCAAGTGTCATCCCTTCTTCACGGGGCGGCAGAAGCTCGTCGATACCGGCGGTAGAGTCGATAAGTTCAAGAAAAGATACGGCATCTGACCAACCGCAGCCTCGTCATGAGGCTGTTTTGTTATGGCGAAGACACGGTAGGATCGCATGAAGAAGAAGACGAACAGGACGTATATCGGCGGGCAGGCGGTGATCCAAGGCGTCATGATGCGGGGAAAGACCGCGATGGCGACCGTCGTGCGCGACGATAACGGCGAACTGCAGATGGAGGCGACGCGGATCAAGTCGCCCGAAGAGCGCTCGAAATGGGCGCGTTTTCCCTTTATCCGCGGGATCGTCAATTTCGTGCTCTCCCTCGTCGGCGGGATGGAGGCGCTTCTGCGCAGTGCGAAGGCCTCGATCGTCGAAGACGAAGAACCCACCAAGCTCTCCGAGTATATGGCGGAGAAGTGGAAGGTGAGCGGGGGAGAGATCCTCACTGCCGTCTCCGTCGTGCTCGGCGTCGTGCTGGCGCTCGGGCTGTTCATCATCCTTCCCCTGTGGCTCACGAGCCTCATCGCGGCCGCAGCGCCGCAGGTGGGGAAGGGGGTCCTCTACGGGCTGTGGTATCACCTCATCGAGGGGGGATTTCGCATCGTCATCTTCATCTTCTACGTCCTCTTTACGCTGATCTTCAAGTCTCTCCGGGAGACCTATCAATACCACGGCGCCGAACATAAGACGATCAACTGCTACGAATACGGGCTGCCCCTCACGGTGGAAAACGTGAAGAGCTGTTCCCGCCTGCACGACCGGTGCGGCACGACGTTCCTCTTCCACGTCGTCTTCATCTCGATTATCGTGTTCGCGCTCGCGGGGGTGCCCCTCACCATGCTCTACCAAGCGACGGGCATCCACGGCGTGTGGGAATCGCTCATCTCCGTCCTTGTGCGGCTCTTGCTTCTGCCCATCGTCGCGGCGATCTCCTATGAGATCTTGAAGCTCCTTGCCCGTACCGACTCCGTGCTCGTTTTACCGCTCAAGGCCCCCGGGTATCTTCTGCAAAAACTCACGACGCGCGAACCCGACGACAAGATGATCGAGTGCGCGATCTCCGCATTCGAGAAGGTGAAGGCCATGGACGAAGACCCCGAGATCCCCGAAAAACTTTTCGCCACCGAAAACAAACTTTCCAACCTGCAGGCCGTCATCAAGAAGAGCTTCAAGCGGCGGGGCATCGATGAAGCCGATGCGGAGTGGATCCTCTCCATCTCCCTCGGGATCCCGCGGAGCGCCCTCTCGGAGGAGCGGCTCGTCCGCCGTGCGGAGTGTGAAAAGATCCTCTCCGTCTTCGAAGAACGCCTCACAGGGCGGCCCCTGTGGTATATTTACGGCAACACCGAGTTCTACGGCTATACCTTCAAGGTGGATGAGCGCGTCCTCATCCCCCGCCCCGAGACCGAGATCCTCGTGCGGCAGGCCATCGCATCCCTTCCCGAAGGGGGGAGCATGCTCGATCTCTGTACGGGGAGCGGCGCCGTCGCCGTGGCCGTCGCATGCGAGGCGGCGAAGGAGAAGCACGTCACCGTCGTGGGGGCGGATATCTCGGAGGAGGCCCTTGAGGTCGCCCGCGAGAACGCCCGTATCAATAAGGCCAACGTCAACTTCGTGAAGAGCGACCTCTTTGCGGGCGTCCGCGGAAAATTCAACCTCATTACCGCAAATCCGCCCTATATCCGCACGGAAGAGCTCAAGAGTCTTCCCAAGGATGTCCGTGATTTCGAGCCCCGCATCGCCCTCGACGGCGGGGAAGACGGGCTGGACTTCTACCGCAGGATCGCACAGCGCATCGGGCGGCACATCGTCCGCGGCGGCATGCTCATCCTCGAATGCGGGGAAGGGCAGGCGCAGGAGATCATCAAAATCTTTCAGGAGACGTCGCGGTGCGACTTCGCCATGGTCGTCAAAGACCTTGCGGGGGTGGAGCGCGTCGTGAAATTGGGCTTCTGATGACGGAAAAATTACAGGAGATCGCAGCGCGCTACGACGCGCTTACACAGCAGCTCGCCCTGCCCGATGCCTATAAGCTCGGGGACTACGCCAAACTTGCGCGGGAGCACGCCGAGCTCGAAGAGATCGTGAAAGGATATCGCGCCTACGTCGCCGCCGAAACGGAGATGCAGGCGTGTTTTCGCGAAGCGGAAAACGAGGGGGACCCCGCCATGCGCGAGATGCTCTTCGGGGAGGCCTACGCCCTGAAGGAGAAACTTGCAGAGCGCAGACGGGAGCTCGAGATCCTGCTTCTTCCCAAGGATAAGAACGACGAGCGGGGCTGTACGCTCGAGATCCGCGCGGGAGCGGGGGGCGAGGAGGCCGCACTCTTCGCCTATGAACTCTATCGCATGTATATGGGCTACTGCGAGAAGCACCGCTTTTCGTGGGAAGTCGTCCTCCGCAGCGAGACCGAGCTCGGGGGCATCAAGGAGGCCGTCGTGCTCATCGAGAGCAAGGGCGCCTACAAGCGGCTCAAATTCGAGAGCGGGGTACACCGCGTCCAGCGCGTCCCCGAGACCGAATCGCAGGGGCGTATCCATACGTCGACGTGCACCGTCGCCGTGCTCCCCGAGGCCGAGGACGTCGAAGTGGAGATCCGTGAGGAGGATATCCGCGTCGACCTCTTCCGAAGCTCGGGGGCGGGCGGGCAAAAGGTCAACAAGACGGAGACGGCCATCCGCATCACCCATTTTCCGACGGGGATCGTCGTCACCTGCCAGGATGAGCGCAGCCAGCTCAAGAACAAGGAAAAGGCGTTTCGCGTATTACAGTCCCGCCTCTACGACTACTATTCGAGCCGTGCGCAGGGGGAGGAAGCGGCGAGCCGCAGAAGCCTCGTGGGCACGGGGGACCGCAGCGAGCGCATCCGCACGTATAACTTCCCCCAGAGCAGGATCACCGACCACAGGATCGGGCTTTCCGTGCACAACATGGAGAGTTTTCTCTCGGGCGACCTCGATGAGATGATCGATGCTCTCGCCCGTGCGGATACCGAGCGCAAACTCGCTTCGGGCGGCTGAAAATGATACATGGGGTAAGAAAACCGCAAAAAAGCGGAAAAGGAAGAGAGTACGGCGCACTTCGCTTTTCGCCCTATGTGCGGAAAAAGGAAAATAATTTGCGCAATTTTTCGTAAACCCCTTGAAAATTTATCGAAAACTTGTTACAATACAGGTACAAACAAGCCGCAAGGCGTTGAGGAGGATAACATGATCAAAATCATCTGTGGACCCAAGGGCAGCGGAAAGACGAAACGCATCATCGATCAGGCAAACAGCTCCGTGCAGAGCGCGAAAGGGCATCTCGTATTCATCACAGACACCAAGCGCTATATGTACGACGTCAACCGCGCCATTCGGTTTATCGATGTGACCGACTATTCCGTAGCGGGCGAAGGTGCGCTCTGCGGATTCGTCAAGGGCGTGATCGCGGGAAATTACGACAACGAATATCTCTATATCGACGGCGTGGCGCGCATTGCGGGCAAGCCGCTCTCCGAACTTGCACAGCTCTTCTATCTCTGGGAGAAGGACGCCGAGGCCCGCGGGCTCGAGATCTGGATCACCTGCAGCTGCAGCGAAGAGGAACTTCCCGAGTTCGCGAAGAAATATCTGTAATCAGGCAAGTACGCTCCGTCCCGCACATGCGGGGCGGTCGTTTATAGGCGGGTAGCATATGTATTTTATCGGTACGAGAGGCGAGGGGCGCGTCACGGCGGCGGAAGCGGTCGTGCGGGGCCTTGCGGCGGACGGAGGGCTCTTCGTCCCCGAATATTTTCCGCAGCTTTCCGCGGAAGAGTGTGAGGGGATGCTCGGCATGGACTATGCGGAGCGTGCCGCGCTCATCCTCGGAAAATTTTTCGATACGTTCGGAAAAGAGGAGCTGCTTTCCGCGCTCAAGTCCGCATATTCCGGCTTTGAGGGCGGGGATCCCGCTCCGCTCGTCCGCCCGGACGACGGGCTGTATCTGCTCGAACTCTTCCACGGCCCTACCTGCGCCTGCCCCGATCTCTCGATGGCGGCCCTTCCCTATCTTCTCCGCGAGAGCTTGAAGGAGCTCGGGTGGAAGACGAAGCCCCTCATCCTCACCGCAACGAGCGGGGATGCGGGCAAATCCGCCCTCGAATATCTCGGTGAATACAAGAACGTCGTCTTCTATCCCGAGGAGGGCGTCTCCAAGATGCAGAAATTGCAGCTCTGCACGCAGGAAGGCGAGGGGATCGACGTATGCGCCGTACGCGGCTCGACCGACGACTGCGTGGCGGGCATGAAAAAACTCTTTGCCGCGGAGGAACTTTCCAAGGAACTTGCGGCCAAGGGATATTTTCTCACGACGGCGAGCGGCGCCAACTTCGGAAGGCTCGCGGGGCAGATCGTCTGCTTCTTCTCCGCCTACTGCGATCTCGTCGCCTCACGGCAGATAAAGTGGGGGGATGCTGTAGATATTTGCGTCGCCGCGGGCGATCTCGGCAACCTGCTTGCGGCGTATTACGCCAAGAAGATGGGCCTGCCGCTCGGGATGCTCCTTGGCGCTTCCAACAAAAATTGCACCTTCACCGATCTCTGGAAGCACGGCACCTTCAACCGCAACCGCCCGCTCTTCCGCACGATGTCGCCCTCCCTCGATCTTCTCGTGCCCTCCGACCTCGAGCGGCTCATCTTCGAGCTCTCGGGAAGGCAGGGCGCGCTCACGAAAGAGCGCATGGCACAAGCCGCCGCGACGGGGAAATTCAGTCTCCGCACCGAGGAACTTGCCGCCCTCAAACACGAGATCTTCGCGGGCGCCACGAGCGAAGACGACACGGTGGAGTGCGTCTATGATTTCTTCGAGGAACTCGGCTATCCCATGGATCCGCATACGGGCGTCGCGATGAACGTCGCACGCAAATATACGCGTTCCCTGCCCGAGGACGCCCCCCGTCATCCCATGGTGGTAGTCGCCACGGCAAGTCCCTATAAATTCCCGCAGGACGTGCTCTACGCCCTCACGGGCAACGACGTGAAGGATTCCTACAAGGGCATCAAGCGCGTCCACCTGCTCACGGCGATGAAGGTCCCCGAGAGCCTGAAGGCCATCCGCTACAAGCCCATCCTGTTCAAGACGGTGGTCCCGCCCGACAAGATGCTCCAGGAAGTCAAAAGATCTATCGTATGATCTCCCGCCCCGCAGCCGCATGCGGGGCTTTTTCTTGCGGGCGGCGCTTCGGGCGCCGCTTTTTGTGTGCGGAAGGCCGTCCGTTTCGGGCAAAAAGCGGGGCAACTTGACGTAATTTTCATCTTACGCGCGCGCAACCCGTTGCATTTTGCTTGCAAATGTGGTATAATAGACGTAATGTGGGAGAATGGCAGTATGGAAACCAACGGGAAAATCGTGTATTCGGCGGTCCAGCCGAGCGGAAATCTTACGATCGGGAACTATGTCGGTGCCGTGCGGAATTGGGTGGAGATGCAGTCGGAATACGAATGCTTCTACGCGATCGCCGATCTGCATGCCGTCACCGTGCGGCAGGAACCCGCCGAACTGCGTCGCCGCACTCTCGAGCTTGCCGCGCTCTACATCGCCTGCGGGCTCGACCCCGAGAAGTGTACGCTCTACGTGCAATCCGGGGTTCCCGCGCACGCCGAACTTTGCTGGATCCTCAACACCTTGACTTCGGTGGGCGAGGCGTCCCGCATGACGCAGTTCAAAGATAAGAGCAGAAAGCATGCCGACAACGTCAACATGGGCCTCATGGATTATCCCGTGCTCATGGCGGCGGATATTCTGCTCTACCGTGCACAGTACGTGCCCGTCGGTGCCGATCAGAAGCAGCATGTGGAGCTCGCACGCGACCTCGCCATCCGCTTCAACAGCCGCTACGGGGAGACGTTTACCGTGCCCGAACCCCTCATCCGCAAGGGGACGGCGAAGATCTCCTCGCTGCAGGACCCTTCCAAGAAGATGTCCAAATCCGAGACCGAGAACCCCAACGCCTCGGTGTTCCTCTCCGACGACCGCGATACCGTGCTGCGCAAATTCAAACGTGCCGTCACCGATAGCCTCGGCGCCGTGCGCTACAGCGAAGAGCAGCCCGGGATCGCCAACCTCATCAACATCTACTGCGCCTTCCGCGGATGCACGCCCGAAGAGGTCGAGCGCGAATTCGAGGGGAAGGGCTACGGCGATTTCAAGCTCGCCGTGGGGGAGACGGTCGCAGACGTCCTCGACCCCATCCGCGAAGAGCAGAGGCGTCTTCTCGCCGATCGGGACTACCTCGGCGGGATCCTTGAACAGGGCAGGGAGCGGGCGATGTACGCTTCGCGCAAGACGCTCTCGAAGGTCTACCGCAAGGTGGGCTTCTATCAGGGGTAAGCGATGTTCGGCTACGTCCACTACGATTATCCCAACCTCTTCATCAAGGACCTCATGCTCTACCGTGCCCTCTATTGCGGCCTGTGCAAGGGGATCGCTTCGGCATGCGGACAGCGTGCGCGGCTGGGTTTGAGCTACGACGTCACATTTCTTTCGGCGCTTTTGCACAACATCATGGGGGTGGACGTCGTCATCGAGCAGCAGAACTGCTTCGAGCATGCGATCAAGAAACGCCCCATCGCCAAGGTGGACGACCTCACCCGCGAGCTCGGCGCCCTCAACACCGTGCTCTGCTACTATAAACTGACCGACGACATCGCCGACGGCGGCAAGGGGCGGGGCAGGCGGCGGATCTTCAAGAAGGGATTTCTTCTGGCGAAAAAGGACTATCCCGCGCTCGTCTCGCTCGTCGAGAACTTCATGAAGGAGCAGGAGGCGGCCGAAAAAGCGAGGTATGCCTCCCCCGATATGGCCGCGGAGCCCACGGCACAGCTGCTCGCCGCGCTCTCCGATCACTTCCTCAAGGAGAAGGCAAGCGAGAAGACGCGCATGCTCTTCTACGCGCTCGGGAAGTGGGTGTATCTCATCGACGCCCTCGACGACTTCGAGAAGGATAAAAAGAAGGGGGGCTACAACCCGTTCGTGCTCGCCTATAAGGCCGAGACGCGGGAGGAGCTCCTCAAGGAAAACGACGGGGAGGTGGGCTTTCTCTTTGATACGATCTTTTTGGATCTCAGAGAAAACCTCGGGGGCATCCGCTTTTATTTCAACCGCGACCTCACCGATAACATCATCCTGCGCGGGATCCCCCTCGAGACCCGCCGCGTGATGAGCGGCAAAAAGCGGGAACCCGTCAAGGTGAAAGTGCCCTAAAAATCGCACATGGGGTGCGAAAACAGCGAATAAGATAAGGAGAATCGCATGAAGGCTTCATACGAGATCCTCGGGCTCGACGAGAGCGCTTCCTTAGAGGAAGTGAAAGCGCGCTACGAGGAACTGAAGGCAAAATACAACGAGGAGAAGTGGAAAGACGGCGAAGAGGGCACCCGCGCGGCGCGTATGCTCGAAAAGCTCGATGCCGCCTATGCCGATATCCTCGAAGAGCGCAAGACGTCCTCTTCGGAGGGCGGCGCCTCCTCTTCGGCATTCGAAGAAGTGGCCTCCTGCATCCGCAGCGGAGATCTCAACCGTGCGCAGCAGCTCCTCGATGCGTTCAATGAGCGCAGCGCCGAGTGGCACTATCTGCAGTCGGTCGTTTTCTACCGCAAGAATTGGATCAACGAGAGCAAGAAACAGCTCGAGATCGCCCTTCAGATGGATCCCAACAACGAAAAGTACCGCAGTGCCTACGATAAGCTGCGTGCGCGGGCAGAGTTTACGCCCAACGACGGCGGAGCGCCCAACATCGATCCCAACGTCGCCTCCGGGGAGGAGCAGATGGGGGGGAATTGGTGCGTCTCCTGCCTCAACGGGTGCTATACGTTTTTCTGCGTGATGTGCTGCCAATATCTGTGCTGCGGTTGCAGGTAAGAAATGAAAAAGCCTACGAAGTCGTTTGAGCTCGCGCTCTCGGGCATATCCTGTGCGTTTGCGACGATCTCTCTGACCGTCGGCGCCTATGTGAACGTATTTTACGGCGCAGGCATGATCCTTGCCGTCTTCGCGCTCATGGTCCCGCTCGCGAAGGGCTACCCGCTCGGGAGCTTCCTCGCCTTTCTCGGCGCCTCCATCCTCGCCTTTTTCTTCGGGTCCTTCGCGATCGTGCGCCTTCTGCCCTTCCTCGTCTTTTTCGGGCTGCACCCCATCGCCAACTACTTCGAGAAGAAGTACATCAAGAAATTTCCGCTGCATATCCCCGTGTTTTTGGGGAAGGCGGCGTGGTTCGACCTCACGATCTGGATGATGTGGTCGCTCGTGCTCGTGCCGCTGTTCGAGGTCTCCTCGATGTGGTGGTATGAGTTCGCCGTGCAGCACTTCTTCCTCGTGATCTTCGTGGGAGGGACGATCGTCTTCGCCGTATACGACGTGTTGATCTTCCTCTGCCAGCGCTCGGTCGATCTCGTCATCCGTAAGATAAAAAAATAAAAAAGGAGGGGGGCGTATGCAAAAAAACGACATCGTCACGGTGCTTGCCGAGGGGATGGGGACGCAGGGCGAAGGGATCGCACATGCGGAAGGCATCACGCTCTTCATCCCTTTTCTTCTCCCCGGCGAGCGTGCCCGCGTGCGCGTTCTGAAGGTGAAGGACGGCATCGGATACGGCCGTCTCGAGGAGATCCTCACCCCCGCCGAGGAACGCGTCCGCCCCCGCTGCCCCGTCTTCGGGAAATGCGGCGGCTGCCGTCTTCAGCATCTGCGCTACCGCGAACAGCTCAAATTCAAGGCCCGCCTCGTCCGTGAGACGCTGCGCAAGATCGGGGGGATCGAGGCACCCGTGGAGGCCTGCGTCCGTAGCGAACGGGACTATGGCTACAGGAACAAACTGCAGCTCCCCGTGGGGCGGATCGGGGGAAAGAACGTCGTCGGCTTCTTCGCCGAGCGCTCGCATCGCATCGTACCGACGGATACCTGCCCCCTGCATCCCGAATGGGCGGATAAGGTCATCGCCGCCCTCCTCGGCTTCATGGAGAAGTGCGGGCTCGACGGCTACGACGAATTCACGCATACGGGGCAGATCCGCCACATCGTCGTGCGCGAGGTCAAGAAAAAATTTTTGGTGACGCTCGTCGTCACCGTGCCCGAATTCAAGGGCATCGATTATTTTAAGTACCTGCTCGGGCAGATCTTCTCCGAGTATTCCCTGTTTTTGAACCTCAACACGGCGGAGACCAACGTCGTCCTCGGCGATACGTTCACCCATATCTTCGGCGCCGAAAGCTACGAGGGCACGGAGGCGGGCGTCGTATACAGCGCGGGGCCCAATACGTTTTTGCAGGTCAACGACGGCGTCCGCAGCAAGCTCTATGCCGCGGTGGCGGAGTATGCGGAGGGGGTCTTCGCCGATTGTTACGCGGGCGGCGGCCTGCTCACCGCCCTCCTCGCGCAGAAGTGCGAACGGGTCTACGGCATCGAAGTCGTCCCCGAAGCACATGCCTGTGCCGTGCAGCTCGCCGCGCAAAACGGACTTTCGGAGCACATGCTACCCATCCTCGGAAGGGTGGAGGAAGTGCTTCCCGCGCTCGCAAAGAAGGAAAAGCGCCTCGGCGCCGTGCTCGATCCGCCCCGCGCGGGGGTGGACCGCAATGTATTGAAGACGATCATGGCTTCGGGGATCGATCCCGTCGTGATGATCTCCTGCAATCCCGCAACGCTCGCCCGCGATCTCGGCATCCTTACGGGCACGCTCGAAGAACAGCCCGATGGAAGCCTCGTAAAATGCGAAGATCCGCACCCCATGTATCAAATCGAGTGCATCCGTCCCTACGATATGTTCCCGCAGACGCGGCATATCGAGACGTTGGTTGTGCTTTCCCACAAAAAACCCGACGGACATATCGGCGTAAAAGTCGAGTTTGGAGAGGAAGAAGGACAAATTTCTTTGAAGGAAGCGGAAAAACGCGTCGAGGAACGCAAGCCGAAAGAGAAAGTTACTTATAAGATGATACAGGAATATATCGAAAAGACTTACGGCTTCAAAGTTCACACCGCTTATATTGCCGAAGTCAAGCGGGATTTGGGCTTGCCCATGTACGACGCTCCCAACGCCGTGGAAGAACTGAAAAGGCCTCGTTCGCATCCGTCGCCGCAAATGGTCGAGGCAATCAAAGAGACCTTAAAGCATTTTGAAATTATATAGGTAACAATAAGATAAAGCACAGGAGAAATCTTGTGCTTTATGATTTATATTACACTATTATCTATGAACGCCATAGAGTTATAACCGAACTTTTGAGGAGAACGGGTGCGCCGCAGGAACTTGCCGAGGATAATGCTTGCCGTATTGAACACGTCATCACCGAGGAAATGTTCGAGTACATAAAAAAATTCGGAAAAAATAGTTAGTCAAGACTTACATTTTGTTTGACATCGGATAAAAAATATTCTATAATATTGGCGGAGTGAAAAGCCCCGCTATTTTTTGCGGATTTGTTAGCCTTGTCTAACGAATTTAGCGGGCGGAACTTTGTACTCCGAATTTAATGGTGAACGGTTAGGGGCTGCTAACCGATTTTTAAGGAAGGGCAAGAGGCAATTTCCGAACTTATAAAGGACAAGACCGTGTTGATTATTGCTCACCGCTTGCGGACTGTCGAGGGTGCGGAAAAGATAGTTGTGTTAAAAGGCGGTAA
>CANQET010000018.1 GCA_947595585.1 uncultured Clostridia bacterium
TGCACGATGCCGTTCGCATCGACGTCGAAGGTGACTTCGATCTGCGGAATGCCGCGGGGCGCGGGCGCGATGCCCGTGAGCATGAATCTGCCCATCGTCTTGTTGTCGCGGCAGAACTCGCGTTCGCCCTGAAGGATGTGGATCTCCACGCTCGTCTGGTTGTCGGCGGCCGTCGAGAACACCTGCGACTTCTTGACGGGGATGGTCGTATTCCTGTCGATAAGGCGGGTGAACACGCCGCCGAGCGTCTCGATGCCGAGGGAGAGCGGCATAACGTCGAGAAGGAGGACGTCCTTCACTTCGCCCGTCAGAACGCCGCCCTGGATGGCAGCGCCGACCGCCACGCATTCATCGGGGTTGATGCCCTTGAAGGGCTCCTTGCCCGTGAGCTCTTTGACTTTTGCGACGACGGCGGGGACACGCGTCGAGCCGCCGACGAGGATGACCTTATCGATATCGTTATACGAAAGGCCTGCATCCTTCATCGCAAGACGCATGGGCTCGGCCGTCTTTTCGATGAGGTCGGAGATCAGCGCCTCGAACTTCTGACGGGTGATCTCGAGCTCGAGATGGGCGGGACCTGCATCGGTCATCGAGATGAAGGGCAGGGAGACGGACGTCGAATTCATGCCCGAAAGCTCGATCTTCGCCTTCTCTGCGGCCTCCTTGAGGCGCTGCATCGCCATCTTATCCTTGGAAAGATCGACGCCGTGGCTCTTCTTGAATTCGCCGACCATGTAGTCCATGAGGCGCTTATCGAAATCGTCGCCGCCGAGCATGTTGTTGCCGTTGGTCGCGAGGACTTCGAAGACGCCGTCGGAGATCTCCAAAATGGAGACATCGAAGGTGCCGCCGCCGAGGTCGTAGATCATGACCTTGCTGTTTTCCTTCTCCTTATCGAGGCCGTAGGAGAGCGCGGCCGCCGTGGGCTCGTTGATGATACGAAGCACGTTGAGGCCTGCGATCTTGCCTGCATCCTTGGTCGCCTGACGCTGGGCGTCGGTGAAGTATGCGGGGCAGGTGATGACGGCATCCGTCACCTTGCTGCCGAGATAGGCTTCGGCGTCTGCCTTGAGCTTGGAGAGGATCATCGCCGAGATCTCCTGCGGGGAGTAGCTCTTCTCGTCGATCTTTACCTTGTAATCCGACCCCATCCTGCGTTTGATGGAGATGACCGTCTTATCGGGGTTGGCGACCGCCTGACGCTTTGCCACCTGCCCGACGACGCGGGAACCGTCCTTTTGGAATGCGACGACGGAGGGGGTCGTTCTCGAACCCTCTGCGTTCGCGATGACGACGGGCTCGCCGCCTTCCATGACTGCTACGCACGAATTTGTCGTGCCTAAATCGATACCGATAACTTTCGCCATAATATTTTTACTCCTTTATTGTTCACAAAATTCTTTCATTTTTGAAGCCCCCTGCGGGGAGCATACTGCGGGCAAAGAATTTTCGTGAGGGGTTTATCTACTACATCCCCCGACCGAAAACATTCTTCGTCACCCCCTCCGTCGGAGGGGGGTAGGGGGGTGGGCACCCCTCTACTTCACCACGACGACTTGGGCGAAGCGGAGCACCTTGCCGTCTTGCACGTATCCCTTGCGGTAGACTTCCTTCACGATCCCGCTCTCCTGCCCCGCTTCGGGCTCGACCGCCATGATCGCCTCGTGGCGCTCGGCGTCGAAGGGTTCGCCTACGGGATCCACGACTTCGATGCGCTCCTCTTCGAGCAGTTTTTCGAAGGTCCGCACGACCATCTCCAAACCCTTGCGCGTCGCCTCTTCTTTGCAGCTTGCAAGCGCACGGTCGAGGTTATCCGCGATGGGAAAGAGCTTGGATACGACGTCCGCCCGCCCCTCGGCATAGCGCCTCGCGCTATCTCTTGCGGTGCGTTTGCGGTAGTTCTCGTATTCCGCGGTCACGGCATACCATTTGCGCTTGAAGTCTTCCGCGGCCGCCTGTGCGAGTTCGAGCTCGCTCGGCGCCTTCGGCGCTTCCGCCTGCTGTGCTGCCGTATCCTCGGGCACCTCGTTTTCGGGCGCCGCTTTCTCTTTCCGATCGTTCACGTGTTCACCTGCATGGATTTTTTTGTCATCTTACATATAATGTAAAAAGCGATTTTCTAAACGTCTTTTCCGAAAAAACCCGAAAAATTTCCGAAAAAATTCCCGCGGTACCCTTTACAAGCCGCGGATTTTATATTAAAATGGTGTGTGGGAGGTAGGAAATGGAAACCAACGCCTATGAACTTTTTGCAAAGCGCAACCGCATGGTGAGCATCCGCGTGATCCCCGGCCACTTCGTCACGCAGCATTCCCATGTCAATTACTGCATCGATATGACCCGTCTCAAGACGGAAATGAGCCGCGCACGCGCCTGTGCGAAGCTGTTTGCCGAGAGCTTCCGCGACGTCACCGTAGATACCATCATCACCCTCGAACGCATGAAGATGGTCGGCGCCTTCATGGCAGAGGAGTTCACGGCAGGCCCCGGGCTGAATATGCACCAGGAGATCGCCGTCATCTCTCCCGAATTTACGGCGGACGAGAAGCTCATCCTGCGCGATAACCTCGTACCCTATGTGAAAAATCGCCACGTGCTCATCCTCGCCGCCACGGCGACGACGGGCATCACCGCCATGGGCGCCATCCGCGGCATTCGCTATTACGACGGCGACCCCGTCGGCCTCGCTACGGTCTTCGGCGGCAATTTCGAGATCCCCGGCGTGCCCGTGAAGCGCATCATCGGGACGGAAGATCTCAAGGGGTATGCCTCCTATCGCCCCGGCGAGTGCCCGCTCTGCCAGAGCGGCGTGAAGATCGACGCCCTCATCAATTCTTACGGCTACAGCAAAATTTAAGGACACAGCCTATTGCTCTTTGAAAGGCCGGGACTTATAGCTCTGCGGGAGGGCAAGGCTTATTGCTCTTTGGGAGGCGAAGACCCCCCTCCGTGATTTATCTTGCGCGACACCCCCTCCGTGGTTCATCCTGCGCGACACCCCCTCCGCGGTTCATCTTGCGCGACACCCCCTCCGTGGGAGGGGGACCAAGGGGGTGGGGCGACGAGAAAGCCCATGCATGGCGCACGTCATTTCGAACCCCGTTAGGGGTGAGAAATCTCAGTGCGAAATACGAACAGGCATTCTAAATGTGTCATTCTGAGCCGTGCCCGAACGCGCCCTAAGCGGGCGGGCACGTGCCGAAGAATCGCATTAGTCTTAGCCTCATATCGTCACTCATATAAGATTAAGACTGCGGCGATGTTTACTTCGCGCTACGCGCTCGTGCCGCGCTTAGAGAATTAGAAGTGCGCGCGGGGCGACTACGCTCAGGGTGACGTTATTAGAACGAGATTCCTCCTCCCTACGGTCGTCGGAATGACGTACTGATGTGCCCCTGCGTAGTCCGAACCCTTGCTTCCCCTCTCAGGGGAAGTACCTGCGTAGCAGGGGATAGGGTTTCCAAAACCCCTCAGTCACGGCTTACGCCGCGACAGCTCCCCTACAAGGGGCGCCAAGGGCGCTCATGATGTGCCACGTCGTATTCTGCCCACCCCCCTACCCCCCTCCGATGGAGGGGGCGCTTTGAATAGACCATGTCGGATGCCCGTCCCTCACGTCATTTCGAACGTTAGTGAGAAATCTCGTCCTTGAGATTCCTCCTCCCTACGGTCGTCGGAATGACGTACTGAGGTGCCCGTCGTATTCTGCCCACCCCCCTACCCCCCTCCGCGGGAGGGGGTGTTACATGGGACGAGCCGTGTCGGGGGTACGCGCGAGGCCAATACGAAGTCCAACCCTCATACCGAGCGTAGCGAGTGTATCTTAAGATTCTCTCGCCCCTAACGGGGCTCGGAATGAGGTCGCTTTGGAGAAGTGATAACGGGTACCGTCAAACTGCGGAGAAGCAAGCAAGACAAGGAGAACGAGCATTTCCGACGGGAGTGTACTTGTGCGTACACGACCAAGGAAAGCGCAGTTCGACACAGTATTGCGTAGCTTATCCGCAGTTCGCATATTCGAAGCAAAAAAATAAACCGCCGAGGCGGTTTATTTTGAATATTTACACCCACAGTAGTTTTGGCGGTACAGCCCATACTCCCGCGAGAGCGCCAAAGAGTGCAGATATCCGTCTCGTTTTTTGAAGTCGGAGGGCAAATATCGTACCCCATATTGCATTTCGAGGGCAAAACCGATCTCGTTGATTCGCCTTGCATCCTTGAGCGGAGAGAGCGTGAGCGTCGTCGCGAAGAAGTCGTACCCCCGCGCCTTGGCCTCCCGCGCCGTGCGTTCGAGCCTGAGGCGGAAGCACGCCGTGCACCTTGCGCCCCCCTCGGGTTCCCCTTCGAGCCCGCGGGCGATCTTCTCAAACGCCTCGGGGCCGTAGCCGCATTCGAGAAGGTCCGCAAGGCCCGTCTCGGCGAGGAAGCGCCTCTGTTCGCCGAGCCGCCGTTCGTATTCCTCGGCGCTGTCGAGGTTGGGATTGTAATAAAAGACGGTCGTCTCGATCTTCGGGGCGACCTCGGTGAGGCAGTGGGAAGCGCAAGGCGCGCAACAGCTGTGCAGAAGGAGCCGCATGCCCTCCGCACCCTGCAGAATTTCACACATCTGCCGATCGTAATTTACGGCATTCATGGGAAGTTATTCGCCGTCGTCCGCATCGGGCTCGAGGCTTTCCGCTTCATCGGCGTCCTCGAAGTCCTCGTATTGCGTGCAGAACTCGGCAAAGACTTCATCGAGCAGATCGTCGTCTTCGATGGTCTCGAGCTGCTCGTCGTCCCCCTCGCCCACGATGTGGTAGATGGCGACCTCATCGCCCTCTTCTTCGTCCTCTTCGGCCTCTTCCTCGGCGGGAAGCTCGGGCGCGAGCGCGCAATACCACTCCTCCTTGTATTCAAACGTCATGAGATGTTCGAAGCGGTAGGTGTTGCCTTCGTCGTCGGTGAGTTCGACGATGTTCTCATCGTCTTCGTAGTTGTTGCTTTCCTCTTTCACGGTATCGCTCCTTTTGCAATGTGCAAGATAATTTTCGAGAATATAAGCGGCGGCGATGGAATCCACCCGCTTTTTCTTTTTGTCTTTGGCCGAAGTTACCCCCGCGGCGTGAAGATCTCCCCGCGCCTCCTGCGTGGTGAAGCGTTCGTCTTCGAAGACGACGCGGATCCCCAGCGCCTCGAGCCTTGCGGCAAACGCACGGTTCTTTCGCGCCTGCTCCCCCTCGGTGCCGTCCGCAAGCAAGGGCAGCCCGCAGACGACGAGCTCTGCCCCCCGCGCTTTCACGAGCTCTGCGATCTTTTTCGCGTCCCCTTCCTTATCTTCGGTGCGGAAGAAGGTCTCTGCGGGGATGGCATAGCTCCCGAAGGGGTCCGTGACCGCGATCCCGATCCGCCGATCCCCGATATCCAGCGCGACGATGTTCATACCCGCAGTATACCACATCCGCGCAAAAAAGTAAACGCTTTTTCAAACTCCCGCATAATTTCTTCGGGAAATGCTTGACAGCCCCGCCGCCCCATGGTATAATTCCTATTGAAAATGTAGGAATTTATCCGACGGAGAAAACATCCATGTTTGTTTATGCGGACAATGCGGCGACGACCAAGCTCTCGAAGAAGGCGTGTGCGGCATACATCAAGACGGCGGAAGAGGTCTTCGGCAACCCCTCCTCCCTGCATTCGGCGGGGCAGCGGGCGAAGGAAGTCCTCGAAGACTGCCGCATGCGGATCGCGAAGATCCTCGGCGCCGAGGCAAGGGAGATCCTCTTCACCTCGGGCGGGAGCGAGAGCGATAACCAGGCCATCCTCTCTGCCGCACGGGCAGGCGCCAAGAAGGGCAAGCGCAAGATCGTCTCAACGGCGATCGAGCACCATGCCGTGCTGCACACCCTCGAAAAACTCAAAAAGGAGGGCTTCGAAGTCGTCCTGCTTCCCGTGGGGACGGAGGGCATCGTACGCATCGAAGACGCGGCGCGGGAGATCGATGAGAATACCGCCCTCGTCTCGGTGATGCTCGCCAACAACGAGATCGGGACCATCCAGCCCGTCGAAGAGATCGGCGCCCTCTGCAAAAAGATGGGGGTCCCCTTCCATACGGACGCCGTGCAGGCCGTGGGGCACATCCCCGTCGACGTACGCACGATCGGCTGCGACTACCTCGCTCTCTCTGCCCATAAATTCCACGGTCCCAAGGGCGTGGGAGCCCTGTTTATCAAGCGGGGTGCCCCCCTTTCTTCGCTCATCGAGGGCGGAGCACAGGAGCGGGGCAAGCGCGCGGGGACCGAAGATCTTCCCGCAATCGTCGCGATGACGGTCGCGCTCGAAGAGGCCGTCGCGGAGATGGACGCCGTCTCCCTTCGCCTGCGCGGGCTGCAACGGGAACTCATCGAAGGTTTGGAGAAGATCCCCCACTGCGCCCTCAACGGCGACAGGACGCGCCGCCTCCCCGGGAACATCAGTTTCTGCTTCGAGGGCATCGAGGGAGAATCCCTCCTTCTGCTGCTCGACGAGATGGGCATCTGCGCCTCCTCGGGTTCTGCCTGCACTTCGGGCTCTTTGGACCCCTCTCACGTGCTGCTCGCGATCGGGCGGGTACACGACGTCGCCCACGGTTCTCTGCGCCTCACGCTCGGGCGGGAGACGACCGAAGAGGAGGTACTGTATATGATAAAATGCGTTCCCGAAGTCGTGGAGCGGCTCAGAAACATGTCCCCCGTGTGGCGGGATCTCCAAGAGGGAAAGCGCAGCTACATCCTCTGATCCCCGAATTTGCATAAAATCAGCGTGTCCCGAAAAGGATAAGGAGTACGGTATGGCACTTTACAGCGAAAAAGTCATGGATCACTTCAAGAACCCGCGCAACGTCGGCATCATCGAGGATGCGGACGGCATCGGCGAAGTCGGCAACGCCAAGTGCGGCGATATCATGAAGATGTATATCAAGGTGAAAGACGGCATCCTCGTGGATGTGAAGTTCGAGACCTTCGGCTGCGGCAGCGCGATCGCTTCGAGCTCGATGGCGACGGAGATGATCAAGGGGAAACCTCTCTCCGAGGCCCTGTCGCTCACCAATAAGGCCGTCGCGGAGGCCCTCGACGGGCTTCCCGCATACAAGATGCACTGCTCGGTCCTCGCGGAGCAGGCGGTGCAGTCGGCCATCCTCGATTACTACCGGAAGAACAACATCCCCTACGATCCTGCGCAGTTCAAATGCGCCCACTGCGCCCACGACGAGGACGAGGACGAATGATCGTCTCGACCAAAGGCCGCTACGCGCTGCGTATCATGACGGCGCTCGCACGGCGCAAGGAGAGCGCTTCGCTCCGTGAACTCGCGGCCGAAGAGGAAATCCCCTTCAAGTACGCCGAAGCGATCATGAGCCTGCTCGTGAAGGCGGGCTTCGTGGAGAGTACGCGGGGCAAGAACGGCGGGTACGTGCTCACCCGCGCGCCCAAGGAGTATACCCTCGCCGAAGTGCTACGGGAGACCGAGAGCTCGCTCGCCGCGACCGATTGCACGGGCAAGAAAGAGGCCGATTGCCCGCGGGCGGCAACCTGCCCGTCCCTCCCCGTGTGGCGGGGGCTGGATGAAGTGGTAAACAGTTACCTCTCCGCCCATACCTTGGTCGATCTGTTGAAAGCATAAAAACCGCACATGGGGTGCGGTTTTTTCATGCTTGTTTGGACTTCGTACTCTCGAACTGCGGATAAGCTGCGCAATACTGTGTCGAACTGCGCTTTCCTCGGTCGTGTACAACAAAGTACACTCCCGTCGGAAATGCTCGTTCTCCTTGTCTTGCTTGCTTCTCCGCAGTTTAACGGTTACCAACCCGTCATTCCGCCCCGCGCGCATTTCTAATTCTCTAAGCGCGGCACGAGCCGTTAGGCGAAGTAGGGCATAGCCCGAGGAAGCTCGTTCTAAATTACGTCATGTTGAGCGTAGTCGAAACATCGCCGCAGTCTTATTCTTATATGAGCTACGATATCAGGCTAAGGCTAATGCGATTCTTCACTTCGCCCTAACGGGCTCCGTTCAGAATGACGTATTTGGAATGCCTGTTCGTATTCCACACCGAGATTTCTCACTACGTAACTTCGCCTATGGCTCGTGCCGACCTTAGTAGAACAAATAGAAGCTGCGGTCGGGGCGAAATGACGTAGGCGGGGTACCTATGTAGTTTATTCCGCGCTCTACCCCCTCCCACGGAGGGGGTAGAGCGCGGAATAAACCCCGATGGGGGCATGGGGACTTCGTACTTGCTCCCACGGTGGAGTAGGGCTTTGCCGATCAATTTTCCGCTTGTTCGCTCATTGTATCTTTCTTTTCATCGTCCTCTTTCATAACCAGATCTTTAAGCTTCTTACGGTCGAGAGCCAAAGAGACTACAAGCGCTATATTTACGATCAAGAAAACGAGCACGACCCAAAAGCCCCATGCGACACCATTCGTGTACCTAAAATAGTCGGATATCGTTGCGTCCGCCGGACCCGAGTCCCTTAAGAAAAAGATGCCGAGTATCTCAAATACAATCGCAGCAAGGAAATAACACTGCGGGACAAAGTTGCTCATTCCTTCCGTTGGCTTTATCGCTTTAGACTTTTCCGTCTTAGATTTGATTTTATCGTATTCCAACCTCTTTTCCATCATGGATTTGATTTTATCGTATTCTAAACCGGCGTAGTGCTCAGGATCGAAGTCATATAGCGTCACTTTGACGAGATCGACTACCATTCCCGCGAGACCGACGATAAAGAAAAGAAAAGCGAAGATTAGCACCATAAAATCAGGTTCGAACGAGCTTCCATCAAGCGAAAGCGAGGAAATGACTAACCTAATTTCATCATACAGGGAGAAATCATGTTTGAAAACGATCTCGGTTTGAAAACAGGGCAGGAACAAAAGCAGAAGAAGCGTCGAAAACAAAACGAGGTGTGCCACTCTTTTTATAATTGCTTCTTTTTTAAGCAAGGCTTGCATTTCTCCTATTGCTTTTGATTTTTCAATAAAACACCTCCGTGGTTTTGGTATAATTATATAGGATTATTTCCTATAAGTCAAGTGATTTAACGGAAATTCTCCTATAATATTTTTATGGAAACATCGATGCATGATATCGCGAAAACCGTCGGAGAAAATCTGAAGGCGGCGCGCCGCGCAAAAGGGGTCACGCAGGCGCAGATCGCCGCGGAGCTGAAGAAATATCAATCCGACTACAGCGAATATGAAACGGGCAGGATACAGCTCGACTATGAGAAGATCGTATACCTCTGCCGCCGATTCGATATTACGCCGAACGAGCTGTTCGGCTTTGAAGATTGAGCCCGTGCGCGGATGCCCGCGGCCATACAAAAATCAAAAAACACTCCCGCTTCTCTTGCGGGAGTGTTTTTTGAAAGAAGCAATATAGGCATGGCATGCGCTTTTTATAAGGGAGCTTTTACGGCAGAGGCCGTGACTGAGGGGGTTCGGAAACCCTATCCCCTGCTCACGCAGACCCCCTGAGAGGGGAAGCGAGAGGTCGGACTGCGTAGGGGCACATCATGAGCGACCTCATACCGCCCCGTGCGAGGCTTCTATTGTTTATCGAAGCACGGCACGAGCCGTTCGGCGAAGTAGCGTAGCGAGTGTATCTTAAAGATCCGCTCACTTCGCTACGCTCCGTTCGGGATGAGGGACGGACTTCGTAGTTGCTTATCTGTCGCCCCACCCCCTTGATCCCCCTCCCACGGAGGGGGTAGGCGAACTGCGTAAGGGCACATCAGTACGTCATTTCGCCCCGACCGCAGCTTCTATTTGTTCTACTAAGGTCGGCACGAGCCATAGGCGAAGTTACCAAGTAGAGAAATCTCAAAGTCGAGATTCCTCGGCTACGCCTCGGAATGACGTGCGTCACCTCCGACGGGGCCAATCATATGCGACACCCCCTCCATTGGAGGGGGGTAGGGGGGTGGTCCCCCCACGGAGGGGATAGGCTCCTATGTGGTCGTCGAAATGACGTAAAGGCTGGGTACCTGCATCGTTTATTTGAAAAATTCCTCGTAGACGGCGCGGACGGTGCGCTCGTAATCCTCGTTGTCGACGCCGACGATGATGTTCAGCTCCGAGGAGCCCTGGTCGATCATGCGTACGTTGACGCCCGCGCGGGCGATCGCGCGGAACAGCCGTGCGGAAGTTCCAACGTTCCCGTGGATCCCGTGCCCCACGACGGCCAAAAGTGCGATATTATCGAACGAGGTGATGCGGTCGGGCCGTACCGCGGCCCCGATCTCCGCCTCGATCTGCTCGAGCGCGCCCCCCTTGAGCTGTTCGCTGTCGATGACGAACGACATCGTATCGATGCCCGAGGGCATATGTTCAAACGAGATGCCGTGCCGCATCAGGACCTCGAGGGCGCGGTAGGCAAAGCCGATCTCGGCGTTCATGAGCGACTTCTCGAGGAAGATGACGGTGAAATTCTTCTTGCCCGCAATGCCCGTCACGGGCCGCCCTTCTTCGCTCTCTTGCGGCTTCGGAAGGATATAGGTCCCCCCGTCTTCGGGGCGGAACGTATTGCAGATCCTGATGGGGATGCCCGCCTCGCGCACGGGGAAGATCGACTCGCTGTGCATCACGTTGGCCCCCATATACGAGAGCTCGCGGAGCTCCTTATAGGAGAGCGCTTCGATCCTTGCGGGGCTCGGGACGATATGCGGATCGCAGGCGAGAAAGCCCGAGACGTCCGTCCAGTTTTCATAGAGCCCCGCACCCGCGGCACGGGCGACGATCGCCCCCGTCACATCGCTTCCGCCCCGCGAAAACGTACGCACGCGCCCCGTCTCGTCGGCGCCGTAGTAGCCCGCGACGACGGCACGTTTTTTGCTCTTTAAGGCCTCCCGCAAGATGGTGTACGTCGTCTCCCCGTCGAAGCGGTCGCCGCAAAATCTTATGACCTCACGCGCATCGAGGAAGGGCACGCCGAGAAGCTCCGCCATGATCCTCCCCGCGAGGTACTCCCCGCGCGATGCGGTGAAGGCCTCCGAGCGCTCTGCCTCGATCTCCTGCGCCGTCTCATCCAAAATGCGGCCGAAGTCGATCTTCAGCCCGATCTCGAGGACGATATGCAAAAACCGCTCTCTCACGCGGCCGAAGGAGGCGCCGAGCCGCCCCGTCTTTAAGAGTTCTTCGTGTGCGGAAAGGAGCAGATCGGTGACTTTGCTATCCCCGCTGTACCGCTTCCCGGGAGCGGAGACGACGATGTAGCGCCGCGCTTCGTCCCCTTCGACGATCTCCTTCACTCTGAGGAAGTTCGTGCCGTCCGCCATCGACGTTCCGCCGAACTTGCACGCCTTAATCATAACTTATCTCCCTGCCCTCGAGAATGTAGCGGGTCCCCCCTATTTCGGGGAAGCAATGCGGCGGGAATCCCGCTTCGGCGGCTTCGAAAAAGTCGTCGTCCGAGAAGGGCGGGAAGCAGATCGCGATGCCCCCCTCCGCGAGGGCGCGTTTTACCTCCGTACGCCCCGAAAAATACTGCACCTCCCCGCCTTTTTGTGCGGCAATGCGCGAAAGTGCGGCGTCCGCCTTGCGGATGGCGTCTGCCCCGGGGTGCACGGCGCAAAGCAGGTCCCCGTCCCGCTTGGACTTCACGGCCTTGGAAAGCAGCGCAAGATCCGCTTGGTCCCCGCACGCGAGATAGCGGCACATGGGGCTGCGGACGGGCAGCGCGGTGAGGTCGACGAACTCGGCGAGCACAAAGCGGGCGGGATGAAATTGCAGATTATCGGCGGGAAGGGTGGGCTTCAGCTCCTCCCAAAAGCGCTTCGCGCTTGAGACGAATTCCGCCCCCTCCGCGACGAGGAAGGCCGTCCCGTGGCGGGGCATGGCGCCGAGCATATCGGCGGCGAGGTCTTCGGGAAGAAAATATCCCTTGAGGTTGCCGCCGCCCTGCATGAGGTCGAAATCATAGAGCAGTTCGAGCTCCTCCGCCGAGATATCCCGCATCACCTTGCCCCGTTTATCGCGGTAGTAGACGACCGCGGGCGAAAACTCGAGGGGGGCAAGACGGCGGACGGCGACGGTCTCGGGGCTATCCTTGGGGGGGTACGCGGGGCGGAAGAGCGCCTTCTCGCCTTCGCCGTACTGCTCGAGGTCGAACGCGGCGACGATCCCCTGCCGCACGGCGCCATCGGGGAACGTCCTTATCGTGAGGACGGCGCCCCTGTTGAGCTTTTCAAGCGTCCCGTCTTCGAGCGCCTCGTACATGTGCGTTACGATCTCGATATCGAAGATATCCTTGTCGGCTTCCTTATGGTAAAAAGGCAAAAGAAAGCGGAGCGCCGAGGGGGCGTCACCCACGGTATGCTCCACTTCCTGCCAGAATTTTTCGTCCCCATGTGCGCAGTCTTCAGCCGGGACCGCCCACGTGCGGAAGTTTTCCCGCGGGATGAGAAGCCGCGGAATACGGAAACAAGTCTTCATAATGCGGAGAGGAAAACGATCGCGAACAGGAACCCGAGCCCGAGCGCGAGCAGCTTCAAGGGGATGTGGTTCAGAAAAAGTTTCTTCAGCCATTCGGTAAATTTCATGCTCTTCTGCCCTCCGCGTTAAATTCTTTCCAATAATATTCCTTCAGGAAGGCACGCAGCCCTTCCGAATCCACATAGCGGGTGATCTCGCCACGCTTGACGACGGAGACGATGCCCGTCTCTTCGGAGACGATGATCGTCGAGACGTCGGCGACTTCGGTGACGCCGATCCCCGCGCGGTGGCGGGTGCCGTATTCCTTGGGAAAGTCCTTCTGCGTCAGCGGCAAGAAGCACCCCGCCGCCTGTATTTTATCGCCGTAGATGATCATCGCGCCGTCGTGCAAGGGCGCCTTGGGGATGAAGATGCCCTCGATGAGCTGATTGGAGATGTTGGCCCCGAGCGTCACCCCGCTCTCGATGATCTCCTTGGGCAGGTTGCCGTTGGAAAGAACGATGAGGGCCCCCGTATTATTTTTGGAGAGGCTCTGCACGGCCTTGACGATGTTGGTGACGTATTCGTCGGCACGGGCGGTGACGGCGGTCATCTTGGCCGTGGCGGCCGTCGACGCCGTGATGTTCGTCCGCTTCACCGAATTCCAGATGCTCCGCTTGATCTCCGTATGGAAGAGGAACAAGAAAAACATCGAGATCATGAGGAAGAAGAGGAAGTAGATCTCCACCGTGAAGGAGACGGAGAACAGCGTCACCACCCCCATGCCGACAAGAAACAGCAGATAGACGAAGATGTACCGCTGTGCGTTGTTCTCCCACAGCGTCTTGAGGACGAGGTAGATGATGATCGCGGAGAGCAGAGTCACCGTGAGCAGAATGCAGAACATCCCCCCGCTGAAGGGCGAAAAGATCCCCTTGATTTGTGCCCAAACCTCTGTAGGTGCGTGCATGGTTCTTCCTCCTTTGTCGCCGCGCGGTGCGGCATTGCACTGCGGCTATTCCCTATTATACTTATTTTTGTGAATTTTGCAAAGCGTTTTTCCCTTATTTTGCGTCATCCGAAGAAGATTTTCGCGATCGCAGCCGAAAGTGCCCCCGATTTGGTGGAATTTCCGCATCGCATCCCCGCCGAAAGTTCATAGAGCGCGGCATAGAGCTCCCGTGCTCTCCCCTTGCCGAGGCGGACGACCGTCTCCCTGTTCTTGCGGACGGCATACGGCTTGATGCCGATCAGCTTCGCGATCTCCTCATCCGTGCCCTTCATCGAAGCGATCTCGGCGAGCGTGCGGAAGTGCGAGGTGAGTGCCCCGAGGACGGCGTTTTCATCCGACCCCTTCTCGAGAAGATCGTGCAGGATCTCCGAAAAAACCGTACCGTTCCCCCGCGAAGCCGCCTGTGTGAGCTCGTAGATCTTGTAATCCACATCCTTGGCGACGTACGCCTCGACGACCTCTTTGGTCAGCGCGCCCCCCTCGCCGAGGAGCACGGCGAGTTTGCGGATCTCGAGGCTCATGCGGGCGGCGTCGAAGTTGCAATAGCGCACCATGAGGGCGACGGCATCGCTCTCGGGGGCAAGTTTGGCCCGCCGCGCAAGCCCGAACAGCCAACGGCAGAGCACATCTTCGCTCTCGCGGCCGCAGTCGACGAAGGTAAGCCCCTTCTTCTTCGCGAGCTCACTCTTTTTGGCGCCCGTGTTGACGATCAGCAGCACCGTCGTCTCGCAAGGAGCCGAAAGATAGGCGGAAAACCGCTCGAGGTCCTTCCCCGTAGGATAAAATTCATAGAGGCGCACGAGGCGGAACTCATCGAAGAAGGGCAGCGTCGTGAGCGAGGCGAGGACTTCGGAGAGCTTCTCCCCCTTCAGCACCTCCCCCTCATAGCGTACGTCGTTCAAGGCGGGTTGGGTGAGCCCGCACGCCGCACGCACGGACGAGACGGCGTGATCGCGGAAATACGCCTCCTCCCCCTGGATGAGATAGACCCTTCTTATCCCCTCTTTGAGATCCCTTGCAAGCTCGGTAAACTTCATAGCGCTTTGATTATACCATCCTTGAAGAAAAATATCAAGCCCGCAGAGGCACTGTCGACGAAGAGATCGGCGGGCGGCGCGAATGTCTTTGCAAAATCGAAGGCGACGACGGCCCCGTAGCCCGTCACAACGAGGGTGGAGCGCGTCTCGAAGCGGAAGGAGAGCGGCCCGATCTGCGCCGTACTTCCGAAGACGACGTTGGTCTCGCGAAGGCCCGTCGCGACCTCGTCCCGAAGATACACCGCATCCGCCCCCAAGAAGGCGGCCGCATTGAGCCCGCGCACCTCATTGTCCGCGAGCACGAACACGCCGTCGAGCTTTCCCCCGTAGGTACGGGCGAGGAAGTCCTTGCAATCGGCGAGGGAGATCGTGTCGTCGATGACGAGCACGGCGGTGTGGGGCGTGCGTACGAGGGCGGCGTTGCCCGCTTCGGCACGGACGTCCACCCGTCCCCCCGTAAATACGAGATTTTGGAAGAGGAGGACGGCGGTGAGCAGTACCGCGAGCGCCCCTGCGAGGATGCCCCGCCCCAAGGCACGCATGCGGACCCGTTCGGAGAGGACGATAAGCCCCGCTTCGATGAGCGCCGCCCCCGCCCCGAGCGCGAAGCCCGTGAGCGCAAAATCAAAGCTGCCCGCCGAGAAGACGATCAAAAAGAGCGATAGCATCCCCTTGGGGATCGCGAGTACGACGACGGAGGCAAAGGGTAGGATGAGGGCCAGGATCGCCCCGAGGAGCACCGTAAGGAAGAAGACGGGAAGCACGGGGACGAGAAAGAGATTGAGCAGGGTCCCCCATAGCGAAACATAGCCGAAACAATCGAGCAGGATGGGGAAAGTGAAGATCTGCACCGAGAGGTTCGCGGAGAGGTAATTCGCCAAAAAGGCGGGGATGTGCAACTTCTTACACAGCCGCGTGAGCGTCCCCGAGAAGAGCGCAAGGCCGAAACATGCCCCGAACGAGAGGCGGAAGCCCGAAGTAAACCATTGCGCGGGGGAGAGGATCAAGACGATGAGCGCGGCGAGTGCGGCCGCCTGCAGAAAGTCGTATTTGCGCCCGAAGGCACGGTATGCCCCCACGACCCCGCACATGATCACCGCCCGCAGCGAGGAGACCGTAAAATTACAGAACGCCGCATAGAGGATCGCCACGCCGAGGGCAGGCAGAAAGGCGTATTTTTTGCAAGGCTTCTTGAAAATGAGGCATACTGCCCCAAATAAAATGCCGATGTGCAGCCCCGAGACCGCAAAGATATGCGCGATCCCGCCCCGCCGCACTTCGGAAATCAAGCCGCGGTCCATGCCCCGCGAATTGCCCGTGAGAAGCGCATAGGCGATCTGTGCCTGTTCCCCGCCGAGGCCGCGTTCCAAGCGGTCGTAGAGGGCGGAATTGAGACGAAGAAGAAGGTTGGATGAGCGTGCGACCTTCTCCGCCGAAGCCTCCGCCGCCTCGTAGCGGATGTCGTTCGGAAGATCGTAAGTGAGGGCAAGTTCCCCCTCATCGAGGCCGATTTTGCGTACATGAGTAGAGAAAACGACGATATCGCCCGCACGGACCTCTTCGCTCAGGAGGGTCGCGGTGAGCTTTCCGCCCATGCGTACGCCGTCGAAGGCGAGGTCTTCGAGCACGACGTCCGTCCGCCCCGTCTTCACCGTGAACGAGAGGACGGTCCCCGTCACCGTGTAGTCCCCGCTCTTCGCGCCGCGCTCGTATCGCAGGGCACAGAGATGCCCCAGCCCCGCCCCGAGCCCCGCAAAGAGAATGACGGACCCTACAAGCGCGAGGGTGCGCTTCCACGAAAACGGAAAAATCGCGACGGGAAGCAGCAGACAAAAGAGAAAATCGGAGGGCGAGATCCCCCCGAACCGAATGCGAAAATAGAGAAAAATGCCGAAGATCAGCCCGAACGCACAGAAGACGAGCAGCCGAAAATTGATACGGGTCTGCGGCTTTTCCTCCTTTGCCATCGCTCTCCTCCCCACCTGCGCTCTGTCCACTGCCCCACACTTTTATGATTTCAAATTATACACCACCTCCCCGCCCCTGTCAAGCATCTTTGCAAATATTGCCGTATGTGCAACAAAAAGGAGCGCAAACCGCGCCCCTCTCTCTTCGACTGTTACACTTTTGCTACGCTTCCGCCGCAGGTGCCTTGCGGCTGCGATACATGCAATATCCGATCGCACATAGGCAAAAGACGAAGATCGCGAGCGAGATGTATTGCGAAGTCGAAAGTCCGCCCCAGACGCCCCGCACAAGGTCACCGCGGAAGAATTCGAGTATAAACCGCATGACCGAGTAGGAAAGGGCGTAGACGGCGGCGCTCATGCCGCGGCGTCTCCCCAAATAGAAGGCGAGTTCACATGCGGCATAGACGGCAACAAGGCAAAAACTCTCGATGAGCTGGATCGGAAGCAACGGCGTATTGAGCGGCGTGTTCGGATCGATCGCATGGCGGTAGATCACACAAAATCCACCCGCAGACGGAATGCCGTAACAACATCCCGAGAGCAGGCAGCCGATCCGCCCGAATGCGTGCCCGAGCGCAGTTCCCGCGGCAAACAAGTCGTAATACAAAAGTATGGGTGCATGGAAGACCTTTGCATAGACGAAAAGCCCCAACGCACCGCCGAGCAGTCCTCCGTAAAACACAAAGCCGTTCTGCAAAATATCGATGAGCGAAAGATCATACTCTATAATATAGTTTATGGAAGTAAGGATCGAAAGCAGTTTTGCGCCGAGGATCCCCCCGACGCCCGCGAACACGCCCGAGCATGCGATCTCGGAGAGCGGCAACTTCAATTTCTTCGCCTTGGGGATCGCAGTTGCCACCGCAACGGCAAATCCGATCACAAACAGAAGCCCGTAAAACGGGATCTCCCGCCCCAAAACACGAAAGGAACCTGTTTCGATTTCCATAAACACCCTGATAAAGTCCGAGGGAGCAGACGGCGCCGCTCCCTCCTTTGCGTTACGCCAATGCACCCGCACCCGCGGAAACACAGAGCACGCAGATACCGCAGGTGAAGAACGTGATCGCAGTGAAAACGGTGGCGATGATCCCGACAACGAGACCTGCCGTCGCAACACCCGACTTACCGCGCTTCATTGCGACACAACTCAGGATCAAACCGATCAGAGCCACCGGAAACCCGATGAGGCTCAAAACGGGAACGGCAAAGCCGATCAATCCGCCGATCAGTCCAAGGATCGCAAGTACCAAACCAGCAGCAGCCATAACCTACCTCCTTTTGTATTGATTTTTTGAGTTTTCACTCATTTTGAGTAATTATAGCAGTTTATAATTCTTGTGTCAACTCATTTCGGGTGAAATAGAATAAAAATCTCCCCGTTTTGTTATAATTTTTGAAATTCAACGCAAAATGGAGGAAGTTGTGTTTCGGTTAAAGGAGTTGCGCGTGGAAAACGGGTTGAAGCGGAGCGAGCTTGCACGCCTCACGGGGATCCACCAGAATACGATCGCAAATTACGAAAATGAAGTGCGTCAGGCGCCGTATGAGACCCTGATCTTGTTCGCGGACTTCTTTGCCGTGAGCCTCGATGAGTTGCTCGGAAGAGAGGGCACACAGCCGCAAAATCCCATCCTGCCTTCGTCGTACGAGCAAAAACTGCTCAACCGATACCGCGCCCTCTCCCCCGCCGACCGAACGCGGATCGAAAAGATCCTCGGCGTGCTCGAAGAGACGTCGCGCACCTAACATATCTTTCAATATACAACTATCCCCGCGCAAGTGCGCGGGGATAGTTGTATAAAAACCCGACGAGGCTTTCCGCAATTCACAGAACCGTATTTGTAAAAATTACGGCAGGCCTTCCGGCCTGCCGCAGCGCTTTTTCTTACTCCTCGGAAAAGTCTTCCTTGCCGACGCCGCAGAGCGGGCAAGTGAAGTCCTCGGGGAGGTCTTCCCACTTGGTGCCGGGGGCGATTCCGTTCTCGGGGTCGCCCAAGGCTTCGTCGTACTCATAGCCGCACGTGTTGCAAACGTACTTCATTTTTTTATCCTCCATTTAATTTTGTTCGAAATCCAGGGCGATCGCATCGGCCAACGCGAGGAGCTTTTCCCGCGTCGCCTCGTTCACGGAAGAGAGCAGGGTGACCTTCTCCGCCACCTCCTCCATGCCGCTCCAAGCGGAGATCGCCGCCTGCATATGGCCGCCCGCCTGAGGAGACCAGCTGCCGTTTTCGACGAGGGCGTATTTGCGTTTTTGGAAGTTATGCGCCGTGAGGTCGTGCAAAAAGTCGTCCATGCTGACGAAGATCCCGTTGTTGTACGTCGTGGAGCAGAGCACGAGGTGCGAATAGCGGAAGGCCTCGGAGAGAAGCTCTGAGACGTGCGTCACCGAGACGTCGTAGATCTTCACGGGAACGCCCTTCTCGCCGAGTCTTCGGGCGACGATCTCCGCCGCGTTCTGCGTATGGCCATAGACGGACGCATAAAATACCACAGTCCCCTGCGTTTCGGGTTCGTAGCGGCTCCACGTATCGTATTTGGCGAGTAAATATTTTAGGTCCTTGCGCCAGATCGGACCGTGCAGGGGGCAGATCATGCCGATCTCGAGCGCCGCCGCCTTCTTCAGCACATTCTGCACCTGGACGCCGTATTTTCCGACGATGTTGAAGTAATATCTGCGTGCGTCATCGAGAAATTCACGGTCGAAATCGACCCCATCCGCAAAAATACTGCCGCCGAGCGCCCCGAACGTCCCGAAGGCGTCTGCCGAAAAGAGCAGCTTCTTCTCGGGGATGTAGCTCATCATGACCTCGGGCCAATGCACCATGGGGGCGAAGAGAAACGAGACGGTGTGCTTCCCGACGGAGAGGGCATCCCCCTCCTTTACAAGGAAAATCCGCTCGCCCGTAAACCCAAAGTAGTTCTCGAGCATCTTCGCCGTCTTTGCATTCACTACGATCTTGGCCTCGGGGTAGCGCTCGATGAGGCGGGAAAAGCTCGCAGAGTGGTCGGGTTCCATGTGATGAATGACCACGTAGTCGAGCGTTCTGCCGCCGAGGGCGTATGCAAGGTTCTCGAAAAATAGCTCGGAAACGGCGAGATCGACGGTATCGAAGAGCACCGTCTTTTCATCCTTCAGAAGGTAGGAATTGTAGGAGACGCCGCGGGGCACGGGGAAAGCGCTCTCGAAGAGGGCGATCCTGCGGTCGTTTCCGCCGAGGTAGAAAAGATCCTCGGAAATTTCGGTGATGTTCTGCATAAAAGCTCCTGCTGTTTTTCGAAAATTATATCACACTCTGCGCGATTTGGCAAGCATTCCGCTCCCATATCGCATTTTTTCCGTTTCCGCCGCAGGGCCCTACTTCGTCCACAGGAAGTAGCGAAGCAGCGCAAACAGCACGAGAAGAAGGACGCACGCCACGGCCGCGATGACGATCGCGATCTCTTTTCCCGAAGACTTGCCCGCTTCCTTGGGCGAGAGCTTTTTGTTGATCCGCGCGATGAGGCGGGAGATGTGCTTATAGACGAAGAAGCTCACGAGGCTTGCGATGAGGCAGCGGAGGACGTTGAAGGGAAGCACGGAGACCCAAAGGTAGAAGGTATAAAAGCTGCCTTGGGTGATCTTCGGGAACAGCCCCCGCATCATACCGAGGAGGGCTTCCCAGCTTCCGCCGAACATGATGTTCACATAAAACGGGATGAGGAGGAAGCGGTTGGCGAGGATGGCGACGGCGACCGAGACGGCCGACCCCGCCGCAAGGGCGATGATCGCCCCCTTCATTGTGCGCATGTGTTTATAGATGAGCCCCGCGGGGATGACGAAGCCGAATCCGATGAGGAGATTGGCAAGTTCTCCGACGAAGGCGTTCGCCGTCCCCACCGTAACAAGCTTGATGAGCAGCTTCACGATGACGATGAAACACCCCGAGATCGGCCCGAGGGCAAAGGTGCCGATGAAGAGCGGGATGTCCGAAAAATCGAACTCGAGAAAGCCGGGGAAGGCAAAGGGCAGAGGGAACTTCAAAACATGAAGCACCCCCGCAAGGGCGCCGAAGAGCGCGATCATCGCGATGCGCGTCGTATTGAAATACCGATCTTTTTCCATAGGACCTCTCCTTTTTCTTTCGAGTATTCCTTGTACGCTACCAAAAACGCCCCCAAAATACATACATGGGGGCGGAAATTGCATCTTTTCCCATCCGGACTATGACCGTCGGTACGGGAATCACACCCGTTCGGGAGCCATGGCTCTTCGCAGACTTTACTGCCGGTGGAGACTTTCACTCCGCCCCAAAGAATATTCGATTTGCTTGTATTATACACCCCCTCCCCGCCCTTGTCAAATATTTTTTACCCTTTTGCTACGTCCCTTCTTTCCGCATACAATAATTTTACAAAGTTTTCCGAAAAATCGTTTCAAGGCCTTGCAAGTGCGGCGCGGCTATGGTAAAATAAATATCGTCGTATCTACCTTTATTTTATTTTTGAATTTTACAAGAAGGAGAACCTGTACCATGTCGCACAAATGCCTACGTTGCGGGACGGAGTTTGAAGGGAATTTTTGCCCCGAATGCGGAGAACGGTGGTTGGAAGAAAAACAATGTCCGCAGTGCGGAACAACGCTTCCCGGAAGCACCAAGTTCTGCAATAATTGCGGCTATTCTTTTTTGGCACAACGCCCCGCCGCCCCCGTCTCACAGCCCGCATATACACCCGCTCCTCAGCCCGAACCGCAGCCCGCGTATACACCCGCTCCTCAGCCCGAACCGCAGCCCGCGTATACACCCGCTCCTCAGCCCGAACCGCAGCCTACGTATACACCCGCTCCGCAGCCTACGTATACACCCGCTCCTCAGCCCGAACCGCAGCCTACGTATACACCCGCGGCGCCCTATTCTCCCGCGCCGACCGCACCCGTATATGCGCCGTCCCCTTCCGATGGACCCGCGCAGTCTGCGCCCGTGCGCACATCGTTTTTGAGTGACTCGCTCTTGCAGAAGATCTATGCGCTCTGCCGCAATCTTCCCGCGATCCTCTCGGGGGTCGTTGCGCTCCTCTCCTTCCTGTTCTATCTTGCGCCTGTCGCCATCATGCCCGGCGGAGAACTTCTCGGCGAAAAGATCCCGAGCGAGAGTTATGGCAATGTATATCAAAGCCTCTCGGGAGAAATTTTCCCCAAGTACATGGGAGTCCTGCTTATCGTCTTTTCGGGGCTGCTCCTTGTCTCCGCCGCCCTTGCGATGTTCTTCGCCTATCGCCGTAGCGATACACTCGAACGCGTGCTCAAGATCGGAGGAGACCTCTTCCTCTTCGTGCTCTTCGTGATCGCCTGCGTGATCATCGGCGGGATCGCAAAACAAGATGAAGGCATGGGCCTGATCAAAGCCGGTGCCGCGCCGATCCTCTTGCTCATCGCAACGCTCCTGTGTTTTTTGGCCGTCACCGCGGCGATCGGCATAGAGATCTGGATCAATATCTTCCATTCCGATATCCGCGATCGCTATGAAGACGCGCTCGACGAACGTGAGCCTCTTTTGAATGACACACGTCTGCCGATTTTCTACATGCTCTGCCGCTACATTCCTCCCGCACTCTGCGCAATCTTCGCGATCGTGTGGCTGATTTTGGGCTTCTTGCACAGTGAATTTATTGAGTCAGTGTTCGGCCATTCTACCTCTTCTATCAGAATGGAATTTTTTCTGCCCGTATTGCTTCTGCTTGTCTCGGCGATAGCGCTGGTGCTCGATCTTTCCTATCACAATAAGGTTTCGAGGATCTTCCGCGGTGCAGAGTGCGGCCTGCTTCTTTTGGGTCCTTCGTATTTCCTATATTATATAATAATTGCGTTGACGCATCACTATGAAATGCGATTACGCGGCGATCAGATCGCCGTATTCGTGATTTCCGCAGTCTGCTTCATCGTTTCGGTCGCGCTGCTCGTGATCGAACTTGTGCTCGCCGACCGTCGGCCCGAGATCGAACGGCAATATGAGGCGCCGCATTCCGAATGGGGCGGGCTTATCACCGAACAACGCGCAGACATGCTCTACCCCATCTGCCGCATTGCACCCGCAATCATCTGCATGGCATTTGCCGTATTTGCCTATCTTCTGTATCTGGTACCGATCATGGGCTTCGGCGCGGAACGCTCCGTCAATATTTATACCTACATAAAAGATAGGGCCATGAATAAAATGCTGTGGAATATGGAACGCACGCTGGCCTTTGTGCCCGCCTTAGTGTTCCTTGCCTCGGCGATCTCGATCGTCCTCGGGCGTCTTCACCGCGAAAAGGCTTCGCGCGCGCTGCGCTTGGTCGGATGCGGACTGCTCCTTGTACTGTTTTTCACGTACTCGTTGCCTATCGGTGAAATCATTGTTTATGGGTACGATCCTAAGACGCTTCTTCCGTACATTCTGTTATTCGTACTCTCGGCGCTATGCTTTGCACCGGCCATTGCGGCAGCCTGCATGGAAATATGGATCGAGGCACGCCGACGGGAGATCGAAGAGCGCAACTCTTCCGATATACCGTGCGCCGCAAACGAAACGGGTGCCGAGCCGCTGCTCGAAATGGAAAAGCATATCAAGAAAAAACGCGTCCTCGCGGGCGTTGTGACGTTGTTCTTTGCATTGCAATTTGCAACCATCGCCCTAAACAACCAAGCTGATATTCTTCTTCTTGTCTCGGGACTGATCTTCCTCGCGTCGATCATCGTCATCATCTGGGGCTGTGCGAGTCACGTCAATGATGGGCATCTTCAAAAAGTTTCACGCCATCGGTGCCTCTTCTGCGCGATCGCGATCTTGATCGGGCTGTATTGTCTTGCGGCAATGTTCGTCCTTTTCCAAGCCTTACTGTGCGGATATCCGTTCCCCTACTTGAATCAAACTGATTACTCGATCAATTATTTCATCTCTTTTATCGTCGGAATGGTACATACCATCGTCCTCCCCGCGATCGCCATCCCCATCCTCGTCGTGCAATACCGCAAGATCGCCAAACAGCGCAAGAAGTTCTGCGCGCAACGATAAGATGACAAAAAACCGCACATGGGGTGCGGTTTTTTGTTGGAGTTTGGGTAGAAGCTTAATTTCTTACCCCTTTGTGGCGCCGCCGGTGATGCCTTCGATGAAGTAGCGCTGCAGGAAGATGACGAGGAGCTCCACGGGGATCCCCGCAAGGATCGAGCCCGCGGCAAAACAGGTGAACATGGTGGATTTATGGGTCGTGTCGAGGAACTCAAACAGCCCGATCGCCACGGTATATTGTTCGCGGTTGGTGCCTAAAATGACCTTTGCGAAGATGAAGTCGGACCACGGCGACATGAACGCCACGAGTGCCGTATACACGATGATCGGCCTTGAGAGCGGCACGATGATCTTCCAGAACACCTGCCAATTCGTCGCGCCGTCCAGCCGCGCCGCCTCGTCGAGGGACGCCGAGATCGTATCGAAGAACCCCTTCGCGACGTAAAATCCAAGCCCTGCGCCGCCCGAATAGACGAGGATGAGGGAGACGAGCTTCCCATCCAAGTGGAAGGCCTTCAGGATGTAATACACGGCGACCATACTCATGAAACCAGGGAACATTCCGAGGATGAGGGCGATCTTCATGAAGGGCTTTCTCATCTTGAACTGAAACCTGCTCATGGCGTATGCCACCATGAGGGTGATGATGGTCGAGAGGACGCACGAGCAGACCGCGACGAAGAGCGTGTTCCCGAACCACCGCAGAAAGAGGGTTTCGCGGAACAGGCGGGCGAAGTTATCAAACGTCAGCTCTTTGGGAAAGAAGGTATAGGTGATCGCCCCCGGTTCCCCGCGGAAGGCCTGCAAGATGATCCACACGATCGGGATGAGCCACGCGATAGAGAGCACGATGAGGGCGACTTCCGCGGCCACATTCCCTGCGATGCGCCTTGCCTTTAATCCTGTCTTTTTCATACCTGGAAATCCCCCTCGTTCTTATTTGCGCTCGAATGCGAATAGGCGATAAGCGAAAAGATCGCGCTCGCCGCAAAGGTGTAGATGCCGATGACCGCACCGAGGTTGTAATCGTTCTGCTCGATGGTGAGCTTATAGAGCCATGTGATGAGCAGATCGGTCTTTCCCGCGATATGATAATCGGCGACGGCGGGGCCTCCTCCCGTCAAAAGATAGATGATGTTGAAGTTATTGATGTTGCCGATGAATTGTTGGATAAGGTAGGGGCCTGTCACAAATAAAACGTAGGGAAGCGTGATACGGGCGAACATCGTGACGGGGTTTGCGCCGTCTAATTTCGCGGCTTCGAAGAGGTCTTGGGGGATGTTCATGAGCACGCCCGTCGTGATGAGCATGGTATAGGGAACGCCGATCCAGAGGTTGACGATGAGAACGCTCACCCGCGGCAGAAGCGCATCGTGCGCGACGCTGCCCAAGAAGTCGATGCGCTGCGAGATGATGCCCCAATCCATGAGAAGCGTGTTGAGGGGCCCATCGATGTGCAGGAAGTTGTTCATCGTAAGCAGAGTTATAAACTGCGGGATGGCGATCGTGAGGACGAAGATCGTACGAAAGACAGGCCTCCCTACGATGCCCTTCTTATTGATGAGGAGCGCCAAAAGTATCCCGCCGAAGTAGCACATGACGGTCGCAAGGAGTGCCCAAAGGAGCGTCCAACCGAGGACGGGGAAGAAAGTGCCCGCGATCTTCGCGCTCGAAAACACTTGCCCGAACATATCGAAGCCGATCCAATCGAAGAGGGACGCGGGCGGCAGATGCTCGTGGTCGTAGCTCGTGAACGCCATGAGGATCATGTAGATGAGCGGGATGACGGTAAACGCCAAGATGCAGAGGATGGGAAGGAATAAAAGCGTCTTGTAGAGCTTCTTATCGAAGAGGTCGAAGATCTCCTTGCGGAAGGATGCGGGCCTGCCCCCTTTCCGCTTCACGTCCCACGCCTGCCTTCCCGATTTTACCGACGAAAAATAGATCACGATAAAAGCAACGATGATGAGGATGGTACACACGCCGAAGAGGAGCATAAGGAGGGAATTATCGCCGTGCGTGACGACGGGATTGCCCCATTCATCGACCACATCCCCCGTCGATTGCGCATTTGTGCCGAGGGTGAAGAAGCCCACGAACGCGCTGCCGCCCGTAAGCGCCATGAAGACGATAAAACCCGCTTCGATGAGGAAAAAGAGAGCGCCCTTTATGTATTGCCCCGCGCCGATGTTGCCGAAGCCCATGAAAACATACGAGAGCTTTTCCCATACGTTTCCATGGACGAAGCCGAGGGCGAAGTCCTTCATCGCGCCCCAGATCTTCTTTCCGAGCGCGGCGATATAGGAAGGCAGGTTCTTGAAAAAGTCTGCGATCGCGAGCCCGACGCTGATAAACCACGACGACACCGCAAGCCAGATCTTTCTGAAAAATCCTGCGTTAAAATCTTGATTATTCTCCATGATTCCTCCTTGTATAATTTCGAATGATTTTTTTCAAGGACAAAAACAAAACATTCGAGGTTTCAAGTCCTGTGTTTCACATTTGCGCTACGACCGGAATCCTTCATACGGCCCACCCCCTTCGTCCCCCTCCAATGGAGGGGGCAGCGGACTTCATTATCTCCCTCCCATGGAGGGGGCAGCGGACTTCATTCTTCATTTTTAATTTTTAATTTTTAATTTTCCATTCCCATCAGATCCCCCAGATCTTCTCGGCGTAGGTCTCGATCGCACGGTCCGAGGAGAAAAATGCAGCATGGGTCGCGTTTTTGAGCTGTTTTTCGGTAAAAAGCGCCCTATCCTTATACTCCTTATTCACCTTCAGAAGCGCCTCCACAAGGGGCAGTAGGTCATATAAAACATAGTAGTGATCGGCACGGTTATAGGTCTTCTCGAAGAGGGATGAAGCGAGGTCTTTAAGCTTTCCGTCGGCATCTTCGAA
>CANQET010000019.1 GCA_947595585.1 uncultured Clostridia bacterium
CGCCGCTGGTGTTCTTCCCAATCTCTACGCATTCCACCGCTACACTGGGAATTCCATCTGCCCCTCCTGCACTCAAGTCACGCAGTTTTGGCAGTAGTTCCGGAGTTGAGCCCCGGGATTACGCTGCCAACTTACGCGACCACCTACGCACCCTTTACGCCCAGTCATTCCGGATAACGCTTGCTCCCTACGTATTACCGCGGCTGCTGGCACGTAGTTAGCCGGAGCTTATTCTGTGGGTACAGTCACTTTCTTCGTCCCCACTTAAAGAGCTTTACAATCCGAAGACCTTCATCGCTCACGCGGCGTTGCTGGGTCAGAGTTGCCTCCATTGCCCAATATTCCCCACTGCTGCCTCCCGTAGGAGTTTGGACCGTGTCTCAGTTCCAATGTGGCCGATCACCCTCTGAGGTCGGCTACCCATCGTCGGTTTGGTGGGCCGTTACCCCGCCAACTGCCTAATGGGACGCGAGCCCATCCATGTCCGATAAAATCTTTCACCTCAAGAAGATGCCTTCTCGTGGTCATATGCGGTATTAGCAGTCATTTCTAACTGTTATCCCCCTGACATGGGCAGGTTGCTCACGTGTTACTCACCCGTCCGCCACTAACGTATTGCTACGTCCGTTCGACTTGCATGTGTTAAGCACGCCGCCAGCGTTCATCCTGAGCCAGAATCAAACTCTTAAGTTCAATTGTTTAGAATCGACGCAGGCTAATGCGCCGATGGCTCTAACGAAAATTCGTTATCGTTTGCTGACTTTGCTTTGAGTACTATGTCTCAAAAAATTGACAGAAACTGTTTTCTTGCATACAATGTGTTACAAAAAATCGTTTCTTTCTTATTCGATTTTTAATCTGCATCATCAGGCAACAGCCTGAGCTCTCCGCGTCTCCGCAGCGTAGCTTTGCTATTATAGCATAAGTTCTGCACTGTGTCAAGCAATTTTTCGGCACTTTTTCGGATTTTTTTCCGAAATTTTCGGAAGCATTTTCCTGTGCCTTTCCCTCGGACAGCTTGTATATCTTATCACACCGATTTTGGAAAGTCAACTGATTTTCACGACTTTTTTTGGCTTTTTTCGGCTTTTTTTATAAGTTTTTTTGCCGAAAATTTGTAACCACAAGGTATTGTGTTTTTGGATAGAGTATGCTACAATAGATAAAAAGTTATACGGAGCTTTTTCGGAATTTCATGAAGATCCTGCGCATTGTTTTTTGCATTCTCTCTGTCTTGTGCGTCGCGGTTTCCATCGTGCTCGGGGTGACGCTCAGCGTGATGTGGTTTCTCATCGCCATGTGCGTCGCCGTGATCTTCGCCGCGCTTATGTTCCTATGCAAGAAGCGCAGCGAGCCTACGCCGCCCCCGCCCGCCGCGGAGTACTTTGAAGATCCTTCGAAGGTCGCTCCGCTCGACCCGAAGGACGACGAGACGCAGGACAAGCAATAATACATTTATATGTCGCGCGCGTAGGAAAGGACGTGCCGAGCGGCACCTACGGAGCCCGACTCGTGCTTCCCCTTTAGGGGGAAGTACTCGCGCAGTCCGACCCTTGCTTCCCCTTTCAGGGGAAGTACTCGCATGAGCGAGGGAAGGGGTTTCCAAAACCCCTCAGTCACGGCTTACGCCGCGACAGCTCCCCTGCAAGGGGAGCCAAGGGACGCTCGGGAAGGGCCACGTCGTATTCTGCCCACCCCCCTACCCCCCTCCAATGGAGGGGGGCGCTCGAGATGTGCCGTGTCGGGGGTGCCGCATGGGACGAGCCGTGTCGGGGGTGCGCGCGAGGCCAATACGAAGTCCAACCCTCATACCGAGCGTAGCGAGTGTATCTTAAGATCCGCTCACTCCGCTACGCTCCGTTCGGGATGAGGTCTCTAAGGAGACGCGCATTCGGGAACCGTCAAACTGCGGAGAAGCAAGCAAGACAAGGAGAACGAGCATTTCCGACGGGAGTGTACTTTGTCGTACACGACCGAGGAAAGCGCAGTTCGAACGCCGAGAACAAGCAACATGAAATCGATTTGCTTAATTCGGCGGCACAAGCGCGTAGCGCGCCGTACGATGTATTGCGTAGCTTATCCGCAGTTCGCTTTTACGAAGTCCAGAAAAAAACCGCACATGAGGTGCGGTTTTTTTATACATGGGGTGCGGTTTTTTGTCACTCGCAATTTTTCTTGAGCGTTTCGAGGGACGCTTTCAGCTCCTTCGGCAGGCGGTCGCCGAACTGCTTGTAGTAGCCTTCGATCTCCTCCGCTTCGGCCGCCCAGCGCTTCTTATCCACGTAGAGGATGCTCTCGAGCGTCTCTTCGCTGTAATCGAGCCCTTCGAGGTCGATATCCTTCGCGTAGGGCACATAGCCGATCGCCGTCTCCCGCGCATCCACGGTGCCCGCGCAGCGCTTCAGGATCCATTCGAGCACGCGCATATTGTCGCCGAAGCCCGGCCAGAGGAATTCGCCGTTCGGGCCCTGACGGAACCAGTTGACGTTGAAGATCTTGGGCGGATTCTTGATCTTCTTGCCCATCTCGATCCAATGCCCGAAGTAATCGGCCATATGGTAGCCCGCAAAGGGCTTCATCGCCATGGGGTCATGACGGAGTACGCCGACTGCACCCGTCGCCGCAGCCGTCGTCTCGGAGCTCATGATGGAGCCGACGAACACGCCGTGATCCCAATCGCGGGATTGATAAACGAGGGGGGTAGTGGTAGCTCTTCTGCCGCCGAAGATGATCGCATCGAGAGGAACGCCCTCCTTGGAATCGAACTCGGGGGAGAGGCAAGGGCAGTTGACCGCAGGCGCCGTGAAGCGCGAATTGGGATGGGCCGCCTTGGTGCCCATTTCGGGTGTCCAGTCGTTTCCGAGCCAATCGATGAGCTTTGCGGGGGCCTGTTTGGTGAGGCCTTCCCACCACACCGTGTTGTCGGCGGGATCGATGGCGACGTTCGTGAAGATGGTACCCTTCCGCGTTGCCGCAAGCGCATTGGGGTTGGACTTCTCGTTGGTGCCGGGGGCGACGCCGAAGAAGCCGTTTTCGGGGTTGACCGCCCAGAGCCTTCCGTCTTCGCCGACGCGGATCCAAGCGATATCATCGCCCACAGTCTCCACTTTATAGCCCTTTTCGAGATAATGTTTGGGCGGGATGAGCATGGCGAGGTTGGTCTTGCCGCATGCGGAAGGGAAGGCCGCGGCCACATAGTGCTTTTCGCCATTCGGGAAGGTGACCCCGAGGATGAGCATGTGCTCGGCCATCCAGCCCTCTTTCTTGCCGAGGTAGGAGGCGATGCGGAGCGCAAAGCACTTCTTGCCGAGGAGCACGTTGCCGCCGTAAGCGGAGTTCACCGAGATGATCGTATCGTCTTCGGGGAAGTGCATGATGTAGCGCTTCTCGGGATCGACATCGCACTTGCAGTGGAAGCCTTTGATGAAGTCGCCGTCTTCGCCGAGGGCAGCGTAGCAATCGAGCCCGACGCGCGTCATGATCGCCATGTTGAGGACGACGTAGATGGAATCGGTGACTTCGATGCCGATCTTGGAGAAGGGAGAACCGACGACGCCCATCGAATAGGGGATGACGTACATCGTGCGGCCCTTCATCTTGCCGCGGGCGATCTCGCCGCAGAGCTTATATGCCTTCTCGGGATCCATCCAATAGTTGATGGGGCCTGCGTCTTCTTCCTTTTTGCAGCAGATGAACGTGCGATCTTCGACGCGGGCGACGTCGTTTTGCGCAGTCCTGTGATAATAACAGCCGGGAAGCTTCTCTTGGTTGAGTTCGATCATCTCCCCCGTTTTTACCGCTTCCTCACGAAGCGCCGCAAGCTGTGCCTCGCTGCCGTCGATCCAGACGATCTTATCGGGCATGGCGAGCTGTGCGCTCTTTTCCACGAAATCGAGCACTTTCCGGTTGTTTGTGAATGCCATGATATAAAATACCTCCTATTACGGGCGAAAGTCCCCTTTCGTCCCAAGATATATTATACCACAAATTTCCCCTGTTGTAAACAAAATCCGCGCGATTTTTCGGCAGGGGGAGAATGGAGAATGGGAAATTGAGAATGGGGTACGTCATTTCGAACCCCGTTAGGGGTGAGAAATCTCAAAGTCGAGATTCCTCGGGCTACGCCCTCGGAATGACGTGTGAACCTACCCCCCCTCCGTGGGAGGGGGTGGTGCGCGGAATAAACTACATAGGTACCCCGCCTACGTCATTTCGAACGTAGTGAGAAATCTCAAGGTCGAGATTCCTCCTCCCTATGGTCGTCGGAATGACGTGCTAATGTGCCACGTCGTCTCCTGCCCACCCCCCCTACCCCCTCCGATGGAGGGGGTATCGTTTTAATAAACGATACGGGTACCCCGTTTTGCTCATCACGAGCGACAACGGGTACCGTCAAACTGCGGAGAAGCAAGCAAGACAAGGAGAACGAGCATTTCCGCAGGGAGCGTACTTGGACGTACGCGACCAAGGAAAGCGCAGTTCGACACAGTATTGCGCAGCTTATCCGCAGTTCGCTTTTACGAAGTCCCGACAAGCACATAAGAACCGGTGGAGGCGGATTGGAAGATAATATACACCCCCTCCCCTTCCGCATACGGCGTGAAGGGCACGAAACAGGCCTTTTCGGCAAGCTCTCCTTGGGGCGGCGAGAAGGTCGCGACGCAGAGATATTTGGGTAGGCCCCCCTCGTAAACGACGCCGAGCAGCGCATCCTCGGCCTTCACCCAGCGCGAGAAGGGGAACGCCTCTTTCAGACGCTCGTCTTCGGGAAAGCGGCGGAATGCCTCTTCGATCTTTTCGCGGACGGTCTCATAGTATGTAAGTTTTCCTTCCGTGCGCGCGAAAAGGTCAGAAGTTGCGTCATTTTCCCGAGACAGGTCGCTCGTTTTCGCATCGCCGCCCGCATCGCATGCATCCGCATCACCTTCACGGGGGCGGAAATAGTCGCACTCTGCGATGGCTTCGTCGTCGTATGCGGCCCCTTCGCGAAAGGGGGGCTCCTCCTTTTGCGGCTTTTTCTTTTCCCGTACCGCACGCACGGCCTCGAGCATGCCCTCATAAGTCGCATCCGCGGCGCCGCAGCTGCCGAAGGCGACGGGCTCGGCCTCGCCCCGCAAAAAGACGACGAGCACCGCAAATCCGCCCTTGATCGAGGGGGCGTCCCCTGCTTTTAAGGCAGGTTCCCCCTTCCATTCGAAGAGCAGATCCCGCCCCTCGGCACGGAGGGCTATGGCATATCTTCCATCTTTCACGGGGGCGATGCCCAAAAGACGCGGGGTAAGGGTGAGCTCGGTGCCCATCCGCTCCGCATAGACGGCGCCCGAGAGCGCGCTTCCATCGGCGGTGAAGCCCTTTTTGACCTGTTTCAGAACGCAAACTCGCTTTTCAAATGGCATAAAAAAATCTCCTTCGCTCCACATTGTAACAATGTTTCGGAGGAAGAAAGCGGGGGGATGCTGTCGATAATTCGGATTTTTCCCCGAAAATTTCAGAAATCTTCTTCGTGCTTTTCCACAGAGACGGAGAGGCAGCACTTGGTATCCGTGAGCTTTTCTTCCTTGCCCGCGGAGAACTTGTAGATATGCCGCCCGTCCGTATAATAGATGCCCTCTTTGCCGATGCAATAATCGCACACGCCGCGGGCGATCACCTCTTCCGTCTGCCCCTTTTTTACGAGTTTCCAACTTGCGGGGATAAAGCCGTACGCGCGGTCCTTGCGCTTTTTGTTGCGTTTTTCTTCTTTGGCGACGTCGATAAGGCGCCCCTCGACGAACAGCTTGCGCGGATCCTGTTTCCTGCCCCGCGGCGGGTTGTCGCCCGAGCCCGTATCCGTGATGAGGCTGGTCTTGCCGAAGATCACCGTAAACGCCTGCAAAAAGCCGAACAGCGCCTTCAGGATGCGGAAAGGGAAGAGCACGATATCGAGAAAGAGGCCACCCCTATGTTCTTTTTCGGGGCGGACAATATAGTAGAGCGCGCCGCTCGCATCGGTCTGCGGCTTGATGCACGAATGCTTTGCATCTCTTTTTACTTCCTCGAGCGCGAGCGTCTCACGGTCGAGGCGGCAGATGACGGCGGGAGCGTATTTGCCCGAAAAGCTCCCGTCGGCCATCCTTCCTGCGCCTGCGCTGTCGAAGAGCAGGCAGGAGGGCCTAGCGGTATCGAAGACGGCGTTGGCGTCGCGGGCGTCCCCCTCGGTGTAGGTGGAGAGCTCGGAGGTCTTCGCGTCGAGAACGCCGACTTGCGCCGTGACGTCGTCCGAGCGCACCGTAACCGCGATGAGCTGCCCCATCGTATGCACGGAGAGGATCTCGCGGTCGGCGGAAGAGAAGATATGCTCCTCGCGGGCCTTGGGGTCGGTCGGCTTCCTGCAGACGCCCGAAGTCCCGCCAACCGAGTAGCAATAGACGATCTTCCCGTCCTGCCATGCGACGCCGCCGATGTAGGCATCGGCCTGCGGTTCGGGTGCGGCCTCGCCGTCGCCGCGGAATTTCGCCCCGTCTCCCGAGACCTTCCACGCATCGGAGCGGCTTCTCGTCTCCTCATACTCCCTGTAGCGGGCGATCGCCTCGCTCTCGTAGAAGACGGTCCCATGTTCCCCGATCATCCCGATCTTTTCTTCATCCGAAAATGCGATGCGCTCCATCTACAGATACCTCACTTCCACGCCGTGTTTTTGCGCATAGTTCACCGTGTATGCCGTTCCGCCCGTCTCCGCACGAAGATAGGCGAGGACGACGTCGGCCCGATCTACCATATAGCGGTCCCGCGCGAGCAGGCATCCCGCGAAAAATTCCTCATAGAGCACCGTCTTCTTATCGCAGAAGGCGAGGAGGGCGTCGTATTCCTTCCGTTCGGCGCCGTGGAAGCCCTTCTCCTGCCCGCGGAAGGGGATGCACGCCTCCACCGTGAAGACATACTTCTTGCGCAGATCTCTGAGACACCCGAGGGCGATGAGGTCGAAGCCCCGCGCCATGCCGCAGAAAAACTCGCTGCAACCCCCGCGGAGGAGCTCTTCGAGGGCATCGTAGACGGCGTTGATATCGAAATCCTCGGAGAGGATGCGGTGCCCCGTGAGGGCACAGGCACGGTAGCTCATGCGATGGGCCTCCTGCGCTCTGCGCCGCCGCCCCGCGGGTATTTGGCGGGGGACCTATGTAGTTTTTTCGCAAAAATCAGGCTGCGCTGTCCGTATCCTTCGGGCAGGGAGAAGCGGTAGACTTCGGCCGCCCCGCATCCGAGCACGGAAAAGGCCTTTCCGGCGCACGCGGTCTCGTCGTCCGCCCCCTTATAAGCGATGAAGGCCCCCCCGCATTTCACGAAGGGGATGCAGTATTCGGCGAGCGTATCGAGACGGGCGACCGCACGGGCACAGGAGATATCGTATTTCTCGCGATAGGCGGGGTCCGTGGCAAGCTCTTCGGCGCGGGCGCAGACGATCTCACAGGAGAGCCCGAGCTCCCGCTTCGCCGTCTCGAGGAAGGCGCACTTTTTTCCCGTGCTCTCGACGAGCGTAAAGCAAAGATCTTCCCGCAGCAGCATGAGGGGGATGGAGGGAAAGCCCGCTCCCGAGCCCACTTCGAGGCAGTGAGCGCCTTCGGGGAAGAGGAAGTCCCCCGCCGCCGAGTCGAGAAAATGTTTATAACCGATCTCGCGGGGATCGGTTATGGCGGTGAGATTGCAGCGGTCGTAGGAAGTGAGCAGCTTGCAAAATGCTTCAAAACGCGCTTTTTCCGCCCCCATTCGCACAGAAAGGGCATGAAGATCGGGCAACTTTTGTTCCATGGCACAAATTATATCACATTTTTCCGCATCTTACAACTCTTTGGGGAAAAGTTATTTGTTTTTTCCACACGGTGGAGAAGATCGTGGATAACTCCCCGCGCCTTTGCGATTTTTCGCCTTCCGCGGAAGTTTCTCTTCCTTGGAGCGGGGCGCGGGCAAAAAGGGGATGTGGAAGAAGGGGAGGCTGTCCACAGCCTGTCCACAGGGTCTCCACAGAGCCTTCCACAGGGAAATTTTTGTTCTTTCGCCGAAAACGGGGGAAAAAGGCTTGAATTTTCCCGCGTTTTTCGCTATAATAGGGATACATCGGGAAGCGGCGGAAGGTTGTCCACATTTCCACGCCGCTTATTATTACTATTATTATTTCATCTTATAAAAAAGCATCCTTAAGGAGGAATCATCAATGAAATTCGTGTGCGACGGTCTCACGCTCTCCGAAGCGGTCATGAAGGTCAGCAAGGCCTGCGCGGTCCGTACGACCGCCCCCATCCTCGAGTGCATCCGCCTCACGGCGACGCTCGACGGCGTCTCCCTCTTTGCGACGGACGGCGAACTCTCGATCATGAGGACGGTGAAAGCGGACGTCCTCGAAGAAGGCGAGATCTGCGTACAGGGCAAGCTCTTTGCGGATTTCTCCTCCAAACTCATGGGCGAAGAGATCGCGCTCTCCACGGGAGAGAAGGGCCTCGAGATCAAATACGGCGACTCCGTCTCCTACATGCAGGCCCTCTCCGCCGAAGATTTCCCCAAAATAGGGCTTGAGATCGGGGAAAACTCCGTCGTGCTCCGCAAGAGCGACTTCAAGAAGATCGTCGCCGAGACGACCTTCTGCTGCGCACAAGACGATTCCCGCCCCGTATTGAAGGGCTGCCTCATGGAGATCGGGGAAAAGCTCAACGTCGTCGCCCTCGACGGCTATCGGCTTGCCCTCTCCTCCACGGATATCCTCTCGAAGAGCGAGGAGTGCAACATCATCTGTCCTGCCCGTACGCTCACCGAGATCGCCCGTATGCTCGAAGGGGACGACGAAGTCACCCTCTATACGCAGGGCGGCATGCTGCTCGTCCGCAGCGAGGGGACGACCATCGTCTCCCGCCTCTACCGTGAGGAATTCATCAACCGCAACAACGTCATCCCCACCCGCTTTACGACCGAGGCGATCGTCGTCCGCGAAGAGCTCATCGCGAGCGTGGAGCGCGCCAACATCCTGAACCGCGGCGACAAGAACAACCTCATCACCCTGAATATCGATATCGAAGGCGGCACGGTGAAGATCTCCTCCGTCTCCGACTACGGCAACGTCTCCGAGACCGTGAAGGGAGACAACACGGGCATCGACCTCACGATCTCCATGAACGCCAAGTTCTTGCTCGACGCCCTCCGCGCCCTCGGCGAAGAGAAGACGGTGCTGCAATTCAACGGCCCCGTTTCCCCCTTCATTTTGCAAGATCTCGAGCGAAAAGAGAGCCTCTACCTCATTTTACCCGTGAGAAACGCGGTATAATCGCTTGACGGCAGACGGGAAAAACCGTATAATCTAATAGAAAAGCAAATCATCCATAAGGAGTTATCATGAAAAGAACGTATCAGCCCAAGAAGAGACAGAGGAGCAAGGTACACGGCTTCCGCAAGAGAATGGCCTCGGCAGGCGGAAGAAAGGTCCTCAAGAGAAGAAGAAACAAGGGCAGAAAGCACATTTCCGCATAAAAGAGTGAAGTACAAGCGTCTGAAAAAGGCGAAGAAGATCACCGAGGTCTTAAAGAAAGGGACCCGCCTCCGCGCGGAGACGCTTTCGGTGGTCTTTCTTCCCGCGCAGGAGCCCGAGATGGCGGTCTGCGTCGGGAAAAAGTATGGAAAAAGCGTACAGAGAAACAGGATCAAGCGTCTCCTCAGAGAGGCATTCCGCGGGATCGCAGTGCGGCCTGCGTCGTACCTCCTCATTCCGAGAGTCGCGGAGGAGTACTCCGTCGCGGCGTTTTCGCACGATCTCAAACGGCTCTTCGCAAAAGCAGGTCTCCTTGAAGATCCCCGGGCGTAAGGTATTCCGGGGGAACTTTTGCTATCTTCGGCGGCATGTCTTCCCCCCGATCCTGAAGGGGCTTTGCATCCGTGCGATCGTCTTCTATCAGAAGCATCTCTCCAAGCACACCTGTCTCTATACCCCCACTTGTTCGGAATACACCAAGCGCTGTATCAATAATTACGGCGTCCTTTTCGGGATCTTGCTCGGGATATGGCGGATCATGCGCTGCAATCCCTTCTCCAAGGGCGGCTACGACCCTGCACCCGAGGCATTCTGGAAGAAGAAGTGGCTGCTTTGAAGGAACCCTATGCTATCTTTATTGAACAACATCGGCATTACGCTGCTTGAGCAGGGATATCAGGTCGGGCTGAATTGGCTCGGTCAGTTTGCTCGTATCATCATCGAGGGCGTCGGGATCATCGGTCTCGGGATCGTCGTCTTCACCCTCGTTCTGAAGGCGATCACCCTGCCCTTCGATATCGTCCAGCGCGTGAAGATGCGCAAACAGAACCTCATCATGCGGGATATGAAGGACGACCTCGAGAAACTTCAGCAGCAATACGCGAACGACAAAGATACCTACAGCGCCAAGATGATGGAGCTCTACAAGAAGAACGGCTACAGCATGTTCGGCGCCTGTCTTCCCACCATCCTCTCGCTCGTCATCCTCATCGTCGCCTTCTCGGGATTCAGCGCCTATTCGAAGTACGCCAACCTGAAGATGTTTGCGGATATGTCGCTTGCATTCAACGAGGCCGTGCTCGAGAATTCGGCGAAGGGCACCGATTATACCCTCAAGAAGGATGAAAACGGCGGCGTCATCACCAATGCGGACGGGACGTATATCCTCGTCGACGGACAGGGTAACAAGGTGATGGACTTCACGTGGAAAAACGGGGAAGTGCTCAAGATCGAGGATCCCAACCGGGAGGGGGAAGAGACTTGCACCTACACCATGACCGAAAAGGGGCAGATCAAATACTTTACGGTCACGGACGAGAATTGCTACCTGAGCTACTTCTACAACCTCGAAGAAAAGGCGGGGGTGACCCGTCAATACGAAATCGATCCCGAGATGCTTGCCCCCCTCCTCACCGAAGAGGAGAAGACGCAGCTCGAAGAGATCGAGAAGAACACGGGATACGACGACGCCAAGAAGACGGCGGAGCGCGAACGGGTGTATCGTACCCACGTCTACCGCGTCGGAGCGCTCGCGGCCAAGGATACGTACACGGAAAACAAGCCCTCTTTCCTTTGGGTGAAGAACGTATGGTACCCCGACGTCTCCTACAATCACCCCGTGCCGACGTATTCCTCATTCAAGAGCATCGCGGGGAGCATCACCGTCCGGCACGGCGATCAAAAGGAGAAGAAGAGCCTCTCGGAGTGCGTCACAGAGGAGCAATATAACACGCTCACCATGGAGCTCGAGAGCGAGAAGAAGGCCCCCAACGGGTACTTCATCCTCATCGTCCTCTCCATCGGCATGATGGTGCTCTCGCAGTTCATCACGATGCGCAGCCAGAAGGACAGCACGAAGTATCAATCGGTCGACGGACAAGGCGCCACGACGCAGAAGATGATGCTCGTCATGATGCCCGTCATCTATGCGATCTTCGCCTTCCTCTACAGCGCGGCATTCAGTATCTACATGCTCGTCTCGAGCATCCTCTCCCTTGCGGTGACCCTGCTTTCCAACCTCATTCTCGACCGCATGTTCCACAAGAAGGAGACGCAAAAGCTCAAGGAAGAGCACGGACGGACGTTCGATTGGATGGAGAAAAAGAAGAAAAAGGGATCCGCGGGAAATGGGAGCGGATCGCAGAAAAAAGGCAAAAAATAATACCTGAGTGAGGAAAATAGAGATGATGAAGTATCAGGAGTTCACGGGCAAGACGCCCGAAGAAGCCATCGAGGCAGGGCTGAAGGCGCTCGGCATCTCCCGCGAGGAGGCCGAGATCGAGATCTTGGAACAGGGCAAAAAGAAGCTGTTCGGGTCCATTCCCGCACGCGTCTCGATCGGTGTCAAAGAGCAAGAGGAAGCGCCGCAAGAGGAAGTTCCCGTAGCGGCTGAAGCGCCCGAAGAAGCGCCGCAGACCCCCGAAGAAGCGCCGCAGGAAGGCTTCACCGACGGGCAGCGTGCCGTCGCCTTTTTGGAAGGCCTCTTCCCCCTCATCGGCGTCGAAGCACAGCCCGTGCTTTCCTCCGAAGAGGAGAAGATCGTCATCAACCTGAAGTCGGAGAGCACCAAGGGGATCATCGGCCGCAGAGGCGAGATCATCGATGCGTTGCAGGTGCTCGCAGGCGCCGTCGCCAACACGGGCAGAAGAGACTATAAGCGGGTCGTCGTCGATTGCGAGAACTACCGCGAAGAGCGCGAGGAGACCCTCCGCCATGTCGCGGAGAAGTATGCCGCGAAGGCCGTCCGCCTCGGCAAGCGCATGCGCCTCGAGCCCATGAATCCCTACGAGAGAAGGATCATCCACTCCGCCCTCCTCGATAACCCCGACGTCACCACCAAGAGCGAAGGCAAAGAGCCCATGCGCTACGTCGTCATCACCCCCAAACAGTTCAAAGAGGGCCGCAGAGGCGGAAGAGACCGCGACCGCAGAGGCGGGAAGCCCTACGGAAAGAACGACGGCCGCTACGGCGAAAAAAAGTATGAGAAGCGCTATCCCAAGCGCGAGCTCCCCAAGGACGCCACGCCCGAATCCTCGGGCACGAGCTTTAGCCGCGGCGGCACCCCGGGCTACAAGAAGGGCGGCTTCTCTGGCTTTTTCGGGACCTACCTCGGCAAGGGCGACGACGATACGCCCGAGACCCCGACCGATGAAGAATGATCCCTCGGATCCTGTAGAAAGTATAATTTACAAAAAAGATCACCCGCGCGCATGCGGGTGATCTTGCTTTAGTTCTCTTCCTGCCACTTCTTCGCCTTGGCCTTGGAGAGCGATTCGATGTTTTCCGCCTTGTAAGGGGACTCCGCACCGCCGTTGGTGTAGAGGAAGTAATCCCCCTCCGGCGTCTCGAAAAGCGTCATCTCGTAGCCCGCGGGATCGCCGAACGCGCCGCTCGTGACCTTCTTGACGACGGTCGCCGTAGCCGTGTCGAACGTCTTCGTCTTTGTCTTCTTGATCATGGTCCTTTCCTCCTTTTTGAACTATTTCTATTGTAGTACAGGAAAAAATTTTCGTCAATCGTACGGGGAAGGTTTCCAAAAATCCCCGATTATTGTTCAGTAATCACACATCTGCAGTAAAATAGTACAAATATTGTTAAAAGTTTACACAATCTACCGCGGGAAGCGCGAAGGCCGTATCGGTGAGTGCGGAAGAGACGGCCTCGGCCATCGCGAAGACCATATTCAGGCGGGTGAGATTCAGAAGGGAATACGAGAAGGGCGATTTGCGCGCCACGATGCCGAGCACGGAGATGTCGCCCACTTTCCCGAGGCGCTTATTTGCGCCCGAGCCCGGGCGGAGGGGCGCATCGAGCACCTTCAATAGTCCGATGTCGCGCTCCTCCCCCACGGCGGCGTCGACGGCGATGATCTTGCTCCCGGGGTGCGTCTTGCGCAGAAAGGGATCGAGGTAGCGCACTTCCTTCGCGGTCACGGGGGTCTTCAGCGTCCCGTAGACGAATCCGGGGAAGCCCGCACGGCAGAGCAGGGTGCCCGTAAGCGGCCCCAAGCTGTCGCCCACGGCGAGATCGCTCCCGATGCAGAGCACGACGGGCGGCTTTTCCCCTGCGGGCAGCATCCGCTTTAAGGCCATCATCATGCCCGTTGCGGCCATCGTATTGTGAAAATGAAAGGCGTATTCCATGTTGACCTCCGCATGTCCTCGGTGATTTTTGCCTGTTCTCCGCAAAAATATAAGAATTTTTACGGAAAATGTATGACTTTTCGGCGAAATGGTGATATAATGAGAAAAACATCTCTTGGGAGGTACCCATGTTGCTTTTGCTTGCTCAGGCAGGCGGCGTCACGGTGGACGTGATCTTCTTTGCGATCCTCGCGGTCGGCATCGTCCTCGGCGTCATCTTCGGCTTCGTGAAGATGATCTGCAAGATCGCAGGTTGGATCCTATCTGTTTATTGTGCGTTCGTCTTTTGTGTGCCCCTGCACAGCTCACTCTACGTCATTACGGATGCGATCGCGAAAGCCCTCGGGCCGCAGGTCGCCGAAGCCCTCTGTATCGCCATCAGCTTCCTCATCCTGCTCGTCGGGATCAAGCTGCTCGCGTGGCTGCTCGGGAAGCTCCTCTCGGCGGTACTCGAGAAATCCAAGACGCTTGCCGTCGTCAACCGCATCTTAGGCGGTTTGTTGGGTCTTCTCGAAGCCTTTATCCTCGTCTTTATGATCCTCATGATCTGCAACCTCATCCATACCGACGGCATCATGAATTTCTTCGGGACGACGAAAGTCGTAGGCGGGATATTCCGATCGGATTGGTTCCAATGGGTCGCGACGCTGAAGTTTATGAAAGGTTAAATCAAAAAAGCACCCCTCATGGGTGCTTTTTTGTTTGGACTTCGTATAGGCGAACTGCAAATTTGCTGCGTAATACTGCGTCATGCTACGTTTTACTACTTCGCCCTTGGGGGCTCGTGCCGCGCTTAGAGAATTAGAAATGCGCGCGGGGTGGTCGTGTACGAAATAAGTACACTCCCTGCGAAAAGCCTCGCATTCCTTGTCTTACTTGCAACTTTGCAGTTCGACGGTACCCGAATGCGCGTCTCCTTAGCGTCCTCATTCCGAGCCCCGTTAGGGGCGAGAGAATCTTAAGATACACTCGCTACGCTACTTCGCCTAACGGCTCGTGCCGTGCTTCGATAAACAATAGAGGCCCCGCACGGGGCGGTATGAGGATTGGACTTCGTATTGGCCTCGCGCGTACCCCCGATACGGCTTATCCCGCGCGACACCCCCTCCCATGGAGGGGGGTAGGGGGGTGGGCAGGAAACGACGGGGCCTATCCCAAGCGCCCCCTTGGCTCCCCTCGTAGGGGAGCTGGCGCGGCGTAAGCCACGACTGAGGGGTTTCGAAACCCCTTCCCTCGCTCACGCGAGTACTTCCCCTGAAAGGGGCAGCAAGGAGGTGGACTACGTAGACCCCCCCCAAATTCAAGTTATCAACCTATCCACATGTTCACAATCACGATGTGGATAAAATGTCAATATCCTATGCGCCAAATGTTTCACGTGAAACACTAAAAATTCGCGTATCCTTCTGCGATAGTTTCATGTGAAACATTTTTTGCGTCAAATAGGGTCGAAAAAGACGCAAAAAAGGCCGTTTTGGCGCTGTTTTCGCCGTTTTTTGCACCATTTGCCCAAGAAAAGCAGGAAAGATTTTCCGTCAAACACTTGCCAAACGGCGTGCTTTGTGATATAATGAATGCTGTTCGATTGCACATGCTGTGTGCAAAGTTAATTTCAGAAAAAGGAGATATGATTTGAGCAGAACAATAAAAATCATCATCGCAGCTGTTCTTGTCGCGGTGCTGGGTGTTGGGCTGTATTTTCTGTTTTCGGGATTGGAGCAAAACAGCAAATACCGCACCTTCAGCAACCCGAGCTTTACCGACGAGAGCGATGCGGGCTTCTATGAGCTCCTGATGCCCGAAGGCGGCACGACGGGAGAAGGACCCAAGATCGATGAAAAAGATCAGATCGTCAAGGTCAGGTTCGATGGGTACCGTTGGTACGGCTATACCAAGAATAGCAGCGGCTATGTCTATTGGACGGTCGGCCCCAACAACTATAGCGCAGACGGCGATTCGCAATTCAGTCTGCGCGCCTTGGAAGAACGCGGGATCACCGTCGAATTCGAGGATCCCAATGCAGGCGCCGGTTGGGGCAACTTCATTTACATCGCGGTGCTCGTCCTCGGGATCATCATGTTCATCGTGGTGCTGCGTGCCTCCATGGGCGGCAACGGCAAGATTATGAACTTCGGCAAGACCAAGGCGCGGGTGACGACCAACATCAAGGTCCGCTTCACCGACGTCGCCGGGGCCGAAGAGGAGAAGGAAGAGCTCGCCGAAGTCGTCGAGTTCCTCAAAAACCCCAAGAAGTTCTCCGACCTCGGTGCGCGGATCCCCAAGGGCGTGCTGCTTGTGGGACCTCCCGGAACGGGGAAGACGCTCTTCGCCCGTGCCGTTGCGGGGGAAGCGGGCGTGCCCTTCTTCTCTGCGAGCGGTTCGGATTTCGTCGAGATGTACGTCGGCGTCGGAGCCTCGCGTGTGCGCGACCTCTTCGATCTTGCCAAGCGGAACCAGCCTTGCATCATCTTCATCGATGAGATCGATGCCGTCGGCCGTCAGCGCGGAGCAGGTCTCGGCGGCGGTCACGACGAGCGCGAGCAGACCCTCAACCAGATCCTCGTCCAGATGGACGGCTTCGAAGTCAATGAGGGCGTCATCGTGATGGCGGCGACCAACCGCGCCGATATCCTCGACAGCGCACTCCTCCGCCCCGGCAGGTTCGACAGGCAAATTTACGTCCACTTGCCCGATGTTAAGGGTCGTGAACAAATATTGAAGGTCCATGCCCGCAATAAGCCCTTGGCGCCCGACGTCAACTTCAAGGTCATCGCGCGCATCACGAGCGGATTTTCGGGGGCGGATCTTGCAAATCTTCTCAACGAAGCCGCCATTCTCGCCGCGCGTGCGGGCAAGAAGCTCATCGGCAACCTCGAGCTCTATGAGGGCATCAACAAGGTCATCATGGGGCCGCAGAAGAAGAGCCGCGTCGTCACCGAGCAGGATAAAAAGCTCACCGCCTACCACGAGTCGGGCCACGCCATCCTCGGCAAGCTCTGCAACGATCGCGACAACGTGCAGGAAGTCTCCATCATTCCCCGCGGTATGGCGGGCGGCTACACGCTCTATCGGCCCGAGACGGACAACGATTTCGATACGGTCAACTCGCTCCGTGCACGGATCTGTTCCGGGTTGGGCGGAAGAGTTGCCGAGGAGCTTGTCCTTCACGACGTCTCCTCGGGCGCTTCGGGCGACATCCGCCAAGTCACCCAGATCGCGCGGAAGATGGTCACCGAGTGGGGCATGAGCGATAAACTCGGACCCATCGCGTATTCCTCGGACGGCCCCGTCTTCCTCGGCAGAGATTTCGAGGAACGGGCGACCTACAGCGAGGAGACGGCGGGCATCATCGATGAAGAGGTTAAGCGCATCGTCTCCGAAGAGTACGAGCGGGCGAGAAAACTTCTCACCGAGAACCGCTCCATCCTCGACAACATGGCGCGGGTGCTCGTCGAACGCGAGACCATCTACACGGCCGAAGTCGATATGCTCATGAAGGGGGCCTCCTACAAGGAAGTGCTCGCCTACATGGAAAATCACGATAAGGGGACGCCCGATCATCCCTTCGCACAGGTCGCGGAAGAGAAGGCTTCCGCCCCCGAAACGGCCTCCGATACGGCTCCCGAAACCACTTCCGAAACCACTTCCGAAGCTGCGCCCGAAGCGCCTTCCACGCCCGAGGACGACGGCAAGAAAGGCGAATAAGCGGGGGGACGTATGGGAAAGATCATTGCGTTTGCCAACCAGAAGGGCGGCGTCGGGAAGACGACGACCTGCGTCAACATGGCGGCGTATCTTGCAAAGGCGGGAAAGAAGGTCTTGCTCATCGATCTCGATCCGCAGGGCAACGCGACGACGGGCCTCGGCTTCACCAAGGCGATGGTCAAGCGGTCGGTCTATCATGTGATGATCGAGGAAGAGGACGTAGGTAGCTGTACGCTCAAGACCGAGATCGAGGGGCTCTCGCTTCTGCCCTCCAATATCCATCTCGCGGGCGCGGAAGTGGAGCTCGTCTATAAGAAGAGCCGCGAGAAGGTCCTCCGCATGGCGCTGCAGAAGATCCGCCCCAAGTATGATTTTCTGCTCATCGACTGCCCGCCTTCGCTCGGTCTTCTCACGATCAATGCCCTCACGGCGGCCGACAGCGTCATCATCCCCATTCAGTGCGAGTATTTCGCGATGGAGGGCCTCGCGCAGCTCATGAATTCCGTGCGGCTCGTGCAGCAGCATCTGAACAGGGAGCTCACCGTCGAGGGCGCCGTGCTTACGATGTACGACGGCCGCTCTACGGCCTCCAAACAGATCGCCGCGGAGCTCGGGAAGTTCTTCTCGAAGAAGCTCTATGAGATCGCGATCCCGCGCAACGTCCGCCTTGCCGAGGCGCCCAGTCACGGGAAGCCCATCCTTCTGCACGATCCCAAGTGCATGGGGGCACGGGCATACGGTGCACTCACCGAGGAATTTTTGAAAAAACAAGAGGAAGGAGAATAAGCGATGAAAAAGAGATTAGGGCGCGGACTTTCCGCACTGTTTTCGGATACGGAAGAGGCCTACGAGGCAGGCCTCACGGGGAGCGAGGCGGCGACGGAGATCCCCCTTTCGCAGATCTTCCCCAACCCCAACCAGCCGCGGAAGGCGTTCGACGAAAACGCCATGAGCGACCTCACGAATTCCATCCGCGAGCATGGCGTCATCAGCCCGCTCATCGTCAACCGCAACAGCGAAAACGATACATATATGATCATCGCGGGCGAGCGCAGATACCGTGCCGCCATGCGGGCGGGGCTCGAGCGGGTGCCCGTCATCATCCGTGAACTCGGCGAAAAGGAGATCCAGGAGATCTCGCTCATCGAAAACTTGCAGCGTGAGGACCTCAATCCCATCGATGCGGCCTACGGCATGAAGCGGCTCCTCGAAGAGTTCGATCTAACGCAGGATATGCTCGCGAAACAGCTCGGGAAATCCCGCTCCGCGATCGCCAACACCATGCGGCTTCTGAAGCTGCACGACGACGTCATCGCCCTCGTGCGGGACGGCAAGCTCTCCGAAGGGCATGCTCGTGCGCTCGTGCCCGTTCCCATGGAGGAACAGTTTGCGATCGCGAAGACCTGCGTTGCGGAAGGGTGGTCGGTACGGGAGATGGAGCGTGCCGTAAAGCAGCACCTCAATCCGCCCGAAGTGCTCGCGAGCGCCAAGAAAAAGAAGAACGCGCAGGTGAGCGCAGAGCTGACCCACTTTATCGAACGCCTCCGCGAGACCTTCAAAACCAAAGTAAGTCTCATCGGGACCGAGCAAAAGGGCAGGATATATATCGATTATTACACAAGAGATGACCTGGACCGCATCTCCGAAATGCTGGATATTTTGGATAATATTCATTGAAAAAAAGCACCCCCCGCGGGTGTTTTTTTCTGGACTTCGTATTTGCGAACTGCAAATTTGCTGCGTAATACTGCGTCATGCTACGTTTTTCTTGGTCACGTACGTCTAAAGTACGCTCCCTGCGAAAAGCCTCGCTATTGCTTGTCTTACTTGCAACTTTGCAGTTTGACGATACCCGTATTCGGGATAATCGGCAAGGCCCATTAGCACGTCATTCCGAGGCGTAGCCGAGGAATCTCGACCTTGAGATTTCTCACCCCTAACGGGGTTCGAAATGACGTATATACCACCCCCTCCATTGGAGGGGGGTAGGGGGTGGGCAGGAGACGACGGGGCCTATTATAGCGACCTCATCCCGAACGAAGCGTAGCGAAGTGAGCGGATCTTAAGATACACTCACCCCTAACGGGGTTCGGTATGAGGGTGGACTGCGTATGGGCCTATCAGTACGTCATTCCGACGACCGTAGGGAGGAGGAATCTCGACTTTGAGATTTCTCTACTTGGTAACTTCGCCTACGGCTCGTGCCGACCTTAGTAGAACAAATAGAAGCTGCGGTCGGGGCGAAATGACGTAGGCGGGGTACCTATGTAGTTTATTCCGCGCACCACCCCCATGGCCATCCCATGCGCACTCCTCCATTGGAGAACAGACCACCACCCCCTCCATCGGAGGGGGGTAGGGGGGTGGGCAGGAGACGATGCAGCATATCACGAGCGTCCCTTGGCTCCCCTCGTAGGGGAGCTGTCGCGGCGTAAGACGCGGCTGAGGGGTTTTGAAACCCTATCCCCTGCTACGCAGGTACTTCCCCTAAAGGGGCAGCAAGGGACGGACTACGTAGAGCCATCCTCTATGAGGGGCAGCAAGGGGACGGACTTCGTAGGGGCCTATCATGAGCGACCTCATACCGCCCCGTGCGAGGCTTCTATTGTTTATCGAAGCACGGCACGAGCGCGTAGCGCGAAGTAGGCGTAGTCCGAGCGTATCTTTAAGATCCGCTCACTCCGCTCCGTTCGGGATGAGGACGGACTTCGTACTTTTCTTTCCGCCGCCCACCCCCTTAGTCCCCCTCCCACGGAGGGGGTATTGCTTGGGATAAACCACGGAGGGGATATTCGGACTTTGTATTTGTTCCCACGGAGGGGGTAACTGTTTTAATTCACCATTCTCCATTTCCCATCCTTCATTCTCCATTCTTCATTCTTCATTCTCAATTCTTCATTTTTCATTCTCTTCCCCCTGAAAACAATTTTCAGTGAGGGGCGCAAAAATTGAAGCATTTTGAAAAATTTCATAAAAAATTTCAAAAAGAAAAAACTTTTTTTCAATTTCCCTTGACAACCGTGCAAAAATATGTATAATAGGTACTGTACTCATCTTGGGAGGTCGGAGCATGCCGAAGAAATGGGCGGCGGCCGCGGCGGCGGCGTTTTTGGTCCTGAGCTGCTGTGCTTGCACGGGCGGCGGCGGGACGGAGCAGGGCGCGCTCGATGTTTCCGAGTACGCCGCGCTTCCCGAGATCCGCTTTTCCTCCCTTTGGGCGAGCGAGCAGGCGGGCAGCAGCGGCTACAAGATGAAGGTCCCCTTCACCGATACCTACACGGTGGACTTCAAGTCCACGCAGGTGGAGCGCTACGAGCTCTTCGACGCGGCGGGGCATCTCCTCGTGGATGCATATTCCTCCTTCGAGATCGCCCTCGAGGCGGGGCAGAGGGTCTACGCCCGCGTCACCCCCAAGGGCAAGATCGTGCGCGTCACGGTGACGCCCAAGGAAAACGCGAGCATCCAGCCCTTCGAACTTGCCGAGGCTCCCTCGGCTTCGAGCTTCGAGACCGTCTCGAAGACCCCCTCCGTCGATCCTCTGCAGCCTGCCGAAATCAAATACGTCAAGCGCCCCGATACGCTCTACGTCTACTGCAACGCGCCCGAAGCCGTGCAGCAGGGGCCGCAAGCGGTGAACAAGTGCATCACGCGGCAGGACGTTTCGAACCGCGAAGTCTTCTTCACCTTCGAGCATCAGAGCGACAACATCAACCCCGGCGTGTGGTACGGCTACCGCGTGACGAACACGGGCACGGAGGACGCCTTCATCACCGTGAAGAACATGGGCTTCCAGGTCTCGGGTTCGGGCTCCTATCATGGCGAACAGGAGTGGACGCAGTTCTACAACACCAAGTTCGGCATGCCCGATATGAGCCTTTTGAGTGATTCCCAGAAGGCGAATTGGGACGCCTACTTCAATTTCAGCGGGACGTACCCCGTCCTCGGCATTCAGCCGACGACCTATCGCATCCCCGCAGGCAAGTTTATCTACGTCATCGGCGGCACGACGACGGACGCCTTCGGCAAGTGCAACGTCTTCAACACCGCAGACACGATGACCAACGGCAACTGCCAGAACGGGGCCGTGCTCTTCGAGGTCGCGGGCAGCGCCATGGGCGCCTTCTACATCTATAATCAGCCCGATTTAATCGCACCGGGTACCCCCGCTTGCGATACCGAGATCGGCATCAACGATCCCGAGGCGTACGGCGTCGTCCATGCGGGCGAAGACGTGGGCTTCGTCGTCGACAACAGCGCCACGTGGACCTTCAACGACGCCACGCCCGAGACCGAGCAGCTTCCCGTGACCTTCACCAACTCCTATGCGGACGAGCTCGAAGAGACGGGGACGCCCGGCGCCGTGATCCCTTCGACCCTGCACACGCAGGAGCAGGATTATTGGGCGACGCACATCAACGTGCAGACGAATCACGATGCCGTGGGCACGGATATGACTTCCTTCCGTTCGGTCTACGGCCCCGACCGCCTGCCCATCACGGTGGGCTGCGAATGGTATGATTCGCGGGGCGCGCTCGCCAACATCGGCAACTGGATGAAGGATTATCAAGATCTCTACACCTTCGTCAACCAGGGCGACAAAGAACGGACGATCGAAGTCCACACCGTAGCGACGGGCGCGCTCGTCGGCATGGTGCGCGGGCTCGACGGGAAGATCGTCGAGGGCACCGAGAAATTCTATTTCACCTACGGCAAGACCGATTCGGGGGAGGCCCTCGATCAGCACTTCGTCTACACGGTGAAGATCCCCGCACACAGCGTGGTGCAGTTTGTCGTCGAATATAATCTCATGGCCAATTCCTATGGGTACGTCAAGCATTATGTTGCATTGACGTGACTCCTTCCCCCCCTTTGAACAAGGCGCGTATCCCGCAAGGGATGCGCGCCTTGTTCGCCCCGTCTATATCCGAAATCCAAACCTTCGAGGTGTCTATGAAAAAACATTGGGCGGCCGCGGCTGCTGCGGCATTTCTGGTCTTGAGCTGCTGTGCTTGCACGGGCGGCGGGACGACGGCAACGGACTTCGACCTTTCGGAGTACGCCGCGCTTCCCGAGATCCGCTTCTCCTCCCTTTGGGCGAGCGAACAGGCGGGTAGCAGCGGGTATAAGATGAAGGTCCCCTTCACCGATACGTACACGGTGGACTTCAAACCCGAGCAAGTCGCGCGCTATGAACTCTTCGATGCGGCGGGGGCCCTCCTCAAAGATGCGACGTCTTCCTTCGAGATCGCGCTCGAAGAGGGGCAGAGGGTCTACGCCCGCGTCACGCCCAAGGGCAAGATCGTGCGCGTCACGGTGACGGCCAAGGAGAACGAGAGCCTGCAGCCCTTCGAACTTGCCGAGGCCCCTGCGGCATCGAGCTTCGAGACCGTCTCAAAGACCCCCTCCGTCGATCCTCTGCAGCCTGCCGAGATCAAATACATCAAGCGCCCCGATACGCTCTACGTTTACTGCAACGCCCCCGAGACGCTTGCGGACTTCCCCGACGCCATCAACCACTGTATCACGCGGCAGGATGTCTCGGGCCGCGAAGTCTTCTTCACCTTCGAGCACCAGAGCGGCGGCATCGACCCGGGGGTGTGGTACGGCTACCGCGTGACGAACACGGGCACCGAGGACGCCTTCATCACCGTGAAGAACGTGGGCTTCCAATGCGCGGGGGCAGGGTCCTTCCACGGGGAGCAGGAGTGGACGCAGTTCTACAACACCAAGTTTGGCATGCCCGATATGAGCCTTTTGAGTGATTCCCAAAAGGAAAACTGGAAGGCCTACTTCAACTTCGGCGGGGGATATCCCGTCCTCAACATCCAGCCCACGACTTACCGTGTCCCCGCGGGAAAGTTCATCTACGTCATCGGCGGCACGACTTCGGACGCCTTCGGCAAGTGCAACGTCTTCAACACCGCCGATAAGATGACCAATGGCAACTGCCAGAACGGGGCCGTGCTCTTCGACGTCGTGGGAAGCGCCATGGGCGCCTTCTATATCTACAACAAACCCGATTTGATCGCACCGGGTACCCCCGCTTGCGATACCGAGATCGGCATCGTCGAGCCGAGCATCCACATGTACGGGGCCGCCTCCGTGGGCGACGACGAGGGCTTCGTCGTCGACAACAGCGCCACGTGGACCTTCAACGACGCCACGCCCGCCGCGGAAGAGCTGCCCGTCGTCTATACCAATTACTACGAAGAGGGCATCGAGCGGGATTGCGGCATCCCCGGAAAACCCATCGATTCCACACCCCATGTGCAAGAAAGGACGGATTGGGTGACGCATAACAACGTACAAAATCACAACGAAGTCGTGGGCACGGATATGACTTCCTTCCGTACCGTCTACGGCCCCGACCGCCTGCCCGTCACGATCGGCTGCGAGACCTACGACTCCCGCGGCATCCTCGCCAACATCGGCAACTGGATGAAGGATTATCAGGACCTCTTTACCTTCGTCAATCAGGGCGATACGGAGCGGGAAGTCACGGTGAGCATGTATTTCAAGGGCGCGATCGTCGCCATGGTACGCGATCTCGACGGGAAGATCGTCGAGGGCACCGAGAAATTCTACTTCATGTATGAGGAAACCGAATACGGCGAGGCGGTGGATCAGCACTTCTCCTATTCGGTGAAGGTGCCCGCCCACAGCGTGATGCAGTTTGTGGTGGAATATAACTTGATGGCCAATTCCTACGGCACCGTGCGGCATACGGCGGGGTTGAAGTAACAAAAAAGCCCCCCCGTGGGGTCTTTTTTGTTACTTCAAATAAGCGAACTGCGGATAAGCTGCGCATAACTTTGTCGCGCTTACGTTTCCCTCGGTCACGTACATTTGGGTACGCTCCCGTCGGGAAGCCGCGCGCTCCTCGTTCTGCTTGCTTCTCCGCAGTTTGACGGTACCCGTTGTCGCTCATGATGAGCAAACGCGGGGTACCCGTATTGCTTATCACGAGCGCAAGGCCTACCCCCATCGGGGGGAGGCTCCGCCGTAGGCGGTGGTGGGGGGCAAGGGTGACGACGGGGCCAATCAGTACGTCATTCCGAGGCGTAGCCGAGGAATCTCATTCTAATAACGTCATGTTGAGCGTAGTCGAAACATCGCCTTAGTCTTAATTTTACTTGAGATTTCTCTACTTCGTAACTTCGCCTATGGCTCGTGCCGACCTTAGTAGAACAAATAGAAGCTTCGGTCGGGGCGAAATGACGTTTGATGGGGTACCTATGTAGTTTATTTCAAGCACCACCCCCTCCCACGGAGGGGGGTAGGGGGGTGGGCAGAATACGAAAAAGCCTATCAATACGTCATTCCGACGACCGTAGGGAGGAGGAATCTCGACTTTGAGATTTCTCACTACGTTCGAAATGACGTATTTGATGACGTATTTGGAAGCCGTTGCCCCCCATCCGTCACGGCGATGCCGTGCCACCCTCCCCCCGATGGGGGTAGGGCTTTCGGACTTCGTACTTACTTTCTCGCCGCCCCACCCCCTTGGTCCCCCTCCCACGGAGGGGGTATTGCTTGGAATGGACCACGGAGGGGGTATTGTTTGGAATGGCCCACGGCGTGGCCCCCATTCCCCATTTACCATTCTCAATTCTCAATTTTCAATTCTTCATTCTCCATTCTCCATTCTTCATTCTGTCTCCCCTCCTCGGAAATTTTTTCGAAAATCTTCGCGAAAAATAGACAAATTCGCGCGGGCGTGATATAATATGGATACTACTCGGGTCAAGCGGATACCGCACCCCCGAGGCAAAGGAGGGAACATGTTCAATTTACTCACTTCTTCCACCTTCCCGAACGGGCTCAGCCTCAACATTCTCACCATCATCGTGATGTTCGCGGTGGTGTTGGGATTGGGCTTTGCCGCGCTCAACTTCTATCTTACGAAGAAGCTCAAGGAAGGGAACGAGCGCATGCAGTACATCGCGGCGAAGATCCGCGAGGGTGCAAACGCCTTCATCTTCTACGAATACAAGATCGTAGCGATCATTGCGGCGGTCGTTGCCGTCGTGCTGGCGCTCTTCATCGCGTGGGAAGCGGCGATCGCATTCCTCATCGGCGCCGTAATGTCGGCGACGGCAGGCTTCATCGGTATGAAGATCGCGACCTACGCCAACGTGCGCGTCACCAACGCCGCAAACGAGAGCCGCAACATCGGCAAGACCTTGAA
>CANQET010000020.1 GCA_947595585.1 uncultured Clostridia bacterium
GCGTGGGCAAGACGACGATGGCGAATTGCTTCATTGCGGCGCTCGGGTGGAAGGTCTTTCTCTGCCGCAAGGCAAAGGCGGACGGGGAATTCGTGGATGAGATCAAGAAGACGTTTGAAGAAGCAAAAGCGCAGGTGCCCTCCGTCGTCTTTTTGGACGACCTCGATAAATTCGCCAACGACGACGAAGACCATACCAATTCCGAGGAATTCGTCACCGTGCAATCCTGCATCGACGGGGCAAGGGGGACGGGCGTCTTTGTGCTTGCGACGGCGAACGATACGCGTCACTTCCCGCGCTCGCTGCTCCGTTCGGGCAGATTCGATACCGTCATCGAGATCGATACGCCGGGCGGTAAGGATGCGGAAAAGATCATCGCGCATTATCTTTCGCAAAAGAAGTTCGTCGCCGACGTCGACACCGAGGCGATCGCGCGGATCCTCGAGGGAAGATCGTGTGCCGATCTCGAAAGGGTCGTCAACGAGGCCGGGATCTTCGCCGGGTTTGCGGGGAAGAAGATCATCGACATGGACTCCATCGTCCGTGCCTGCATGCGCGTGATCTTCAATGCCCCCGAAAACGGAGAACGCTATTCGCTCTCCGCGCAGAGGCGCATTGCCTACCACGAGGCGGGGCATGCGGTCATCGCGGAAGTTTTGGAAGGGGGGAGCGTCAACCTCGTCTCCGTCTGCATGCACGATAGCAGGACGGGCGGGATCGCGTCCGTATCGCAGTCGCCCGATTACTTTACTTCCACATCCTATATGGAGAACCGCATACTTTCCCTTCTCGGCGGAAGGGCGGCGACGGAACTCGTATTCGGCGAGATCGATACGGGTGCAAGCAGCGACCTGCATCGCGCGTGCGATATCGCAATGCGCCTTGTGGACGATTATGCGGGAATGGGGTTCGCGCAGCATATGACGAACGACAGCGGGAATCGCGTCGCGGATACAAGAGACAGCGCGGTCGCCCTCGAAATGGAGCGGTACTACTTTCGCGCCAAGAAGATCCTCGTCGAGAACAGGGCATTTCTCGATGCGCTCGCGGCGGCGCTTTTGGAAAAGAAAACGCTCCTCGGCACGGAGATCCGCAAAATAAAAGCCGCCATGGAAGAGGCGGCGTGACGGCGGAAATTATTCGAGGCGGCGGGGGTCATCTGTTCGTTCCAAGAGGTAATCGACGGACACACGGAAATAGTCGGCGAGAGCGACGAGCGTCTTATAGTCCGCTTCCCGCTCTCCCGTCTCATACCGCGAGATACTGTTTTGGTTGAGGGAGAGGTCCATCGCAAGGCGGAGCTGCGAAATGCCTCTTTTTTCCCTCAATTCCCGCAAACGCTTCATAAATCGGAATTTCCTCTTGACAACATTATACCGTAATGGTATAATCATAATATCCCGATTTGGGATATTTCATTCAGGAAAATCGCCCCATGAGGGCAAAAAGGAGAAAATAAAATGGAAAAACAGACGATCAAAGACTTCAGCGGCAAGATCATCGGCACGATCGAGACGGATGCCGCCGGCAACAAGACGGTGAAGGCGTTCAGCGGCAGGATCCTCGGCTACTACAAGAAGAACATCGATGCTACGACGAACTTCACGGGAAAGATCATCGCGCGCGGCGACGCCACGGGCATGCTCTTCAACATGTAAGGGAGGGACATGATGGGATTTCTCGATAAGGTAAAGGGACTGTTCGCAAAGAAGCCGGACGCAAGTCAGGTCTATGCGGAGATGTATGAGCAAAAGTCGCTCAAGGAGATCCTGCAGGAGATGGCGGAGAACGATTGGCCCAACTATGAATCCGAGCAGCGTTATCAGCTTACAAAAAAATATTGCGAAAAGCTCTTTGGCGATCCCATCGAAGAGGGCGGCTTCGGCTTGAAGGATAAGCCCGGATTTTCCGACGTGGTATCCGCTGCGTGCATGGAGCTGGCTCGCGATAAAACGCCTTATAAGTATGGGGTCGGGAAGAATGAAAAGATCCAAAACTACAAACTCGAATACCTGAAAAATTGTTTGGCGAGGGGGTGCATCCCTGGCAGTCAATTTCTATACACCATAGTAATCCGTAAGTTATTCCCCGTGGACGAATCTCCCATGTTTTCGAGGTCCGAATTGAGGAACCCCGACTTCCCGCTCTATCATCCGTGGGTCCTCGAGGGAGATCCCAAGGACAATGACTTGGAAAATTTCCTCCAAGCGAAGCTCAACGTGATCCGTATCATCACCGACCCGGAGCAGCTTGAGGGCTACGGTGCATTCCGGCAAGTGGACGGCGATCCGACCGATGAATACGTCACGGTCGAAGATTTTGTCGGCATCAAGAGCAGAAAGCAGCTGATACAATTCCTCGATACCATTCAAACGAAAGACGGCGAAGGAAACGACCTCGACTGAAAATTTTCAAATAAGAAAATTTCGGCACGCATTATAGTTGATTTTCGGAAACGGAATGTGGTATACTCCGTCTACAAAAAAAATTATGAGGTGAATGTATGAAGATCGAGAACAGCGTAATTGTCGCATTTGACCGAGCAGATGAGAAGCACCTCTTCCTCCCCAAAGACGTGAAGGCCATCGATTTTACCGCCTTCGAATACCATGGCTTCTTCGGCGAACTCGAAAGCATCGAAGTCGAAGAGGGGAACTCCGTATTCTATGTGAAAAACAACTGCCTCATGGATCGGGACGGTGTACTCTACCTTGCCGCCAATGGGGCTTTTCTGCCCGCAGACGGAAGCGTAAAGACCATTTTCGCATTTGCATTCGATATGGTCGAAAGCATCAAGGGCGACGTCCGCATTCCCGAGGGTGTAGAAGCACTCGGCGTGTTCGCATTCGGCGGAAGCGATATCGACAGCATTTTCATTCCCGCCTCCGTAAAGACCATCTTCGAAGGCTTCTTCCATCAAAATCCCGAGAAGCATGTGAAGATCGTCGTCGATGCAAACAATCCCTACTACTATACCGAAGGCGGCTGTCTCATCGAGCGTGAGACCATGTCCGTCGTCGCCGTATACGGGGATGAGATCGTCATTCCCGAAGGCGTAAAGAGGATCGGCGCGAGCACGATCTTCTTCCGCAACTTCAAAAAGATCGTCTTTCCCGCATCTCTCGAAGAGATCGCAGAGCCCAATTTTCTCATGATCGGCTCCCCCGAACTTCTCGTTCCCGAAAACTCTTACGCCGAAAAGTATCTTATTGCAAAAGACGCAAGATCTTACGCTTATATCAAGTAAGCGCAGCGCAGTCTGAAGCGCGGGCGGCGTCTTGCCGCCCGCATTTCCTATCGATTTTTCGGGCTTTAAGCCCATCGAGGCGGAGGGGGGCCATCATGAAATATCTCTTTCTCGATATCGACGGCGTGCTGAATACGCCCGCCTCCCAAGCCCGCTGCGGGCAGTATATCGGCATCGACTGCGAAAAAGTACTGCTTCTCAAGCATATCATCGAAGAGACGGGCGCAAAGATCGTGCTTCATTCCACATGGAAAGAACATTGGGAAAAGGAGCATGCGCGGAAACATCTTCAGGATGACCTTGCGAATTATCTCGATCGAAAGCTATGGGCGGCGGGGCTATGCGCCGCCGATAAAACGCCCGATCGTGCCGATGGGCGGTATCTCTCCCGCGGGGAGGGGATCGCCGAATATCTCAACGCGAGAAGTTGGGAGAGCTTCGTCATCTTGGACGATCTGCAATTCGATTACGACGGCCGCGGCCTCACCGAGTATTTTGTAAAGACGAACGAGAAGATAGGCCTGACGCCCGAACTTGCCCGAAAGGCGATCGAAATTTTCATGAGGAAAAAGCAATGAATCTCGTATTTCTCGAACTTGAAACGCAAGGGCAAGAGCACATCATCGAAGTGGGGGCGGTGAAGGTGAGGGGCGGCAAGACGGTTGCCGTCTACCATTCCTTTGCCCGCCCCGCAAGAGAGATCTTGCCGGGGGATGAAGTTTTGTTCGGCGTCACCAACGATCACCTCGTCGGCGCTCCGCCCGAAGCGCAGGTGAGAAAAAAGGCCTTCGAATTTATACAGGGGTGCCTCGTCGTTACGTTTTCGCCGGACCCGCCCGACCTCGAAGCGGCGCTTCTTTCGAAGGCGGAAGAGAGCGGGTTTTTCGATTTCCACGTCGAAACGCTTGAATTGCAGCCCGTTGCGGCAAAAAGATATCCCGCGGAGCGCGGCTACCCGAGCCTTTGCAACGTTGCGGAGTATTTCGGGGTATACGACCCGCGTACCGACAGCCTCTCCCGCGCCATCATCCTGAAAAAGCTCTACCTCGAATTGGGCCTTCCGTATTGAATTTCACAGTGCGATGTGGTATAATGTTTTCCATTAAGACGGCGGGAAAGACCGCGGAGGCAAAACATATGAAACAATTTGATCCCGAAGTATTTGCGCAGTTCTGCCGGCAAAACATCAATCTCGGCAATGCCGATGCCGAAACGTATCATTATCGTTCGTTATCGGTGTGCATTCTTGATTGCATCTACTCGCTCAGAGCAAAATATTTTCCCGTAACAGTGCCCATTGTCGATCGTTACGCGGCAAAATATATGATGGGCGATAAACTTGCGGCAGGGGAACCGCTCGATGATTTTGTTGCGCATATAGAAGAATATGGATGCGAAAAATTTGCCGCCGAATTGCTGAAAAACAATCAGAAGCTCTCCGGGTGCTTAAAATCCGAAGTATGCTACGATCTTGCCAAGGGGCTTCTCAAACTCGGCGTACATACGATGGAAGATTTTCAACGGGTTCAGGGAAGCGACGGTGAGAGATTGGCAGCGTGCATTCGCGGCGTAAAGGGGATAGGAGATGCCGCAGAGAACTATCTCTATATGCTTGCGGGAGACCCGAACCGTTGTAAGCCCGACGTACACCTGTTGCAAAGCATGAAAGATGCTTACGGATGTGCCGTGGAAGTAAAATACTGCCAAGAGATCATGGAGGGAGCAGTTTCGATCTTGCGTACGCAATATCCTTCGTTGACAGTTCGGGGGCTTGACGCGCTTATTTGGGATAAATATCGGGTATAAGATATTCAAATTTCTCTCCCAAACCCATCGCCCCAAATTTTTTCCGAAATCCACGGCGGAGGCGGCCGATGATCTCGGCGTTCGCGCTTGATCCTGCAGAGGTGTAAAATTTCTCATGAAAGTTTATCATGCACATGGGTACGCCGTCCGCGACGTCGAAAGGATCGCGGGGACGCAGGAATGGAAGGAAAATTCCCGCTTTTCCGCCGTCTTTTCCGATTTTGCACAGGCGAAAGCGTTTCTCATGAAGAAGTTCTCCGAACTTCTTCATGAGATCTGCGCGAGAGATATCGTTTTGCGGCAAAACGGAAAGCCCTTCGCCGAACTTTCGGAAAAATGCCAAGAAGAATATATTGCGGACCATATCGATTACGCGCTCATCGTCTCCGAAGTTGACGAAGGCGCGGCGGACGGGCAGCCGCTGCGGATCGATCGGTATCTTCGCTACGACGGGGCGGACCGCAAACGCTACTTCGTCTATCCCGAAAAGAAGATCGAATACCGCGTGGGAAATGAACTTCCCGCGGCGGGAACAAAGTTCAAGGCGGGCGATCTCGTCACCTATTGCGGCACGCCCACGGGATATTATCATGAGACGGTCCTGCTCGTATATGAGACACCGCATATCCCCACGGACCGCACGAAGCCTTGGGAAAACCGCTATCGTCTGCTTCATTTCGATCTTCCCGAATACTACTACGACGTGGGGCATTTCCGGGACGATACGCTCCACGAGAACGATATGCGGCCGTGCACGGAAGAGTTTCTCGAAGCGCTGAAAGAGGACGGGGCGCAGGATCTTCTTCTCCCGCTGCAGGCTATGATCCGCGCGGGAAAGATGACCAAGCAACTTTTGCGCGAGACGCTCAACAAAAAATTCTATTCTCCCAAGTCCGGTGGCGGGAGGTAAGGCATGGACTTTACAAAGTTTCTCAATTCCAAAGATATTGCGGAGCACCTTCGCAAGATAAATTACGTCTTTTCGCCCGAGGAAGCGCTCTATGTCATCCACGGGAGCAGAAGCGCCTCTCTTGCCGAAAAGCGGGGGGCCTATGTAGATCTTTTGGCGCAACATCCCGATCATAAGCTCAAAGAGCGGCGCTTTCAGGCATTCAAAGACCACACGCTCGAAAGTTTTCTCAACGCGTACTTCAAAAAACAGGATGCGCTTATCGAAGAATGCAAAAGGGCGGGGGATGATGCAGTTTATTTCTTTCATAGCTACAATTCCGCCGAGGGCTGGAACCGCGATGACCATAGTCTCTTTCACACGTTCGACGAATGCTTTTTCGCCGCAAAAGATGAAGATGGGGTCGAAAAAGCCGAGGTCGTGAAGCAATTTCTGTCCGACGGCAGGACGGTTTCACTCACTCTTCTTTCGAGCGGCACCATCCTCGATGTCGATACTTCGGAGCAGGACGACGTGCTGTTTCATGCCTTCGAAATGCTGTACGTCGAGATCCCCACGCCCTTCCGCTTCGGCGATATCGTGAAGCCCGCAAGGGAGAAGGTGTGGGATGCGAAATTTCATGCGCCCTACGAAGACGTCGTGGTGCTTACGGATCTCCCGCATTGGGTAGGGGAGGCCGTAAGCGGCTGCGATCCTCGGGAAAGGCGGGGCAATACGGAAGCCGCACGCGAGAGGCTTCGCAAGCGCCACCTTGCGGAGGGCGACGAGACGGATATGCTCTATGCGGGATATTTTCTGACCGAGCATGGGTTCGTCTCGGATCACAGCGTATGGAACACCTATCTCGATCTCGAATACTTCCGTGAAGCGCTTTCGGGGCGGGGCAGGATCCTGAAGGCGATCTCCCTCTATTTTCAGAGAGAGATCAACCTCGAAACGCTGTTTGCCTCCGTCCGGGCCATCGAGGCGGAGGAGACGAAGCACGCGCTTTGGGAGTCCTCTCTCCAAGGTTGTGATGCGCAAATGGCAAAGATCGGGATAAGCGGGAACAAGCGATGACGGATCTCGCAAAATTTCTCAATTCAAATGCGTGACCCACGACGGCAAGAGGGAACAAAAAAAGAAGCATGCGGCATAGGAGTTCGGCGGCGAAAAATTTCTTAAAATTTTTTTTGTTAGTAAAACGGTTTGCCATTTGCAAGCCGTTTTTATTTCTGTTATAATGTAGTTACGGACGATAAAAGATTGTATACAGATAGTAAAAAATAGTACACGGAAACAAGAAATTGTACAAAGATGATAAAAGTACACGGGCAAGAGGTAATATACGAATGATAAATACGCGAAGGATAAGAGGTAGGGTATGAAATACGGAGAATGGCTGAATATCTGGCTTGAGGACTATGTGAAGCCCGTCGAGAAGGAGAGGACCTATCGGGCGTATCATGATACGATCCGTCTGCGGCTCGAACCCATCTTCGGGGAGACCGAGCTCGACGAGCTCGACGTCTCCTATATCCAGCATTATATTACGGGGCTCTTGGAACATGGAAACCTTCTCACGGGCGGACCGCTCTCGGCGAACAGCATCCGCCTCATTTTCAGCGTGTTCCGCAACTCCCTCCGCCGCGCCTACAATTTGGGCTATGCGGAGAAGTACATCGGCGACAAGCTCACCCTTCCCAAAGTACCCGAGACGGAAGTCGTCGTGTTTACGGAAGACGAACAGGCACAGATCGAGAATGAAATTGCGAAGATGCTGCAAAAGCGGGCGACAAGGCACAAGCTCAACGGCATCATCATCTGTCTGCACTCGGGGCTACGGATTGGGGAGCTTCTCGCCCTTGAGTGGGAGGACATCGATTTCGACAACGCGCTCATGACCATAAGTAAGACCTGCCGCGACGGGAAGGACGAGAACGGCAACTACATGAAGATCATCGACCGCCCCAAGACGTACTCCTCCCGCCGCGTCATCCCCTTGCCGAGCTGCCTCATGGCGCTTCTTTCCGAGATGAAGAAGGAGAGCAAATCCAACTTCGTCATCTCGGATAAAAACGGGGATACCGTGCGCGTGCGATCCTTTCAGAGAAGCTACCAATTATTATTGAAGAAGCTCGGCATTCCGCATAAGAAGTTCCATGCGCTCAGGCACACCTTTGCGACGCGGGCGAACGAGAGGGCGATGGACGATAAGACGCTCTCGGAAGTGCTCGGGCACCGCTCGCCCGTCATCACATTAAAATTATATGTGCATTCTCTCCTCGATCACAAGCGCAAGATGATGGAACAGGTGAACGGATAAAGGAAATCCCGTCGGCAGAGTTCCGACGGGGATTTTGCATGCAAAAAAGCCGTCTATTACCATATTAGGCGGCTTTTTTATGGTGTCATTATACTACACGACCCCGCTTCTGTCAATACTTTCCTCCAAAAAAATCTAAAAATTTTCAAAATTTGTTTGGCGTTGTCAAGCAGCGGCATCAAAATCGAGGATCTTTGTACCGCTAATATGGTATTAGGCGAACAAATCTGGGGAAATTTCCCCAAATTCGTACCACAAAGTGCGCGGACAAAAGCGTAGGTCCGTGATTTTGTGTTTTTCTTTGGCAGTTAGGTAAAACAGTTTACCTAAAAAATATCAGGAGGAAAAAGCATGAAAAAGAGAAGTTTGGGCTGCATCGCAATGTCGCTCATTCTCGCACTCGGGTGCCTTGCGGGATGCGGCGGCGATCCCAACGATGACGGCCCCAAGCAAGCCGAGGTGCTCAATTATACGGTGACGTATGATGTGGGCGCGGAAGCCAAGGCGGCGGGGGTTACGGTCACACCGGCGACGACGCTCGTCATGCGCGGCGAAACGGCGATCATCCCGCAGGAGAGCTATTGGGAGGGCCACGAGATCTCGGGGTGGTTCGACGGAGCTTCCGAATGGGATTTTGCAACGGATACCGTGACGAAGGACCTCACGCTCACCGCCAAGTGGAAAGAGACGGACGCCGCCAACATCGCGGAGGCCTATGAAGAAAACCTCAACTGGGGCGAGAGCCGTCATCTCTACGTGCACTATCTCCGTGCCGCGCACGACGCAAGCGAGAACGGCACGACCAACAGCGGCTACGACGCCGCGACGCATTCCTACGACGAGCCCATCGATTCCGACGTCTATGGCGATTGGGGGCTTTGGGTGTGGGAATACAACCCCGTTCCCTCCGAGGGCAGGACGTTCTATCCCATGAAGATCGACGAGAGCGGCGCCGTATACGACATCTATCTCGACGGCGCATGGGACGACGGCGGTTGGGACAGCGCGACGCGCACGCATAAGGCGAGCCATGTGAGCTATGCAAACACCGACTACATCGGCGTACAGCTCTTCTCGCACGACAGCCGTCTGCACGGGCAGGGCTTCTGGGTGAACGACAGCGGCGATATCACCTTCCAACTCGACCGCGCAAAGCGCGAGAAGGGGGATTACCACTGGTTCATCCGTCAGAACGAGGGCCAGTCGGGTACGCCCACCTACGAATCCTTCGTGGTCTTCGATCCGTATGCGGGCCTCGAGCCCGGTGCGGCCGTCTCGCAGCACGACGTCGTCTCCCACAAGGGCAACAGCGACCTCTACCCGCAGCAAGAAGTTGCGACGGGCTGGGAAGATAACTCCGTCGGCTATCAGATCTTCATCGCGTCCTTTGCGGACAGCAACAACGACGGCATGGGGGATCTGCAGGGCATCATCTCCAAGCTCGACGAACTGAAGGATTTCGGCGTGGATACCCTTTGGCTCACGCCCTTCCAGCAGTCCAACAGCTACCACGGGTACGATATTCAGGACTACTTCACGGTAGATCCCCGCTTCGGCACGCTTGCGGACTACCGCGAGCTGCTCACCAAGGCGCATGAAAAGGGCATGAAGGTGCTCATGGACTTCGTGCTCAACCACACCTCCACCTCCAACCCTTGGTTCGTGAAGAGCTCCAAGCTCCAGAAGGAGACCGTGAAGATGCCCGACGGCACCTTGAAGGTCATCGACTATCGCAGCTTCTACACGTGGCAGAGCGAGGAATACGTGAGTTCGCTCACCGACCAAGCGGCCAAGAACCAGTGGTATAAAGACAGCAACGGCTATTACTTCTACTCCTCGTTCGGCAGCTCCATGCCCGAGCTCAACTTCGACTATCAGGCCGTGCGCGACGCCATTTTGGATATCGCCCTCTATTGGATGAGCTTCGGGCTCGACGGGTTCCGTCTCGACGCGGCCAAGCACATCTACATGGTCAACGAGAACCCCAACCACTCTTCGCAGATCGTGCGCGACTACTCCGACGGCTCGGTCATCGGTTCCACCGCGGGCGACTATTCGTATGACGTGAAGAAGGACGCCAACTTCTTCCTCGAATTCAACGCCAAGCTCAAGGCGAGCTATCCGAACGCGCTGCTTCTCGCCGAGAACTTCAACGGCGACCCCATCCACATCGCACAGCTCTATGAGGGCTTAGACAGCCAATTCAACTTCAACTATTACTACGATATGGCGGGCGCGATCGCGACGGTTGCATTCGACAGCACCAACGGCAAGGATTACAACAACAAGGGCATGCAGAGCTATGTCGCGGCGCAGTTCGACTTCAACCTCTACCGCCACGACTACATCGACGGCATCTTCACCTCCAACCACGACGTCTCCCGTGCCCGCAACCGTCTCACGGCCAAGCGCAATCTCGCGAAGGCCGATTGGATCGAGCAGGATATGACCGACAGCCTCTACGAGACGACGGGCAAGCTCGCAAAACTCTGGGCGGGCGCCTGCCTCGCGATGCCCGGCATCACCTGGATCTACGCGGGCGACGAGCTCGGCATGACGGGCTGCAAGACGGCGAACGCGCAGGGCGAAGGCGCAGGCCATGAAGATCGGTGGCTCCGCCAGCCTTACAAGTGGACGAGTACGGGCAACACCGCGGCCGAGGACGGCACCTACACCTACGGGTGGCAGGATGCAAACGATCCCACCTGCTACTTCCCGATCGGCTTCAACGGTTATTACAGCGAATGGGATAAGTGGAACAAGCAGATGGACGGCCTCGAACAGCAGAAGCTCGATAAGGATTCCATCTACAACGCCTATAAGGGGCTCATCGCGGCCAGAAAGCGCGCCGATTCTCCTCTTGCGAGAGGGGAAGTCACCATCCTCACCTCGTCGGATTCCAAGGAGAAGGATTACAACCTCATGGTTTGGGAAGTTTCGGACGGCGTGAACACGTGGCGCATGTTCCTGAACGCGACCTCGGGCGGCAAGTCGACGGACAAATCGGGCGGTACCCTCGTGTATGCGACGAACGGCACGGGCCTCAGCGGCGCCAGCGTTCCCGCCTACACGTTCGCGATCTATTCGGTATAAGGAGAAAACAGCATGAAAAAGTTATTATCCATTGCAATGGCAACGGCGCTTGCCGTGACGTGCACCGCGGGCATCGCGGTGGGTACGGCGGTGGCAAAGGAAGCGACGCCCGCTCCCGCAGCCGAGACGGCGCAGGTCTACCTCGTCCCCGGTTCGTGGTACGACGCCGCGGCCAAGGAGACCAAGTATAACACCGTAGCGGGCCTCACCGCCCTCACGGCGGAGGAAAAGGCCGCGCTCAACCTCGAAGAGGGGCCCAACGTCTACAAGGCAGGCGCGGCGGGGACCGAGCTTCCCGCCCCCGCGACAGAGCACACCGATGCGCAGGGCGCTCCCTTCGTGTTCCAGGGGTGGTGGTACATCGAAAAGGCGACCGTCACCTACACCGAGACGGTGCCGAGCGTAAAGGAAGATCTCTATCTCTATGCCGACTTCCGCGCGGCGCTCTCTCAGCGGCACGAGCCTGCGGCACCCACCGAGCAAGTGGGCGGCGGCGAGAAGAACTTCATGCTCATCACCCATGAAGACGACACGCAGGACATCGTCCCGCTCCTCGTCTCGGGGACCGACGCATGGGCGGTAGACGATATGGGCTACGGCACCCCCGTGCAGTTCTTCAACGAGTACTTTACTTTGAAGAAGAACGACCGCATCAAGGTGTATCTCACCAACATCGACCCCGAAAACGGCGACGAAAAGCCCGTCGCTTACCCCAAGCCTCTCGTCGGCCCGAGCTATAAGTATTTCCCGAACATGCTCGAGGCGAGCGGGAGCAACAGGACGTCGAACTATCTCTTTGCGGATAGCTACGGCCTCGACGGCAGCGGCGTCGTAGAGGACGGCGAAGAGTTCGAGATGGCGTATATCCAGCAGGTGACCATGACCTTCCGCATCTATATCAAGGTCAACTACGGCTCGTCCTCGACGAAATCGGGACAGCTCAGCGTGTATATCGAGCGGAAAGCATAAGGAGGATAGAATATGAAAGGTAAGAAGAAAGCGGTACTCGCGTTCCTTGCGACACTCTGTATGGGGACGGCCGTGGCGGGATTTGCCGCCTGCGGCGAGAAACCCACGCACGTGCATGTCGACGCCGACCGCAACGGCGTCTGCGACGAGTGCAACGAAACTCTCAACTACATTGTCTCCTTCGATACCGACGGCGGCAACGCGCTTCCCAAGCAGGGCGTGGCGATCGGCGAAAAGGCGGTACGGCCCGCCGACCCTGTGCGCGACGGCTACATCTTCGACGGTTGGTATAAAGAGGACGGCACCGCCTTCGATTTCGGCGCGGCGATCACGGGCAACGTCACCGTGTACGCCCATTGGAAGGAAGGCGAGGCGACCGCGGAGACCTACTTCACCTTCCAAGAGGTGGAAGGCGGCGTGGAGATCGCGGTCAAGGCGGGAGAGACCCTTCCGCAGGATACCATTTTGCCCGCAGTACATGCGGGGAAGGCCGTTGTTGCCATCGCCGAAGAGGGCTTTGCCTATCAACAGGCGCTCCGCGGCCTGAAGATCCCCGCGAGCGTCAAGAAGATCGGCGTGCGCGCCTTTCGCGGCTGCCCGTCGCTGACGACGGTAGACGGCGGCGACGGCGTGGAGGAAGTGGGCTACGGTGCCTTCAACGGCACCGCATGGGATGCAGGCCTCACCGTGGGCGAAGTATACCTCGGCAAGACGCTGTATAAATACGCAGGCAGCCTGTATGCCGATACGCAGATCACGGCAAAAGAGGGGACCGTCGGCATTGCGGCGGGCGCCTTCCAAGGGCTTGCACACCTCGTGGGCATCACCCTGCCCGAGACGGTCACGAACATCGGCGCCTATGCCTTCGCGGGCACGGGGCTCCTCTCCATGACGGTGGAGGCGGAAGCGCCCGTCTCGGTCGGGGCGAACGCCCTCCAAGGCTTTGCGGGCAATGTATTCGTGCCCAAGGCCTCCCTCGAGGGCTACAAGGCGGCGGAAGGTTGGAAAGCCTATGCCGCGAACATCTTCGCGATCGGCACGGCCGATCAGACGTTCACCGTCACCTTCTCGGCAGAGGGTGCGGAAAACGTCCCCGCGGCGCAGAGCGTGAAGGGCCTCGAAAAGGCCGCGGCGCCTGCAAAGAACCCCGAAAAGAGCGGCTACGACTTCGGCGGTTGGTATAAGGATGCAGATTGCACCGTGCCCTTCGATTTCGAGGAGCCCATCACCGAGAACACCACGCTCTATGCGAAATTCGGCAAGTTCTACAACGTCACCTTCTCGACGGGCGACGGCGCCTCCCAAGTGGAGAGCCAGCACGTCGAAGCGGGCAAGACGGCGACAAAGCCCAAAGACGACCCCGCGAAAGAGGGATCCGACTTCATGGGTTGGTACCGCGACGCGGCGTGCACGAAGGAATTCGACTTCAGCGCACCCATCGATGCGGAGACCACCGTGTATGCGAAGTTCCTTCCCAAGGGGGCAAACTACACCGGTACGGGCGACTATGAGGGCTGGGTCATCGAAAACGGCGCCGTGAAGAGCTACACGGGCAGCAAGACCGCCATCAAGATCCCCAAGGAGCTCACGCGGCTTGACAGCATTACACAGCTCGTCTACGACAGCCGCGGCGGCACTCCCCAGATCAGCCTTCTCAAGGGGATCAAATCCATCACGGTGGAAGAGGGGAGCACGTCCTTCAAGGTCGTGAACAACACCCTCATGAGCTACGATGAGACGGTCATCTACTACTGCTATACGGCCAAGACCCTCAAGTATGAGAAGGCGGTGAAGATCGCGCCCTATGCCTTTGCGGGCATCGCGACGACGGGCGGCGCCAACTATATGACGGCGTTCGGCTTCTCCGAGAACCTTCTCGAAGTCGGCGACTACGCCTTCTACGCCTTCACGGCCCTCAACGGCGCCTACGACAGCCTCTTCGGCTCGGTGGAGAAAGTCGGCGCCTACGCCTTCTACGACAACGCCTTCGAGACCATCTACTGCAACGCGAAATACGTCGGCGCGAGTGCCTTTGAAGTCAACGGCAACATCGCACAGCAGTATACGAAGATCAAGGAGATCCGCCTGCCCAACATCGTCACGATCGCGGATAAGGCCTTCGCCATTCAGGTCATGGGCACGGCGAGCGCCAAGGGAGGGTGCAAGAAGATCGTCATCGGCGAAAATTGCGAGACGATCGGCGTGGGCGCCTTCACGTGGAATTCCATGAAGTGCGACCTCGATATCATCCTTTTGGGCGACAAACTTCCCGTCGTTGCGAACGCTTCGTTCGGGCAGTCGGGCAACAACGAGAACCAATATCTTACCCATCGCTATGTGTATGTGAAGGAATCTCTCCTGAACGCGGCCAAGCACGAGAACGCCTATCTCGGCTACTACCTCGGCTACTTCACCGAGGACGGTTGGGGCCTCCGCGAGGACGGCACCTTCGCCTTCTACGAGGGCAATATGGAACAGGTCACCATGCCTGCGGCGGTGAAGACCCTCGGGAGCATTCTCGATATCTTCTCCACGACCGCCAACCTCGATAAGTGCACGTCGTTTACCGTCGCGCAGGAGAACGAGAGCTTCAAGATGCAGGACGGCGCCCTCGTCTCGACGGACGGGAAGACCCTCTACGGCTACTTCGGCAGCGGCACGGGCAACTTCTCCGCCGTCACCGAAGTGAAGCCCTACGCCTTCTACAACAAGCTGAAGGCGGGCGCTTCCGTCACCTTCGGCACCCCCGAAACGGTAGGGGAGTATGCCTTCTACGGCTGCGCGGGGCTCACGAGCTTTGCGCCGTTTGAAAACCTTGCCGAAGTTGCGGCGCATGCGTTTGAGAAGAGCGGCCTCACTTCCGCGACCCTCTCCAACCCCGAACTCAAGAATATCGGCGAGGGAGCCTTTGCGGGCTGTGCAAACCTCAAGCTGTATGTGAAACTTCTCACGCCGCCCACCCTTCCCGCGAAGGCCGTGGAAGCGAGTTCCGAGCTCTATGTTCCGCAGGAGATCGTGGATACCTACACGGCTGCATGGGCTTCCTACGCCGCGCAGATCAAGGCGGATACGAACACCCACGTCTACACCGTCACCTTCGATACGGATACCGAAAACGGCGGCACGGCGGTGGAGAGCCAGAAGTACCTTTCGGGCGGCAAGGTCGTAAGACCCGAGACCGACCCGACGAAAGAGGGCTACTACTTCGACGGTTGGTACACGAAGGACGGCTCCGAGAGCACCGATTGGGGCACGGAGTACAACTTCGAGAGCTCCAACGTCACCGAAAACGTCACCATCTTCGCCAAGTGGACGAAGGGCGTCAACGTCACCTATTCGACGGGCGACAGCGGCGCGGAGGTCGAAGGCGAAATGGTTCGCCCCGGCACGCAGCTTTCCGAGCCCGAAACACCCAAGTGGAAGGGCCACGTGTTCCTCGGTTGGTATAAGGATGCGGGCTGCTCCGAGGGGCAGGAATTCAACTTCGCCAAGGATTCCATTTCCGAAGACACCACGCTCTACGCCAAGTGGGAGAGCGGCAAGATCGTCACCTTCAATACTGGCGACGGCGCTTCGAAGGTCGAAGAACAGCCCGTGCTTCCCGGCGAAAAGGTCGAACGTCCCGCAGAGGATCCGACCCGCCCCGGCTACAAGTTCCTCGACTGGTACACCAAGGACGGCACCGACGGCGACTGGGGCGAGAAGTTCAACTTCGAGACCTACGAGATGGGCAATTCCGACCTCACGATCTACGCCAAGTGGGAAGAGAACTTCTGGGAGATCGATGAGAGCGGCAAACTCACCCATTACTACGGTCCTACCGATAAGGTCGACTTGCCCGCAACGGTGAAGAGCATCACGAGCATCCTCGATATCTTCGGCACCAAAGCGAAACTCGGCGCCTGCACCTCCTTCACGGTGGCAGGGGACAGCACCTCCTTCAAGATGCAAAACGGCGCCCTTCTCTCCTACGACGGCGCCACGCTCTACGCCTTCTTCGGCGACGAGGCTTCCGAGCTTACGTGGGAGAGCGTCACCGCGATCGGCGAGAGCGCCTTCTACGGACACCTCGCGACGGCCAAGAAGCTCACCTTCTCGAAGGATCTTACCTCCGTCGGCAAGGGCGCATTCGAGAGCTGCGCGGGCATGACCGACTTCACCCCGTTTGAGAACGTTGCGACCATCGGCGCAGACGCCTTCAAGAGCACCAAGCTCGTGGATATCGTCTGGAACGGCACCACGGTCCCCGCTGCGTTCGCGAGCATCACCACCTTGAAAACGGTGAAGTTCATGAAGGCCACCACGGTCACGGCGAATGCCTTCACGGGCAGCTCCGCGATCACCACGATCTATCTTGGCGACAAGATGAAGACGATCGGGCAGGCGGCGTTTTACTCGGCGGGCAACGGCAAGCACCGCGTCGACGTATACGTCTATGCGACCACGCCGCCCACGCTCTACAAGACGTCGAGCGTCAAGTCCGCCGAGCATCCGTTCGGCGGCGACGGCTCCAAGTCTTACGTCTACTTCCATGTTCCGAATTCCGCGCTTACGACCTATAAGCAGTCGACGCGCGTCAACTGGAACTGGTATGCGGGCACGCACTACTCGGCGATCACCGTAGCCGTCACCTATCACATGGGCGAGGGCGAAGGCGTACCCGCCGCTCCTACGACGGCGGTCAACTGGGGCGCGACCTTCAATGAACCCGCAACGCCCAAGTGGAAGGGCAAGGTCTTCGCCGGTTGGTACACGAGCTCCGACTTCTCCGAAGACAGCAAGTACACCGCATTCGGCACCGTCATCAAGGACGAATCCCTCGAGCTCTGGGCGAAGTGGGAAGAGAACGGCCTCTGGGTCGAATTCGTGACGGGCGAAGGCGCTTCCGCCATCGATTGGCAGGCGCTCCGCGCGGGCGAAAAGGTCTCTGCGCCCGATAAGCCTACGAGAGCGGGCTATGAGTTCCTCGGTTGGTACACGAAGGACGGCACCGAATCGGGCGAATGGGGCGAACAGTTCAGCTTCGAGAGCGAGATCAAAGAGAACACCACGCTCTATGCGAAGTGGGAGAAGGGCGCCCTCGTTACCTTCGATCTCAACGGCGGCACCAAGCCGAGCGGCGTCACATGGCAGGCGACCGTGACCGTCAAGAAGGGCGATCATGTTCCCGCACCCGCCAAGGATCCGACCCGCAGCGGCTGGGTATTCGAGGGTTGGTGGACGAAGGACGGCGACGAAGACGGCAACTGGGGCACGCAGTTCAACTTCGAGACCGATACCGTCTCCGACGACATCACCCTCTACGCCAAGTGGAACCCGTGGGTGCTCGACGATGAAGGCTACTTGAAGTCCTATGCGGGCGCCAAGACGGGCACCATCGAGATCCCCGCGAACATCAAGATCAAGGATATCACAGGGCTTCTCGGAACGTCTGTGAACAGCTTCCCGAAGGAAGCGATCACGATCACCGTGGCGCAGGGCAACACCTTCCTCAAGGTGGAAGGCAACGCCCTCGTCTCCTATGACGGCACGACGCTCTACTACTACTTCGGAAGCGAAGCGAGCTTCTCCTCGACGGACATCACGACCATTGCGCCTTACGCATTTGCGGTGAGCGCCTCGTTCACGGGCAAGGATTCCCTCACGAGCGTCACGCTCACGAAGATCACAACGATCCCCGCATATTGCTTCTACAACCGTGGCGGGCTTGAGACGCTCTCCTTCGGAACGCTCACCGAGATCGGGTCGAACTCCTTCAGCGGCGCGAAGATCACATCCTTCGAGCCCTTCAATGACCTCGCGGCGATCCCCGAACGTGCATTCACGAGCGCGATCTTCACGGAAAAAGAGATCACGGTCAATGCCGCAACGATCGGCGAGATGGCGTTCTACAAGACGGGCTTCACCAAGCTCACCCTCGGCCCGAATGTGACGGACATCGGCAGCAACGGCTTCAACGGGCTTGCGCGCGGCGCGATCGTCATCTTCAACTGCACGAACGTGCCCACGATCAACACGAGCTACCCGTTCGGTCACGGCGATACTTCCGCATTCAACGGCATCTTCGTCGTGCCGCAGGGCAAGATCGACACCTACAAGGACAGCGGCAACTTCAAGGCGAAGTTCGCGAGCGCGAAGTACGTCGAAGCGGGCAGCTACGACGAAGTGGAAGGCGGCTGGGTCGTCGATAAGAGCGGCAAGCTCCTCACCTACAGCGGCGATTTGGCGACGATCGTCATCCCCAAAGAGGTGAAGAGCATGGACAGCATTCTCGACATCTTCGCCGCGGGCGCCAACATCGCGACCTGCAAGAGCCTCACGGTGGCCGCCGAGAACACGAGCTTCAAGGTGGAAAACGAGATGCTTGTGGACTACGCAACGGGCAAGATCGTCTACATGTACCTCGGCACGACCGCTCCCGAAGACCTCTCGACGCTCACCGAGATCAAGCCGTATGCCTTCTACAACAAGACGGCGATCACGTCTGTCACGCTCACCGCAGTCACGAAGATCGGCGACTACGCCTTCTACGGCTGCTCCGCGCTCAAGACCATCACGATCGGCGAAAAGATCACCGCGATCGGCAGCTATGCCTTCGGCAGCATCCCGACGGGCACGACCTGCACGATCCTTGCGACTACGCCGCCCACGCTCGGGACCTACATCTTCGGTACGACGACGAGCAAAGTCACCGTGAAGGTGCCTTCGGCAAGCGTCGATACCTACAAGGCAGAGTCGAGCTGGTCGCTCTATAAGTCGCGCGTTACCGCCATCAGCTGATCCCTACCTCCAAACCTCTCCCGCCTCCTCCGTGAGGCGGGAGAGAGGGGGGGACCCCCCTCGCTAAAATGGGCATCTGCCCTTGCTTCTCCTTATAGGGGAAGTACCTGCATCGGCAGGGGATAGGGTTGAACCCCCCTCAGTCACGCAAGGGCGCGTGACAGCTCCCCTACAAGGGGCGCCGAGAACCCCTCAGTCACGCAAGGGCGCGTGACAGCTCCCCTACAAGGGGCGCCGAGAACCCCTCAGTCACGCAAGGGCGCGTGACAGCTCCCCTACAAGGGGCGCCAAGCTTCCCCGAGATCTTCCTATCCTCCGAGGGACAGTTTCCCTCGCCCCCTCCATCGGAGGGGGGTAGGGGGGTGGGCAACCCATTCTCAAAAGGAGAAACCATGAAAACAATCACAAAGATCGCAACGCTCGCCCTGTGCGGCTGCCTCTCCATGGGGGCGCTCGCAGGGTGCGGCGGAAAAGCGGAAGAAGTCAGAGTCTGGGGCGGCGCGGAGGATCAGACGCTTCTCAAGAAGATCGTCGAAGAGTTCAAAGCCGCCAACCCCGACGTAAAAGAGAACATCAAGGTCGAGATCCAGGATTCTTGGGACGCGCAGAGCGTCGTCGCGAAGGATCCCGAAAAGGCGGCGGACGTCGTCCTCATCCCGCACGACCAAGTCGGCATCATGGCGAAGGCGGGGCTTCTCTCCGAGATCCGAGACGGCACCGCGGCGACGTTTGCGACCGACATCAAGTCGAGCAACGACCCCGCGACCGTCCAACAGGCGACCTACGGCGGCAAGCTCTACGGCTTCCCGCTCACGATGGACACCTACATCATGTATTACACGACGGATATCTTCAACGACGAGAAGCAGGACCTCAGCGCCTTCCTCTCGAGCGTCGATGCAATGCTCGCGGCCGATATGCCCAACATTCCCGGCAGCAAGGAGACGGCGACGGCGTTCGGCTTCCGCATGGAAGACGGGTTCTACTTCAACATGGGCTTCTTCGCCGTCGGCTGTACGCTGTTCGGCGAAAACGGCGACGATGTAGACGCCTGCAACTGGAACAACGAAAACGGCTTGAAGTTCATGCAATACGCCGCGGAAAACTTCCGCCAGAGCGGAGGGAAGTTCAAGTCCGACGACGCGAAGAATTTAGCTACCGCCGTCCTCAACAACCGCCTCGGGGCGTGCATTTCGGGCGGTTGGGAGATGCAGGATACCTTCAAGAATGCGAAGAACATCAAATATCGCACCCTGCCCTCGATCATGATCGACGGCGAGGAGAAGCCGCTCATCGCGTTCTCCAACAGCAAGCAGTACATCGTCAACAATATGTCGACGCATAAGGGCACCGCGATGCGCCTTGCGGCATACATCACGAGCGAACAGAATCAGCTCCGTTATGCCGAAGAGCGGGGATATTATCCTTCCAACAAGAACGCGCAGCAGAACGCGGCGGTGAAGGACGATCCTTTCTTCAAGGTCATCCGCGCGCAGCTGGATCTCTCCGTCCCCGTGCCCGTCATCCCCGAGATCTCAAGGTATTGGGAGGCGGCGAAGGCCCTCGGCTCGTCGGTCTACAACGGCTCCCTCGAAGGCACCCCCGAAAAGTTGCAGGACGCCCTCGATAAATTCGTCGATGACCTGAAGAGCACGCTGTAACGCGGACCGCCCAAGAAAGCCCCACCCCTGCGTGAAGGCCTCTACGCAGTCCGCCTCCTCATGGAAGAGCAGAAAACTACCCCCTCCGTGGGAGGGGGGTAGGGGGTGGGGCGGCGGAAAAGCAAGTACGAAGCCCGACCCCTTGCTTCCCCTCATAGGGGAAGTACCTGCGTCAGCAGGGGATAGGGTTTCGAAACCCCTCAGTCACTCTGTGACAGCTCCCCTGCGAGTGGAGCCGAGAACCCCTCAGTCACTCTGTGACAGCTCCCCTGCGAGTGGAGCCGAGAACCCCTCAGTCACTCTGTGACAGCTCCCCTGCGAGTGGAGCCGAGAACCCCTCAGTCACTCCGTGACAGCTCCCCTGCGAGTGGAGCCGAGAACCCCTCATCCCGAACCCGCGGGAGCGGGTGAGCGGATCTTATTTCACGCACACCTTTCGCTCAAAAGGCGAAAACTTTCCCCCCCTTATTGCCGCTCTCACCATGGGGGCGGCATATAAGAGAGGTGGTCGTATGGAAGTCAATAAAGAAATCAACAAAGTAACCATCAAAGAGGTAGCGCAAAAAGCGGGCGTCTCCGTCACGACGGTCTCCTTTATTCTCAACGGCATCACGGATAAATGCAGTTTGGAGACGCGGCAGAAGGTCCTGCACGCCGTCAACATCTTGGGATATCGCCCCTCGCGCGTCGCCCAATGTTTTGCACGGGGCAAGAGCGACAACATCATCTTGCTTGCGGATAAGCACGACACGGTCTTGCAGCAGGCGGAGAGCTTCCGTCTCGTCCGTATGCTCGGAAAGGCCCTCGAGAAGAACAAGCTCAACCTCATCATCCGCACTTACCTTGAAGCCATCTATGTGGACTCGGCAGACGCCATCATCTGTGCGGGGACCGAGGAGGGGACCTTCCGCAAGATCGCGGCAGAGAACTTCGTGCCCCTCATCGCGGTGGATTCCCGCATTCACGATGAACTCTTCTTCCAGGTACTGCAGGACTTTGAAACGGTGATGAAGGCGGGGCATGCGCGCTTCGGGAAGAACTTCTCCGTCGTCCTCGTGGATATGTACAGCGAGAGCTGCAAAAAGGAGATCCGCGGGGTGTGCGGAAACGTCACGTTCCTCTCCGAACACGGGCTTGAGAATGTGCCGAAGGGGAATATCGTGACGGTGAACGAGAGCCTCATGAACCTTCCGGAGCTTGCCGATAGGGAGAAGCTGCTTGTCCCTGCCATCACGGAAAAGCGGGTCGATGCCATCCTCGATTGTTACTACAAAGCCGTCAAGAGAGAGACGGTCGAAACTCACGTCGTGCGGATTTGAAAAGAGGTTTTAAGTCCGCACGTTCTGATATTTGTCAGGTAAAACGGTTTACTATAGTTTTCGTTCCTTTCTTTGCTTGTCCCGCGTAATGCGCTCTGCGCGGAGGAATTTGCCGAAGGCGCACGGGGCTTCGAAAAGAAAGGAACGAGCGAACCTTCCTCGTGCATCAATTAGGTTGGTCGCGAAAGCGTTATATGCCCAGACAATAAGCCGAAAGAGTTCGGCAAATTGGGTCGCCCACGGCGGAAGTCAATTCCGCCTAAGGCAAGTGATTTGGGAACGGATGGTCCCTCATCCCGAACCCGCGTAATGCGCCGAGAACCCTCGCTTCCCCTCATAGGGGAAGTACCTGCGCGAGCAGGGGATAGGGTTTCGAAACCCCTCAGTCACGGCTTGCGCCGCGACAGCTCCCCTACGAGGGGCGCCAAGAGGCGCACATGATTGGCCGCGACAGCTCCCCTACGAGGGGCGCCAAGAGGCGCACATGATTGGCCGCGACAGCTCCCCTACGAGGGGCGCCA
>CANQET010000021.1 GCA_947595585.1 uncultured Clostridia bacterium
CAAAGTACACTCCCGTCGGAAATGCTCGTTCTCCTTGTCTTGCTTGCTTCTCCGCAGTTTAACGGTACCCGTTGTCGCTCATGATGAGCAAAACGGGGTACCCGTATCGCTTATCATGAGCGCAAGGCCTACCCCCTTCGGGGGGAGGCTCCGCGTAGCGGTGGTGGGGGGCAAGGGAGACGACGAAGCCTATTATGAGCGACCTCATCCCGAACGAAGCGTAGCGAAGTGAGCGGATCTTAAGATACACTCGCTACGCTCGGTATGAGGGTTGGACTTCGTATTGGCCCCGCGCGCACCTCCGATACGGCTCGTCCCATGCGATACCCCCTCCCACGGAGGGGGGTAGGGGGGTGGGCGGGAGACGACGGGGCCTATCAGTACGTCATTCCGACGACCGTAGGGAGGAGGAATCTCGACCTTGAGATTTCTCACTACGTTACTTCGCCTAACGGCTTGTGCCGACCTTAGTAGAACAAATAGAAGCTTCGGTCGGGGCGAAATGACGTATGTACCCCCTCCATTGGAGAACAGACCACCACCCCCTCCATTGGAGAACAGACCACCACCCCCTCCGCGGCTTATTTCAAGCACCCCCTCCATTGGAGGGGGGTAGGGGGGTGGGCGGGAGAGAGCGGGCGTGCAAAACTCTCGCCAAAACATCACATGCGGATGTTGCATTTTCCTACAGAAAGTGCTATAATAGAGAGAAAGAAAAATTCTCAAAGTGCGATACAGGGGGGACCTATGGCAGCAAAGAAGAAAAATCTGACCGAGAAGATCGTCATTGAACCCGATTTTCCGAGGTACGTGGGGTACCTCGATCATTTTCTCGATACGCCCGTCCGCATCCGCATCGTCAACAAATTCGAAGAGGCGCTCTCCGTCACCGTTTCGCTTTCCGACGGCGAAGGGCTTCTCGTGCCTTCCGAGCAGCATTTGGAGCTTCCCTTCGAGACGACGGTGGTGCTCGAGCTTACGGGCGTCTTCTCGCCCCGCTATCTCGCCGAATGCGATGCCTATTGCGCGATCCCCGTGCGGGTGAGCGTGCGGCACGAGGGCAAGGAGCTCGCGGCGAAGACTTCCGAAATCGGCGTACTTCCCTTCGATTTCTGGGAAGGGCTTTCGGGGAACGTCGAACGGCTCTCCGCATACGTACGTCCCCGCACCAACGAGTGTTCTCTCGCGCTGCGGGAGGCCGAAAAGCACCTGCGCAAATGGAAGGAAGAGACGGAATTCGGCTATGCGGGGTCGGATAAAAACGCCGTACGCCGTGCCTTTGCCGCGATCTTTGCGGCGATCAAGGGCTACGGCATCGCGCGGGCGGAAGAGGATCTTACGGCGCCCCTTTGCGTCTTTCCGCAGGATCCTTTGCTCAAAGCGCGTGTCGCCTCGCCGCTTCAGCTTTCGCTCTTTGCCTGCGCCTGCCTCGAGACGGCGGGCTATCACCCCGTGCTCGCGATCGGGAAGGGGGCCTGCGGCGTGGGCGTATGGCTCTACGACAGCTGCTTCCTCGATCCCTCGTTCGACGACGCCGAGATCATCTCCCGCTATCTCTCCGAGGGCATCAACAACCTCTCCTTCTTCGATGCGGACGATCTCTTCACCGACCACAACGTAGGCTTCACGCCCTCCGAGCGGCACTTCGCGCAAAAACTGCAGGCAGGCGCCTTTGAATATTTTACCGACGTCACCCGTTGCCGTATGGGAGGGATCGGGGTATGCCCCGCCCGCGGGAAGACCATGAAGGGGTACGAGATCTACCGTGCCGACGAGATGGCCGCCGATGCTCCGCCCCTGCCCGTTCCCGATGTCGGCGCATGGAAGCTTGACGGCAAGCAACCCCGCAACCGCCAATGGGAGCGGCGCCTTCTGGACCTCACCGCCCGCAATGCCTTGCTCGGCTTTTCGGGCAAGCATGCCCTGCATTTCCTCGTTTCGGATAGCGATGAACTGCTGCGTTCCCTTTCGGAGGAAATCAAGCTCAAGGCGGGGGAGAAGCAGGAGGAATTCGGCGGCGAACTCACGCCGCAGCGGCGGGACCTCGCCGCGCTCGAGCTCAAGAAGGGCTTTTTGCGGGTCTCGGGGGACGCCAAATTCATCTCCGAGACGGCCTCTTATCTCCTCCGCAAGAACCGTGAAGCGGCCGAAGAGGCGGGGGCCAGTATCCTTTATCTCGCCCTCGGCTTCCTCAAATACATCGCAAAGGAAGACGGCATGGCGCGGTATGCCCCCATCGTGCTCGTCCCCGTCGTGCTCGCACGGGCCAAGGGGAACGAAGACTACGCGCTCGCCGCGGGCGAAGAGGGGCACTTCGTCAACGCTACCCTGCTCGAATCGCTCAAGCAGGAGTTCAACATCGATATCCGCGGCCTCGGCGGGGACGTTTCCGCGCTCAAAGTCTCCGAGATCTGCGCCATGGTGCGTGCCGAGACGGCGGGCATGAAGGGGTGGGACGTCGTGAGCGACGCCTACCTCGCCGTGTTCTCCTTCCAGCGCTTCTTGCTCTGGAACGACCTGCGCACGCACATCGGCGAATGGGAAAAGAACGCCAACGTGGCGGCACTTCTTTCGGGAAGAGCCGAACGCGGGGAGACGGTGCACACCGAGGAAGACGCGGGGGATCCCGAGGAAGTTTTGCTTCCGCTTGTCGCCGACAGCTCGCAATACGAGGCCATCGCGCTTGCGGGGACGGGCACCTCGTTCGTGCTCCACGGTCCCCCGGGGACGGGCAAGAGCCAGACGATCACCAACATGATCGCGAATTCCCTCGCACATGGCAAGCGGGTGCTCTTCGTGGCCGAGAAGCGGGCGGCGCTCGACGTCGTGAAGAAGCGCCTCGACGCGATCGGCATCGGCGATTTCTGCCTCGAACTGCATTCGGGCAAGACCGACAAGGCCGATGTCGTACGCCGTCTCGAGAGCACGCTCGCGCTCGCGGGCAGCGAAAAAGAGGTCTCCTTCGGCGAACGGGCCAACGAGATCAAGGCCCTCCGCGAAGAGCTCTCCGAGCCCATGCGCGCCCTGCATCGCAAACGGCGGCTCGGGATCTCGGTCTACGAGGCCATCCTCGCCTATCTCGAGAACAAAAACGCCCCCGACGTGCTCGATATCGAGAGCTCGTTCTACGATTCGCTCACCGAGAAGAAGCTCTCCGAATGCCGCTCGATGATCGCTTCCGCCGCGGCGGCCGCCAAGGAGTGCGGCGGCGTCTTCAATTCGCCCTTCGAAAACGTCAACCTGACCGAGTACTCCGTCCCGCTGAGAGACAGGATCTTCTGCGCCTCCGAAGTGCTTCTCGCCGAGATCAAGCATCTGCGCTCTTTCCTCGCGCTTCTGCTCGAATTCTACCGCCAGAGGGTCTCGGCCGTCACCCGTAAGAAACTTCTTTCCCTCGCCGAGCTCGCCCGCGGGCTGGGAGAGGGGAAATACGCAAAATACTTTTCGGGCGTCGAGGAAGAGGAGTTCTACGTCTTCTACAACGCCAACCGCCGCCTCGACAGCTGCCTCAATTACTACTTCAAGCACTTCAAGACGCTCATCGATCTCGACGACTGCGAAAAAGTGCAGACGTACCTCGAAGGGGGCGGGGATTGGCGCCTCTATAAGCCCGCCAAGGCCCTTGCCAAGCGCCTCGGCCGCGCCGCCTTGCACGAGCTCGCCGAAGAGGATATCCCCAAGTATCTCGAGACGGCCACGGAGATCGCCGCCGCCATGCGCCGCGTGACGAAAAGCCGCACCCTGTCATCGAAATTTACCGATCGCGGGGGGAGGATCGTCTTCAAAAAGCGGGGGGAATTTCTCGCCGATCTCTATGCTTTGCACACCCTCGCGGGGTCCGTCTTCCTCGATTACAACCCCGATGCCTTCAACAGCATGTGCATCCGTGCGGCCAACGGTTACACGGCCCCCGTGCTCGAGGGTTTCTTGAAGGCGGTGGATAGTTTCTTCGCCGCAGAGGCGAGCTTCCTCGCGGTGACATGCGCCGATCCCGCCAAGCAAAAGGAGGAGGACGTCCTCGATTTCTTCTCCGCAAAGGCGGGGGCCCTCATCGATAATATCGATATGCTGCCCAATTGGTGCATGTACCGCGCGACGGCGAAAAAGCTTGCCGCCTATGGGCTCACCTTCATCACCGATTCCCTCGAGAGCGGAAGGCTCAAGACGGAGAACATCCTCGCGGGTTTCGAAAAGAACGTCTACAAGAACTTCCTCGAAATCAACATCCCCGCCGATCCCGCCCTCTCCCGCATGACGGTGGGCACCCTCGAAGAGACGGTGGAAAAATTCCGCCTCGCGTGGGAGGACTTCGGAAAAGTCACCCGCGAGAAGCTCCGCGCGATGCTCATTTCACGCCTGCCCAAAGAGGGGGAGGAGGGGGACCTCGCCCTCGAACTCGCCGCCCTCACCCGTCTTGCGCGGTCCAATCTCCGCGGGGCGGGCATCCGCGGCCTACTCGCCGAGATCCCCGAACTTTCGGAAGTGCTCTGCCCGTGTCTTCTCATGAGCCCCGCGACGGTCGCCCAATACCTTCAGCCCACGATCGACGCCTTCGATCTCGTCATCTTCGACGAGGCCTCCCAGATGTCTACGGCGGAGGCCGTCGGCTCCATCGCACGGGCCAAGGCGGCGGTCATCGTCGGCGACCCCAAGCAGCTCCCGCCCACGGCCTTCTTCCATGCGGCGTATATCGACGAGGAGAACCTCGAAGACGAAGACCTCGAGAGCGTGCTCGACGACTGCCTCGCCTTCGGCATGCCCGAGCGGCACCTCCGCTGGCACTACAGGAGCAAGCATGAGAGCCTCATCGCCTTCTCCAACAGCATGTATTACGACAACCGTCTCTGCACCTTCCCCTCGCCCGACGCGCTCGAGAGCAAGGTACGCCTCGTGCGGGTGGACGGCGTCTACGACCGCGGCGTGACAAAGCGCAACCATGCGGAGTCCGAGGCCCTCGTCGCCGAAGTCATCCGCCGCCTCTCCGACCCCGTGCTCTCCCGCTCGAGCATGGGCATCGTGACTTTCTCGAGCACACAGCGGGAGGATATCGAACGCCTCTTGAGCCGTGAGATCGCCCGCCGCAAGCTCGACGACGCCGCCTACGACCGCGAAGAGCCCCTCTTCGTGAAGAACCTCGAGAACGTGCAGGGGGATGAGCGGGACGTCATCCTGTTCTCGGTCTGCTACGGCCCCGACAAGGCGGGAAGGGTTTCGCTCAACTTCGGGCCGCTCAATCAGGCGGGCGGCTGGCGCCGTCTCAACGTCGCCGTCTCCCGTGCAAGGGAGGAGATGCTCGTCTTCTCCACGATGACTTCGGGCATGATCGACCTCTCCAAGACGACGTCGAAGGGCGTCGCCGGGCTCAAGGCCTTCCTCGAATACGCCGAAAAGGGGAGGACGACCCTCGCCGTCCGTTCGGATACCGTCCGCAGCGGGGCGGGGATCGGGAAGTTCCTCGCGGCCGAGCTCGCTTCCTACGGCTACGATTGCCGCTACGACGTCGGCGCCTCGGACTTCAAGATCGATGTGGGCGTCGTCGATCCCAAGGATAAGCACCGCTTCATCCTCGGCATCCTCTGCGACGGCAACGACCGCTTCTCCGTGAAGGACCGCAACCTCCTGCAGGTGCAGACCTTAAAGCGGGGGAATTGGAACATCATCCGTGCGGGGAGCATCAATTACTACAACAACCCCAAGCGGGAGATCAAGCGCATCAAGGACGTGCTCGACCGCCTCACGGGCGAAGATAAACACGCGGACGCCCGTCTCTCCAAGTACCGCCGCCCCTACAAGAAAGTCGCGCAGACGGCCTCGGAGACGGCTTCCTTCGTGACCTGCGGCGAAAACGACGCGCAGATCATGGCACGCATTCGCGAGATCGTCGCCGCCGAGGAGCCCATCTCCCGTCCCTTCCTCAAGAAGCGTTGCCTTGCGAGCTTCGGCATCGTGAAGAGCGGCTCCAAGGTGGAGGCCCGCCTCGACGCCCTGATCGACGCCTGTGCCCTGCTCCGCGACCGCGTGATGGGGATCGATTATTACTACAAGACTCCGCGCGCGATCTCCTTCCAGCGCTACCGCGTCGAGACGGAGACGCCGCTTCTGCGCAGAACGGAGGAGGATTTCACCGTCTACGAGATCGTCACCCTCATCAAGGGGGCGCTCGAAGACCGCGTCGCCCTCTATATGGATGAGCTCGTCTCCGTGCTCTCTTCGGCACTCGGCGAACTCCGCCCGAGCGAGCGCTTCCTCGCCTTCTTGCGGGATTGCGTCGCCTACGGCGAAGAGAAGGGCATTTTCGTGCGCTCGGTCTCCGATCGCGTCTCCCTCGCATAGGGCGCGAGAAACAGTTGACAAACGCGCGGGGAAGTGTTAGAATTGCAACGCATGAAACACAAGACGATACGAACGAGAATGAATGTGTGGAGCTACCTCGCACTCGGCTATTTTACGGTCGTGGTGCTGGGCAGTATTTTGCTCGTTCTTCCGTTTGCGACGAAGGCGGGGGAGGAGAGTACGAATTACCTCGACGCCCTCTTCACCTCGGTCTCGGCGGCATGCGTCACGGGGCTCACGCCCTTCGATACGGGGGCGCATTGGTCGCTGTTCGGGCAGATCGTCATCCTCATCCTCATCCAACTCGGCGGCCTCGGCTTCATGACCTTCGTCTCCGTCCTCTTGATGGCGGTGAAGGGGGGCCTCGGGCAATACGAGCGGCGGGCGATCCTGCAGTCCTTCGGCGGCGGCGCGTTCGACCGCGTGAAGCGGCTCATCACGAGGATCTTCGTGGGGACGTTCACCTTCGAGATGTTCGGCACCGCGCTGCTCTGTATCCGCTTCATTCCGCACTTCGGGGCACAGGGGATCTGGCTTGCCCTGTTCCATTCGGTCTCCGCATTCTGCAATGCGGGCTTCGATCTCATGGGCGGAACGAATCTCGCGGCGGGGGGGTCGCTCTCGGCGTTTGCGCGCGATCCGCTCGTCACCCTCACCCTCACCGTGCTCATCATTGTGGGCGGCCTCGGCTTCTGTATCTGGGGGGATGTCGTCGATTGTAAGGGCAATCCCAAGAAATTCCAGTTCTATACCAAGGTCATCCTCATCGTAAATTCGGTGCTGCTTCTGCTCGGTACGGGGTTGTTCCTTCTCTTCGAGCGGGACAACCCTTCCTACGCGGGATACAACTTCGGTGAGAAGCTGCTCACGGCGCTCTTCAACAGTACCACGGCGCGGACGGCGGGCTTCTACACGACCGATCCCTCCTCGCTCTCGGGGAGCGGATCGCTTCTCATGATCATTCTGATGTTCATCGGCGGAAGCTCGGGAAGCACCGCGGGCGGCATCAAGGTGGGGACGTTCACCGTCATCCTCATGGGGATGATCGCGGCCCTCCTCGGGCGGCGGGATATCACGATCGGCAAGCGGAGGATCGACCCCAAGCTCTTGGGGCAGGCCCTCGCCGTGTTCGCCGCCTACCTCTTCCTCATCCTCATCTCGACGATGATCCTCTGCGCCGTGGAGCCTGCCGATACGGCGGGGCAGCACGATACCTTCACGCGGGCGCTCTTCGAAGTCGTCTCCGCGATCGGCACGGTGGGGCTCTCCATGGGCTTCACGCCGACGCTTTCCATCGCCTCGAAGATCGTCTTGATCCTTCTGATGTACATGGGGCGGGTGGGGATCCTCACCCTCGGGTTTGCCCTCGGCAAGCACCGCTCCGAGCCCGAAGTAAGGCGCCCCATCGATAATTTCTTCATCGGCTGAAACATAAGGAACATCTGCGGCAGTGCCGCAAAGGAGTGCATATGAAATCTATCCTGCTGATCGGCATGGGAAAATTCGGAAGAACGCTCGGGGAGCGCCTCTGCAACATGGGCGATGAGGTCATGATCGTCGATAAGAACGAGGACCTCGTCAATTCGCTCGCATCCAAATATACCAACGCCCTCATCGCAGACTGCATGAACATCGACAACCTTCGCTCGATGGACGTCCCTTCCTTCGATGTGTGCGTGGTCGCGATCGGGGATAACTTCCAATCTTCGCTCGAGATCACCTCCAATCTGAAGGACCTCGGCGCGCGGCGGGTCATCTCCAAGGCCTCCACCGAGATCCAGCGCAAGTTCCTCCTCCGCGTGGGGGCGGACGAAGTCATCTACCCCGATATCGATATCGCGGCCAAGCTCGCCGTGCGGCTCAATTCTTCCAACGTCATCAACTATATCGATCTCGATTCCCAGCATTCCATCTTCGAGATCGTCTGCCCTGCCAAATGGGCGGGGCGCAAGCTCGCCGATATCAACCCCCGCAAGAAGTGCGGCATGAACATCCTCACCATAAAAAAGAGCCGCGAGGTCATCAACACGCTCGACGGCGACTATGTGTTCGATGCGGGCGATCAGCTCGTCGTCTTCGGAAATTCCGAGACGATCTTAAACTTCACCAACAAGCAAAAGTAATACATGGGGTAAGAAAAACAGGCTCCCTGCGCAAAACGCGGGGAGCCTGTGTGTTTTATTTCGGTCATGCTTTTCCCGCACAGCCGAGGACGTCGCAGATCTTGTGCTTCACGATCTCCTTCATGTTCGCACGGGCGTCGCCGAGGTACTGGCGGGGGTCGAAGTGCGAGGGCTGCTCGGCAAAGTGCTTGCGGATGGCCGCCGTGAAGGCGACGCGCAGGTCGCTGTCGATATTGATCTTGCATACGGCGAGCTTGGCCGCTTTCTTGAGCTCGCTCTCGGGGATGCCGATGGCGTTGGGCATGGAGCCGCCGAATTCGTTGACGATGGCCACCTGATCCTGCGGAACGCTCGAGGCGCCGTGGAGGACGATGGGGAAGCCGGGGAGGCGCCTGCCGATCTCTTCGAGGATATCGATGCGGAGCTTGGGGTCCTGACCGGGTTTGAACTTATAGGCGCCGTGGGAGGTGCCGATCGCGATCGCGAGCGAATCGCAGCCCGTGCGGCCCGTGAACTCCTCCACTTCGTCGGGCGAGGTGAACATCGCATCGCTTGCGGCGACATGTACGTCGTCTTCGATCCCGGCGAGCTTGCCGAGTTCGGCTTCGACGACGACGCCGTGCGCGTGCGCGTATTCCACGACCTTCTTCGTGAGGGCGATGTTCTCCTCCCAAGGCTTGGAGGAGGCGTCGATCATGACGGAAGTGAAGCCGAGGTCGATGCAATCCTTGCAGATCTCGAAATCGGCGCCGTGATCGAGGTGCATCGCGATCGGGATGTTCGTCGTCTCGACGGCGGCGGCGATGAGGTGGCGAAGATAGACGGGGTTGGCGTATTTCCGGGCACCCGCGGAGACTTGCAGGATGACGGGGGAGCGGCATTCATCGGCGGCTTCGACGATCGCCTGGATCATCTCCATATTGTTGACGTTGAACGCGCCGACGGCATAGCCGCCCGCATACGCTTTTTTGAACATTTCGGTCGTGGTGACTAAAGGCATAAAAATTCCTCCGATTTGAATTTCTTCAATTATAATGCTTTCTCCGAAAAAATGCAAGAGGAAAGGGGGAAGTTGCCGAAAATTTCTCTGAAAAAGCGGAAAATTGCCCGAGCTGCCCGAAAAACTGTTCAAATTGCCCAAAAAAGCGGGCGAAAGTTTGCACGTGGGAAAATTCGGCAAAAACATTGACGGCGCCGAAAAAGCGTGGTATAATAGATACGGTAAACGGACGCCGAGGCGTCTAAATCGATATTCGGAGGATTTCAGTAAAAATGGCAAACGTAAAAGTTGCGATCAACGGATTCGGTCGGATCGGCCGCCTTGCATTCCGCCAGATGTTCAACGCAAAGGGATATGAGATCGTCGCGATCAACGACCTTACGAGCCCCACCATGCTCGCACATCTTTTGAAGTACGACAGCGCACAGGGCAGATATGCACTCGCCGACACCGTCTCCGCGAACGATGAAGAGGGGACCATCACCGTCGACGGGACCACCATCCGCATCTATAAGGAGAAGGACGCAGTCAATCTTCCTTGGAAGGAACTCGATGTCGACGTCGTCCTCGAATGCACGGGCTTCTATACCTCGAAGGCCAAATCGCAGGCACACATCGATGCAGGCGCCAAGAAGGTCATCATCTCCGCTCCCGCGGGCAACGATCTTCCCACCATCGTCTATGGCGTCAACGAGCACACCCTCAAGGCGAGCGATACCATCATCTCCGCCGCCAGCTGCACGACGAACTGCCTCGCTCCCATGGCGAATACCCTCAACAATGCCTATCCCATCGTCTCGGGTATCATGACGACCGTCCACGCCTTCACGGGCGACCAGATGGTCCTCGACGGCCCGCACCGCAAGGGTGACCTCCGCAGAGCACGCGCGGCGGCCGTAAACATCGTTCCCAACTCCACGGGTGCCGCGAAGGCGATCGGCCTCGTCATCCCCGCCCTCAACGGCAAGCTCATCGGCAGCGCGCAGCGCGTTCCCGTGCCCACCGGTTCGACCACCATTCTCGTCGCCGTCGTCAAGGGCAGAGATATCACGAAGGATTCCATCAATGCGGCCATGAAGGCTGCGGCCTCCGCTTCCTTCGGCTACACCGAAGAGCAGCTCGTCTCCTCGGATATCATCGGCGAGACCCACGGCTCCATCTTCGATGCCACCCAGACGATGGTCACCAAGATCGACGACGATACCTATCAGGTGCAGGTCGTCGCGTGGTACGACAACGAGAACTCCTACACTTCGCAGATGGTCCGCACGATCAAGTATTTCGCGGAACTGTAATCGAAAAACCGAAAAAGGCACCCCGAGGGTGTATTCCATAGGGAATCAAGAAAAAACTTAATTTTATATCGGAATACACCTTTGGGCGAGTCAGGGAAACAGCGAGGAATCATATCCCCGCTGTTTTTCTATATTGGGAAAACGGACGTTACAAAAAGGTTTTCGACACGTCGAAAACGCAAAGCTCGGAACGGGTTATCCCCTTGCCGAAACCCATTGTCGGAGAGTTGAAACAACTCAAAAAACAGACAGGCGGTAGGTTTGTTGTGGCGGCAAAAAGCGAATATGGGGCTCAAATTCGCGCATATCAACGTTCTTTTGAACTTGTGCTTCGTAAATTACATATAGAAGCGCAACGCACAATGCCTTAAAGAGCGGCGTTTTTGGAGCATAAAACGGAGGTGATGAACAAAGTCGGTCGGCTCTACGGCTGATAATCGAGGTACTTAATACGAAAAAATCAGCGGAATTCTTCCGCCGCTTTAAGTACATAGAATATGCTATTCTATGTACATCTTCGGACTCAAAAAGGGAAATTTTCGTGAAAAATATCGAAAAATATTTATGATTGAACGTAAAAGTCCCGAAATCCTCTTGACTTGCCGCATAAAATGAAGTAAAATGTATATAGTAAAGAACATAGAATAGACTATTCTACGGTTTCGGTCTTGAAGGCGCAAGTCCATAGAAATATTCTATCATAAAGCGCACGGCGGAGGGTTAAGTATGAATCCGATCAAAAAATTAAAGAACAGGCGCGGGATGACGCTCATCGAAGTGCTGTTGGTCGTCGCGCTCATGCTGATCCTGCTTGGGATCGCCGTTCCCGATTTGATTTCCGAGTCCCGGGCGATAAAACTTGCCGGCATGAACGGCAACGCGCGCGCCGTTGCGGTCGCCATTCAGAGCAAGCTCTACGGCATGAAGAACAAGGGCACGGCGATAGGCTCCGAATTCGAAAGGCTCAACAGCGCGTCGGGGACAACGTATGTCATGACGGGCGAAGGCGGAACGGACGTCAGATACTTCGCAAACTTCGGGAATACGCAAAAGACGGGGGCTCAAATGCTCTCGGGGGCGCTTACTGACATCGAACTTCTGAAGAAGGGGAAGATCGTCGTGGTCTACTCTCCCATCACGGCAGATGTTCTGGAGGTCTTTTACGGCGAGGACCAATTTCTCGATGCCGAGGACTCCGGGACTGAAGAGGGAACGGACTTTAATTCCCCCAATACCAAGCTCTTCCCCGCGGCGAGCGAAAGTTATCTCGCCGATAACATGATCGGCTCGTACTTCGGAGAGCCCAAGCCCGAGCTTTCCCGCAAAGACGGCCTGCCGCCCTTCACCGCCGTCTGGCGCTACGACGACGAGCTGTATTTGGAGTTGCAGATGGTGCCGGGATTCTCCGATGAAAGCAATGAGCTTTGGACCAAAAAATTGGGAATCGAGGTCTATGCCGAGATCCCGAGTGCGCGCGGCTCCAGAAAGAAGGAAGAAGTCCTGATCTATGCCGAGGGGATGTTCGCTACGGACTACACGGCGAGCAGCGGGGAAACGATCAAGGCGGATTATAATGACAACAATCTCACGCTGATCAATATCAAAAACCACATGGTCACGGAAACGGTCACGGAAGAAGGAAAGGAGACGACAAAGACAACGAGAAAATCCGGGATCCTGCGTTTCGCGTTCGACAGCCTGATCACGACGCGGGCGTACTGGGGCCAGGCGAAGTCTGATTTGCGGCATCAGAGCAGCCCCGCAGTGACCACCATGATGAGCGAAATGCTCTATCCGCGGGAGTCGATCACAGATTGGTTCAATAAGAGCGTCAACCCCTATCTCTCCTTCTGGAAGGAGAGAGATGTCGGTTTCAACGAGAACATCTGGGACCGTATCGACAGAGGCGCGGGCGCCATGGAGTTCATTAATGTAAATGAGACCTTCCGTCTGCACGTCAAGATGTATGTGCTCGATGACGAAACGGAGACGATAGAGGGCTCCTCGGCAACCGTGTATCCGAGAGACGAGACCTACGGCGTTCTGGATATAAGGTCCCCGAACATCACCCCATACTTTTATGCGCTCTCCACGGCCCAAAATAAGGTGACGCTCTCCTCCGTCCGCGACCTCAACAATCTCCACTATGTGTTCGAGACGGTGAACAAGATCGACACTGCCGCGCTCGCGGGGGATATCACCGCCCAGCAGCTCTATGATAAGATCTTCAAGGTGCATAAAACGTTAAACGACACAACGAAGGGGACGTATTCGAATTGGAGTTATGACTCCGACCAGGATGCCGTCCAGGTTGAGGCAAACTTTTTCAAGAACAAAACAAGCTTCACGCTCTCGGGAACAAAGCCGAGGGGCGGCGGGTCCTATAAGATCGTCAGCGTTACGTTCGGCGGCAGAAGCCCCGACCTCGGGGGACTGTTTGGCTATGCGGAAAACTGTACGTTCAAAGATCTCGATATTGTCAATCCCAAAGTGCTGAGAAACAGCTCTTCGAGAAGCGTTTTGGGAGACAACGATAAGGATAACATGAGCCCTAACTTAGCTTACGGCGGTGTGGCGTCGGGGGCGCTTGCCGCCATCGCCGTAAACTGCACGTTCACAAACGTTCGCGCCTATATCGATCCCGACGAGACTTTGAAAGCGACGAGTAACGGTAATCTTCCGCGGGAAAAATGGCCTAATGTGTCCATTACCGGCTACCGTGTTTCGGGGAGCGTTGTCGGCGGGCTCGTCGGCGTCGCGGTCGGAGGCTCGACGGTAAAAACATATTATGATGAATCGAGTGAGGAACACTCGCGGTGGACGTGGGTTACGGAAAGCACCACACCCACTTCCACAACGTTTACAAACTGCGTCGCGTCTACGATCCTCGGTCCGGAATACTATTATCCCCCCACAGAGTGCTTCGTTGCGGGCGGGCTCATCGGCGCTACGGTGGGCGATGTGCAGATCAAAAACAGCTATGCTTCAAGCCAGCTCTCGGCATATTATGCGGGCGGGCTCGTGGGAGCCGTAGGCTCCGTCGGCGCCGATGGCTCTGAGAGTCCCGGCAAATCCGGCGGGCGTGATTGGATTATCTCTGCGAATTTCCCCGATCATGGCACATTCAAGGCAGGTATAGCAACGGGCAAGCTGATGATCAAAAACAGCTTTGCCGCGGGCGTCATTCAGCACATGGTGCGCGTCGGCGGCGGGCTCATCGCACACATCTCGGAAAATGCGTATTCTCCAAAGGGGGAAGGCGTCACAGAACTGCCCGTCGATGTCACCGATTGCTATTCCGCGGTGCGGTGGAAGATCGTGCCGCCCGTCGCCTACGGCACCTTCGAGGGCGATAACAGTAACTACTACCTCTATCCCACGGCGTTCGATCTCCCCGTAACGGCAAACGTCGTGGCGCGCTTTACTACGGACCACAGCAACGTCTTCTCGCTGCAAAAGGGCGACTGCGGCATCGCATGTTCGGGGGCGATGCTCAAAAACTATCTGTCGAAAAAGGGCGAGCACGGTGAGACCGTAAACGTATGGGACACGCCACAAGAGACAACGACTTGGAAATATTTGGAGTTTGGATCGGGGAAGGATGGGGATATTAAAACCCCCTATCCCTTCCTCATGCCCAAAGGCAACGTCGAGTTTTGGGGGAATTGGATCCAGCACTATGACACAACAGCCACGTCTGATGGCCAGATCCAGACCGGGGCGGAGGCGTCGTTTACATTCCACAGTTACTATGCCACCTATTATAATAATCCGTGGTCGATGTATCCGAGGAACGTCGATGCGGGCGCGATCACGATGCGGGAGATCACGCGGAAAGAGGGCACGATCACGATAGACGGAAACACGCTGGACGGCGACGGCGCGACGCTCACAGAAGCGAATGAGAAAAAAAGCTACTATTGGGCGGAGAATGCCGCAGACAAAGGTGGGAGCTTATACTGCGGCCAGGGCGTAGATCATGGGGAGGTATACGGCGCAACGAAGATCACCCCCGGCACCGAAGGAAACACCATCGACTTTGCGAGCGCCACATACTATAGTTCGAGCTACGCCCCCCTCAAAGGCAGCGATTTCCACCCCGGAATCGAAGAGAAGAACATCACCCGGCTCATGTGGGATCACTATGGGTTCTATCTGCTTTTGAATTTTGATCCCAATAAAGAGAGTGGGAATCTGAAGTATTATATCACCGTCAAGGACGAGTTAGAGGAAAACCTATGGGAAATAGTCAAGGAGGAGGGCGGCGAAGTCAAGGTCTTCAACTTGAATGAAGATGGCGGTAGGACAAATCTTAGCTATGCAAACATCACTGTCAACAAACAAGAATTCGAGGAAGCGATCGGATATCGCACCATTACGCTGCCCATGCCCAAGGAGAACACGGGGACTGAAAAAACAGTAGAGATCACATGGAACGAAAAGAACGGCCTCCACGTGAAAGCCGATGAGGAAAACGGATGAGAAACAGGGAGGAAGCATGAAACACGGTTTAAGCAGGATAGCCCGTTTCCGCCGCGGCGCGTCGGTGCTCATCGCCATTTTGGTCTTTTTCCTCGCCGCGCTCTCGGGGACGCTCGTCCTCACCATGGCGGCGTCTAACGCGGGCAGATATACGCACGCAAAAGAGGATCAGCAGGCCTATTTCTCTGTCGCCTCCGCGGTAAAACTCATCTTGAGCAAGTTGAGGCAAGCGGAGGTCCATTTCAAATCTACACAACAGAGAGCACCCCAAGGGACCGATGAGATCGATATTGAGAATACCGATCTTGCGGATCTCGGGCTCTTCTTTGCCGATCCTACTTTTGAAGACAGCGTGTTGAAGCAATTTGCGCTTAGAGAGGGGGAAGTCTTCTTGCAAGCCGAATTCAATCTTACTGTAAACGGCCATGACGAGATGGGCACGGTACGTGTCATCCTCCTTGTGCAGGGCGGCGAATTCTTCTTCCAATTCTATGTCGTAAACGGGGAAAGCAAAAACTATCAGATGACGATGAGGGTCGCAGCGACTTTCG
>CANQET010000022.1 GCA_947595585.1 uncultured Clostridia bacterium
AATTTGAGAAATCAATCGCTCGGAAAAATTTTGATTTCGATCCGATAATTCAAGTTAGGTTGGAGGTACTCAACCAACGAGACGGACTTCCGTTTGGAAGTCCGTCTCGTTGTATTCTAACGCAAAGCGGCGGGCGCCTGAGGGCGCCCGCCGCCGATTTTGTCGCTTTGTTCGACAATTCAAAATTGTCGCTTTACTCGACCCAATTCAAGCTTGTCGCTTTGTTCGACAATTCAAGATCGTCGCTTTACTCGACCCATTCAAGAGTAACGGACTTGAAATATCCATCATTGACGGTAACTTTCACAGTCTTCCCGTCCGTAAATACTATCGTGACCACGCCCTGTGCGTCAACGCTCGATTCACGGATCTCCAAAACGGTTTCCGCTGCATCGTACTTCTGGAATTTCACGACCCCGACCACCGTTTCATTCCCTATCGCATCAACTTTGAATTGTACGGTAACGATATATTCATAATCGCCATCATACAGTTTTTCTGTATAGGTGTAGTTCGTATGCGTCACGGTGAGTTGGAAGCCGACGCTGCCGTATTCGTAAGGCGCGATCGTGATCATGAAATCACCGTTGTCCGTCTTGACAGTCGCAGTTTTCTTGTCCTCGCTGAGCGAGAAGGAAGAAACCTTGTAGACGCCTTCTCCATAGGAATCCGTAATGCCTTTGATCTCGACGATCTGCGTTTTATCGTCGGAGACAGTCAATTTGACCTTGTATGCATACTCGCTGTCGGTTACATTGTATCCGTCATACTTGACCGTAAGGGAAGGCACATTTTCCGCAACGGTTACTTTGATGTTGAAAACCTGATAGTTCGATTCATAATCCCATTCCAGTTCACCTACTTCGGTATAATCGAAATTATATGCCTCATAGAAACTATCGGGAGATGTCTCCCAAGAAGAATTATATTCGAGCTTCTTCAGGGTGTACGAACCTTCGCTTTCCATGAGCGTGACGCGGAACCAAACGCTCTGCGATTTATCCGTGAGCACGATCTCCGCACCGAGATCTTCTACCGTGCCGCTTTCTCCGTCGATCGTAAACTTGTAGGAATGACCCGCCGCATTGAAGGTTACCGTCCTTGCAGAGGGATCATAGGACACGCTGTCCGCCGCATTCCCATCATAGACGACCTTGGTGACCTGTATGGAAATGGAGACGTACCCTCCCGCAGACACGCTTGCAGTATAGGTGAGCTTCAATTCTTTCCCATCGATCGTGAAGGTGAGCTCCACGGATGTATCTGCCTTGTCCAACGTGGCGCCGTCGACGGTGACGGATGTGCCCGCGAGCGAGAAGGTGCCCTTGGAGACGAATTTTCCCTGTGCCGCATCGTAGGCGTAGAGGGTGCCGACCCCATCCTCCACATAGTAGGAATAGGACGATGCCGCTTCATAGGAATAGCTGCCTTTTGCGTAGAGGGTCGCAGTGCCGCCCTCGAGCACAAACACTTTGTCCGTCTTGAGGTCGTAGTAGGAGACGGTCTCCCCCGCTTCGGTCACCGCAAGCGCGATGAACGCGGAGAGATCGACGGATACCTGCCCCGTCTTGACGTTATCTTGGTCCTCGAGGTCGCAATATTCGATCTCGGAAGTCTTGCCCTTGAACTTCTGTATGGCCGCGTTCAGTCCTTCGACGCCGCCGCCGACCAAGATCTTGCTGCCTTCGACCATCATCGTCGCGGTGGAGACGTACTCGAACCGCTTGGTGAGGAAGGCAGAGAGATCGACGGTAAGTTTCGAGAGATCCGCCGCCGTGAGGTCGAGGGTGAAGGGCGTCGCAACGAGCGCCGTCGCGTGCGTGAAGGCAAACTTGCCGATATTTTCGATCTTGCCGAGCTTGACTTCTTCGAGATAGACGCAGTCGAAGAACGCCTTTTCGCCGATCGTCCTGCAATTCGGAAGGTCGACCTTTACGAGCGACCAAAGATGTTCGAACGCCGAAGCGCCGATCGATTCGATCTTGTCGGAGACAAGTTCCTCGAGCGAGGTCGCATAGTAGAACGCCTCATCCTCGATCGTCGTGACGTTGTTGAAGTCGATCTTCGTGATATTCGAAGCGCCGCTCAGTTTGAAGGCGCCCGTCGCGATCGTGCGGACGGTATCGGGGATGACGATGGACTCGTCTGTACCGAAGTAAACATAGAGCACGTCTCCCCTGATCAAGAACTCTCCCTGCAGGGGCGAGAAGGTCCCGTCGCCGTTGAGTTCGAAATAGAAGAGCTTGGTCGTCCCCGTCACTTTGAGGCAGTAGACTTCTTCGCCCGCGATGACGTTGTAGTATTCGCCCGAATAGACGACGCCGTACTGATCGACATAGACGGCATTGCCGAAGCCGTCCATGGAGAAGATGGACCAGTCGTCGTTGAAGTAGTCTTGATCTTCTCCCTCGCCGTAGACGGAGTAGATGTAGAGCACGCTGCCGCCGTACGTCGTCGCCATCGGCTTGAAGTAGAACTGCGTCTTGCCGCTCACGATGTAGGCGTAAGTATCTTGCAACGTCGGAACAAATGCATAGGTCCCCGTCGATTGTGCGACGCCTGCGCTGTTGTAGAGGGTCGCCGTGCTGTGCCCGTCGAGGTAGAGATAGTTGCCCGTCGTCCCGCCCTGAACTTTGTATTCCGCGACGGCGCCGTAGAACTTATCCCGATAATATACCTTCCCGTCCTCGCCGAGATCGAACACGTATTGCACCATTTCATCGTCGATATAGGTGACGAATACGATGACGTTGCCGTCTTTATCCGCCGTGAACTGCGGCGCGGCGTCGTAGTACTTATCCTCGATCGTGCCGCGCGCCATGTAGCCCGCATAGTTGAAGGGACCGTTGACGTCTTCCCCGACAAAGGATGCGCTCTCTTCGATGTAGCCGTCGCCGCCCGTGAGCGACCCGAGTTCGGCGCCGTCGTCAGTGTACGCATCGTACTGCCCCATGAGCGCCTCGTTCCGAATGATGAAGAAGGGATAATAGGCGCCGTCGTCATAGAGATCGTAGATCATGACCTTGGCTTCCCGCACATCCGCCGCCCCGTCCGCATCAAAGGTGAGCTCGATCGTGTACAGGGCGTAGAGCCTTCCCGTAAGGTATATGTTTTTGTTGAGGACACGATACGTCCCCGTCTCCGTGAGGACTTCAAAGTCGTATCCGTCCTCGTCGAAGGAAACATGTTCATAGATGAAACCGCCCATGCCGTTGAGGTGCAGCCCCGAGGAGAGCACGCCGCTCGGGAGCTCATCCGCATCGAGCACGGTCCCGTAGTAGTAGCCGAGGAGAAGGCCCTCCGACGTCGAACTGTCGACGAGTTCAAAGGTCTGTTCGGTCTCATCGATATAGCAGTAGACCTCCCCTTCCTCTTCCGCCGCGGGCACGAAGACGAGAATGTCGTAATCCATGAAATAGGATCCCTCCATCGTCTCCCCGCCGAACGTCAGCGTCGCACTGCCGTAGCCGTCCGTCGTCAGCGTATCCTGCCCGTTTTTTAGGTCAAAGACCTGGCCGTCGTAGTAGAAGAATTCCTCTTCCGCGATCTTGAAACGGAATTCTCCGAATGTTTCGAGGATGTCGTCGCTGTCGTCGTAGTAATCGAGCCCCTCGTAATAGATGCTGTCGTTGTTGGTGTAGGTGTACTCGTCCGCGGAGCCTTCGACGGGAGAAGTGCTGCCCGCGAGCAGGAATTCGAGCGCGGAGTTGCCCGCTTCGTCGCTGTAAACCACGCCGATGAACGTGAGATCGTTCGTCATGACGATCACGATATCGCCGCCCTCCGAGCCGTCCGCATAGGCGATGGTCAGATACCGAACGCCCTCGGCTTCGAGGTCATAGATGATGATTTTCCCTTCCTCCGCCGAGACGTCGTAGTACGTATCGTACAGGGCGTACAGCGAATGGACGGCCGCGGGGACGCTCTTCGGAAGATCGAACTTGAAGATGGAGATAAGCCCCGTCGCAAGTTCATGATACGGCACCTTGACGGGCTCGCCTTCCGCCGGATAGAAGTACGCCTCCCCCTTTGCGTCGATCTCGAGAGAGCCTTCGCCGCCGTTGTAGAACACATACTTCTCGGCTTCGCCGTCCCACGTCTCTTCATCGAACGTGAAGGAGCCGTCGTCCTCCATGTCGTTGAAGTACATGCCGTCGTATTCAAGGTCGTCGTTATAGAGTTCGTTTCCGTAGGAATACCAAGCGCCCCAAACGAGGAGCTCATACACATCTGCCTCGTAGGCCTCGGAATAGCTTCCGTACCAGAGATCGACTTCCTGCCCCATCGAGTCGTATTCATGATAGTAGAAATACAGGAACGCCTTGTGGGTGCTGTCTACCGTGTAGGAGGTGCCCTTGAACGTGAAGGAACTCGTGAGCGCATGGACGCCCGCGGGGACGTCGAGCTGATCCTCATCCAAAACGTCGAAGGCAAGCGCCGTCCCGCCCTCATCGTTCACCGATCGGGAGAGAAGATACTTTGCGGTGTTCGTGGCCGTGTCGAAGTGCTCGAACCCCGGATGATCCACTTTGATATCGGCCGCATGATACAGGAGATATTCGTTGACGCCGCCATAGTTCCCGACCGCGCCGTTGCTGCGGCTCAGCCATGTCTCGTCCTTGACGAACGAATAGGTGCCCGTGGAGACGACCGCCGTCGGATCGTCCTCGGTGTAGTAGGAGCGCGTTGCACCGCCGAAGCCGTCGAGCGTGAGCACGTCCGTCCTGCGTCCGTTGACGTGGAGATAGGCCCCCTCTTTGCCGTCCGACTGGCGGAACGTCCCCTTGATCGCATGTCCGCCGAGGTCCTCGTGCGCGGCGTCTTCGACCATGACGAGACCGAGATCGGGGATGCTGACAATGCCGTTCCCCCGCGCATAGTAGTCGTATTCGACGACCACGCCGTCGTCGTCGAGGCTCGTCGCGACGCCGAAGCCGTCGAAGCCGAGAATGGACCAACCGCCGCCCGCAAGTTCGCCGTCGTAGGCATACCAGCCCTCGACGCCGTCATGGAGACGGAAGTAGAGGATCCCCGACGATTCGATGAGGACAAACTGCATGGGGTCCCCGTTTTGGGGCAGGAAGAGATATTTGCCCGCCTCCACATCGACGGTATAGCTGCCCTTGACGGGAGACCCCGTTTCGGGTACATAGGTGACTTCGCTCGAAGAGACGATCTCGAGCGTCGCAGCGGAGCCGAGATAATCGTGGAAGAGTCTGTTGATCGTGTCGCGGTAGTAATAGAACTTCTCCCCCGAGATGACGCCCTCGAGCTTGAAGCCCTCCTCGTCCGTCGTAAAGGAGAAGGCGCCCGTCTCCTTGTCGAAAGACGTGCTCTTCTTTCTGCCCGCTTCCATGCCGATGCGGTCGAGATACAGCACACCGCGCTCGGCTTCGAGCTCATAGAGATAATCCATCCCTTCGAAGACGTCCGTGTAGCGCGTGTAGATGGGATCGACGTAGACGGAGAGTTCGCTGTCGCCGCTCTCCGAAATCATGATGGCATTCGTCTTTTCGGCATTCAACGTGTAGTGCGCGGGGACAAAGGCGGAACCGTCTACGGATTCGCCCGCATAGCCGTATGCCGTCACGACGGTCTCGTCTTCGATATATTCGTCGTAAGTTGCGAAGTCGAGCTTATAGAGCTTGACCGTGTAGGGCGCTTTCCATACCGCCGTAAGCGCGGCGCCTTCTTTCGGCATGACGTCGCCCGCCTTGAGATCCCTGCCGTTCCACGTCCACTTGCCGAATTCGTATCCCGCCTTGGTGGGAAGATGCTCCTGCATGAAGGCGTAGAGATCGCTGCCCGCCTTGAGGTACAACGTCCCCTCTGCGATCGTCCCGCCGTCGAGCGAGAGCGTGATCTGCGGGAGCGCCGTCCACTTGGCGTAATAGGTTATATCTTCATCGGGCATGACCGCGGGAAGGGTCTGCTTGTCCCCCGTGCCGTCCGCTTTGAGATACCAACCCGAAAATTCAAACCCTTCCTTTTCGGGATCGGACGGGGGCGTGATCGCATCGCCCGCCTCGGCAACGATATCGGGGATCGAAAATCCTTCCCCCGCGACGAATTTGAGCGTGTGCGTTATCGCCTCGGTGCCGCATGCCACAAACCCGACCGCCGCAAACAGCAGGGTCAGGACGCCGATAAGCACAGACAGCAAATGGCTGCGCATGGTCTTTTTCATACCGCAAGTTCTCCTATTTATATAAATCTATATTAAGTGAATCATATTATAACATACTTGCGGCGAGTTTACGCGATTTTTTGATATGGAATATTTTTTGCATAAAAAGTGTGTAAATACTGCATATCGTGTGAATTATAATCAATTTATTCACCCTTGCGGACCTCCATGGAACATCTTGATGATCCCGAAATGTATTCGGGTTTTTACATTTATATTTTAATTGTATATCTGTACATCATGCGCCGGTTTGCGACATCCGGCAATCCAACTTATCAATTTATACATTTATACACTACAGGATCCTCGTCCCTCCCAAGCGCCCCGTTTGGAAGTAAGATCCGAAACTGCACGAAACGATCCCCCCGCGATTCGGTTGCGTCGGGGGGAGGGATATGGTATAATCAAAGCGGTCCTTTTGGAACCGCGCAATGTTATGGAGGCAATATATGCAAGAGCTGCCCACGGATCCCTTCGAAAAATGCATCCCACTTCCCGAGGAGCTGAAAAAATACGGCTTCGCACAGCGGGGCGGGCGTTTTATCCTGACAAAACCCATCTTGGGGGGAGAATTCCTCGTCACGGTAGACGTCGGGAAGACGGTGAAGACGACCACCGTCGAACGGGAAACGGGGGACCCCTATGTGTTGCATCTCATTCCCGAGGCGCAGGGCACCTTCGTGGGGCAGGTGCGGGCGGAGTACTTTGCCCTGCTCGAGGAGATCGCCGCGCGCTGCTTTGCAAAGTGCGGATTTCGGGGAAGTCTGACGCGGGATATCTGCGATGAAGTGCGCAGGATCTACGGCGTCGAACCCGAATATCTCTGGGAAAAATTTCCCGAAGACGCCGTGCTCCGCCGAAAGGACACGGGCAAGTGGTTCGGCGCACTCCTCACCGTCTCCGCAAAGAAGCTCGGGCGGGCGGAGGATGCCGTCCTCGAGATCCTCGATATCCGCGCCTCGGAGGAAGAGATCGCGGCGCTTTCGGACGGGGTACGCTATTTCCCCGGCTACCACATGAACAAGCGGCACTGGCTGACCGTAGTGCTCGACGGAAGCGTACCCCAAATGGAGATCCTCATGCGCATCGCAAAGAGCTACGCCCTCGCAAAATGATATAGGTCCCCCCTCTTTTTTGAATTTTACCGAGAAAAATACGTCGGAAATGAAGCGCTGCGGCGCTCAGGGAAGTTTGTTGTATTCCTCTTCGGAGACGGGCTCAAGCCACTCGTTGGAGGCGTTCTCCCCTGGCACTTCGACGGCGAGATGGGAGAACCAGCTATCCTTCGCGGCGCCGTGCCAATGCTTCACGCCCGCGGGAATATTGATGACGTCCCCCGGCTTCATCTCTACGGCCGCCTCGCCCCACGCCTGATAATACCCTCTGCCCGCGACGCAGATCAGGATCTGTCCGCCGCCCTCTTTCGCATGGTGGATGTGCCAATTATTGCGGCAGGACGGCTCGAAGGTCACGTTGAAGATCCCCACCTGTGCTTTGGAGACGGGTGCAAGGTAGCTCTTCCCGCTGAAATACTGTTTGAACCCGTCGTTGGGCGCCCCGATGGGGAAGATCATCGCGTTTTCATGTGCCGCCATCGCGGTCTCTGCCCCCTCTTCCGCCCAGACTTCCTTCGCCATGGGGAAGACCGCCCAGGCCTTGGGCCAACCCGCGTAAAATGCAACATGGGTGAGGATCTCGGCGATCTCCCGCTTGCTGACGCCCGCCTTTTTTGCATTTTCGAGGTGATAGCGAAGCGAGCTATCGGTGATCCCCGAAGCCATAAGCGCCACGACGGTGACGATGCAGCGCGTCTTGTGGTCGATATCCGTGTTGTTCCAATTCTCGCCGAAGAGAATATCGTCGTTGTAGTGCGCAAAGTCGGGAGCGAACTCCCCGAGCGCCTTTCTTCCCGCATCCTGTGTGATCTTTTTCATACCATACTCCTTCATTTTTTCATTTTTTCCATACATGGTCCCCCGTTTTTGGGGGGGGACGTTCCCCTCCGCGGCTCAATGTATGCCCCGCGTTTCCGCCTTAAAAACTTGCCGAGAGCACGGCGCGGACGTCCTTCTCGCCGAGGACTTTGTAGCCGCCGTCCATGATGAGCGTGCTCTTCACCATGCCGTCGAGCATTTCCCGCGTGGCGCCGAGTTCGGTGATGTTCATCACGAGCCCGAGTTTTTTCATCCACGCCTCCATCCGCTCCAACCCCTCATATGCTACGGCGGACTTCGTCTTGCCCGTGGGGTCGACGTCCCAAACCTGCGTCGCATAGCGTGCGAATTTCTCGGTGGCGTAGGGCAAGATGAATTTATAATAGGGCATCGTGACGGCGGCAAGCGTCATGCCGTGCGTCGCATCGGTATGGGCGGCGACGGCCTGCCCGAGCATGTGCACCATCCAATCCGTCGTCTTGCCCTTGGCGATGAGCGTGTTGAGCGCCCAAGTCGCCGTCCACATGATGTTGCTCCTCGCCTCGTAGTTTTTGGGGTCTTCCACCGCGATATTTGCGCTGTGGATGAGGGAACGCAGCAGCCCCTCGGAGATGTAGTCGCTCGTGTTGTCGTCCGTCCCCGAAAAATACTGCTCCAAAATGTGGGACATGATATCGTAGATGCCCGAGACCATCTGATACTTGGGTACCGTGTAGGTAAATTCGGGGTTGAGCACCGAGAACTTCGGGAAGACCTCCTCCCCGAACACGTGGCCGATCTTCAGCTTCTCGGCGTGATTGGTGATGACGGATCCCCCGTTCATTTCGCTCCCCGTGCCGACCATCGTGAGGACACACCCCACGGGGATGATCTCGCAGCTCGGCTCTTCGAAGCGGATGAAGTACTTCTCCCATGCGTCCTCATTGCAGTGCACGGACACCGAGACGGCCTTGGCGTAATCGCACACGGAACCGCCGCCCACCGCAAGGATGAGATCTGCCTCGGCCGCCCGCGCACGGGCGATGCCCTCGCAGAGTTTGACGTAGGTGGGATTGGGCATCACGCCGCCGTCTTCAAAGATCTCCTTGCCGCATTCCTTTAAGATCCCGACGACGCGATCGTAGATGCCGTTCTTCTTGATCGAGCCGCCGCCGTAGACGAGCAAAACGTTTTTGCCGTATTTGGGAAGCTCAAGTTTGAGCCCCTCGAGCGCATCTTTGCCGAAGTAAAGTTTTGTGGGATTGCAATACGTAAAATTACCGATCATAGGATCCTCCTTTTTTATACGTTAGATTTTTTTATTTGTTCACGGCGATAGATCTTCGCGAGACCCTCTCCCCGTAAAATTTATATAGACTTCCCCATTTGATAAGCTTCCTCGAGCTTGGGGCTGCCCTCGATGTCGCCCACGTCGTTCACGCCGCCGCAAAATACATAGCCCGCAAGCCGCGCTTTTTCGTAGCAGACGACCCAGCCGTCGAAGTTTGCAAGCGTCCTTTGTGTGACGTCGTCGCCGTCCTCCGCCGCCGCAAAGAGCAGGTAGATATCACGGAAGCGATAGTCCGAAGAATAGAGCGGATTGCAACGGTCGAGCAGAGTTTTCAGCTGGCCGCTTACGCCGTAGTAGTAAACGGGCGTTGCGAAGACCAAGACGTCCGCATGGAGCATTTTCTCGCGGATCATGTCGGCGTCATCGGCAATAACACATTTTTTCGTCTTCTGGCAGACAAGGCACCCGCGGCAGAAGCCGATCTTTTTATCGTGCAGGGAGAGAAATTCGACTTCGTTTCCCGCCTCGACCGCGCCTTTCATAAATTCCTCGGCGAGCCTTGCCGAGTTGCCTTTCGTCCGAAAACTCGACGAAATGACCAACACTTTCTTTTTCATGTATGTCTCTCCTTAAAATTTTATCGTAAACCGATCGTCACCGTGATGGGGTTGCTTTCCGTGAGAATTTCTTTGATTTCGCTCGCGGAGCCCTGTATTTTGCCGATTTTTGTATAACTCCATGAATTACTGCCGTAAAACAGGACGATTTGATCTCCCGAATAGAGGATCACGTCTCCCGCCTCGGTCGTCATCTGCCGATCTTCATGGGGAAGGGCATGCCCCAAACTTCCGACCTTTTCAAAACCGCCGTAGTCGTGCGCGGTGTAGGAAAGATCGCCCTCTTTCAGAAGTTCGACGAGCGCCTTTGTCGCAACATTTTCCTCGAGTTTTACGGCGATCTTATGCGTTCCTATCGTCAAATAAATTGTATCCATAAATTCTCCCTCCTCATCATTTTCGTTCGTTGTCTCCTCGGCCGCTTTCCCCGTCCCCCCGCAAGCGAAGAGCGCAAAACATAGACACAGCATGATCGCCGTGAAAATAAATGCAAACTTTTTCTTCATGGCCTGCTCCTTGATGAAGACCGTCGTCTTATTTCCCCTCGATGAATCGCTGCACCCGCATTTTGAGGTGATACTTCTCGCGGAGCGCGGCGATCTCTTGCATCTGCGGACTTTTATGGTGGAAGCCGAGGGCTTCTTCACTCTCCCAAGCGTCGATGAGAAGAACGGTTTCGGGGTCATCCATCGGCAGAAAATATTCGTAGCGAAGATTGCCTTCTTCGGCGCGGATGCGTTCCACGAGTCCGCTTGCTTTCATCTCTTCCGCAAACTTTTTTGCGTTGCCGTTTTCTCCCGTATAATAAATATTGATCGTAAACGCCATACGTCACCCCCGCAAGCTCTTGCCGAGTTCATAGGCCTCGGCCATGTAGCGGGAGCGAGCCGTCATATCGGGCGTTCCGCAGCCAAGCCCAAGGACCATGCCCGTATCCCTGAAATTCAAGTACCGCACGAGCGTTTGATAGTGCGCCGTGAGCGCTTCGAACGTCCAACTGTCCGCGTTCCAAGCGACCGAGATAAGCGCCGATCTCATGTGCTTTCTTTGGATCTCGCCGTTGAATGCACAGAAGCGGTCGACGACGGTTTTGAGCTGTGCGCTCATTCCGAAGTAGTAGAGCGGCGTGACGAATACGATCATATCCGCGCCTAAAATTTCTGCCTTGATCCCGCCATTTCCGCCGTTTTCCGACCCCATGTCATCATTTTGGGCACAAGGACCGCCATATCCGCACCGAACACAACCCGTGCAGGGCTCGATGTTACAATGCGCCGCGTCGAGGAAGGAAACGTGGTTTCCCGCTTCCTTTGCGCCTTTGATAAATTGCTCTGCGAGCAGATTGGAAGAGCCGTGCTTTTGCGGACTGCCCGCAAGAACTACGATCTTCATAACACACTCTCCACCCAAGATCTTATCGCGCCCTCTCCCATCCCGTTCAAGAGCTTTCCCCCTTTCCAGACGGCGTTCGGGGCGCAAGGCGTAAGCTCACGCTCTGTCTTTCCGAGTCCGCTCCCGCCGCTCGTCGCAAAGAGGAGGATCTGTTTTCCCGAAAAATCGTACGCCTCGAGGAAGGTCTTGATGATGGTCGGCGCGGTGTACCACCAAATGGGAAATCCGAGAAAAACAACAGCGTACCCCGACATATTGTCCACACGGCGCCCGATCTCGGGGCGGGAAGCGGGGTCTGCCATCTCCAAAGAAGAGCGGCTCTGTTTGTTCGTCCAATCGAGGTCGGCACTCGTGTAGGGCGTCTTGGGCTGGATTTCAAAGAGGTCGGCGTTCGCCGCTTTTGCAAGGAGGCTTGCGGCCCGTTTCGTCACACCGCTTGCCGAAAAATACGCTACCAAAATTTTCCCCATAATTTTATTCTCCTTTGCCTTTCAGTAGATCGTTTACGCAGGTCTCCACAAGTTCATGAATCGAATGATACACAAACGGAACATCCGAGCGCGCCATGGCGACACGCTGCTTTTCCGTCACTTCCGCATAGGGATAGATGCCGTAGACGAAGGGAAGGAAGATGTATAAAAGCTCCTTGCGCTCGGCCGCGTTCAGGGAAGTGAACTTTTGAAAACATGCATCGAGGGCACGGATCGATCCGCCGTACGCCTTTTTGAACTCGGCAAGATTTTCGGGACGGCTGTTTTCTTCCATGTCGTAGTTGTTCATCGTCATAAGCTTCAGAAGAAGCCGCCTGTCTTCGAGGATCTGCCCGAGCGCGGCGGCGAGCTCCTCACGGGTGAGGACGTCGTGCCCTGCGGTAAGCGCGTTCAGATCCAAGATCCACTTCTCGTATTCCCGCTGCAAAAGGGCGAGGAAGATCTCCTCCTTCGTCTGAAAATAATTGTAAATGGACGTGCGCGTAAAAGACGTGACCGCCCCGATCTCCTTGATCGTGATATCCTTGAAGCTCATCGTCTCATAGAGCTTTTCGCAGGCGCTCACGATCTCCTCTTTCCTCGCCTCGCTCAACTGTTTCGACCCTTTCGGCATACTCCCCTCGCTCTCCGCACGCGAAGTCCCCTCCGCGTCCCGAATTTTCGGTTTTGTATTTCGATTTTGTGTTCCGATCTCGATTTTATATTTTGGTTTGGATTTTATATTCAAGTTTAGATTTTATATTCAGGTTCCGTCTTTGCATTCTGACACCGTGTCAATGCTACTATATCACATTTCTGACACCGCGTCAACAGTTTTTTCGAAAATTATGGAAAAGATCTTTGATTGGAGTCTCTGCCCCTACATCGTATAATATTTGTTCCGAAGATAGCGCAAGGCCCTCCGCTTGGAGGGCCTGAAACATGCTTTGAAAATCGGATCGTCCGCCGTAGAAATCACCGAAATTTCACCTTTATTTAGATGAGATCTCGTTCACGATCACCGAGGGAACGACGCCGACGTAGGTGCTTCCCGCATGCTCCTGCGCAAATCCATTCCCGCTCGGTTTCGCTACGCGCACATAGTCGCCGATCCGGCCATCCGAATCCACCCAGTAAGAGACGACGTCGTGATTATTGCACTCTCCGCCGATGCAGCGCATATAGTCTGTCCCGGAGACATACCGCAGCCTTGTTCCGTAGTTCTTGGCGGAATCCTCCGATGCCAATCGTACTTGGAAATCCTCTGCCGTAAGCAACAGGTCATACTCCTTCTCACCGAAAGCGGTATCGGCGAAATCTCCGTTGAGCCATTTGAAAAGTGCGGGCGGCGAAGATCTGGATGCATCCTGATAGGGTCTGCTGTCGAGGGCTTGCGTCGAAGTCAAGACGACGGTACAGCGTTCCCGTGCTCCGACCTCCCAAACGATCGGCTCAAACGCAAAACAATAAATGTTTCTGGCCTTGAATCCTTGATTGTATTGAAGCATGCGGTCCCCGAAGCCGGAATTGATTTCGTTGAGCGCTCGGGTACGTGCAAAATAGACAAGGCGATACTTTTTCCCCTCAAACTCTTGATCGCGGAACCACGTATATGCTACTTCGCTTTTTGTGCGAAAGAGCGGCGTCCAACCTGCAGCGTCGTCCCGCGTAGGATAGCTCGAGACTTGCCCGCAGATCCGATCCGCGATCTCCTTGTCGGCCAAACTCTGAGGATAGCTTCCGAACTCTGCACGCTTTCCGCCTTCGATAAACGTGAGGACATCATCGCTTTTCTGCGATGTGCCGAAAGAAAACTGCGGATAGAGCGTGATGTTTTCCCGTAAAGAATACGGCTCCACGGAATGACCGTTTTGATCCACATACTGCTTTCCGCCCGTCTTTGCGTCGAAAAGTCCGAGAAAGGCGCCGCCGCGGATCACGGGAAGCGGCAACGGAAGATCGAATTTCTGTCCGTTTTGCACCTCGATCGTATGCGTTCCCCGCGCATCGGCATATGTGACAGTATAGCGCCGCCTCAGAAAATCGCCGCCGAGCCCGTTGATCAATCCATTGATCGTCTTCGCGAGTTCATCGAGATCGCTGTAGTCATAATATTTGACGCCTCGATCCCGCAAACCGCCGCTTGCCCGACCGCCATATTGCAGACAAAAGATCCTCTGCGCCCCGTTGCGATCGTCGAATCTCGAATAGATGCTCTTTAGCCGTGCATTCACCGTACCATCGTCTATGACGATCATGTATTTCGCATGGCCGATCGCATACATGATCTCCGCTTCGTAACGATTTATAAGATCGAACGTCTCCTCGGGATCCTGTGTCGCAGCAGGCATGATGGGCAAAAAAGTGTTTTCCGCAATGTTCGTATCGAGACGATTCTTGACATCCATTGCGATCTCCAAACCGCGGTCGCCGTCTCCGATGTGATCGTCCTCATAGGCAATAAATACATCGTACCCGCCGGGAAGTTCGCTTTGAAGTTCGCCGTATCGGCGCATCCGCCCATCTATAATCTCGGAATAGCGCTCCAGCTTGTCCAGATCCTCTCTGTAGCAATTTTTGCTCTCCTCATCTTGCAGATAATACTCCCTTGCCCGCCGGATATATTCATGATTCCGGAAAGAATCACGGCAATATTGGTGACAAGTGAGCTTAGGAAAACGGCTTCCCGATTCCACTCCGCCAACTTGCACCTGCACTTTGAACTCGACCAGTGCGGCGCCGAACAGCGCATCGGGAGACGGATCTTCCTGAAGCGCCTGCTGAAAATAATCAAATGCCTTTTCGAATTCGGCGGTCGCAAGACGGCTATATCCCTGTTTGATCCCGCTCTCAGACCACATGCCTTGCCAATGCGACAAGTCTCCCACAACGTTGCAAGCTCGGCACCTGATAAACTTGATCTTATTTTCAAACGCGTTCAGAAGATCTTCGTACCGATAAAATTTGCCGCAATTTCCGCATCGAAACGTCATATGTATACCTCTTATTGGAACTTTCCTATATCAGCGAATGACAACCGAGTTCTCGGGGAACATTCCCGCATACTGTTGCAAGGAGGCCGGAAGAGAAACCTCTGTAAGCTCCTTACAATCGGCAAAAGCATTTTCGCCGATGCTCTCGATACTATCGCCGAGCCAGAGCGTCTTCAAAGATGTGCACCCCTGAAACGCTTCGCTTGCGATCGTCTTGGCGGAAGTTATGGTGACCGACCGCAGAACAGTACTATCCGTCAGCCACGCGAGCTTTTGCGCGGACGCGGCAGCGCTTCCGATATAGGGAACCTCGAGCGTCTCAAGCGCACTGCACCCGATCAATACGCCCATCCCCATCGATGTAACAGAGGCGGGAATCACGATCGAAGTAAGCTTCACACAATCGGAAAAACATTTCTCTCCGACTTGCAGGAGTCCACTGCGCAAAGTAACCGACTGCAGATCCGCACACCCTGCAAAGCTTTCGGCGGCGATCGTCTTGACCAGCTCGGGGATCGCGATCTGCTTCAGCCCGCTCTCTTTGAAAGCGCGCTCTTCCACGCTCTCGAGCGTCTCGGGAAGCGAAACGGCCGTAAGCTGTTTGGCGCCGAAAAAGGCCTCTTCTTTGATCACGGTCGTCGAAAGAAGGGTAAGTTCTTGGAGGTTTTCCCCTCCGTGCATCGTCTCCTTCGAGATCACAGTCTGTTGTGTCAAAGTAAGCCGTGTCACTGCAGAAGTCGTGAAAAGAT
>CANQET010000023.1 GCA_947595585.1 uncultured Clostridia bacterium
GGCATAATTTGCCCGTTATATTCCTTCTTTTGGCTGATCGTTGCCGCGATCTACTATTTTGTTATCGACGCAAAAGTCATTGCCGCCGTGGTTTGGTTTGTCAATCATATCGAATTTGCTTACGTTGTCGGCGTGATTTCGGGAATTTTTATTGTGGATCTATGCCATGCGATAGGACTTGGCAGACGTATTAAGCGCTTTGCCGACGAACACAATATCGTCGTTCATCTGGAAAAGTTGAAAGAAACACTATACGACAAAACGTCGGAAGTGTATAATAAACATCCGGGATTCTTTTTCCCGTTCAAACTTCTTTCCTCTTTCAAAGATCAACTTGCCGAAATCAAAGAAAAATTTTCTTCCTCCCGTAAAAAATAGTAAAACCGCAGGGCGGAGCTGTCCTTGCGTGGCGGAGATCGCGTTCGGGAGAAAACGCGTAGCGCGAAGTACTCACGCCCTTCATAAGAAAACGGCGGATTTCATCTTGTTTTCATGGAAAAGTATTCCATTTTCGGGGTACGTATGCTATAATATATTTATCATGAAAGCGCAAAGGAGGTCGGCATGAGCTTTCTTACCCTCAAAAACGTCGGGAAACGGTACACCGTCGGCAGTGTGGCGGTAGACGCCCTGCAAGACGTCGGCTTCTCGCTCGAAGACGGCGAATTCGTCGTGGTGCTCGGCTCGAGCGGAGCGGGCAAGACCACGCTTTTGAACCTTCTTGGGGGGATGGACAGCGTGACTTCGGGCAAGATCGTCCTCGACGGCAAAATCGTCTCCGCGCTCGACCGCAAACAGCTTGCCGAGTATCGCAGGTACGACGTCGGTTTCGTCTTCCAATTCTATAACCTCATGCCCAATCTCACGGCGCTCGAAAACGTGGAGATCGCGACGGAGATCTGCAAAAATGCCCTCGACCCCCGAAAAATTTTGGAGGAAGTCGGGCTCGGGGACCGCCTTGCGAGCTTCCCCGCCCAGCTCTCGGGGGGAGAACAGCAGCGGGTCTCCATCGCCCGTGCCATCGCCAAAAATCCCAAACTGCTTCTCTGCGATGAACCCACGGGCGCCCTCGACTACGCGACGGGCAAGCGCATCCTGAAGCTCCTCTACGATGTCGCCAAAGCGCAGAAGCGGCTTGTCATCGTCGTGACGCACAACGCCGCCCTCGCCGCCATGGCGGATACCGTCATCCGCATCCGCAGCGGACGGATCGAACAGATCGAACAAAACGCCCATCCTACGCCCGTGGAGGAGATCGAGTGGTGACCTATCTCAAAACCTTTCCGCGCATGTTCAAAAAGCACCTTACGAGGCTTGTCTCCATCTTCCTCATGGTGCTCGTGAGCATCGGATTTTCGGCGGGAATCGGCATGGCGAAAGACAAGATGGACGTCGCCCTTGATACCTACTATCGCACGGCCGAAGTGCCCGATCTTACCCTGAAATGCACACATGGGGGCGGATTTTCCGCGGAAGAGGTCGCCCTCATCGAAGATCGCTACGGCAAAGACAACGTGCTTGCGGGAAGCTCCATGGAGCTCGACGAAGCGGGGCTCGAAGTCTCTTCCCCCGTGCAGATGAAGGCCATGCTTCCCGCGGAGTTTACGGGCGTCACGAAGGTCTATTTCTATGATATGTCCCCCGACGAAGTGCAGCTCGGGCGGCTCACCGTCGAAGAGGGCGCGGCGGAGATCCCCGAGGGGGCCTTCCGCATTTACTGCGAGCGCGGCACCAAACAGCTCGATGCCTACCCCGTGGGGACGCAGTTTCAAGTCGCATTGGAGCTTACGACCCCCTTCGGCCCCATGCAAAACACCTACACCTTCGTCGTATGCGGCACGATTCTAAACCCCATGCACTTTGCGACCCGCCTCGATCCTTCCCTGCAGTTCACCGATGAAGCGGGGGAACAGCGGGAGCTTTCGCGCATCTTCTACCTCTTCGACGAAGCCTTCTTTGCAGCCAACCTCGCCCCCGCGGTGAGCGATCTCTCCGTACGTCTTCCGCGGGAAGAGACGCCCGTGCTCTCGGAGGCCTATTCCCGCCGTATCCAAAAGGAAAAAGAGGAGGCGGAAACCCTTCTCGGGGAGGACTGCGTCGCCCTCACCCTCAAGGAGAACTTCTCCTTCGCCTCCTTCCATGAATTCGGGGAGAAAATCGCGGGCATCGGCTATGTGATGACCGTCGTCTTTCTGCTCGTGACGCTGCTCGTCGTCCTCTCGACGATGACCCGCCTCATCGATGAAGAACGGGCACAGGTGGCATGCCTTACGACGCTCGGCTACTCCCCCTTACGCATCACGGTGAAATACCTGCTCTTCGCCCTCGTCGGCACCCTCATCGGCACCGTCGGGGCATACTTTGCGGGTATGGGGCTCGCGTATATCATCTACGTCAACTTTACGTGGAATTTCGCGCTTCCGCCCTATCCGAAGGGGGCCTCCCTCATTTTCTTCTCGATCGTCGCCGCGGCGATCAACCTCGCAACGCTCTTGGCGACCCTCTTTACGGGGCTTCGCATGGCGCGGAAGGCCCCCGCTGTCCTCCTTCGCCCGAAGTCCCCCAAACCCGGGAAAAAGGTCATCCTCGAGCACATCCCCGTGCTCTGGAAGCGGCTCTCCTTCAAATATAAGTCTACCCTGCGCAACGTGCTGCGCTACAAGACCCGTTTCTTCATGACGGTCGTCGCCGTAATGGCTTCGACGGCGCTCGTGCTCGCGGGGCTTGCCGTGCTCGATTGCTGCCTCTTCCAGGCCGTCGGAACGACGGCGATGATCGGCGTGGCCGTCGCCGTGCTCTTCTTCGCCGCCCTGCTCAACGCCGTCGTCATCTACACCCTCACGAACATCAACATCAGCGAACGGGAACGGGAGCTCGCCACGCTCATGGTCCTCGGCTATCAGGAGAGCGAGGTGCGCGGGTATGTGTTCCGCGAGATCTACATCACGGGCAGCATCGGCATCGCCCTCGGGATCCCCTTCGGGGCGCTCATGTGCTACCTCATCTTCAAGGTGATGCTCTTCGGCTCCGTCGCGGGGATCGGTTGGTACGTCTGGATCGCGGCTCCCCTGCTCTCCCTCTTCTTTACCTTCCTCGTGACGCTCATGCTCCGCGGCAAAATCCGCCGCATTCGCATGAACGAATCCCTCAAGGCCAACGAATGACCCGTTTTTTCCACCACATCCCCCCACGAAAAAAGGGACAGCCGGAAAAAGCTGTCCCTTTTTGTATGGCATGTTTTACTCCCATTCGATGGTTGCGGGGGGCTTGGATGTGATATCGTAGACGACGCGGTTTGCGTGCTTCACCTCGTTGGTGATCCTCGTCGAGACGCGCTCCAGGACTTCGTAGGGGATACGTGCCCAATCGGCCGTCATGGCGTCGACACTCGTGATGGCGCGGAGGGCGATCACGTTTTCGTACGTGCGGAAATCCCCCTGTACCCCCACCGTTTTGCTATCGGTGATCACGGCGAAATACTGCCAGATCTCGCGTGCAAGACCCGCCTTTGCAATCTCCTCGCGGAAGATGAAGTCGGCATCGCGAAGGGTGGCGAGCTTCTCCTCGGTCACTTCCCCCATGATGCGGATGGCGAGGGCGGGACCGGGGCAGGGTTGGCGCCAGACGATGTTCTCGGGCAGTCCGAGTTCTGTGCCCACGTTTCGCACCTCATCTTTGAAGAGATCGCGGAGGGGTTCGACGATCTCCTTGAAGTCGACGACGTCGGGCAGGCCGCCCACATTGTGATGGCTTTTGATGACGGCGCTCTTCCCCTTGCCGCTCTCGATGACGTCGGGATAGATGGTACCCTGTACCAAATAATCGACCTTTCCGATCTTCTTTGCCTCTTTCTCGAAGACCTCGATGAAGCGACGCCCGATCACCTTGCGCTTCTCTTCGGGATCGGTGACGCCCGCAAGCGAACGGAGGAAGAGCTCCCCCGCATCGGCCTTTATAAGGTTCATGCCGAGCCCGTCGCGGAAGACGCGCATGACCTCTTCGGGCTCCCCTTTTCTATGCAGACCGTGGTCGACGAACACGCAGGTAAGATCCCGCCCCACGGCACGGTGCACGAGCGTCGCGGCGACGGCGGAATCCACCCCGCCCGACATCGCGAGGAGCACCTTCTTGCCCCCGAGTTTTTCCTTGAGACGGGAAATTTGCTCGGCGGCGAAGTTCTTCATCGTCCAATCGCCCGAGGCCTTGCAGACGCCGTATAAAAAGTTCTTTAAGATCGCTTCGCCGTATTCGGTATGGGCGACCTCGGGGTGGAATTGTACGCCGTAGATGCCCTTTCCCGCATTCCCGAAGGCGGCGACGGGGCAGGACTGCGTCTTCGCGAGGACGGAAAATCCCTCGGGAAGGGAGAGGATGCGGTCGGTATGGCTCATCCAGCAGCAGCTCTCACGCGGGACGCCCTCCGAGAGCGGGCTATCCTCTACGAAGCAGAACTCGCACTTGCCGTATTCCCCCTGTGCCGCGTGGCCGACTTCCCCCCCGAGCGTATGCGCGATGAGCTGGGCGCCATAGCAGATCCCGAGCACGGGAATGCCAAGCGAAAACACGGTTTTTGCGACATGGGGTGCGTTTTTTTCGTATACGCTGTTCGGGCCGCCCGTGAGGACGATACCGATGGGCGCATACGCCGCGATCTCCTCCGCCGTCATATCCGCGCGAAGATCGCAGTAGACGCCGAGGTCGCGGATGCGGCGTGCGATGAGCATGTTGTATTGCCCGCCGAAGTCGAGCACAAGCACTTTCTGGTGTTGCATTTTGGTCTTCCTTTGGAAAAACGCCCGTATCGCGGGCGTTTTTGTCAGTTCCTTACGGTGTAGTTGGGGGCTTCCTTGGAGATGGAGATATCGTGCGGGTGGCTCTCGAGAAGTCCCGCGTTCGTGATGCGGATGAACTCCGAGTGCTTTCTGAGCTCCTCGATGTTCTTCTTCCCGCAATACCCCATGCCCGAGCGGATGCCGCCCGTGAGCTGGTAGACGATCTCGGAGACGCTTCCGCGGTAGGGGACACGCCCTTCGACGCCCTCGGGGACGAACTTCTTGGAATTCTCCTGGAAGTAGCGGTCCCCCGCGCCCGCCGCCATTGCGGCGAGGCTGCCCATGCCGCGGTAGACTTTGAAGCTCCGCCCCTGATAGAGTTCGATCTCCCCGGGGCTCTCCGCGGTACCCGCGAGCAGGCTTCCGATCATGACGGCGCTCCCGCCTGCAGCGAGGGCCTTCACGATATCGCCCGAATACTTGATGCCGCCGTCGGCGATGATGCGTTTTCCGAGCTTATCCGCCGCCTCCGCGCAGTCCATGACCGCGGTGAGCTGCGGGACGCCGATCCCCGCGACGATGCGCGTCGTACAGATGGAACCGGGGCCGATGCCCACTTTTACGACGTCTGCCCCCGCCCCGATGAGGGCACGGGTCGCCTCCGCCGTCGCGACGTTGCCCGCGATGAGCGGAACGTGCGGAAAGTGCTTCTTGATCTCCTCGACCTTCTTGAGGACCATGTGGGAATGCCCGTGGGCGGTATCGATGGCGACGACATCCACCTTGGCCTCGACGAGCGCCGCCACGCGCTCCATGGTATTGGCGGCCGTACCCACCGCGGCGCCGACGAGCAGTCTTCCGTTTCTGTCGCGTGCGGAATTGGGGTATTGGATGGCCTTCTCGATATCTTTGATCGTGATGAGCCCCTTGAGGTAGCCCTTTTCATCGACGAGGGGCAGCTTTTCGATCCTGTGCTTCCCGAGGATCTTCTGCGCCTCCTCGAGGGTGGTGCCCACGGGCGCGGTGACGAGGTTCTCCTTGGTCATCACGTCTGCGATGGGTTGATCGAAATTGGTCTCGAAGCGCAAGTCGCGGTTGGTGAGGATGCCGACGAGCTTGCCCGCCTTCGTGATGGGCACGCCAGAGATCTTGTAACGCTCCATGAGGGCGACGGCGTCTTTTACGAGGTTCTGCGGCTCGAGGAAGAAGGGATCGGTGATGACGCCGTGCTCCGAACGCTTGACTTTATCCACCTCTTTGGCCTGTTCCTCGATGGACATGTTCTTATGCAGGATGCCCATGCCCCCCTCACGCGCCATGGCGATCGCGAGGCGGGATTCGGTGACGGTATCCATCGCCGCCGAAAGGATGGGAATGTTGAGATCTATCCCCTCGGTGAGCGTCGTCTTGAGATCGACCTCGGCGGGCAGTACATGCGATTCCTGCGGGATGAGCAGAACGTCGTCGAACGTCAGCCCCTCCTTTACGATCTTGCTCATACGGCTTCCTCCAACATGTGAACGATATCTTGATAGAGGGCGGAATCTTCGAACTCCGCCTCCTCCATGCGCGCGATGAGTGCGGTGCACAGCCCCGTATCCTTGGCCTCGGCCGCCTTCACGGCGAGCACGACGGTGGAATTTCCCGAAGGGAACGCCTGTGCCGTCTCTTCGATGGCAAGCTCGATGGCGCTCTCCCGCGCTTCGTCGGACCCGGCGAGGCGGTATTTGACGAAGGCGCCCAGCCCGAAGACGTAGCCGCGGTAGGTGTATTCCCGTACGGCGGAAGGGATCCCCGCGGGAAGTTTTTCGAGCTCCTTCTCGGTCGCCTTATCCTGTTCTTCGCAGAATTCGGAAAAATCCTGCCTTTCGAGAAGAAGGTCGAAACGCTTCTCGGCGGTGCGGTTGTGCCCCGCATCGGCAGAAATGATAAACGAGCGCGCAAGATAGTAGATATCGTGCGAACGCTCGTATTCCTGATAGGCGTAGTCCCCGCTGATCTGCGTAAGGCCGAGGCGGAATGTAAGATCCATCATCGCCGTCGGCGCAAGCAAAGACATGATCCCGAAAACGGACATTGCAAGGATCACGACGACGGCAAGCGTCAGAATGATGGTTTTGAATATCAATTTTTTCATTCGCGATCGCTCCGTGAAGCGGCGGTATTTCCGTATTTGGATTATTGTATCACAATTCTCCGAAAAAATCAACCAAAACACGGCAGATTGTCATGAAGAATTGCGTTTTTTCATACTCGTATACTATGAAAAAGTTCTTTCCTCTCTCTTTGGCTGTGTTTGCCCTTCCCCTCTTTGCGGGCTGCGGGAAGGCCTACGACTACACACGTGACCTCTCCGAAGTCAAGCGGGATATCTTTCTCGCCGAGACCGAGGACTTCTCCCTCACCCTCTCCTGCGGCGAACGGGAATACCCCTATGCCTCGGACGGCGTCGCCTGCCCGATGACCTCCCTCTGCGAGATCTCCGTAAAATGCAAAGAATATACGGGGGAGACCGTCTCCGTCTTCGTGCTCGGGGAGACGGAGTGGGGCGGGGAGATGTCCTTCCGCAACGTCCGCGATGACTTCTACTACTCCTCGGGTCTCACGGAAGAGCTCAAGGGCCCCGTCAGCCTCAGGGTGGAGATCGGGGAAAGCGTGACGGAAGTCGTCGCGACCTCCGTGAAGACGGAAAAGACGCTCTCCCCCGAGGAGGCGCTTTCCTGCGCCGTCGCCGCGGAAAAGGAGTATATCAAAGCGCGGATGCAGGGCGGCGAATTTGCGGGGGAGTTCCGCGTACGCCTCCTTCGGCGGGAGATCTGCTACTACTACGTGGGGATCGTAGACAGCGCCCGCACCCTCTCCCTTCTCCTCGACGCCGAGACGGGCGAAGTCCTCGCGCGGCGGGAGAGCGAAAGTTAAATTTTTGTTGACGTATTCCCGCAAACGTGCTATACTGTAGTCGATATTTCCAAAGTGAGGTAGCACTTTGCGTCAGAAAACCATAAAGCGGCTGAAGCGCACGACGGCGGTCTTCCTCGTCTTCTTCATCCTGCTTGCCTTGATCGATATCTTCCTCCTCGTCGCCTCCGCCCTCGTCGACCGCGACGCCCGCACCCTTCCTTCCTATGAGAGGGTCGATCTCTCCCCCATCCTCGCAAAGGCAAAAGAGGATTGGACGGAAGAGGAATACGAGACCGTCGCATGGCAGACGGGGATCTTCGCGCGGGACCGCCTCGACCGCATCCCCAACGATGAGCTTGCGGAATTTCAGAGCGGATTATACTTTGCCGGGGAGACGCGGCACGACCTCGTCGCCGTGACGACCCCGCACGACGTCCTCTACGATCCCGAGACGGATGCCCCGTACTACGCCTCCATCGTCCCCCTCGAGCCGGGAGATATCGTCCTCACCTCCACCTGCCATACCTTCGGCTGGCGCAACGGGCATGCGACCCTCGTCCTTCAGGGCAGGCGGCTCGTGCAATCGGTATCGCTCGGCATAGACAGCGAGATCTCGAGCTTCAGCGACAGCAACGCCATCCCGTGGTTCCAAACCGCGAGCAACTTCATGGTGCTCCGCCTCAAAGACGCCGACGAGGAGACGCGCACGGCCATCGCCGAGGCCGCCGAAGCGCAGCTCGTCGATATCCCCTATTCGCTCGTCGTGGGGCTCTTCATGAAGAAAGACCAAGGCACGGCGCCGAAGAGCACGAACTGCTCCCATCTCGTGTGGCAGGCCTTCAAGAACGCGGGCTACGATATCGATAGCGACGGCGGCCCCATCTGCACCACCCGCGATATCGCGAATTCCCCCCTCCTCGAAGTCGTGCAAATCTACGGCTTCGACCCCGCGAAAGGGTGGTAATGACACGATGGTGTCTATGTGATTTCGGACATGGCAGGCACCGATCTCACGATAGTGCCAATTCTCGGCTATCATTGCTGCATCCGATACAATGACGGGGCCGCCCCGCGCTCTTGGCGCGGGGCGGCCCCTTTCGTCACGTTCGCCGGTTTGGCGACGTCTCTTCATACGGTTCGACGAGCTCGTCGAGGGTGACATCGAAGATCTCGGCCAAGCGGCAGAGCGTGTAGATATCGGGCGTGCTGTATCCGTTCTCATAATTGGAGATGAGGCTCTTTTTTCCGCTCAGCATGTTGGCGAGCGCCTCCTGCGTCAAGCCGGCCTGCTTTCGGTAAAATTTAAGATTTTCCGCAATTCTTACTTTCATATCTCTTGACAATGGTACAAGTTTCTTGTATAATATGGGCAAAAGTACAAATTGCTTGTACAAATTCAAGATAAAAGGAGAATGGATATGTCAAAAGAAGCAACCGCCGGAAAGAAAAAATCCAAGGCAAAGAGGATCATTCTCGGCATCGTCCTGTCGGTGCTGGCGATCATCATTGTCGTCGTCGCCGTCACTTATGCCGTCACGGCGACCAAGGAATCGGGCTTCACGTTTACCAAAGTCGACGGCGGCTATGAGGTGCGGTATGAAGTCTCTATGAAGGATTCGGGAGACCCCGACTTGCGGGTCGACCTTGAAATCCCCGCCGAGTATAACGGTCAACCCGTCGTCGGCATTGCGAAGTATGGCTTTCCTGCGGGACAGATGGTTCGTGCGGTAAAAATCCCCGCAAGCGTCACCTATATCGGGGAAGCGGCATTCAAGAGTTGCCTGTCTCTGAGTGCCGTGGTGATCGAGGGAAGCGGTTTGAAAACCGTCGGCAAGGAGGCGTTTTTTGAGTGCAAAGAACTCGATCAGCTCGACCTGCCGGACAGCGTGGAGAGCATCGGAGGGTATGCATTCTACTGGTGCATTAAGCTCAAGAGCTTCGATATCCCCACCGCAGTCACCAAGATCGAATCAAGTACGTTCAGCAACTGCTCGACGTTGGGCCGCGTGACGGGAACGGGCATCACGAGCATCGGAGAATACACCTTCTGGAATTGCAGTAAGCTGGCAGACATCAGCGGGCTGGAACTCACCAAGGGCGCGACCGTTGCCGATAACGCTTTCGAGGGCTGTACGCTCGCAAACCAGCATGGCAATCTCCAAACATGGCTTGAACAGTGGAAATGACCTCTTCCGCAAATCTGTACTGCCCATATTCCGGACGCATGTGAGGAATCTCAAAGCGAGATTCCTCCTCCCGTCGGTCGTCGGAATGACGTAAGGTCTGCCCCGCGAGATAGTAACACGGCGCGGCCGCATAAAAATGCGGCCGCGCCGTTCCCGTATTTCAAACGATTTTTTCTGTTTCAAACGGTTTTTATCAAGATTTTCCTACCCCATCCCGCCAATTCACTCCATGAACTCGGTCAGAATTTGGTTCTGCACATAGAGGTATTCCTCCTTGATGCGCGTGACGTCGCCCTCCTCCTCGAAGTATTGCTTCATGCGTTCGTACGCGGGAAAATCTTCCCGCCAATCGGAGCCGAACGCCTTTTTGTAGGCCGCCGCAGAGACGCCGAAGACGGTGCGCAGCCCGAGCATCAGAAATTCGAACTTGGCGTCCTCTTCCCCGATCTCCTCGGTGTCGATGACGGGGAAATACCCCGAGAGCACGCACTTCATGTATTCATCGAGATCGAGGGTGTTGGTGAAGCGCTTCCCCCCGAGAAAGGAGCTCGCAGCAAGCCCTAACCCGATGTATTCCCCCCGCCGCCAATAGTTCATGTTGTGGCGGCTGCCGAAGCCCGCAAGGCAGAAATTGCTCACCTCGTAGCGGAGATATCCGAGCTCCTTTAGGACCTTGTAGCCGTGATCGTAGAGCGCCGCGACCTCGTCGCCGTCGGGCAGTTCGCCGTTCAGATAATCGGTATAGATGGGCGTCCCGTCTTCGGGGGTGAGGGCGTACATCGAGATATGCTTGGCCCCTGCCCCGTGCGCGAGGCGGATGGTCTTCTCGACGTCTTCCGCGCTCTGCCCTTTGAGGCCGATCATCACGTCGGCGGAGAAGTTCTCCCCCTTCAGAAGTTGGGCCGTCGCGAGAAAATCGGCCGTCGTGTGGATGCGCCCGAGCGATTCGAGCATGGCGTCGTCGGCGGACTGCAGCCCCACGGAAAAGCGGTTGATGCCCGCGTTTTTGTAGATGGCGATCTTGCGGGCGTCCACCGTACCGGGGTTGAGCTCGATCGTGACCTCGGGGTCCTTGGCAAGATGAAAGCAGTTTTTGAGCTGCTTCATGAGCCCCGAAATGTAGTTGGGATCGATGACGGAGGGCGTCCCCCCGCCGATGTAGATCGTATCGAACGTCATCTTCTCGAGCTCCTTGCCGCGGGCCGCCGCCTCACGGTAGACGCAGGCCATATACGCCTCGGCGAAGTTCAGCCGATCGGGAAAGGACGTGAAATCGCAATAGGTGCACTTGTGTTTGCAAAACGGAATGTGGATATAGATACCGGGCATGCGGCCTCCTTTTCTCCCTTTCGGGGGGTACCTGTGTTGTTTATTTCGCACGTCACCCCCTCCTTCGGAGGGGGGTAGGTGGACTGCGTACTTGCTCCCACGAAGGGGGCAAGCAACACGTCATTCCGAACCCCGTTAGGGGTGAGGAATCTCGTGCTTGAGATTTCTCACTAACGTTCGAATGACGTTCGGACCCCCTCGGCTCCCCTCGTAGGGGAGCTGTCGCGGCACAGCCGTGACTGAGGGGTTTTGGAAACCCTATCCCCTGCTGACGCAGGTACTTCCCCTGAGAGGGGAAGCAAGGGGACGGACTACGTATCGGCTCTATTGCCGCCCCACCCCCTTGGTCCCCCTCCCACGGAGGGGGTAGGTGGACTGCGTACTTGCTCCCACGGTATGAAGTAGGGCTTTCGTACCCCCCTGCGAAAACTACTCCGTAGGGGCGCCGTCCCAGAAGTATTTGGCCATGTCGACGTAGCCGCCATGAACTTCGACGCCCTCCGCTTCGAGGAGCCGCGCCTGCACTTCGGAGCCGCCGAAGGCGAAGGCGGGAGCGAGCCGCCCCTCGCGGTTGACCACCCTGTGGCAGGGCACGACGACGGGCATCGGATTTCTATGCAGGGCGTTCCCCACCTGCCGTGCTGCCCGCGGATGCCCGATCGCCGCCGCGATCATCCCGTACGTCGTGACCTTCCCCCGCGGCACCTGCTTCACATATGCATAGACAGATTCATCGAAAGTCATGTGTCCTCCTCGGGGCAGTAGTCGAAGGTGACGTACTTCCTCGTCCAGATGCGCTCCCCGAAGTCCGCATCGCGCATCACGCCGCAGCGGTAGAGGTCGCGCGCGATCTCCCCGATGACGTCTTTCAGCTCCAAACGCGCCGTAAATCGCTCGGGAATGGCCGCATACCCCCGCCTTGCGCCGAGGATGTTCCCCGCGACGGCACCCGTGGAATCGCTGTCCCCGCCGTGGCTTACGGCCGCGGCAATGCCCCGCGCAAAGTCGTCTTCGTATTTTATGGCGCAATACAGGGCGATGGCGAGCGTCTCTTCGGCGACGAACCCCTGCCCGAGGCGGAAGATCGCCGCCCTGTCGTCCTCCCCCTCCTTCGCAAGCGCGACGGCCCTTTCGATAAGCTCCTGCAGCGCGGGAAGATATTTTGAGGTCGGGAAGAGCGTGGGAAGAAACTGCATGGCGGAATGGGTCGCCGCTTCCACGCCGTCGCCCTGTTCTACGATGCGGCGCAGAATGTGTGCAAGCGCGGCCGCGGAAATGTAGCCGAGTTCGTGCCCGTGGGTGAGCGCCGCCGCCCGTGCCGCAGCGAGGTCGGAGTACGCATAGGAACGTTTGGAATCGCAATAGAAGAGCCCCACCGGGGCGACCCGCATGATGCCGCCGCAGCCCTTACTATCGTTGACAGGGTGCTCGATCGTCCCCGCGACGCCCTCCTGCAGCGCAGAGAGACAGGTCATCCCGGGTGCACGGCGGTTGTAAAGCTGTTTTACATTGGAAAGCCACGAATAGCGCTCCCCCTCCCGCATGGAGAAGGGCGTCGTCTGCGTACGATACCAATCCCTGTAGCCGTAGATGATATAGTCGGAAGGATCGGCAAGGAAGCCGCGGTGCATCCCCCGCGTCAGGCCCGTAAGCAGCCCCGCAGCCGTGAAGAGCGTCATCTGCGTGTCGTCGGAGATCTGTGCGATCCCCCCGCGCAGCTTGTACTGCGTCACGCCCGCATCGCCGTACTCCGCAAGAATTTCGTTTGCCGAATCGAACTCCACGGGATAGCCGAGCGCATCCCCTGCCGCACCCCCGATCAGGGCGCCCAAAAACTTATCCTGTCCGCGCATCACTTATCCTTATTGGTCTTTAAGATCTGCATGAAGACTTCGGAGGGGACCTCGACGGTGCCGATCTTCCGCATGCGCTTCTTGCCCTCCTTCTGCTTCTCGAGCAACTTCTTTTTCCGCGTGATGTCCCCCCCGTAACACTTGGCGAGGACGTCCTTTCGCACCGCCTTCACCGTCTCGCGGGCGATGATCTTCCCGCCGATCGCGGCCTGCACGGGGATCTCGAAGAGTTGGCGGGGGATGGCGTCCTTCAAATTCTCGCAGAGCATCCTGCCCCGCGGATACGCGCGGTCCTCGTGCACGATGATCGAGAGCGCATCGCAGATCTCCCCGTTCAGCAGGATGTCCAGGCGGACGAGCTTGCTCTTCTCGTAGCCGACGAGCTCGTAGTCGAAGCTCGCGTAGCCCTTCGTACGGGATTTGAGCTCATCGAAGAAGTCGTAGACGATCTCATTGAGGGGGAGCCTATATTCGAGTTTGACTCTCCGCGTATCGATATACGTCATATCCTTGAACACGCCGCGCTTCTCTTGGCAGAGGTCCATGATGGCACCCAAATAGTCGGGCGGGGTGAAGATCTCGGCCTTCACGATGGGCTCCTCCATCGATTCGATCTCGGAGACGGGCGGCAGGTGCGAAGGGTTGTCCACGAAGAGCTCTTCGCCGTTCGTCTTGTGGACGAGGTAGGAGACGGAGGGGGCCGTGGTGATGATATCGAGATTGAATTCCCGCTCGATGCGCTCCTGCACGATCTCCATGTGGAGAAGGCCCAAGAAGCCGCAGCGGAAGCCGAAGCCGAGCGCGATCGAATTATCGGGCTCGAAGGTGAGCGAGGCATCGTTGAGTTTGAGCTTCAAGATGGCCTCCTTGAGGTCGAGGAATTTGCTCCCGTCGAGGGGGTAAATTCCGCAAAACACGACGGGCTGTACCCTTTTATAGCCGGGGAGCGGCGCCGCGGCGGGGCGAAGGGCGTGCGTCACCGTATCGCCTACGGCGACGTCTTCGATCGACTTGATGCTCGCCGCGATATACCCCACTTCCCCCGCTTGCAGGCTTTCCTTGGGCTGCAGGGCGGGTGCAAACGCCCCCACTTCGGTCACGTCGTACGTGCGTTCGGAGAGGAAGGTACGGATGCCGTCCCCCACCCGTACGCTGCCGTCCACGATGCGTACGAAGAGGATGACGCCCTTGTAATTATCGTAGTAACTATCGAAGATGAGGGCCTTCAAAGGGGCCTCGGTATCGCCGTCGGGCGGGGGAAGAAATTTCACCACCGCCTCGAGGATATCGCGGATGTTGGTCCCCTCTTTGGCGGAAACGCAGGGGGCCTCGGCACAATCGAGCCCGATGACTTCCTCGATCTCCTTCTTGGTCTCGTCGACGCGGGCGGAGGCAAGATCGATCTTGTTGATGACGGGCACGATCTCCAAGCCGTTTTCGAGGGCCAGATAGACGTTTGCGAGCGTCTGCGCTTCCACGCCCTGCGTCGCATCGACGACGAGCAGCGCCCCCTCGCAGGCCGCAAGAGAGCGGGAGACCTCATAGGTAAAATCCACATGCCCCGGCGTATCGATGAGGTTGAATTCGTATTCCGTTCCGTCGAGGGCGGTGTAATACATACGGACGGGGGCGAGCTTTATGGTGATGCCGCGCTCCCGCTCGATATCCATGCTGTCGAGCAGCTGATCTTCCATATCCCGCTTGGAGACCTGACCCGTGAGCTCCATGATGCGATCGGCAATGGTGCTCTTGCCGTGGTCGATGTGTGCGATGATGCAGAAGTTCCGTAAATTTTTGTTGGGTTTCGCCATAGTCTGTTCCTTCGCGTCTATTATATAGAATTACGAAGGATTTTGCAAGTATTTTATCCGCGTGAACAGAAAAACCCCGCCGTGCCCACCCCCCTACCCCCCTCCATGGGAGGGGGTGGCGCGTGTGATTGGCCCCGTCGGTTCCCCCGCACGTCATTTCGAACCCCCATCGGGAGTGAGAAATCTCGGCGTGGCATACGAACAGGCATTCCAAATACGTCATTCTGAACGAAGCCCGTTAGGGGCGAAGTGCCCCGCGCGCACTTCTAATTCTCTAAGCGCGGCACGAGCCGTAGGCGAAGTAATAATCGCATTAGCCTTACCCCCTCCAATGGAGGGGGACCGACCAACCTACCCCCTCCGTGGGAGGGGGATCAAGGGGGTGGGGCGGCGACGAGGCCCATGAATGGAGCACGTCATTTCGAACCCCGTTAGGGGTGAGAAATCTCGGTGCGGCATACGAACAGGCATTCCAAATACGTCATTCTGAACGAAGCCCGTTAGGGGCGAAGTGCCCCGCGCGCACTTCTA
>CANQET010000024.1 GCA_947595585.1 uncultured Clostridia bacterium
CTTATAGAAGCTCCCTGCGGGGCAAAATAAGGGCAAAGAATTTTTGCGAGGGGTAAGCCCGCTTCATCCCAAAGCAAGGGAGAAGACGCAAACAGAGATTGTCGTTAAAGGGGGAAACTTTTAACGACACAAACTTCGATATAATGCGCGGAATGCGTTTTATATACCATTCCGGTGACGATAGCAGAGAGGATCCACCTGTTCCCATCCCGAACACAGAAGTTAAGCTCTCTTACGCCGAAAGTACTTGGTTTAGCGACCCGGGAGGATAGGTAGTTGCCGGATTTCAGACAAGGAAAAGACACCGTTTCGGTGTCTTTTCTCTTGTCTTTTCGCTTTTTACTTACGAACTGCGGATAAGCTGCGCAATACTGCGTATGGTGCGTTTTACTACTTCGCCCTTGGGGGCTCGTGCCGCGCTTAGAGAATTAGAAGCGCGCGCGGGGCGGTCACGTACGCAAAAGTACGCTCCCTTCGGAAATGCTCGTTCTCCTTGTCTTGCTTGCTTTTCCGCAGTTTGACGGTACCCGTTATCGCTCATGATGAGCTGCTCGGCACCCGTTATCGCTCGCGATTTGCATACATGGTTCCCCGTTTTAGGTTATCATGCGCGATACCCCCCTCCATTGGAGGGGGGTAGGGGGGTGGGCAGGAGACGACGGGGCTCATTATGGGCGACCCTTGGCTCCCCTCGTAGGGGAGCTGGCGCGGCGTGAGCCGCGGCTGAGGGGTTTTGAAACCCTATCCCCTGCTCACGCAGGTACTTCCCCTAAAAGGGGAAGCAAGGGGGGGCGGACTGCGTAGGAGCTTCGCCGAAAGTGCAGCAAGGGGTCGGACTGCGTAGGGGCACATCAGTACGTCATTCCGACGACCGTAGGGAGGAGGAATCTCGTCCTTGAGATTTCTCACTACGTAACTTCGCCTATGGCTCGTGCCGACCTTAGTAGAACAAATAGAAACTGCGGTCGGGGCGAAATGACGTGCTCCATGCATGGGCCTTGTCGTGCTCCATTCTATGCTTCTTTGTCGCCCCACCCCCTTGATCCCCCTCCCACGGAGGGGGTAGATGACTGCGTAATTGCTCCCGCGGAGGGGGTAGCGCTCGGGATGAACCACGTAGGGCCTTCGGACTGCGTATCGATTTTCCCCGCAAAATGCATACATGGGGGCGAAAATGCTATTTTTGGACACAGGCGGAGATCTTTTCGGTGATCCGCACGAAGGAGCGGGCGTCCTCTTCGCCGATGAGGTCCACGATGCCCTGTGCGATCTCGAGCGAATGGCCGTGCACTTCGAGGAAATCGGAAAGCCGCGCTTCCACGAGCTCCACATAGGTCGTTCTGCGGTCCGCGGCGCCTTCGCAGCGGCGCAAAAAGCCCTGCTCCACGAGCGAATCGATCGTGCGGTTGACGAGGGATTTGAGCATCCTCGTTTCGGCGACGATCTCGCGGAAAGGCACCTTGTCGATTCCGCCGAGCTTGCGGTTGTAGACGAGATTCATGACGATGGCCTCGTTGTAGATCATGCCCTGCGTGATGCGGGTATTCTTTAGTATGCCCGTCAGGCGGATCCATGCGACGATGAGCGCCTCGTTGAGTTCGGTATCCTTCATTTATTCCCTCCGAAGTGGCTGCGGTCTTATTATAGAAGAAAAGCGGGGCGATGTCAAGCCCTATCCGAAGTTTTGCAAATTGCGGTTGCATTTTCCCGCAAGATGTGCTATAATCCAAAACGAGGGGGGATGCTATGCGTGATTTCGATCCCATGATGCTTCTCGGCATCGTAAATACCCGTCTTCGCGACGGGGACAGAGCGCCCGAAGATGTGCTCGAAGGCCTCGATCTCTCGTGGGAAGAAGTGCAAGCGGTGCTCCAAAAGCTCGGCTACCGCTACGATGAAGCCCTGCAGCAGTTTCGCATTGCCCCTTGAAGTTATCCACAAAATCCTGTGGAAATGTGGAGAATGAATTCCACAATTCCACATATGAGGAGGAAAAAATGCCCGATCGGATGGCGCTCATGCGCCTTGCGGAGGAATACGAGGAGTTCGACGAAGCCGATTTCACGCCCGAAGAACTCGAGGAGTACCTCGCCTATCGCACGGGGCAGGAGGCGCCGCTCTCGCCCTATGCGTGGAAGGCGCAGTATTTCGAATACTACGACGACGTGAAGGATAAGTCGCTCAAAAAGCAGGACTGGTAGGCGGTTTTACAAAAAAGCGGGGGGACGTATACAAAAAAACCCGCAGATCGCACATCATAGCGGTATGAGGATCACATCGCTTCTGTGCTGCGGGGTCTTGATCGTATTCGGGCTATGCGCCGCGCTCTATGCCCTGTTCGGGCTGGACGTCCTTCTTTTGCTCACGGCGGGCAACCGCATCTTATACCGTGCCCTTCTCTCGCTTGCGGGGGTGGGGGCGCTCTTTTTGCTCTTCGTGCTCATCGCCTTTCGGCCCTTCAGGATCCTATCTTAACCCGAGATGTTCTCGAGGACGAGCCGATCGAAGCCGACGGGCTCGAGGAAATCCGTGGGGCGGAAGACGACGTGGCGGAACTTCGCATATTGGAAGATGTGCGGCTTCAAGAGGACGGGCGTCGGCACATCGAGACGGTCGCAGATCTCGGCGAGGTAGGTGAAAAATCCCGAATACGTGAACTGCGCTTCGGATTCATAGGTATACTGTTTCACGATCCTGCCATCTTCGAGGATCTTCGCCCAAATGCGGAACATGGCTCAATTATACCCGATTTCGCCGAGAAATGCAATTCTTTTCGGAGAAATTCCCAAATTTGGCGAAAACAGGGGGGAAATCGGCGGAAAATCGCATGAAAATTCCCCGCGGCGAAGAAATAAGTTGACAAACGCGCGCGCGCGGCGTATAATTTAGAAAAACGAACCGTGGTTTCCGAGGAGATCACGGTCGTCTTTATAGGAGGTTTTGCGCCGAGGCGCAGAGGAAAACGTATGGCAGATCGGTTTTATATGACGAAAAAGGGTTACGAGGAGGCCGTAAGCCAACTCGATTATCTCACGCGGGTCAAGCGGAAGGAGATCGTGGACCGCATCGCGGAAGCACGCAGCCACGGCGACCTCTCCGAGAATGCCGAATACGACGCCGCGCTCAATGAACAGGCGGCCAACGAGGGGGCGATCGCCGAACTCGATTATCAGATCAAGAACGCCGTCATCGTCGAAGAATCGGACGATAAGTCCGTCGTCCACATCGGCTCCGTCGTCACCGTGCTCGATCCCGAATTCGGCGAAGAGGAGACCTACAAGATCATGGGGACGACCGAAGTCGATCCCCGCAACAACATCATCTCCAACGAGTGCCCCGTCGGCGCCGCGCTTCTTAAGCACAAGAAGGGGGATACGGTCACCGTCAAGTCGCCCGAAGGCGAATACACCTTGAAGATCCTCAAGATCGAATGAGCATACTTATGGACGAAAAACAAGAAATGAACGCGGAGGGTCTCGCCGAACAGGCACGGATCCGCCGTGAAAAACTCGCAAAACTTCAGGCGGAAGGGCAGGATCCCTACCGCATCACGAGCTTTCCCGTCGATGCGGGGTCGCTTTCGATCAAATCGGATTTTGCCGCATACGAGGGCAAGGAAGTCGTCGTCGCGGGGAGGATGATGTCCCGCCGTATCATGGGCAAGGCATCCTTTTCGCATATCTCCGATCGCGACGGTCAGCTCCAGATCTATGTGACGCGGCAGGACGTCGGCGAAGACGTCTATACCGCCTATAAGAAGGACTTCGATATCGGCGATATCGTCGGCGTGAAGGGGTACGTCTTCCGTACGCAGACGGGGGAGATCTCCGTCCATGCGCAGTCGCTCACGCTACTCTCGAAGGCCCTTCTGCCCCTTCCCGAGAAGTACAACGGGCTGCAGAACGTGGATATGAAGTACCGCCTCCGCCACGTCGACCTCATCATGGGGCAAGACGTGCGGGAGACCTTCTACAAGCGGGCGAAGATCATCCGCGCGATCCGCTGCTTCCTCGACGGACGCGGCTACATCGAGGCGGATACGCCCATCCTGCTGCCCCTCGAGATCGGCGCAGACGCCCGTCCCTTCAAGACCCATCACAACGCCTTGGACCTCGATATGTACCTTCGGATCGAGACCGAACTCTACCTCAAGCGGCTCATCGTGGGCGGCTTCGAAAAGGTCTACGAGATGGGGCGGATCTTCCGCAACGAGGGCATGGACGCAAGGCATAACCCCGAGTTTACGACCGTCGAGATCTACACCGCCTATGCCGATTATCACGCCGTGATGGACCTCGTCGAAGAGCTCTACAGGTACGTCGCGAACGAGGCCTGCGGGAGTCTCCTCATCCCCTACCAGGGCGTGGAGCTCGACTTCTCGCATTGGGAAAAGCTCACGATGCAGGAGTCGGTGAAAAAGTATGCGGGGGTGGACTTTGCCGAGATCGCCTCGGACGAAGCGGCAAGGCAGATCGCCGAAGAGAAGGGCGTAGCGCTCGAGAAGGGGAAGGATACGAAGGGGTATATCCTCGCCGCATTCTTCGATGCCTTCGTCGAGGACAAGCTCATCCAACCCACCTTTATCTACGATTACCCCGTGGAGATCTCTCCGCTTGCCAAGCGTAAGCCCGAAGATCCCACGATGACGGAGCGCTTCGAATATTTCATGATGGGCATGGAGATGGGCAACGCCTTCTCCGAGCTCAACGACCCCATCGACCAGAAAAAACGCATGGAAGACCAGGCGAGCAAAAAGCGGGCGCAGGGCACCAATGCGCAGGTGGACGAAGACTTCATCGACGCCCTCGAACACGCCATGCCGCCTACGGGCGGGCTGGGGCTGGGCGTCGACCGCCTCGTGATGCTGCTCACCGACAGTGCGAGCATCCGCGACGTGTTGCTCTTCCCCACGATGAAGCCCAAAAAGTAACGGAGGTCCCCCTTGGACGCAAGGATCACAAAATCGAGACTTGCCAACCAGCTCTCCTACGACTGGATCAAGATCCTCCTCGCCATTGAGGCGGCGGTGGCGGCGGTCTGCATGCTCTTTACGATCATCGCGACGCAGCCGACCGCGGGGCAGAGCTTCGAACTCTTTCTCTATACCGACGTTCTCGCCGGCAGCGACTTCAACACCATCGATGCGGCGCTGACGACGCAAAAAGTCTTTTCTTACGACATCCTGAAAGTCACGACGGAGATCTTCTCCCAGAGCAATGCCTATTCCACGACCGTCCTCGCGGGGCGGCGGACGACGGGGGAGGGGACGGCGATGCTGATCGCGGACTACCCCATAGACGACGGCGACGAGACGACCGAAGACCTCGGCGCCCTCTCGCAGTTCGTCCAAAACTATCGCGACGAGACGGCGGAAGGCTATAGTTTCAACGTGTTTTACGACCCCGAGGCGTTCCTCCGCGAGGCAGAGGAGTACGTCGCGGGATTTTTCGGCGAAGCGTGGCGCATGGCGCCTGCAGAGGATACCGAGGCCGTCCGTACGGCCTTCCTCGCCCGCAACGGCAAGGATAAGCGCTTCAAGAGCGCCAAGGCAAAGGAGGCGGGCGTCGAGCAGGAGCGGGTACGGCTCCAAAAGCTCAAAGAGGACCTCATCGCCGTCGAGGAAGCCTTCGAAGAAGGGCTTCTCTCGGTCCGGCAGGTGCCGCTCGATGAGAACACGCAGTGCAATGCGGCGGTCTGCCTCGGCGGTCTTGCCCGCATCGGCAACCTCGCCCATTACACCGTCACCGATGGGGAGAGTACGGCGCAGGTGACGGATACTCTCTGCCTTGCGCTCTTTTCCAACGGCAAGCGGGACGGCGATCTCAAATACGAGACGATCTCGCTTCTTCGCTATCTCGTCGAGGCATACAAGTGAAAGGGCTGCGGATCGCGGGGATGCTCCGCGCACAGAGGCGGGGACGTCATATTTCTTTTCATACTCCGGGGCATAAGAAGCGGGGGGACGACATCACCGAGCTCTCCTATTCGGATTGCCTCTATGCGCCCCAAGGCGTACTTCTTGCGGCGGAGCGGGATATCGCGGCCATCCTCGGCGCGAGCAAGAGTTTCATCCTCACGGACGGCAGCACGTCGGGCGTATTTTCCATGCTCGCCGCGGCGAAAGAGGCGGGGGCGGCAAGCGTGGCCGTGCCCGTATTCTCGCACCCGAGCGTGTGGCACGCATGCCGCGTGATGGGCATAAAAATCGTACCCATTCCCCAATTTGTGTGCTACGGGATCCCCAAACAGCCCGATATCTCCGCCCTCTCCCGCGGACTGGAAGCGGCGGATGCGCTGCTCCTCACTTCCCCCGATTACTACGGCTTCCTCGCCCCCTTGGAGGCGGCGCGCACGCTCTCGGATGCGCAGGGCAAGCTGCTCCTCGTCGACGGCGCCCACGGGAGCCATCTGCACTTCGAAAAGAGCGTTTACGCGGGGACCTATGCAGATCTTTGGGTCGACGGCGTACACAAATCCCTCCCCGCACTCACGCAGGGGGCGGTCGTCTCGGCGCAGGCGGGCTGTGCCGAATTTTTGGAGGACTGCGTACGGCTTTTCCGCACGACGTCCCCCTCCTATCCCATCATGGCGAGCGTGGAGGCGGCCGTAAAATACCCGCAGAACAAGAAGATCGAGGCGGCGGCACGGGCATGCAGAGCGGCGTGCGGCGCCGTGGAAAACGACGATTGGACCAAGCTCGTCGTCCCCTTCGGGGGGATGGCGAAGAAGGCGGCGGAGCTTCTCGAAAAGAAGGGGGTGTACCCCGAGTTCTGCGACGAAAACTACCTCATGTTCTACTTTTCGCCCTGCACCAAGGCGGGCGAGCTCAAGAAACTTTGCAAATTGCTTGCGAAGATCCCGCGGGAAGAAGTCAAGGAAGATGCCCCCGCAGGCGTCATCCCCATGTATCGGGAGGAAGCGTGAAAGAGCTTTTGCGAACAACCAACGTCTACCGCGAATTCCTCGCAGGGAACGCCGCGCGGACGACGCTCGTGCTCTTCTCGGACGAAGTCTATCTCCGTCCGCTGCTCTTCTTGTGCGCGGAGGCCTTCTTCGGGGCCGAAGCGCATCTTGCGCGGCGGATCGCGGGGGAGAACTTCCCCGATTGCAAAGTCTACCCCCGTGCTGGCGAAAAACTCTCGGTGGACGACGTAAGCGAGATCGTCGAAGAGAGCCTTCTCGCGCCTGCGGAAGGGGACAAGAAACTTTTCGTGCTCGATAGGATCGATCTCGCCTCCGCGCTCGTCCAGAACAAACTGCTCAAGATCCTCGAAGAACCGCCACAGGGTACTTCGTTTTTGCTCGGGGCGGCGGCCGAACACGCCGTGCAGCCCACCGTGCTCTCCCGTGCGCGCAAGGTCGCGGTGCCCCCCTTTTCGGAGGAGGAAATATGCACTGCGCTCCTGCGTCTGCATCCCGGGGCGGAGGGGACGCGCGAGGCCGCTGCGGCGAGCGGAGGGGTGCTCTCTACGGCGGAGGCCCTGCTCGAAGACGGCAGTGAGGAATTCCGCCTCGCGGAAGAGCTGCTCACGGCGAAAGAGCCCGAGGCGCTCTGCCGTGCCATCGGGGAGAAGAAGGAGAAGCGTGCCTTCTTTGCCGCACTGCGGCTGGTGCTCCGCGATGCGCTCTTCCTCTCCCGCAATGAAGGAAAGTATTGTACGCGCAGAAGCGCTTCCATAACAAAACTTGCCGAGGTCCCCGCGGGGGCGCTCATCGCCGCGATGGGCTTCCTCACGGACGCCGAGCGGGAGATCCAGTTCAATGCAAATCCGGGGCAGGCGGCCTATGCGTTCGCGCTGCGCTTTCAGGAGGAAAAAGCGATATGGCAAAAGTTGTCGTCATAAAATTCAAGGGAAATTGCAAGCCCTACTACTTTTCGGCGGGCAAGCTCGAACTTCGGCGGGGGCAGAATGTCGTCGTGGAGACGTCGCGCGGGCAGGAGCTCGGCTTTGTCGTCTCCCCCGAGGCCGAAGTCTCCGATGAGGCGGTCGTGACCCCCCTCAAGCCCGTCCTTCGCATCGCGACCGAAAAGGATGAGGAGATCGCCGCCCGCAACGAGGGGAGAAGGGAAGAGGCGATGAAGATCTGCAAGGAGAAGATCGCGGCGCGCGGGCTCCCCATGAAGCTCATCGGCTGCGAATTCACTTTCGACGGAAGCAAAGTCATCTTCACGTTTACGGCCGAAAACCGCGTGGACTTCCGCGAGCTCGTGAAGGATCTCGCCTCGGTGTTCCGCATCCGCATCGAACTCAAGCAGGTGGGCAGCCGCGACGAAACGCGTCTTCTCGGCGGGATCGCGCCCTGCGGCAGGGAGGTCTGCTGTGCAGGCAGTATGCCCGATTTCCGCAAAGTCAGCATCAAGATGGCCAAAAACCAAGGTCTCTCGCTGAATCCCGGGAAGATCTCGGGGCTGTGCGGGCGGCTCATGTGCTGCCTCTCCTATGAGGACGAGTACTACGCAGGCGCCTGCAAGCAGATGCCCAAGCTCGGGGCGAACGTCTCCACGCCCGAAGGCAGGGGGATGGTCATCTCGGCCAACATGCTCAAGATGGAGGTGCGCGTGAAGATCGAGAAGGACGGCGCCGTCTTCTACCGCGATTACCCCGTCGGCGAGATCGCCTTCGGAAAGAGCGCCGAACCCGCCGCGGAGGAGGACGACGGGAAAAACGAGGAAGACTGAAATTTTTCCCGTAAATCTCTTTACGCCGCAGAAAATTTGTGATATAATACGATCAAGATCTAATTGGAGGTAACATCATGGCTCATTCCATCAACAGCGATTGCGTTTCCTGCGGTGCATGTGCAGATGCTTGCCCCGTCGGTGCGATCACGCCCGGTGATTCGACGTACGTCGTCGATCCCGAAGTCTGCATCGACTGCGGCGCCTGCGAAGACGGATGCCCCACGGGAGCGATCTCCGCGTAAAAAGCAAGCAAAAGAGGGAGCGCGGATGAAGCCGCGCTCTTTTCGTTACGGAGGCCCATGATCACTTTTGTTGCAACGCCCATCGGCAATCTCAAGGATATCACGCTGCGTGCCCTCGAATGCCTGAAGGCGGCGGATGTCATCTTCTGCGAGGATACCCGCGTCACGATCAAACTTCTCTCTGCATACGGCATCCAAAAGCCCCTTGTCGCCTGCCATAAGTTCAACGAGAAGGAGGCGGCGGAGAAGATGATCGCCCTCGCGCGGGAAGGCAAGGAGATCGCCGTCGTCTCGGATGCGGGCATGCCCGCGATCTCGGATCCCGGCGAGACGGTCGTAAAACAGCTCCTCTCTGCGGGGGTGCCGTATACCGTAGCCCCGGGCGCCTCTGCCTTCACCTCGGCCGCACTTCTTTCGGGCGTGCCCATGGGAAGATTCACCTTTCTCGGCTTTCTCCCCGAGAAAAATGCAGAGCGCGCGGCCCTGCTTTCCCGCTATAAAACATATAGGGACCCCCTCGTTTTGTATTGTGCGCCGCACGATCTCGAGGAGGTCGTCGCCGCGCTCTTCTCCGCATTCGGGGATCGGGAGGCCGTCGCCGTACGCGAGATCACCAAGCTCCACGAGGAGAGGATACAATTTCGCCTGAAGGAGGGGTACCCCGGTGAAAAAAAGGGGGAATTCGTGCTCATCGTGGAGGGTGCCCCGCCCGCGGAGGACCCCCTTCTTCGGCTCTCCGTGCGGGAGCATGTGCAGGCATATCTCGACATGGGGTACGAAAAACGCGAGGCGATCAAGTGCGTCGCCCGCGACCGCGGCATCGCAAAGAGCGACGTCTACCGCGAAGCGCTCGACCTCTGAATTTCCGAAACGAAGGGGGATGGTGTAGTTTATGGCGCCTGCGATCGCCCTGAATGCGCATGCAAAACTCAATCTCACGCTCGATATCACGGGCAAAGAGGGGGGATATCATCTCCTCGATTCGATCGTGACAACGATCTCCCTCTCCGACCACATCACCCTCGCCCCTGCGGCGGAGAACGCGGTCGAAGTCATAGGGGCCGAGATCCCGCCCGCGCAAAATACCGCTACTTCGGCGGCCGAGGCCTTCTCCGCGCGATTTCAGAGGGGGGGTGCCCGTATTGTTATCGAAAAGCACATTCCCGTCGGCGCGGGGCTCGGCGGTTCTTCTGCCGATGCCGCGGGCGTCTTGCTCGGGATGCAGCGTCTCTACGGCGCTCCCTTCGACGCCCTCAAGGAGATCGCGGACTCCCTCGGGAGCGATACGGGCTACATGCTCACGGGCGGCTTTGCCCGCATTCGGGGGCGGGGGGAGAAGGTCTTCCCGCTGCCCTTCGCAAAGATGTGGTTTTTGGTGCTCGTGCCGGACGGCGGCGTCTCGACAGCGGCCTGCTATGCGCAGTACGACCGCATGCCCGCATCCTGTCTTCCCGTATCCGAGACGGCGGAAGCCGCGCTCAAAAAGGATGTGTTCGGGGCGGCGAAATACTTCAAAAACGACCTATGCCCCCCCGCGTTTGCCCTGTTTCCCGCCGTCGAAGAGGCGCTCGCATGTGCGCGTGCGCTCTCCCCGTACGGGGCAGGCATGACGGGTTCGGGCTCCGCCGTCTTCGCCCTCTTCGAAAGCCGTGAAGCGGCCGAGGAGGCGGGGCGTAAGGCAAATTTCAAAAGTTATGTCGCAAGCAGCGTTCCCGCGAACGGGGACGCAAAGGAGATCATATGGAAGAAAGATTGATCGATAAGGACGATCCGCGCAAGATCCGCATCGTGACGCAGGGCGGGGAGACGGACGCCGTCGACGGCCTTCTCGAGGAGACCGAGACCACCGAAGACGCCCTCTTGGACCTTCCCGAGGATTACGATGAAGATCTCGTCGGGCTCACGCCCGCCATGCTCGAGGAGCGCCTTTTGGAGCGCGAGCGCGCACGTGCGGCACGCAAGGCGGCATGTGAAAAGCTCGTCGAAGAGGGGGATGCCTTGGAGCAGGCGGGAGACCGCACCGCGGCCGAGGAAGCCTATCTTCAGGCGACGCTCGAAGACCCCGAGAGCGCGGCGGCACACGGGAAGCTGTGGCGGCTGCGTACCAAAGAATTCACCGATACGGCTGCCTTCTACGAGGGCGAAGCGGCCGAGGAATTTTCGACCGCGCCCGATGCCGTAAAACAGGAAATTTTAGACCATATGCGCGAAATGCTTGAAAATGAGCGCAAAAAATTCACCGAAGAAGCAGCGCCGCTCCGCGCGACCGTCTCCCAAAAAATGCAGGAGCGCCGCGAGGCGTTCGGCGCACACAGGCGGTACATGCGTACGAGATTCCTCATCTGCCTTGCGGCCGTGCTGCTGTTTGCGGTGGGATGTGCGATCGCGGCGAGTTACATCGTCCGCGTACAAGGCGCAGTGGCGCTTGTGCTGACGATCGTCTTCGGGGCGATCGCGCTCATCGCCCTCGGGGTGATGCTCTTCTTTGCGCGCAAACTCTTCGTGGCGGGGCGGCTGTGTAAGGCAAACGAGAAGCTCTCCTCCACGCCCGACGGCGCCGCGCTCTCCGCGCTCGAGCACAAACTCTCCGCCCTCTCCCTCATCTTCGGCGACCCTTCCCCCGAACGTTCGGAGTAACCCCTTCCCGCCGGGGCTCATCATAAGCGACCCCTCGGAAAACCGACCGCATACCGCCTCCATTGAGAACAGAACGCATATCCCTTCCATTGAAAAACAGACCACATACCCCCGACATGGCTTATTCCAAGCGATACCCCCTCCATTGGAGGGGGGTAGGGGGGTGGGCGGAACACGTCGGAGCACATTCAGAGCGACCCTTGGCTCCCCTCGTAGGGGAGCTGTCGCGGCGTGAGCCGTGACTGAGGGGTTTCAAAACCCTATCCCCTGCTGACGCAGGTACTTCCCCTACAAGGGGAAGCAAGGGGATGGACTGCGTAGGGGCTGATCCCGAGCGACCTCATACCGCCCCGCGCGCATTTCTAATTCTCTAAGCGCGGCACGAGCCGTAGGCGAAGTAAGGGTCGCCGCAGTCTTAATCTTATATATGAGTGACGATATAAGGCTAAGGCTAATGCGATTCTTCACTTCGCCCTTGGGGGCTTCGTTCAGAATGACGTATTTCAAATGCCTGTTCGTATGCCATACTGAGATTTCTCACCCCTAACGGGGTTCGAAATGACGTAAAAACCCACGAAAAAACAGCGGAACGAGTGTTCCGCTGTTTTCCCGTATCTTTACATCCCTGTCGGATACGGAAAGCATTCGTGATATCCCTTGCCAAAGCTATCACGTCAGCTTG
>CANQET010000025.1 GCA_947595585.1 uncultured Clostridia bacterium
GTGGCTTGGGGTGGAATCGAACCGCCGACATAAGGATTTTCAGTCCTCCGCTCTACCAACTGAGCTACCAAGCCGTAAGCCGTTTATGGCGGGAGCCCCATTCCTCGGAATGAGGCTCCCTTGATTTTTGGCGACCCAGAACGGGCTCGAACCGTCGACCTCCAGCGTGACAGGCTGGCGCTCTAACCAACTGAGCTACTGGGCCATACAATTTGCGCTTACAACGTCCGCTGCGACGCGGTGGGCCTTCACGGACTCGAACCGCGGACCGATCGGGTATAAGCCGACTGCTCTGACCAACTGAGCTAAAGGCCCGGACCCGCGCAACGCTACGTTCGCAATGCTTGTCTATCATAGTATAATCCGCGGGAAATGTCAAGTGTTTTTTTGCCCATTTTCGCAATTTTTTTTCGACATTCTTTTTTCCTTTTCGTCTTCATCCGTGAAAACCCGCATGAGGGCGCATGCTACAATTGTTTCGGACACATTCGGAGGGGGACGGAAATGACGCTGAAGGCGAGCCGCAGGGGAGAGAACCTCTACATCTATCTTTCGGGGGAGCTCGATGAGCACTCCGTCGCCGAGATCCGTGAACGTGCCGATCGCATCATCGATGAGAACGCGGGGCTCTCGCGGGCCGTCTTCAATCTTGCGGGGCTGCGCTTTATGGATTCGACGGGCATCGGCTTCCTCATCGGGCGCTATAAGCGCCTTGCGCGCTATCACATGCCCATGTATTTGGAGGAGCCCGAAGCGGGTGCCGACAAGATCTTATCGCTCAGCGGATTGTATTCGCTGATGCCCAAATTATGAATTAGTGGGGGGACCTATGAATGAAATGCAACTGAGCTTCCCCGCGCGGTCGGAAAACGAGGTGTTCGCGCGCAATGCGGTCGCCGCGTTTGCGCTCGCGCTCGAGCCCTCGCTCGACGAGCTCTCCGATATCAAGACTGCCGTCTCGGAAGCGGTGACGAACTGCATCGTCCACGCCTATCGCGATACGGAGGGTTGGGTGACCATCCGCTGCCGTGCGGAGGACGATCGCCTCGATATCGAAGTGTGCGATGAAGGGCAGGGGATCGAAAACATCGAAAAGGCGCTGCAGCCCTTCTTCACGACGCAGCCCTCGGAGGAACGCTCGGGCATGGGCTTTACGATCATGCAGACCTTCATGACCGAGTTTGCCGTAGCCTCGGAGGCGGGTGCGGGCACGCAGGTGAAGATGCGCAAGGTGCTCAAGAGGGCGGAAGGTGCTTGATGAATGTGAGACCCTCCGCTTATTGCGGCTTGCGAAGGCGGGGGATAGCGCGGCGAAGGAGACGCTTCTCGTCAACAATACCTCTCTTCTCAAGAGCATCCTGCGGCGATATCTCGGGAAGGGGGTGGAATACGACGACCTCTTTCAGCTCGCCTCGCTCGGCTTCCTGAAGGCGATCGCAGGCTTCGATGAGCGATATGAGGTACGGTTTTCGACGTACGCCGTCCCCATGATCGCGGGGGAGATCAAGCGCTTTCTGCGGGACGACGGGAGCGTGAAGGTCTCGCGTGCGATGAAAAAGACGGCGAGGGAGCTCACGCGCTACATCGAGGAATTCACGCTGATGCACGGGCGTCAGCCGACGACCCGCGAACTCGCCGAGACCTTCTCGATGGAGGAGGGCGACGTCGTCTTCACTCTCGGTTCGAGCAGGATGCCCGTCTCCATCTACGCCGAGACCGACTATAAAGACGAGAAATCGACGTCGCTCGCCGAGCGTCTTCCCGCCAAAGATACGCAGGAAGAGCTCTTGGATCGTCTCCAGATCGGCGCCGCTATCGAAAAACTGCCCGAGCGCGACCGCAAGATCGTCATTCTGCGGTACTTCCGCGATATGACGCAGAGCGAAGTCGCCAAGGCGATCGGCGTCTCGCAGGTGCAGATCTCGCGCATCGAGAGCAGGATCATCGAGCGGTTCCGCAGCGAACTCGCGGAGAAATAGCGGTTTTTTGTACAAATTTTACACAAAAAGTGTTGTGATGCTTCATTTGGCCCGACGCGGATGATTTTTTCGTGAAATGCGGAAATTCCCCCGCAAGCATTTGACAATTCGCGCGCGAAATGCTAATATAGATAATAATCGACAGGAAACGTAGCTTCCCGCGGGAGTTTACGTTTTTTTATGTTAGAGCGGCGTTTGCCGCGGAGGTGAGTATTTGATCAAAAGACTCATGAAAAGCATACGCGAGTATAAACTTGCGTCCATCCTTTCGCCGGTCTTCGTCTCGGGGGAAGTTGTGCTCGAATGTCTTATTCCCTTTATCATCACAAAACTCGGGGAAGCGATCGAGGCGGGAGCACGGCTCTGGGGCGCGGGGACCTCGTGGGATACCCTCGGCATCGGGCAGTATGCGCTCATCCTCGTTGCGATGGCGTTTGCCTCGCTTGCATGCGGCGCCCTCGCGGGGCTGTTCTGCGCACAGGCCTCTGCAGGATTTGCGAAGAACCTGCGCAAGGATCTCTACTACAAAGTGCAGGAGTTCTCCTTCGAAAACATCGATAAGTTCTCCACGCCTTCACTCGTCACCCGTATGACGACGGACGTCGGCAACGTGCAGTTTTCCTTCATGATGATCATCCGCACTGCGATCCGCAGCCCGCTGATGATGGTCTTCTCCGTCGTGATGGCCTTCGTCATCGGCGGAAATTTGGCGTGGATCTTCATCGCGGTCATCCCGCCACTCTCGCTCCTGCTCTTCTTCATCATGTGGAAGACCATGCCGCTCTTCCACCGTGTCTTCAAGAAGTACGATAACCTCAACGAATCCGTCCAAGAGAACATCTCGGGCATCCGCGTCGTGAAGTCCTACGTGCGCGAAGACTTCGAAAAACAGAAGTTCGACCATGCCGCGACCGATGTGCAGATAGACTTCACCAAGGCAGAGCGCATCCTCGCGTGGAACAACCCCGTGATGCAGTTCTTCTTCTACGGCGTGCTCTCCACGGTGCTCTTCTGGGGCTCGTATCTTATCTTCAAGACGAGCGGGATGACGGTCTGGACGATCTCCCAACTCGTCGTCTACGGCATGCAGATCCTCATGTCGCTCTCCATGGTCTCCATGGTCTTTGCGATGATCACGATGTCCATCGAGAGCATGCGCCGTATCGACGAAGTACTCTGTGAGCAGTCGACGCTCCACGATCCCGAGACGCCCGTCTTCGAAGTGGAAGACGGCTCCGTGGATTTCGACGACGTCTCCTTCAAATATTCGGCTTCGGCCGAGCGCAACGTGCTCGAAGATATCGATCTGCATATCCGTTCCGGGGAGACGATCGGCATCATCGGCGGCACGGGTACGGGCAAGACTTCCCTCGTCAACCTCATCTCCCGTCTCTATGACGCGACGGAGGGCTCGGTGAAAGTGGGGGGAAGGGACGTCCGCGAATACGACTTGGAGGCTCTGCGCAACCAGGTCGCCGTCGTGTTGCAGAAGAATGTCCTCTTCTCGGGGACGATCAAGGAAAATCTTCGCTGGGGCAACCCCGATGCAACCGACGCAGAGCTCGAAGAGGCATGCAAACTCGCACAGGCCGATGAGTTCATCCAAACCTTCCCCAAGAAATACGATACCTACATCGAGCAGGGGGGGACCAACGTCTCGGGCGGGCAGAAGCAGCGCCTTTGCATCGCGCGTGCCCTCCTCAAGAAGCCCAAGATCCTGATCCTCGACGACTCGACTTCCGCCGTCGATACGCACACGGACGCCCTCATCCGCAAGGCCTTCCGCGAATATATCCCGACGACGACCAAGATCATCATCGCACAGCGTACGTCCTCGGTGGAGGATGCCGACCGCATCATCATCATGGACGGCGGCAGGATCGAGGCGGTGGGGACGCACGAAGAGCTCCTCGGGACTGATCCCATCTACACCGAAGTCTACCACACGCAGAACAAGGGCGGCAAGGCGATCTCGTCGCTCTCGGAAATGGGCGAAATGAGCGAAGGAGGTGAGAACAATGCATAACCTTTTGGCCTTGGATGGCGGGGCGCTCGCGGGTGCGATCGTATGCGCCGTGCTCATCGCCGTCCTCGTGATCTCCAATCTTCTGCTCCTCGTCCGCGTCATCCATAAAAACGAACCCAAAGCAGAGAAAGTTGCACATGAGGTGCAAAAAACAGAGGAAAAGGGCAAGTCCAAAAACCGCAGAGGCGGCATGAAGGCACCCAAGGGGACCTTCAAGCGCATCATGAAATCCCTCTTCGGGTTCTACCCGAGAATGATGACGTTCACCCTCATCCTCATCGTCTTCAACGCCGTGATCTCGGCGCTGCCTACGATCTTCATGCAGCACATCTTCTCCATCATCGGAGAGGCGCTCGACGTCGAATCGGCGGCCCATCTCGGGACGACGCTCGGCTGGAGCGACGTCGGCGGCGAGATCACCCGCACGATGCTGCTTCTCATTTCGCTCTACGTCATCTCCCTCGCCTCGGGTGCCGTGGATAAACAGCTCATGGCGATCATCACGCAGGGCTACCTCAAGAAGATGCGCGAGGCGATGTTCAACGGCATGCAGGATCTGCCGATCAAGTATTTCGATACCCACAGCCACGGCGATATCATGAGCTATTATACCAATGATATCGATACGCTCCGCCAGCTCATCTCACAATCCATGCCGCAGCTGCTCACCTCGGGGATCATGGTCGTCACGCTGTTTTTCATCATGATCTGGTACAGCATCTGGCTCACCCTCATCGTCCTCGCCTGCGTCGTCGCCATCCTCTTTGTGACGAAGGTCGTGGGCGGCGGTGCGGGGAAGTACTTCCTCGGCCAGCAGCGTGCCGTAGCCAAGACGGAGGGCTTCATCGAAGAGATGATGAACGGGCAGAAGGTCGTCAAGGTGTTCTGCCACGAAGAGGCCGCCAAGCGGGATTTCGATAAGGTCAACGACTACCTTTGCGATCAGGCGACCAAGGCCAATGCGTATGCCAACATGCTCATGCCTATCCTCGGCAATATCGGGCACATCCTCTACGTCATCGTCGCCCTCGTGGGCAGTGCGTTCGTCATCCATAATACGATGAACTTCTCGATCGGCGCCGCCGTCGATCCCGAGCTCGTCGCCTTCTCCGGGGCGCTCGGCATCGCGCTCGTCGTCTCCTTCCTGCAGGCGACGCGGCAATTCACCAACAACATCAACCAGGTCTCCAACCAGGTCAACTCGGTCGTCATGGGCCTTGCGGGCGCCGCGCGCGTCTTCGCCCTCATCGATGAGAAGCCCGAAGAGGACGAGGGGTACGTCACCCTCGTGAACGTCCGAGAAAACGAGGACGGCACCCTCACCGAATGCGCCGAACGCACGGGCATGTGGGCATGGCGTCATCCGCATAAGGAGGATGATACGGTCACCTACGAGCGGCTCCGCGGCGATATCCGCATGTTCGATGTGGACTTCGGCTACGATCCCGAGAAGATCGTCCTCCACGATATCTCGCTCTACGCCAAGCCCGGCCAGAAGGTCGCCTTCGTCGGCGCGACAGGGGCGGGCAAGACGACGATCACCAACCTCCTCACGCGGTTTTACGATATCCAGGACGGCAAGATCCGCTACGACGGCATCAACGTCAATAAGATCAAGAAAGGGGAGCTCCGCAGGGCCATCGGCATGGTCTTGCAGGATACCAATCTCTTCACGGGATCGGTCATGGAGAACATCCGCTACGGAAGGCTCGAGGCGACCGACGAAGAGTGCATCGCGGCCGCAAAACTCGCAGGGGCAGACGACTTCATCACCCGCCTTCCCGATGGCTACAATACCATGCTGCACCAGAACGGCGCCAACCTCTCGCAGGGGCAGAGGCAACTCCTCTCCATCGCAAGGGCCGCCGTCGCCGATCCGCCCGTGATGATCCTCGACGAGGCGACTTCCTCCATCGATACCCGTACCGAGGCGATTGTGCAGCGGGGCATGGATAAACTCATGGAGGGCAGAACGGTGTTCGTCATCGCCCACAGGCTCTCGACCGTGAAGAATTCCAATGTCATCATGGTCTTGGAGCACGGGCATATCATCGAACGCGGCACCCACGAGCAGCTCATCGACCTCAAGGGCAAATATTACCAGCTCTACACCGGCGCCTTCGAGCTCGAATAAGGCGAGAAAGAAGGATCATTGTTGGAATTTGCGCTTACAACGCATACGAAAAGCGAGGGCATTTGCCCCCGCTTTTCGTATAAAAAATGGGATGCAAGCATACCGCTTAGCGCGGCGCGCTTGTCATGGATAAGCTCACGCCGAAATGCCAAAGTGACTTTTGACCGCTTGATTTTCATGTTGGTTTATGATATAATCATAATACTGATAAACAGGAATTTAACGGAGAAGTATACATATTAAGAAATATATAGGAGCCATTATGAACCTCAAAAATAGTTTGATTATTAGTTTATTTTTTGTAATGATGTGCTTATTTGTATCGTGTACTCCCTCAAAAGATAAAATTTATACTGTCGGGGATACCTACGAATTATGGGCAGATGATGGAACAATAGAAGGAACCGTCAAATTAGAAGCTGCCGAATGTTTGAAAAATAGTAATGAGCAAACTTATATATTGGCATTAACCTATTTAATAACCCCTAATCGTACACTTGTTTGTACCAATCAAAATGTATTTGTTTCTTGTGGTGAGAAAAAATATAGTACGAATACGGATTTGAATTTAGAGAATAACAATGAGATAAATATATTTGATTTAGATTTAACGGAAGAAATTAGATATACATTTAATTTTGAAATTCCGGATTCACCTTATTTTGACGATTTGGATAATAGAGAACAAGGATATTTAGGTTGGGGTATTCAATGCTATATTTTGAATGCAAATTTTAAAGTATATACAGGTGTACTATATGATGAACTATAGCGGAATACAAGGAAGGCGAGGGCGTTTGTCCTCGCTTTTTACATAAAAAATGGGACGCAAGTCTGTTCAACTTACGTCCCACTTGGCGCAGAGAAAGGGATTTGAACCCTTGGATACATTCCTGCATCACACGATTTCGAATCGTGCGCGTTAAGCCGCT
>CANQET010000026.1 GCA_947595585.1 uncultured Clostridia bacterium
ATGAAGATCGCGACCTACGCCAACGTGCGCGTCACCAACGCCGCAAACGAGAGCCGCAACATCGGCAAGACCTTGAAAGTCGCCTTCCGCGGCGGTTCGGTCATGGGCCTCTGCGTGGCGGGCTTTGCGCTCCTCGGCGCCATCCTCGTCTACTGTATCTTCGGCTGGGCGGGCGGCATGCTCAAGATCACCGCGGAGGGGATCGCCGAGCACATCAACCCCATCACCAAGCAGAGCTACAACCTCTCCATCATCCTTTCGGGCTATGCCCTCGGCTGCTCCATCATCGCCCTCTTCAACCGTGTGGGCGGCGGCATCTATACGAAGGCCGCGGATATGGGCGCAGACCTCGTCGGCAAGACCGAGGCGCACATCCCCGAAGACGACCCCCGCAACCCTGCGACGATCGCGGATAACGTGGGCGACAACGTGGGCGACGTGGCGGGACTCGGCGCCGACCTTCTCGAGAGCTATGTGGGCTCCATCATGGCGACGATCATCCTCGCGATCGAGCTCTTCGTCAATTCCAAAAATCCGCTTTTGCTCGAGGGCGGCCTCATGCAGCGGATGGTGCTCTTCCCCCTGCTCTTTGCGGGCATCGGGCTCATCGGCTGTGTCGTCGGCATTGCGTACCCCCTCATCAAGCCCAAACTCTCGGATAACCCGCACATGGAACTCAATCTCTCGACGTGGATCTCCGCGGGCGTGACGGTCATCGGCGGGTGTCTGCTCTCCGTCTTCCTGCTCAAGGGGGAAGATCAGGCGACGCTTACGGCCGCCAACCTTCGTATCGGCGTCGTGACGCCTTGGGCGGCGGCGACGATCGGCATCGTGGCGGGCATCGTCATCGGTATCTTCTCCGAATACTACACGAGCTACGATCATAAGCCCACCAAGCGCATCTCCGAAGCGAGCAAAGAGGGCGCCGCGCTCACGATCACACAGGGCATGGCGACGGGCATGATCTCCACCATGCTCCCTGTCATCATGCTTGGCATCGCCATCTTCGCGTGCTACGCGGTCGGCGGGATGTACGGCGTCGGCTGCGGCGCAATGGGCATGCTCTCCTTCGTCGCGGCGACGGTCTCCGTCGATACATACGGCCCCATCTCGGATAACGCGGGCGGCATCGCCGAAATGAGCGGACTCGATGAAGACGTCCGCGAGATCACCGATAAGCTCGACAGCGTGGGCAACACCACGGCCGCCATCGGCAAGGGCTTTGCGATCGGCTCTGCCGCGCTTGCCACGATGAGCATGATGTCGAGCTACCTCTACGCCGCGGCGGATACCTTCCTCGGAAGCGGCACGGAGCTCGTCCTCAACATCATGCGGGGCGACGTCATCGTCGGCGCCATCTTGGGCGCTGCGATCCCCTTCCTCTTCTCGGGCATGCTCATCAACGCCGTCGCCAAGGCGGCAAGGCAGATGGTCGAAGAGGTCCGCAGGCAGTTCCGTGAGAATCCCAAGATCCTGACGGGCGAAGAGGACCCCGACAGCACTAAGTGCGTCACCATCTCCTCGCAGGGCGCCTTGAAGCAGATGATCGTGCCCTCCGTCATCGCCATCGCCATTCCCGTCGTATGCGGGTTTATCTTCGGTGCAGGCTTCGTGGGCGGCATCCTCATCGGGGCGACGCTCTCCGCCATCATGCTCGCCATCTACACGGGCAACGCGGGCGGCGCTTGGGACAACGCCAAGAAGTATATCGAATCGGGCGGCGTCGAAGGCGTGAAGAAGGGCGAAGAGGGCTACGACAGCGTGCACGATGCCGCCGTCGTCGGCGATACCGTGGGCGACCCCCTGAAGGATACGGTAGGGCCCTCCCTCGATATTCTCATCAAGATCATGTCGACGATCTCGCTCGTCTGCGTCGTCGTCTTCGAAAACTTCAACCTGCTCGAGCTCTGCCATCTCGAAGGCATCTTCGGCGGCTGATCTCTAAAACGCCAAGCGGCGGCTGAAATATGCCGCCGCTTTGTCTATGTTTGCCATGCAATTTCTTCGCAGGCTCTATGAAGCCAACATCGCCTACGCCATGCGCCCTCTGCGGCCCGAAGCCTTCTTTGCAAGCGGCGACCGCCTCGCCTTCGAAAAGGCCTATTTCGCACGCAGAAAATGTCTCACGGCGGCGGCCCTTCTCTACCTTACAGGGGGGGATGTAGTCGATCTTTCGCATGCGGAAGCGGAGGCGTGGCGCATTCTCGGGGAGCCGACGTGGGTACATCCCGCCCACGGCGATCCGATCGACCTCTTCGCCGCGGAGACGGGCTTTTTGCTCGCCGAGACGGCGGCCTATCTTCCCTACAGCGCGGCTTGCAAAGCGCGGATCGCGGCAGAGCTGAAAAGCCGCATCGTCGCGCCCTTCCTTTCCTCCTCCTTCTCGTGGGAGAAGACGGGGGGCAACTGGCTTGCCGTGTGCATGGGCAACATCGGCGGGACGCTGTATTACGCCGATCCCGCGGCCTTTTCCGCCCAAAGAGCGCGCATCGAAGGCGGGCTCTTGCGCTATCTCGGGGAATTCCCGCCCGACGGCTGGTGCATGGAGGGGCTCGAGTATTGGAATTTCGGCTTCGGCGCCTTCGTCCGCTTTGCGGAGCTCCTGTTTCCCGACATGCTCCGTCTTCCCGCCGTACGCGCGATCGCGGGGTACCCCCATCGCTGTTTTCTGCGGGGGAACGTGACGGCGAGCTTCGGCGATTGCCCCATGCGCGGGCGGGCGGATCGTGGCCTCGTGAATTTTCTCGCAAAGCAATGCGGCACCCCCCTTCTCACCGCAAAGGAGAGTGCGATCCGCAGCGAAAACTGTGCCTACCTCCCCCTTTCGCGTACGCTGCGCGACGGCTGTGCCGTGGCCGAAAATCACGAATACGAGGGGGGCCTATATCAAAATTCGGTCGCCATCCACCACACGGCGGCTTATTCCCTCGCCCTCAAGGCGGGAGATAACGGTGAACCGCACAATCATAACGACGTCGGTTCCTTCATCCTCTCCGCAGAGTGCGGTCAGCTCGTGTGCGACCTCGGTCAGCCGCGCTACGACCGCGATTATTTTTCCGAGCGCAGATACGAAAATCTCGCTGCGTCCTCCTTCGGGCACAGTGTCCCCATCGTCTGCGGCAAGGGGCAGGGCACGGGCAAGGCGTTTGCGGGCGTCCTCGAAGACGGGCTCACCGTGGACCTTTCGGGCGCCTACGAGGGCGGCGAGAGGCTTCTGCGCCGCTTCACGCTCGAAGAAGACGGGGTGCTGCTCGTCGACGAATTTTCGGCCGAGGAGATCACTGAGCGCTTCGTCCTTTGGAACGACCCCGCGGCGGGGGCGCTCAAGATCCTTCCCGAAAAAGGGGAAGTGACCTTTCGGAAGACGCACTTTTTCACACATGGGGGCAGAAAAATGCCCATTTGGCTTGCAGATCTGAAGGCTTCGGGCGGACGATGTGCGGTGCGCTTTCTCCTGCCGCGCGAAGAAAAGCGCGGAACATCGGCAAACGCATGAAAAAAAATTTCGTCCGAAATTGGCAATGTAAAAAAATCTTATAAAATATATCAAAAATTTCATCAAATTCACGAAAATTTATGCCAAATCGCTTGCTAAATACCGAAAAATGTGCTAAAATCTAACACGAAGAAAAAATTCGGGAGGCACATATGAAACGCGAACGCATCGAAGAGATCGCCGAACTGCTCGATAAGCGCGGCAAGCTCACATTGGAACAACTCGACGATTACTTCCCCCAGGTATCACAAATGACGCTGCGGCGCGACCTCTTCCAGCTCGAACAGGAAGGGCGCATCATCCGTGTCCGCGGCGGCGCGATGTCCGTAAAAGAGGTCCAGAAGGTCTCGGGCGAGCCCTATACCAAGAAGACCGCCATCCACACCGACGAAAAGATCAAGATCGCGCAGAAGGCGGCCCGCCTCATCGACGACAACACCTCGCTTTTTGTCGACGGCGGCACCACGGCGATGTATCTCGCCAAGGAGATGCCCGATATCAACATCCACGTGTTCACGAACGGGCTGGCCGTCGCCATCGAACTCGCACAGAAGAAGAACGTGCATCTCACCGTGCTCGGCGGGCAAGTGCTTAAGGACAACCTCTCTACGGCTTCCCCCGTCGCCAAATCCTATTTCGATAACACCAACTTCGAGCTTGCGATCATCTCCGCTTCGGCGTTTACGCCCGAAAACGGGTTCTCCTGCGCCTCGCAGATCGAAGCCGACCTTCTCAAGATCACCCGCAAGAAGGCGAAGGCGATGTATATGATGCTCGATAGCTCCAAGATCGGCAAGATCATGCCCTATACCTTCGCCCACCTCGAGGATATCGACGTGCTCATCACCGACGATAATTTCCCGGCGGATCTAAAGGAGCTCTTCACCCAGCACAACATAGTGGTTATGTAAAAAAAGCACCGCTCTTTTGTGCGTCTTTCATAGGGATTCTATGAATAAGCGGTTTGGCGGTTAGTCAAACCGCTTTTAATATATCCCCAAGTGGGCATATTTTCTTTCCAAGGGAAAGCAGGATAAGAATTGTGGACAGGTCTGCCCCAATCGATCCTCAAAAGCGGGAAACCCGCCTTTTATATCATTTTCTATGAGGTTAAATATTTCTCTCAATATCTTGCCAATTAACATTGGAAAGTATCTCTGCGCTATCGCCTTCAAAGACATTTTCGGCTTCATCGTCGCCGCAAAGCTGCCAAAGCATCCAAGCCGTCATATAGCCGTCCGTTAAGGTGAGCATATCTTCGTGTTCCGCGCCCGTTATTCTCGCACGGATTTTTGTAACGTCATTGCTCATCGTGCTATAAATATCTTTCAAAGCTTCAAGCGGACATACGCCGCCGAACTCTTTATAAATATCTTCAACCCCCGAATCGTCGGTCTTTCCCGTACCTGCCGCCATAAAATACGGGATTTTGATTTTAGTTGCGTCGTATTCCCAACCCATATTTTTTGCAAGGAAAGGATAAGCGGCGCTACCCGTAAACATTGTTTTGTATCGGTTGCTGTTTTCAAATTCGGTGGCCGCCCTGATTGCGCCCGCGCCTCCTTGCGAAAAGCCTATAATTCCGATATTTATTTGGCTGATCTTCTTATAGAAAACGCTGCCCACTTTATCGTTTAATTGCAATATGTAGTCAAGCGTAAGCGAGGTGGATTCGCCCGAACCCGCTTGCCGATCCTCATTTCCCGCAACGATAAAGCCCCACGACGCAAGCCGCTTGAAATACGGCTCATAGTTAAGCGCCGCAACGTTGCTTGCGTTGGTTATAACGATAAGCGGATATTCCCGCTCCGAACTTTCAAGTTCTTTCGGATACCAAACGCGGTATTTGTCGATTGTTTTATTGCCCGCATCAAAATCGACATTTGCGACCTCGTAATTTCCTAACCCCGAATATTTTTTCTCCAATGGGGAATCGGATTTGAAGCCCATGTAATAATCATCGGTCAACTGCGGCTTTTTGGAATCAATACTGTTTTTAATCGATAAGACGACAAACAATACAACGACTGCGACTATGATAACGGCAACTGTGATCAAAATGCCTTTTAAGATTTTTTTCATAAAGATTATTGATGCCACTCCTTTTATTTTGTCCTTTCATTTATGAACGCCATCATTCTCTCAAAGGCATCCTTTGCCACGGGATCGACCCGTTCGGAAGCCACAAAACAATGCTGTTTTGTCTCTCCGCGTTCCGCATACGGATCGATAAGAATGTGCTTGCAACCGAGTTTGTCGAGTTCCTCGTGCATGACGTTCATATCGTGCCTGTATTCGCTGCCGAGAAGGACGGCAGCGGGATAGTTCGCGGTAAGGCTCTTGATGTTGTTGTACTTTTTGATGTCGTCTTTATTGAGATAGATGCTGCCCTTGACGTAATTCCCGACAAGGATCTTCGTCGCAAAAGAGAATTCCTCGTAATCGAGGGGCGCATCGTCAAGAATGACCGCCTTGACCTGTTCGGGTTTTAAGGCGGGCGTAATGCCGAGCAATTCGGCATATTCGGGATTTGTGATGATACTGCCGAGCTGACTTGTTATGATCGCGCCCGCCGACGAACCCATAATCACGACCTTATCCATGTTCAGGTGATACTCTTCGGCGTGTTCCTGCATATACGCAAACGCCCTGTTCGCCTGCAAAAGCGGCACGGGAAAACGGCAGGCGGGGACGAGCGCATAGTCCACGTTGACGATGTTATATCCTGCGGCGCAAATATCGTCGATGAGAGCCGTCGCATCGGTTTCCGCCATAGGATCGCCCATGTTCTTGCTGCCGGCGAAGAATCCGCCGCCGTGGAAATAGAACAGCGTGGGGCGGTCGGTTTCCCTGTTTTC
>CANQET010000027.1 GCA_947595585.1 uncultured Clostridia bacterium
CCGAACCCGAGCCCGAGCACGAGCCTGTGCCTGAGCCCGAGCCTGTGCCTGAGCCCGAGCCTGTGCCGCAGCCCAAACTTGAACCGCAACCCGTGCCCATCATGCAGCCCGTGTTCGAACAACAACCCGCGCCCGCAGTGCAAAACGAACAGGATAACTCGGCGCTGAAGAAGATCTATGCTCTTTTGCAGAACATACCCGCCATTCTCTTTTTGCTTTTTTCGGCGGCGCTCTTCCTCTTCTATCTTGCGCCCGTTGCGGTCTCCCCCTCCCTCTTCGGAGAACCCGCGAGCAGCTTCGGCAACGTATATCAATGCCTCAACGGGATCGTGCTTTCGCTCGGCGGCTTAGGAGACGTGCAAACGGAATCCGGCGAATTGCGCGGCGTAATGATCTCTCTCATCGTATTCGCCGCTGTCATGACCGTATACGGTGCGATTTGGCTGCTCTCGAATAAGCGCCGCTCCTTCGTTTTATCGGTGATCGGCGGGCTCCTTCAAGCGATCATGCTCGCATTCTCTGCCGCCGCGATCGGCGTGATCAACGCCAATGGAATGGGGCTCATACTTCCGGGGACCGCACTTGTGCTCATCCTCGCCTTTTCCATCTTCTATGTTGTGGTCGATGCCGTCGTGCTCATTGCCGTTCAACTGCTGCATCGGCGCTTTGAAGACCTCGCACCGCCCGAAAAACTTATCCGGAAGCCGCTTTCCTGCTTCTTTTACGACCTCGCCCGCATTCTGCCCGTGACGCTCTTTGCGGCTTTTTCCGTCGCGCTCTTCTTCCTCTGCATGTGCCCGACGGCGCGATTCGGCGAGGTCGGGTTCAATTTCGGCTCGATCTATAAGATCCTCAAAAATCCCGATTACTCTCCGATCCTCAACGACGGCATGGCGCGCAGCCTATGCCTCACGTTTCTTTCGCTCGCCGTCTGTATGACCCTGCTTTCCGTAGTTTGGCTCTATGATAAATTCACACGCAAACGTGCGGAAAATATTTTCTTGCTGCTTTCTGCGGCTCTCTCGCTCGGCCTATTGATTTCCGCAAGCGTGTTCGCGGCAGAGATCGGGAAACAAGAACTTCAGCTTAAGGGCGCCATTCTGTTCCCCATTATCGCTTCGGCGATCTACCTTTTCGTCTCGCTTCTCGCTTTGCCGCTTGAAAAATCCCTTGCGGCGACGAATGCGGTCGCGGAACGGGAAGCGGAAAAGAAGGAGCAGATCGTATCTTGGCAAGCCGAACACGCGGCGCCGGTCCAAAGGCCCCGACAGCCCAAACCGGAAAAACCTTACCCCGATCCGATCTCCGAACGCGTCCTCACGATAAGAAGAGCGTTGATCGGCACGGTCCCTTTGTTCTTTTTCACGATGTCTCTGCAGATCATCTTCTCTGAAGTTATATCCATCATGGAGTATGAAGAAAGCACCGTAGAAATAGTCTTTTTGATTATATATATTTCATGCGCGGCTGCCGTTCTGCTGTTCGGAGTCATCGGTTGGATCGTGGGCTGTCGATCCAAATTCGGAAAAGGAACGCTGACACGAGGCACCGGTTGGGCAGTCTTCCGAACCGTGTACTCCTCATTGAGAGTTCTCTTGCTCATTGTGGGAATCGTAGCGACAATCGTTGAGGCCATAAGCCCCCAATGGGTAGAAGATGTCAATGATGCGCTCATCGTGATCAGCGGCAACACAATATATATAGACGATATTGTCTTTATAGTTATTGTGCCTGCACTCATTATCAACTCGCTCTCCTTGGTGAACTTCATCTATCATATCGTTGCGATCGTCAAATATAAAAAGATAATCAACGTTGCGCTCGGTTCGAAGGAATATCTGCAATTCAACGAACAATACAGAGAATATTATAGGGCAATGCGTGAATGGCGTAAACAGGATCCTTATCCCTATGAATGCATGTGTTACGAGCAAGGGCGCGCTTATCAGCGCCAAAACGGCCTCTTCCTATGGACGTTCAACCACCCCGTTCTGTTTCATGGGGCAGTGGCGCTGTTCGGCGCGGCTTGTATTCTCTTGATCGTGCTGCTGTAAGGCCGCACGCCATGTTCCAAAGTAAAAAAACGGTTATTTCGATAAATTTCGAAATAACCGTTTTTATTGGTTTTTTATGGTTATTTTAGGGGAAACGGGGCCAAATACTGCGCTCCGAGGGTGATCTCGTCCTTTCCGCAGAAGCAATCGGAAAGCGCAGCTTGCACTTCCTCCGCGCTGCTCTTTCGCACCGCGAACGTGAAGCGGGCCTTCGCATCGTACTCGGCTTTCAGCACCGAGAAGCCGCGCTCTGAGAGGAAGCGGCGAAGGGTCCCCTCCTCGCTGTAGGAAAGGGCCACGCACAGCTCGACGCATTCCTCGAAGCTCCGCTTTTCGCATGCGGCGACGGCATCGGCCGCCACGCCCGCATAGGCCCGCGTGAGCCCTCCGGCGCCGAGCTTGATCCCGCCGAAGTACCGCACGACGGCAACGAGCGATTCGCATAAATTTTGTGCCTTGAGGACGCCGAGGATGGGCATCCCCGCCGTTCCCTGCGGTTCGCCGTCGTCGGAAAAGCGTTGAAAGTTCCCGAGGCTGTCTGCGATGAAGCCGTAGCACACATGCGTCGCCGCGGGATGCAGGGCGCGCAGGCTGCTCAAATAGGCACGGGCGTCCTCTTCCCCCGTCACGCGGCGGCAGTAGCCGAGAAAGCGGGACTTCTCGATGACCCGCTCGATCTGTGCTTCGCCCCAAACCCCGAGGTACATCAGCCGCGTACCACTTTGAGGTGGACTTTCTTGCCCTTATGGAGGATGAACTCCCCCTCGGGCAGCGGAGCATAGACATCCGCGATCTTCTCATCGCCGATCGCGACGCCGCCCTGCTCCACCAGTCTTCTCGCCTCGCCGTTGGATTTGGCGACGCCCGTCTCCACGAGCATGGAGAGCACGTTCGCGCAGGAAGCGGAGATCGTGGCCGTGGGCATCTCCCCGCCCGCCCCGAAGGCGCCCCGCGCTTCGGCCTGTGCCTTTTCCGCCTTCTCTTTGCCGTGGACCATGGCCGTGAGCTCGAAGGCAAGCCGCTCCTTGGCGGCGTTGATGCGCTCGTCGCGGTGGGCGCAGAGCGTTTGGATCTCTTCGAGGGGAACGAACGTGAGGAGGCGGAAGCACTTCTCCACGTCTTCGTCGGCCGTGTTGCGCCAATATTGGTAAAATTCGTAGGGCGACGTCTTGTTCTCGTCGAGCCAGACGGCCCCCTTCTGCGTCTTGCCCATCTTCTTGCCCTCGCTCGTCGTAAGAAGCGCCGTCGTCATGGCGTAGGCGGGCTTATGCTCCTTTCTGCGAATGAGGTCGGCGCCCGCGAGAATGTTGCTCCACTGGTCGTCGCCGCCAAGCTCGAGCGAACAGCCGTAGCGCCTGTGAAGGACGAGGAAATCGTAGGCCTGCATGAGCATATAGTTGAATTCGAGGAAGGAAAGTCCGCGCTCCATTCGCGTCTTGAAGCACTCGGCCGTGAGCATCTTGTTGACGGAAAAATGGACGCCGATGTCGCGGAGGAAGTCCACGTAGTTGAGATCGAGGAGCCAATCGGCGTTGTTGACGACGACGGCCGCGTTCTCGCCTTCGAAGCGGATGAATCGCCCCATCTGTCTCTTGAAGCACTCCACGTGGTGGGCGATAGTCTCCTTGCTCATCATGGCGCGCATATCGGTGCGGCCCGAAGGGTCTCCGACCATGGCCGTACCGCCGCCGATGAGGACGATCGGCTTATGGCCCGCGTCCTGCATGTATTTCATGATGACGAGCTGCATGAAATGCCCCACGTGCAGGGAATCCGCCGTGGGATCGAACCCGATATAGAAGGGTACGCTCTCTCTTCCCAAGAGTTCGTAAAGCTCGTCCTCATAGACCGTCTGTTTGAGAAATCCCCGCGCGCGCAGGGTGTCCATGACGTTCATCGGTAAACTCCTTCGCGGCACAAATGCCGCGTTTTTTTACATACGCCCCCGCCCGTTTGGGGGGAACAAGTCCATTATACACGTCGGCGCCGCCGATGTCAACTCACGGGCGGCGCTTTTTGTAAATTTTCCGCGTACGCATGCATACGCGCGGCGACGTTGAAGCCCTCGAGCATGGAAAGTTCCCGCATGAGCGCTTCAAACGTCGCATGAGCGAGGCGACGGCGGAGCAGGGCGTTTTGCCGAAGCCTTCTGTCGTCTTCCCGATGTTTGAGGATATCTTCTACCGCGTCCATGCTCTTTGTATACGCGGCCGCGGCATTTTGTATACGTCGGCATTCGTTTTTCCGACCCCATGTCGCGAAAATTTCGGCCGAACGCCGTTGGATCCTGTCGAATTTCCCCATTGCGGAAGGGTACGCAGTCCGCCCCCTTGCTGCCCCTTTCAGGGGAAGTACCTGCGTCAGCAGGGGAAGGGGTTCCAAAACCCCTCAGTCACGGCTACGCCGCGACAGCTCCCCTACAAGGGGAGCCAAGGGGGACGAACGTCATTTCGAACGTTAGTGAGAAATCTCGTCCTTGAGATTCCTCCTCCCTACGGTCGTCGGAATGACGTACTGAGGTGCCCGTCGTATTCTGCCCACCCCCCTACCCCCCTCCGATGGAGGGGGGTATGCTTTGAATAGGCCCCGTCGGGTACCCCTTACGTCATTCCCCTTCTTCTTGCGGCTTTTCGTCGCCCGCAGCGTCGCTTGCGGAAGCCTCGCCCGTATCCTTATCCTTGCTCTTTCCGATGAGCTTGAGCGTCGGGATCAGCAATCCGCCCACGGAGTTGCCCGCGATGATGATCCACAGATAGAGGAACGCCTGCCAAGAGGCGATGCCCGAGGCGGCAAAGTAGAACATATCGGCGATGGAGTGCTCGTACCCGCTCAAAATAAAGACGGGAATGCAGAACACGATGCCGAGCACCGTCTTGTGATTTTGGAAGATGTCCACCGCCATATAGACGAGGATCCCGCACAGGATCGCACGAATAAACGCAGACAGGTACCCCTGTTCGAGCTTCGCCGAGCACACCGCAAAGGCGGCCTCTTTGATGGACGGAATGGCGTAGGCGATGAGATACCCGAAGGCAAACGTCGCCATCGCATTGCCGAGCAGGGAGACGAGGAGCACAGAGATATCCTGCTTTTTGTGCTTCTCATAGATGAGCCCGATCTTGCCCGTGTAGAGCCCGTAGCCCTTCCAGCAGATGCACAGGAGCGCCATCGGGAAGAACACCGCCCCCACGAATTTCCCATACGGCTCCGCGATCGCGTTGCACGAGAGAAATACGGCGCCGCCGAGCGAGATCATGATGCCCGCGAGCAGGCCGTTTGCAAGTTGCCGCAAAATTTCCAAGACGTTTTTCTTCATACGCCCCTCCTCTTTCGCTTCTGATGTGAGTATACCACACCCCGCCGCCGAAGTCAAATTTTTGACGCCCCCGCTTGCAATTTCCTCGGGCAAGATCTTCGGCGACAGAACTCTTCCGAGCCTTCGGCCGCAGGATCTTCGGTTTGTATGAAGTGCATTCGGCAAGATCATAAGAAAATTTTCGCGAAAGACGCGGAAAATCACTTGACACTTTCCGAAATTTCTCTATAATAAGATATGCTTCTATTTTATGCGGCACGGCCCCCGACGCCGCGTAGCAAGAAGCCGCATCGATGCGACCTGCATTTGATGCACGCGAAATTGCATATTGCGATATTGCATATTGAGGTGTAGCGCAGTTTGGTAGCGCGCTTGGTTAGGGACCAAGAGGTCGTGGGTTCAAGTCCCGTCACCTCAACCACGAAGAGCCTAAATTGAACACGCAAGTGTTTGATTTAGGTTCTTTCGTTATATATTTGTAGCGGCGTTCGTAAAAGCCAACGCATTTTTATTTGGTTCAAATGGCATTATAGTAAGACT
>CANQET010000028.1 GCA_947595585.1 uncultured Clostridia bacterium
TGGTACTCCCGACGGGAATCGAACCCATAACTAATCCTTAGGAGGGATTTGTTATATCCATTTAACTACGGAAGCATGGTATGAAATTGTCGAAAAAGTTGCTTCGGAAAAATGCAACCAGAAATGCAACCAATTTTATTTGCCGCTCTGAAAATCGCTTAAAAACAGGCGTTTTATCGCAATTTTCTTGCATTTTGAGCCGTATCGTGTGGATAGAACAATTCCTTAGGAGGGGCTTGTTATATCCATTTAACTACGGAAGCGGATGGGCGATCGTGCTTTTATCTTACATCATCTGTGCGAAAAATGCAAGCGTTTTTGCATGGTTTTTCGTGTTGAAGAAAATGGAGAAGAATGAAGTACCGAGGAGCCTCGTATGAAGTCCGACCTCTTGCTTCCCCTTGTAGGGGAAGTACCTGCGTGAGCAGGGGATAGGGTTTCAAAAACCCCTCAGCCGCGTCTTACGCCGCGACAGCTCCCCTACAAGGGGAGCCAAGGGGCGCTCATGATATGCCCCGTCGACTCCTGCCCACCCCCCTACCCCCCTCCGATGGAGGGGGGCGCTTGAAGTAAGTCACGTCGGGGGCGCATGGGTCGAGCCGTGTCGGGGGTGCGCACGAGGCCAATACGAAGTCCAACCCTCATACCGAGCGTAGCGAGTGTATCTTAAGATTCTCTCGCCCCTAACGGGGCTCGGAATGAGGACGCTAAGGAGACGCGCATTCGGTAACCGTCAAACTGCGGAGAAGCAAGCAAAACAAGGAGAACGAGCATTTCCGACGGGAGTGTACTTGTGCGTACACGACCACCCCGCGCGCACTTCTAATTCTCCAAGCGCGGCACGAGCCCCCAAGGGCGAAGTAGGAAAGCGCAGTTCAACGATGTATTGCGTAGCTTATCCGCAGTTCGAGAGTACGAAGTCCAAACAAAAAACCGCACATGGGGTGCGGTTTTTTGTATATGAGGTACGGTTTTTTGTAGATCCTTAGCCAAGGTCGGCGATGTCGGCGCGATGCTTCTCCTCCAAGATCTCCCGCGCCTCGGTGGCTTCGACGATCGACTTCAGCAGCTGTTCGAGCTCGGTCCCTTCGCCGAAATCCGCGGGGCAGAAGTAGCGGATGCGCCCATCACGGAGCATCTTATGTACTTTGCGCTTATCCTCGCGCCGGGGGTCGTAGACGCCGATCGCATGTCCGCCGCGTGCGCTCACAAGCTTCATGCAGGGCACGTCGGTATCGCTGTCGCCGATGTAGACCATGTTGCGGAAGGGCACGCGGAGCTGATCGGGCGGGAAGTGTTCGTTCACCGCGGGATCGTTGACCTCCATCACCCCCTTCTCGATGCGGAAGAGAAACTGCGTCTTGCTCGTGAAGTTGACGGTCTGCGCGGGCCATACGGCGACGCCGCGCTCGTTGAAATAGAAGGAGCTCGCGTAGATACGTGTGAATTTTTTGGCGATGGCGGTCCCCTCGATCATTTCGCGCAGGCCCGAGGAGATGATGTAGTGCTCTACGGCGATCCCGTGCTCTTTTCCATAGGCGTTGATGCGGTCGAACCAAGTATCGACGCCGTGATAGAGCTCCACTTTTGCGCCATACTCCGCGAGCGCCCTCCGCGTGAGGACGAGATTGCCCTCCGCTTCCTTCACCATCTTATACATGTAGGCGAGATTTCCGTCCATATCGTTCTCGATCGCGAGCCCGTTGGCTTCCCGCCAGAAATCGGCGACGTCGTACCCCACCGATTGGATATACCCCTGCGCCTGCATATCGTCGGGCGAGAGCGTCTTATCAAAATCGTAGATGACCGCAAGAACCGGCAGATCCATAATATTTCCCTCCGCCTCTATCATAACACACTTTTTTGCCGATTTCAACTGCTTTTGGGAAAAAATCGCACTTTTGCTTCAAAATATTCGCAAAATTTATACCTGCTATAACTTATTTTGAAGGCAGACGCGGCGTTTGGGCATCGAACGAGGCCCCATTCGGTTGCTTTTTTCCTCGGAATATGGTATAGTAATATAGAATAAACTTGCAAAACCTGATTTTGGAGGTCGCAATGAAGAACTTCACCAAACACCTGCTCCTCGGCATCTTCTCGGTGTGCCTCGTGCTCGCGCTCGGGCTCGGCCTTGCGGCGTGCGGCGGGCATACGCATGTCGATGAAGACGGAGACAAGAAATGCGATATCTGCGGCGACGCCATGGGGCAAGATCCCGATCCTACCCCTACCCCTACGCCCGACCCCGGCAAAGATCCCACGGATCCCGAGACCCCGGGCACGCAGGATGAGAAGATCGACTACGCCCTCACCGTGCAGCGCTCGAGTGGGGATCCCCTTGCGGATATCACCGTGCTCGCGACCGATGAAAAGGGCGCGCTTGCGGGATACGGCGTGACCGATGAATACGGCGTCGCTACGATGAAGATGGCCCCCGGCACCTACAAGATGGACTTCGCGCGGGTACCCGAAGGCTTCCTCGTCGAAGGCCCCTACACGCTCACCGAGGCGGAGCCCGCGAAGACCATACGGCTGCGCACCGAAGTCATCGCAAAGACCATGCCGAACGGCCAGAGATATACCCTCGGCAGCGTGATGTACGATTTCTCCTTCACCGATTCGCAGGGCTACTCCTCTTCGCTCTCCCGTCTTCTTCAGACGAAGAAGGCCGTCCTTCTCAACTTCTGGGGCGTGAACTGCACTTGGTGCATACGCGAATTCCCCGCAATGAAGAGTGCCTACGAGCAGTATGAAGACGACGTCGCCGTCGTGGCGCTCAGCTCCTATTCGGGGGGCGAATCGACCGAAGAGGTGGAGGAATACCGCAGAGCGAACAACCTGCCCTTCCACATGGTCGGCAACGATGTCCCCTGCACGTATGCTCTCACTTCGGCGTTCGGCGTCTCGGGCTTCCCCACCTCCGTCCTCATCGATCGCGAGGGGGTGGTGTGTTTTATCGCGGCGGGAAGCGGCGATGAAGACGGCTTCCTCTCCCTCTTCGAGAAGTATACCGCGGAGCCCTATGTGCAGGATATCGTCTATCCCGAAGAACAGCAAGAGCAGCAGCGGCCCAACGTCGCGGCCCCCTCTTCGGCGGAGATCGAAGCTGCCGTAAACGACACCGCGAGCGGGTATCTCGCCTCCTACTACTTCACCCCCAAGGGCGAAGAGCAGGCGCATGAATACAACTGGCCGTGGGTCGTGGGCGAGGAAGGCGGCGAGACGTGCATCCATCCCGCAAACGCAGGGTACAACGGCTCCTTCGCGATGCTCTATTCGGATGTCACGGTGGCGGAAGGGCAGGTCATCGCCCTCGACTATAAGACCTCTACGGAGGCAAATGCCGACTACCTGTATGTGTTTATCGACAGCGTGCAGATGTTTGCGCTCTCGGGCCTACAGAGCGATTGGCGCACCCTCTACTATGTTCCCCTTGAGGCGGGGACCTACCGCCTCTGCCTCGCCTATGTGAAGGATTCTTCGGATAAGGCGGGGGCGGATACCGTCTATGTGAAGAACATCCGCTTCACCACGGCATCCGAGATCCATACCCCCACCGAGCTCACCTACCGCTGTGCGACGGGGGAGATCGTCAACAACCGCTATTCGAAGTACATCACCCCCATCTACAACGCGGAGGACGGGTATTACCACGTCGGGACGGCAAACGGGCCGCTCGTGCTCGCCAACCTCATGGAGCCGACGCCGTGGAGCAACAACTCGGCCTATTCCTATGTGCAAAACGGCGGCTTCCTCTATGATTTGGACGGCAACGGCAATGCGGAAGACCTCTCCGAGCGCTTCGTCTACTTCTGCCAATACGCCAACAACGCCCGCCCCTACGGCTTTGTGGGCGTGACGCAAGAGATCAAAAACTACCTCGATGCCTTCACGGACTACTATGGGGAAGCGCATCACGAAAACGAATGGCTCGAGCTCTGCTCCTATGTGCAGCGCTACGGCTTCGGGCAAGATGCGGGAGAGCTCTTGGATCCCGCACGCGGGCTCACCGATTATAATGCCATCCCCGCCGTCGAGAACACGGGCACCGAGCAGGATCCCGTCGGCGTCAACCACGTCGTCATCGACCGCGTCGTGATGCCCCGCGGCTTCTGGTTCAAGTTCGTGCCCGAGACGACGGGCGTCTACCGCATCCGCTCCCTCGGCAACTACGATACCTACGGCTGGGTGCGGGATGAGAAGCTCAACGTCATCGCGGAGAGCGATGAACCCGACGGGAGCTTCGACCCGAGCGATATCGAAGGCAGCGACGGCAACTTCTCCATGACCCTCTTCCTCGAGGCGGACAAGGCCTACTATGTCGCCTGCGCCTTCTTCGGCATCACCGATCTCGGCGAATACGACTTCATCATCACCAACCTCGGGGCCTCGGGCGATTTCTGGCAAAACGCCTCGGGCGGGGAGTATACGTGGGAGATCCTGCGCGACGAAAACGGCGACCCCATGCTCGATACGAACGGCGAAGTGATGCTCGGCGACTTCATCTTGAAGGGCGCGATCGAGACGATGGTCGAGGACGGGAAGTACTATGAAAAGCGTGCGGACGGGTCCCGCGGGTCTGAGATCTACGTCAACCTCGCCGCGGGCACGACGGCGATGTTCGCCGAAAATATCTTCGAGCAATTCATCAACTATACCTTCTATTATTGCGAGAACTGCGGCTATGCCGTGACGGGCGGGACGCAAGCGCCCGAACTCTGCCCCGCATGCGGCGAGGTGAAGAAGTTCACGGCGCATAAGGCGTTTGAACTGCCCACCCCCGAGCGCGATGCAGACGGCAAGGTGGTCGTGCAGTCCTTTACCGTGGGCGACGACGTGGCGAATGTGCCTATTTTCAAGCGTGAAGGCGGGAAGATCGTCTTCGAGGATATGACGGAGACGATGAAGACCTATATCGCCGCTTCCAAGACGGACTACCCCGAAGGGCACTACGGCTATGTGGCGGCGACGACCGAGCTCGTGGAGATCCTCACGCGGTTCATCCTTGCGGGCGACTTCTCGTTCCCGAGTATCGATAATGCCTGGCTTCTCCTCTCCTGTTACTACATGCACTTAGGTTAAAGCAACAAAGAAACGCCCCTTGCGAGGGGCGTTTCTTGTTGCTTTAGATAAGCGAACTGCGGATAAGCGGCGCAATACTGCGTCATGCTACGTTTTACTACTTCGCCCTTGGGGGCTCGTGCCGCGCTTAGAGAATTAGAAATGCGCGCGGGGTGGTCGCGTACGTTCGAGTACGCTCCCTGCGAAAAGCCTCGCTATTGCTTGTCTTGCTTGCTTCTCCGCAGTTTAACGGTACCCGACTACGTCATTCCGAGGCATAGCCGAGGAATCTCGACCTTGAGATTTCTCACTACGTTCGAAATGACGTTCGGGGTAACCGACAAGGCTCGTCCCATGTACCACCCCCTCCATTGGAGGGGGGTAGGGGGGTGGGCAGGTGACCGACGGGGCCAATCCCGAGCGTCCCTTGGCTCCCCTCGTAGGGGAGCTGTCGCGGCGTGAGCCGTGACTGAGGGGTTTTCAAAACCCTATCCCCCGCTGACGCGGGTACTTCCCCTGAGAGGGGAAGCAAGGGGCGGCTTCGTACTTTTCTTTCTGCCGCCCCACCCACTTGATCCCCCTCCCACGGAGGGGGTAGGTACGCTGTTCTCCCACGGAGGGTGGGCAGGTGACGACGGGGCCC
>CANQET010000029.1 GCA_947595585.1 uncultured Clostridia bacterium
GCGCACATGATTGGCCGCGACAGCTCCCCTACGAGGGGCGCCAAGAGGCGCACATGATTGGCCGCGACAGCTCCCCTTCACGGGGCGCCGAGAATGTACATCCACAAAACAAGACTATGAATAAATACGCAATTTATCACATCCCCGACAGCGAATACGCCTACCCCTTGAACGAAAACACCCTGCGGCTCGTTTTGAAAGTCGCAAAGGGGGAGAAGTTCAAAGAGGTCTCCGTTCTTTGGAACAATAAATATGACTTTGCAAAGCGGCGCAACTTCACGCGGATGCGGCTTTTATGCTGCGATGCGCTCTATAGCTACTATATCTGCGATCTTTCGAGCGCGGACGTGCGCTTCGCCTATGTGTTCCTCCTTACCCTTCCGAGCGATGAGGAGTACTACTTCTCCGAGGAGGGCGTAACGCGCGAATACGATTTTCAGCACGGATATTATACCTTCTTTCAGTTCCCCTTCATCAACGCCGCGGACGTCATTTCTCCCGTCCCGTGGGCGAAGGATGCGGTCGTCTATCAAATTTTCATAGACCGCTTCAGAAGAGGGGATATGGCGAAGGACGATACATATATTACGCAAGCATGGGAGCAAGTTCCCAAGGCAAAGGACTTTGCGGGCGGGGATCTCAAGGGCATCCTCGAAAAGCTCGATGAGATCCGCGGGATGGGCTTCAACGCGCTCTATTTGACGCCCGTGTTCTGCTCCCCGAGCAACCATAAATACAACGCCTCAAACTACACGAAAGTGGACCCCATGTTCGGAAAAAACGAGGATCTGTATGCGCTCATTGCGGCCGCGCATGCGCGGGGGATGCACGTCATCTTGGATACCGTCTTCAATCACTGCGACGAGAGCGATCCGCTCTTTATGGACGTGAAAGAGAAGGGCACATCTTCCGAATTTTACGATTGGTTCATCGTGCACGGGGATTTTCCCGAAAAGTATTCCCCGCGTCATTCTGAGCGCAGCGAAGAATCCCCTCAAACGAAGTTATGCAACTATGAGATCTTCGCGGATTGCCCCTACATGCCCAAGTGGAACACTTCCAACCCCAAAGTGCGGCAGTATCTTCTGAACATCGCCCTCACGTACCTCTCGTGGGGGGTAGACGGGCTGAGATTGGACGTCGCGGACGAGATGTCGCACACGTTCTGGCGGGAGCTTCGCGAAAATGTAAAAAGAAGCTACCCCGAAGCGCTTTTGATCGGCGAAGTCTGGCACGAGAGCAACATGTATTTGGACGGCGACGAGTTCGACGGCGTGATGAATTATAAGCTCCAAAAGATCTTTGCGGATCACTTCGCGGGCGGCCTTCTTACGGCGCAGGAAGCGGCAGAACGCATCAACCGCGTCGTGATGTGCCACCGCCGTCAGACGAATGAAATGATGCTCAACTTCCTCGATAATCACGATACGCCCCGCTTTGTTCGCCTCTGCAACGAAAACGAAAAAAAGCTCCGCGCCGCGCTCATTGCGCTGTATTTTTCCGTGGGGATGCCCTGTGTTTTCTACGGCACCGAACTTCCCCTCACGGGCGACGGCGACCCCGATTGCCGCAGAACGTACGATTGGGAGAAAGCGCCCCGCCATGCGTTGTTTTTCGGGGACCTTGCGCGGATGAGGAAGCTCCTCATCGAGGGCGAATTTTACGCAAAAACAGAACATGGGGTATTGATTTTGGTAAGAGAGAACGAAAAAGAGCGCATTATGGCATGCTTCGGAAAGGCGGAAGCTAAGGGCGAAGTCATCTTTGCATACGAAAACATCAGGCTCGTAAAGGAGAGCATATGAATCGGGACAGACTATTGACTCAATTACAAAATATCCAAGTCGAGGGAAAGACCGCCGTGGAGCTATATCAAGAGATCTCCGCGGCTTGCATGAATGAAATTTTATCGGAAAAGCAGAAGGCCCCCGTGCGGTGTGCGTACTACTTTTCCGTGGAATACCTCATGGGGCGGATGTTCTTCAACAACCTCATGGCCCTCGGTATTTTAGACGAAGCGCGGGAGATCTTCGCCGCAAAGGGGTTTGACCTCAATACCTTTGAGGACGTCGAGGACGCCGCCCTCGGCAACGGGGGATTGGGCCGCCTTGCCGCCTGCTATTTGGATAGCGCCGCGCACGAGGGGTACCCCCTATACGGCTTCGGCATCCGCTATAAGTACGGCTTGTTCCGGCAGAAGTTCGTGGGCGGGGAGCAGGTCGAAGAGGCGGATGATTGGCTGAAGGTTTGGGGCGACCCGTGGTCTGTGCGCCGCGAGAATGAAAAGATCGAAGTGAATTTCGCCGATATGACGGTCACGGCCATCCCCTATGATATGCCCATCTACGGGAAGTCCGTCAACATTTTGCGGCTTTTTCAGGCGGAAGGCAGCGCGGAAGCGGAGAAGATCTCCGAATATCTCTACCCCGCGGACGACACCGAGGAGGGCAGGCTGCTGCGGATACGGCAGGAGTACTTCTTCTCGGCGGCCGCAGTGGGGCAGCTCGTTCGGAAATATGTGAAGCACTACGGCAGAAACTTCGGGCATTTCCCCGAACTGCATGTGTTCCAGCTCAACGATACCCACGCCGTGTTTGCGGTCGCCGAGCTCCTTCGGCTTCTCACAAAGGAATACCGCCTCTCCCTTCCCTCCGCCTTAGAGGTCGCAAAGAGGACCTTCAACTACACCAATCACACCATCCTTCCCGAGGCGCTCGAATGCTGGGATGCGGCCCTCGTGGAGAAGATCTTGCCCGAGATCGCGCAGATCCTCACGCGGCTGCATATCTTTGCCAAGCGCGAATGGGAGACCTG
>CANQET010000030.1 GCA_947595585.1 uncultured Clostridia bacterium
TGAGGGGAAGGACGGGGCACATCAGTACGTCATTCCGAGGCGTGAGCCGAGGAATCTCAAGGACGAGATTTCTCACTTCGTTCGAAATGACGTGAGGGACGGGCGTCCGATATGGCCTATTCAAAGCGCCACCCCCTCCATTGGAGGGGGGTAGGGGGGTGGGCAGGAGACGACGGGGCACATCAGTACGTCATTCCGACGACCGTAGGGAGGAGGAATCTCAAGGACGAGATTTCTCACCCCTAACGGGGTTCGAAATGACGTGAGGGACGGGCGTCCGACATGGCCTATTCAAAGCGCCACCCCCTCCATTGGAGGGGGGTAGGGGGGTGGGCAGGAGACGACGGGGCACATCAGTACGTCATTCCGACGACCGTAGGGAGGAGGAATCTCAAGGACGAGATTTCTCACCCCTAACGGGGTTCGAAATGACGTGCTCCATTCCTGTGCTTCCTCGCCGCCCCACCCCCTTGATCCCCCTCCCACGGAGGGGGTAGGCGGACTGCGTACTTACTCCCACGGAGGGGGTAGGTTTCTGTTTTTCCGCGGAGGGCGGACTGCGTACTTGCTTCCGCGGCGGGAGCGGCGCTTCCGCCCAGGCAGAAAAATTTTAAGAAAAATTTCGGAAAGGTATTTACGAATCCGCCGTTTTCGGTTATAATATCCTTGGAAACGCGGGGGACCCGCATAAAAAGGAGGAAGGGTATGCAACTCATCCACGAGAGCGCGGGCAAGAAGCTGTACCGCGACGGCGATCGCCTCATCAAGTCGTTCGATAGCAGTTATTCGAAGGCGGGTATCCTCAACGAAGCGCTCAACCAAGCGCGCGTCGAGGAGACTTCTCTCAACATCCCCAAGGTGCTCGGCGTCTCGGTGATCGACGGGCAATGGTCCCTCATTTGGGAATACATCGAGGGCGAAACGCTCGAAGAGCTCATGAAAAAGCATCCCGAAAAGACGGACGAATACCTTGAGTTTTTCGTCGATCTTCAGATCCGCATGAGCAAGGAAAAGGTGCCGCTACTCGGCCATTTGCGCGATAAGATGCACGCCAAGATCTCGGCGAGTTCCTTCCCCGCCACGGTGCGTTACGATCTTCACGTCCGCCTCGACGGGCTTCCCCGCCATAAGAAGCTTTGCCACGGCGATTTCCAGCCGAGCAACGTCATCCTCACCAAAGACGGCACCCCCTACATCATCGATTGGTCGCATGCGACGCAGGGCAACGGCTCTGCGGATGCCGCCCGCACGTATCTCATCATGAAACTCCAGAAAAAGGACGAGCTCGCCGAAAAGTATTTGCAGCTCTTCTGCGCCAAGACGGATACGGCGCTGCAATACGTTCAGCGCATCCTGCCCATCGTCGCGGCGTCGCAATCGGTCAAGAAGAAGCCCGAGGAGCAGGAGTTCCTCGCAAAGTGGGTGAATGTCGTAGATTGGCAATAAAATCGCACCCCATGTCATCAAAACGGCCGAAATAGGGCCGAAGGAAAAGAGGGTGTGCCGATCGTAAAAAACGATAGCATCCCCCCGCGAAAGTAAAAAGAAAGCCGCCGAGAATGGACCTCGGCGGCCTGTTTTTTTGTGCCTTATGCTTCGGCGTTTTCTTCGTTTTCCGAAGCCTTTTCCGCCTTCTTCCCCGCGAGGAAGCGGTAGACGAGCGCCGCAAGCGCTGCCCCCGCGAGCGGCCCCACCATTCCGACGCCCGTCGCGGTCTGAACGGCGTTTGCGCCGAGGTGCGCAAAGCTGCCCGTAAAGAGGGCAAGGAGCAGAGCGCCGACGATGGCGCCGAGGACTTGCGCGAGCACATAGCCGAGGAATTCCTTGAAGGAGATCTTCTTATTGATGAGCATCGCAAGCGAGACGGCGGGGTTGATGTGGCAGCCCGAAATGTTGCCGATGGAGTAGGCCATCGCAACGATGACGAGCCCAAAGGCAAGCGCGGTGCCGACGTAACCGGCAGGCGTGTCGCACCCGAGCACGACGGCAACGCCGCACGCGACGAGTACGAGGACGCAGGTGCCGATGAACTCGGCAACATACTTTTTCAGATTTTCCATGTTTTTTCTCCTTTTTTCGATTTGCCTCCATTATATCACGCTTTTTTGAAAATGTATATTCTTTTTCTCATTTTTTATGAGCATTTATATTTTTTACCCCCGTGCATATCCTCGCTTGCGCCGCGGAAAATTCGGCAAACAACTTGCATCGTGCACGCATGTGTGATATAATTTTCGAAGGTCCTCTTTTTATGAAGTATGCAAGTGGGGATGCGTGAGAAATCAAACCACAAGGAGGAAATGCAATGATCTACATCACGGGCGATACGCACGGGCAGCACGATTTTGCGAAACTGACGGGTTTTGTACGGCAGCACCGGGGGCTTACGAAGAAGGACTTTTTGATCGTCGCAGGCGATTTCGGTGGCGTATGGGATGCAAAGACATTGGAAAGGGATCTTCGTCCTTACGAGGAACTTCCGTGCACGGTGCTTTTCGTGGACGGCAATCACGAGAATTTCGATCTTCTCGACGCCTATTCCGTGGAAGAATGGCAGGGCGGGAAGGTACATTTTGTCAAGCCGACCGTAATTCATCTCATGCGCGGACAGGTGTTTGAGATCGAGGGGAAGACCTTCTTCACCTTCGGCGGGGCGACCAGCATCGACCGCTATATGCGTCGGGAACATATCGGTTGGTGGAAACGGGAGATGCCGAGCTTCGAGGAGCTCGATGAGGGCATCGCCAACCTGAAACGGTATAACAACACGGTGGATTATATCATCACGCATTCCTGCGATGAAAAGGCGCTTTGGTATCCGCCGCTCAGGACGAGGATCTTTCAAATGGGCGTTTACCCCGAAAATCAAATGCTCTCCAATTTCGAGGACATCGTGACCTACAAGCATTGGTATTTCGGGCACTATCACATGGATGGCGACCTGACCGATAAAAAGACAGTGCTCTATCAAACCATCGTAGCTTTGGAGGAGTAAGAGCCCTGAAAAAAACGATATAGGCACCCCCGTTTTCGCACGGGGGTGCCTTTTTCTGTGCCATGTTTCCGCCGTATCATCTTGGAGATTGCGGTAGAAAATTTTATCGAAATAAGTCCTCGAGCGGAACATTGAGGACACGTGCGATCGTGAAAACTTCCTTATCCGTTGCGTTGCGGACTTGCCCTTCGAGCTTGGAATAACTTGTCGGATTGATATCAAGCCCTGCGATCTGTAACTGCGCAATGAAGTCTTTTTGTTTGATTTTTCGTTCTTTTCGTAGTTTTTCTACGCGCTTTCCGATGAGATTACAATCGCCATATTCCCTTTTTCTGACTTTCATAGACGCCTTCTATCTTCTTTTTTAGAATTTTAGCATATGAAATAATTGACATAATTCTAAAATGGAATTATAATTGTTTTATTCAAAAGTAAGGAGAAGGGGGAAATGCAAAAGAAATCATTCGCGCTCGCATTGATGTTTGTATTCTGTCTCTGCCTCTGCGTTACTGCTTGCGGCAGCGCAACGGGAACGTATTATCTCGTGCAGTGGGGTGAGTATGATATGCAGACCTATTTCACGCTGAAAGGCGGAAAATGGACAGATGAAGACGGAGAGAAGGGGGAGTATAAGATCGACGGGGATAAGATCACCTTTTATGCCGATCTTTTCGGCGAAAAAATGGAATTGATGAACGGGACGATCGAGGGAGGAGTTCTTACGGTCGAAAATGGCTTTGGAAAAATGATCTATGCCAAAGAGGGTGCTTGGAGCGGAGAAAACGATACTCCGAATCTCGGTATATATACAAAGCGCAACGGCAAGATCTATTTCGGAAAATATCCGCAAACGCAAGTGAAGGATAGTACCTTGACGGCGTCCCTGGATCAAATCGCGGGAAGCGTTTCTGCTCGTCCGTCTGAAAGTGCGTGGTCCGACGTCGATTATCAAAATGAACGGTATCGTAAAGTATACGTTTCGCAGTCTCGGTTGTGGTTCAAATACGAGCCGATCGAGTGGCGTATTTTGCGGCAAGAAGACGGAACGGCGCTTCTGATGGCGAATATCATCTTGGATAGCCGACAGTATTGTTCATCCCCAACAAGCGACTATGCAAAGAGCGATATTCGCAAGTGGCTGACGGGAACGTTTTACGAGACGGCATTCAATGCATCCGAGCAGACAATCATCGAAGCGACGGAAGCGGATCATGGCCTCGATTTGAACGACGCGGTGTTTTTACTGAGTTTGGAAGATATATGCAATTCTTCTTATGGGTTTTGCCCGGTGTCATCGTTTTATGATGCGGCGCGCCGCCTGAAATGCACGGATTATGCAAAGTCACAGGGGGCCTATGTATCTGATTTCAGCTATTCTGGAAACGGTTGGTGGTGGTTGCGTTCGCCGAGCTACAATTCTAATTATGTATATGGTGTCTGCTATGATGGTTTTGCCGATTCCTACAGCAGACAGGTCGTCGATCCCGGCGGCGGCGTGGTTCCCGCGCTGTGCATTCGATTGTAAACAACAGAATCCGAGAAGGTCCTCGTCGGCGCTTGTCGGCGGGGATTTCTTTTTGTAAAAACGACATAGCGTGCGATACGGGGCGGTGGGGAGCAAGCGGGGAGAGCGTAAATTCCCACATCTTGTGGTGGGGCGGGAAAGGGTACATAGATATAAGGTTTTGTCAAAAAAATCAAGTTTTTCCGAAAAAAATCCGCAAAAAACTCCGAAAAATGCTTGACGGAATTTTGCCGAAATGCTATGATATGTAAGCTGTCTCGCAGGGCGGCTTACCGTTCTACGAAAAAGCATCTGCTTTTGCAGATCCGCGCAGATTGACAACTGCATAGCAAATACGGAGTAATTTTCATAGCGGAAGGGAAGCGGAAGCGGACTTTGTGCTATGGAGATGAAACGAAAGTACGTAAGGCAATCAGAATTCTTAAACGCATGTACCCGAGGAGGGGGCATGCGGG